>SFJO01000022.1 GCA_004555865.1 Oscillospiraceae bacterium
ATCGGGGCTTACTTTCCGGCCACGCGCAGGCGCACCAGCGCACGGCGCAGACGGGCCTCGGCCATGGCGCGGGCGGTTTTTTCGGTGGCTTTTGCCAGCGATTCCTCCGCGCGCTTGCGGGCACTCTCGGCGCGGGCCTTGTCAATGTCCTCGGCCCACTCCCAGGTGGTGGCCACCAGGCGCACCTGGCCATTCAGCACGCTGAGCATTCCGCCGATGCAGGCGGCACGGCGCACTTGGCCCGCCTCGTCGGTGATGCGGGCCTCGCCCATGCCCAGGGCCGTCATATAATCGCAATGCCGGGGCAGAATGCACACATCCCCGGTGATGGTGCGGCAGAACACCCGCTGGGCTTGGCCCTCAAAGGCCTGCCCGTCCGGCGTGACCACCTGCAAATGGAAGCTGCTCATGGTCATTCACCCTTTTTTGCCTTGGCGAACACATCGTCAATGGTGCCGGCGAACAGGAACGCCGACTCCGGCAGATCGTCGCACTCGCCGTTCAGGATCATCTTGAAGCCGCGGATGGTCTCCTTCAGCGGCACATACTGGCCGGGCATACCGGTGAACTGTTCGGCCACCGAGAAGCTCTGGCTCAGGAAGCGCTGAATCTTCCGGGCGCGGTTCACGGCCAGGCGATCCTCCTCGCTCAGCTCATCCATACCCATGATGGCGATGATGTCCTGCAATTCCTTATAGCGCTGCAGCACCTTCTGCACCGCACGGGCCACCTGATAGTGCTCCTCCCCCACCAGCTCGGGGCTGAGGATGCGGCTGGTGGACTCCAGCGGATCTACAGCCGGGTAAATGCCCTGGCTGGCGATGTCACGGCTCAGCACCGTGGTGGCGTCCAGATGGGTGAAGGTGGTGGCGGGGGCCGGGTCGGTCAGGTCATCGGCAGGCACATACACGGCCTGCACCGAGGTGATGGAGCCCTTCTTGGTGGAGGTAATGCGCTCCTGCAGCGCGCCCATTTCCGTGGCCAGCGTGGGCTGATAGCCAACGGCCGAGGGCATACGGCCCAGCAGCGCCGACACCTCACTGCCCGCCTGGGTAAAGCGGAAGATGTTGTCGATGAACAGCAGCACGTCCTGATTCTTCTGGTCGCGGAAGTACTCGGCCATGGTCAGGCCGGACAGGGCCACCCGCATACGGGCTCCCGGCGGCTCGTTCATCTGGCCGTAGACCAGCGCGGTTTTGTTGATAACGCCGCTCTCGGTCATCTCACCGTACAGGTCGTTGCCCTCACGGGTGCGCTCGCCCACGCCGGTGAACACCGACAGGCCGCCGTGCTCCTTGGCCACATTGTTGATCAGCTCCATGATCAGCACGGTTTTGCCCACGCCGGCGCCGCCGAACAGGCCGATCTTGCCGCCCTTGGCGTAAGGGCAGATCAGGTCCACGACCTTGATGCCGGTTTCCAGGATCTCGGTCTCGGACTGCTGCTCATCAAAGGCGGGCGGATCGCGATGGATGGGCCAGCGCTCGGTCACTTCCGGGGCGGGCTTGTCGTCCACCGGCTCACCCAGCAGGTTGAACACGCGACCAAGGCAGCCCTCGCCCACGGGCACGGTGATGGGGCCGCCGGTATCCACGGCCTGCGCGCCGCGCACCAGGCCGTCGGTGCTGCTCATAGCAATGCAGCGGGCCACATTGTCGCCAATCAGCTGGGCCACCTCGACCACCAGCTTTTTGCCCTGGTTGTCGATCTCAATGGCGTTCAGCAGATCCGGCAGCTGCCCGTCCGCAAAGCGGATATCCAGCACGGGGCCAGTAACCTGGATGACCGTGCCGATGTTTTGCTTGGACATGGACTTCACTCCTTACTGCGGGGCCGTAACCGGCCCCCGGTCCGGCGCAGCAGGCTGCGCCGTTCAACTTCAATTATTGCTCTGCGCCGGCCACAATCTCGGTGATCTCCTGCGTGATGGCGGCCTGACGGGCGCGGTTGTAGCGCAGGTTCAGGTTCTCAATCATCTCGCCGGCATTCTTGCTGGCCGCATCCATGGCGGTGCGGCGGGCCGCCTGCTCGCTGGCTTCCGATTCGCACACGGCGCCCCAGATCAGGCCCGCGAAGTACTCGGGCACAATGGCGTCGTACACCGCCTCGCTGGAAGGCTCGTACAGCATCAGGCTGCGGGGGCGCTTGTCCTCCCGGGGCTTGGGGGCGGCCATGGGCAGCATCTGCACCGTTTTGGCGGTCTGGGTCAGCATGGACTCAAACCGGGTGTAGCACAGGTGGATCTCATCGAACTCGCCCTTCAAAAAGCCCTGGGCCACCAGGCGGGACATGGAGAAGCAGTCGCTCACGGTCACGTCCTCCACCGGGCTGAACGCCTCGGTGAGGATGCTCATGCCCCGGCGCTGGAAGTGCTCCAGCGCCTTTTTGCCCACGGGCAGCACACAGCACTCTTTGCCTTCGGCAGCCTGAGCCACCAGCTTGAACAGATTCGCGTTGTAGCCGCCGGCCAGGCCACGGTCGCCTGCAATCACGATGTAGCATGTCTTTTTTACCGGGCGGCGGGCCAGATACGGAGAGGTAAACTCGGTGTTGGCGGCGGCAATGTCCGCCAGGGTGGCCTGCAGCGTCTCAAAATAAGGGCGCGCCTGCTCCATCCGCTCGCGGGCATGGCGCAGCTTGGAGGAGGCCACCAGTTCCATGGCCTTGGTGATCTGCATGGTGCTCTGCACACTGCGGATGCGCAGCTTGATGTCCTTCATGGAACCAGCCATGGCTCGTCACCTCCTCAATGGGTCTTTAAGAAATCGGCGCGGCAGTCGGCAATGGCGGCTTTCAGCACCTCTTCGGTCTCGCCCTCCAGCTTGCCGGTGGTGCGCACCGCTTCCAGATACTGGGGCGCATGGGCATCCAGCCAGCCGTACAGGGCCTGCTCAAACTCGCCCACCTGCTCCACGGCAATGTCCTTCAGCTCGCCGTGAACCACCGCATACAGAATGGCCACCTGCTTTTCCACGGACACGGGGGCGCTGCGGTTCTGCTTCAGCACCTCCACAATGCGCTCGCCCTGGGCCAGCCGGGCCTTGGTGTCCGCGTCCAGGTCGCTGCCGAACTGGGCAAAGGACTGCAGTTCGCGGTACTGGCTGTAAATCAGCTTCAGGGTGCCGGCCACCTTCTTCATGGCCTTGATCTGGGCGTTGCCGCCCACGCGGGACACCGAGATGCCCGGGTTCACCGCAGGCCGCACGCCAGAGTGGAACAGCTCCGTCTCCAGGAAGATCTGGCCATCGGTGATGGAGATCACGTTGGTGGGAATGTAGGCGGACACATCGCCCGCCTGGGTTTCAATGATGGGCAGGGCGGTCATACTGCCGCCGCCCAGCTTGTCGCTGAGCTTGGCCGCCCGCTCCAGCAGGCGGCTGTGCAGATAGAACACATCGCCGGGGTAAGCCTCACGTCCCGGGGGACGGCGGATCAGCAGCGACAGGGCACGGTAGGCCACCGCGTGCTTGGACAGATCGTCGTAAATGATCAGCACATGGCGGCCCTTGTACATAAAGTACTCGCCCATGGCGCAGCCTGCGTAGGGGGCGATGTACTGCAGGGGTGACAACTCCGAGGCCGTGGCAGCCACCACCGTGGTGTATTCCATGGCGCCGGCCTGCTCCAGCGTTTCCACCAGCTGGGCCACGGTGCTGCGCTTCTGGCCGATGGCCACGTAGATGCACAGCACGTCCTTGCCCTTCTGGTTCAGGATGGTGTCGGTGGCGATGACCGTCTTACCGGTCTGACGGTCGCCGATGATCAGCTCGCGCTGGCCGCGGCCGATGGGGATCATGCTGTCGATGGCCTTGATGCCGGTCTGCAGCGGCTCCTTCACGGGCTGCCGCTGAATGATGCCGGGGGCGGGGCACTCGATGGGCCGCCACTCGCTGGCGGTGATGGGGCCTTTGCCGTCAATGGGCTGGCCCAGGGCGTTCACCACGCGGCCGATCATTCCCTCGCCCACGGGCACGCTCACCACCTTGCCGGTGCGCTTGACCAGGCTGCCCTCTTTCAGGCCCTGGTCGCTGCCCAGCAGCACGATGGACACGGTGTTCTCTTCCAGGTTCTGCGCCAGGCCGAACGCACCGTTCTCAAACTCCACCAGCTCGCCGGCCATACAGTTGTCCAGGCCGGAGGCCCGGGCAATGCCGTCGCCCACCAGGATGACGGTGCCGGTCTCACTGCGCTGAATGGTGTTCTCGTAGTGCTTGATCTGGGACCGGATGATCTTGGAGATCTCTTCGGGTTTCAGTTGCATGGCAGTAATTTCACCACAACTTTCTCTTTTGGTCTGTCAGCGCCGCCCGCCTGCCAAAGCAGAGGGCGCGCTGTTTTTGAATGGTTCAAAACGGGTTCGGGGCTGCCGCCTCAGTCGGCGGGGGCCGCCAGGGTCTGGCGCAGCGTGTCCAGCCGGCTCTTCAGGGTGCCGTCCAGCCGCACGCCTTCCACGTCCAGCCGCACGCCGCCCAGGCAGCTCTCGTCCACCCGGGTTTCCAGATGGATGGTCTTGCCGGTGGCGGCCGCCAGCTTTTCGGTCAGGCGGGCCTTCTGCTCCTCGGTCATGGGCACCGCCGCGGTAGCCACGGCGGTGAGGATGCCGTGGGCCTTGTTGTAGCGGCGGCGGTACTCCTTAAAGCAAGCGGGCAGCTCCCCGATGGACTCCCGTTCGCAGAGGATCTTGGAAAAATTCACAAGATACGGGTGCACCCCTGTCAGCGCTTCGTCCAGCAGGGCAGTGCGCTCGGGCTTCGGGATGCTGGGAATCGCCAGCAGCCGCAGCCACTGGGGCTCGGCCGCCAGCACCCGGGTCAGGGTCTGCTGCTGGGTCAGCAGCTCGTCCTCCAGCCCTTCCTCGGCGGCCAGGTCATACAGCGCGCCGCCGTAAACCTTTGCAACGTCGGTCGTCATGAGGCGTCACCCACATTCTGAATAAACTCGTCGATGAGCTTGGCGTGGTCCTCCGGGCGAACTTCCCGTTCCACCACCTTGCTGGCGATGTCCACGGCAATGCCGCCCAGCTCGTCCTTCACCTCGTTCACCGCCTTCTTGCGCTGCTGGGCGATGTCCGCTTCGGCCTTGGCCAGCATGGCCTGGGCCTGGCGGCGGGCATCCTCCAGAATTTCCTCGCTGTGGGCGGCGGCGGTGCGGTCGGCGGCCTTCACGATCTCACCGGCCTCGGCCTTGGCCTGGGCCAGAGCCTCTTCGTACTGGGCCTGGGCCTGCTCTGCCTTTTCGCGGGCCGAGGCAGCTTCTTCCAGCTGGGCATTGCACAGTGCCTGGCGCTGGTCCAGAATCTTCTGCACCCGCTGGAACAGGAATTTTTTGACGAGGAGCATGGTGATCAGCAGGTTCGCGATCTGGGCCACAAAGTTCCAGGGAACGATGGTCACCAGTGCCTGAAATCCCTCCATAAGGGTTCCTTCCTCCTTCCGTATCAATTGGCCGGGGCGGGCCGCTTACAGCATCCCCAGGAACATACCGGGCGCCACAAAGATCAGCAGCAGGCCGGTAACAAAGCCGTAAATACCGGTGGTCTCGGCAATGGCGCAGCCCAGCAGCATGGTGCTGGTCACATCGCCTTTGCATTCGGGCTGACGGCCGATGGCGGACAGCGCCTGGCCCACGGCGTAACCTTCGCCGATACCAGGGCCGATGCCTGCGATCAGGGCGAGACCTGCGCCGATGGCGCAGCCGGCCAATACGATTGCACTTTCCATAAGTTCATTCTCCTTCTTGTGTTTTCTTGTTGATGCAGGGCAGCTGCCCTGCGGGATGGATTCGGGTTGCGGGTTCAGTCCGCCTCGGCGGCGTTGGCAATATACATGGTGGTCAGCATACAGAAGATGAATGCCTGCATCGCACCGCTGAACCAGTCGAAATAAATCGAGGTGATGGCCGGAACGCCCACCGCCAGGAAGGGGATCTGGCTCAGCACATCGCCCAGCAGGCCCGGCAGCAGGCCGAACAGCGCGTGGCTGGCCAGCGCCAATGCCCCGTAGATCAGGGCGTTGATGACCGTGCCGGACAGGATGTTGCCGAAATGACGGCAGGCCATGCTGATGGGGGTGGCGATCTCCGACAGAATGTTGAAGGGGGTCAGCACCGGAATGGGCTGCGTAAAGCCTTTCAGATAGCCGCCGAAGCCGTTCGCCTTGATCTTGTGATAGGTGATGAGGGCAAACACCAGCACCGCCCAGGCCGCCTCGGTGGAAAGATCTGCCGTGGGGCTGTACAGGCCCACCAGGCTGATCAGGTTCGACAGCAGCGACAGGGTAAACAGCGCCGCCACAAACGGGGTAAAGTAGGCGAACTTTTCGCCCATGTTGCCCACCGTAAAGTTGCGGGCCGTCTCCACCAGGAATTCCGCCACCGCCTGCCGCTTGCTCACGTTGGACACCTTCATGTCGTGGGTGAGCCACAGGCACAGGCCGGTGACAATGGCCATGATGAGCCAGGTGATCACCAGCGTGGCCGAAATGGGAATGCCGCCGAAGATGGGAATGGTGAAATAGATCGGTGCGCCTTGAACGCTAATGTTCATGCTTCGTGTTCCCCCCCTTCATCGCCGGAGGCTCCGGTGGTTTTTTCCGGCTTGTAGCGGCCGGTAAGCTGCATAAACGCAATGGTCAGCCGGGGGAAGAACAGCGGCAGCACCACGGCCACCCAGTGGAAGCAGGGTGCCACGAACCCCACGATCACCCCCAGCGCACACATCAGGTTGCGCATGGTGTAGGAGGTCTGCATCATGGCCTTGGCGCGGCTCTCGCTCTCCCCGGCGGCCTTCTGAACCGACAGGCCCAGAAGCAGGAAGTTGGCCACCGCCAGGCACCAGCCCAGCCCTGCGCCCAGGGCTACGGTGTGATCCAGGCGGCCCAAAGCCGCGAACACCGCCAGCATTGCGGCGCACCCCACGGCGCACCCGGCGGCAATGTGGATGGTCTCCTGCCGGACGGCAGGCTGCAATTTCATATGCGTCCCTCCCCTATGGCTGCGGCACGGGGCCGCAGCGGCGTTTCTGTTCGGCGGCGTCACCGGTGCTCGTTGAAGCTGGGCGGCGCCTGGCTGCGCTTGGCCCGGTTCAGCATCAGGCGGGCAAACCCCGCCACGCCGCTGGCCGCGCCGCCCAGCCCCAGCACAATGGCAGCGGCCATCACCCAGGGGCCGAAGCCGAACCGGTGCTGAAGCTGCCAGCCGCCCCAGATGCAAAGAAGCAGGGGCGACACCATGCTGAACCCAAGCTGAGTCAGCCAGACGATGTCCCGCCAAAGGCGGAAGCGTTCGTTTTGCTTCATGGTGTCCTCCCCTGCGGCAGGCAATGGATATTCAGCTGTGGGCCTGCCCTGCATCGTTTTCGGCCGGTCCGTGACCCTTTTGGTCAAATCCGGCCCCGTTGCCAATTCATATTCAGTATATCAAAACCATGCAAGCTGTGCAACCGATTCTGTATACCTTTCACAGCCATAATTTTCGACGCAAATTTGTGCATCTTTGCCCCTTTTGTCACAGCTCAACGGTTTTGTGTTATTCTTTTCCAGTTTTTGAGGTCTGTGGCATACGGCGGCCGCCGGCTGGACTTTTTCGGCCTTTTTTGCACTTTTGTACTCGCTGCGCAAGATATCAAAGTTCCTTTGCACGGGCATTCATCCAAAAAAGAATTCCGCCCTCTTCCGCCGGACACAACCGGCGGAGAAAGCGGAATTCCCCTGTAAAATTTTCACTTCACAGGCAAAGGCTTACAGGGCCATGGGGGTCTTTTCCATGCGGGTGATGTCCCACATGGCCAGAATGCCCAGCACCAGCAGGGGCAGGCCTGCCACCAGACCCGCCGGGTTGGGCCCATACAGGAAGTTTGCCCCATCGGAGGGCAGCCAGTAGTTGCCCACCGCCGCAATGGCGTTGATGGCCCCGTGGGCCAGCGCCGAGGGCAGAATGCTCTTGCAGCGCAGGCTCAGCCAGTACAGGCAGGCGCCGGCACTGGTGCAGAAGATCATCATCGCCACCACGCCCAGCACGGGCCAGCCCAGATAATCGGTGCCGTAGTTGTGGCCGCTCACGGTCAGGGGCAGGTGCCACAGGCCCCAGATCACGCCGCCGGCCACCATGCCCTTCGCCGCACCCAGCCGGGAGCACAGGGTGGGGTACAGCCAGCCGCGCCAGCCAGCCTCTTCGCCAAAGCCCGAAATGGCGTTGAAGAAGGGGGCCACTGTCACCGCCTGGATGATCTGCAGCTTGGCCATGGCCTTGATGATGGCCAGGCCGCCCTGGGCCTGGTAGGCCTCTTCGCCGTACATGGCAATGACGCTGGTTTCCATGTAGCCCATGTTTGCATCATAATTGCGGAACACCGCAAAGTACACCGCCACGCCCGCAAAGGTGATGAGCGCAGGCCCCCACATGGCCACCGCGTAGAACATCCAGCCGCGCTTGAAGTTCAGGTTCAGCCGGAAGCCCACATTGGCCTCCGGGCAGCTCCGCTTGAGCATCACGGTGGACAGCAGCGGCGCAAACATACCCACGGTGGTGAGCCATTGCGCCGAACTGGCCGGCAGTTTGCCGGACAGTGCGATGGCCCACACCAGCCACGCTATGCCGAAGCTGCCCGCCAGATAGTGCAGCATGCTTTTATACTCTTTCATACGTTCTTTCCCTCCCCCGCCCCGTTTGGGCGGCTGTTGTTCTGCGGCACGCCAGCCACACGAAAACAGCCCGCCGCCGCCTTTTCTCTGAGGCGGAAACGGACTGCAAGCTGGTCACGCCCGGCGCATTCCGGGCGTTTTACCACTTAGTTTTGGTTACTGGTCGCTCCACAGCGCCTTCATCACCTTGGGGTAGTTCTCGTCGATGATGTTTACGCCGCGCTGCACCAGCTCATAGACAATGGCGCCGATGGTGTCCGCCGTGATCACCGCATCCACCGCCGCGGTAACCTCGCGGTCATCGTCCAGATACCAGCGGTACCAGCGGTAGTTGTTGTTCAGGTCATTCAGCACCAGAGACACCGCCGCCACCTGACGGGTGTTGGTGGTTTTGGCAATGGTCCACACACGGATGGCCACATTGTCCTCATCCGGGTCCACGAAAATCTTGAAGCGGATGGTGTCCTTGTTGTCACCGGTGTAAGTAACCGTCACCACGTCTTTACCAGCCTTGGTGGTGTCAATATCAGGCGAATATTTCATGCCTTTGCGCTCGAAGAAGTCCAGCATATTACGGGTAGCACGGATCATAGTGATTTCCTCCTGTTTGCTTTTCACCGGGACCATTCGGTTGCCGCGGCGGTGATTTCTTTTTTTATCTTACACCATAACTCTCGCCCGCGCCAGCCTTTTGTCGGTCAAAGCAGGCAAATTATTTTTGCCCGCCTTAAAAGTAGGCCCGGATGTTGAACCGGTCGCCCTGCTCCACCTTCTCCTCCACCAGCTTTTCGTGGTTGAAATCAAAGTGGACGGGCGTGGCCTGGCTGCGGGTCAGGCGCAGAAGTTCCGCCACCCGCTTTTCCTCATCCGGGGTGTACATCAGGTAGCTCACACCCTGGCGGCGGGCACGGCCGGTGCGGCCGATGCGGTGGGTGTAATACTCGTTGGAGTCCGGCACGTCATAGTTGATCACCGCGTCCACGTTTTCCACGTCAATGCCGCGGGCCGCCACATCGGTGGCCACCAGCACCTTGAGTTTGCCCTCCCGGAAGGCGGTCATGATCTTGTTCCGCTCCGCCTGGGACAGATCGCCGTGCAGGCAGTCCACCTGGAAGTTCAGCCGGGCCAGCTGGTTGCACAGGGTGGCGGTGGTGAACTTGGTGTTGCAGAACACCATCACCCGGCCATAGCCGCCGCTGAGGATGATCTGCGCCAGGTCGGCCAGCTTGTCCCGCCCGGTGGTTTTAAGCTTGTACTGGGTGATCTTGGGCAGGCTCTCCTGCACCGGCTGCACGGTAACTTCGGCGGCATCCTTCTGGTACAGCCAGCCGATGTCCATCACCTCGCGGCTGATGGTGGCGCTGAACATGGAAAGGTGTTTGCGGGCCTTCATCAGGTCAATGATGTGGCGCACATCCTTATAAAATCCCATGTTCAGCATCTCGTCGGCCTCGTCCAGCACCACGGTGGTCACCGCGCCAAGGTCAATGGTGCGGTGCCGTACATGGTCCATCAGGCGGCCCGGCGTGGCCACCACGATCTGGCAGCCCTTTTTCAGCCGGTCGATCTGCCCCTGCATATTGGCCCCGCCGTACACGCAGGCAATGCGCACCGCCGGCATAAAGTGGGCCAAATCCTCCAGGTCCCCGGCAATCTGCTGGGCCAGCTCCCGAGTGGGGGCCAGAACCACCGTCTGAGGGCGGGCAAGTTCCTGGTTCAGGCTTTCGATCACCGGAATGCCGAAGGCACAGGTTTTGCCGGTTCCGGTGGGGGCCTTGGCGATCACGTCCCGCCCGGCCATCATCACCGGAATGACCTTTTCCTGAATTTCGGTCATTTCGGTAAAGCCCATGCGCTCCACGGCCTGGTGCAGCTGCGGGCTGACGTTCAGTTCACTATAAAACATGGTGGTTGTTTCCTTTCAAGGCCCCGACGGACCGGATTTTTGTAAAGGCACACGGCGGCCTTTTCGCAGAATGGGCGGGCGCTCTGCCGTGCGTCTGCCTTTGCCGCCAAAGCGCCTGCCCGGCGGCAGGTCCGGCCGGATGCCGCCGGCAAAATCCGCCCTCTTCGCCGTAATTCATTCTCATTATACCATGCCAGCCTGCGCCGCGCCACACAAACAAAAAACCGGCGTCCCGGTCTCCTTTGAGTAATGGAGAACCCGGAACGCCGGAAACGAATCGTTTACTTGCTCAGGCGCTCTTTCAGCCGCCCGCTGGCCTTAAAGCCCGGAATGGTGGTGGGGGCCAGCTGGCTGGCCACCTTGGTTTTGGGGTTGGTGAAGGACTTGGTCTTGCGCTCGCGCATTTCAAAGCGGCCAAAGCCCGCGATGGTGACCTTTTCACCCTGCTGAAGCTTTTCCACGATGGTGTCGAACACGCTGTCCATTACATTTTCCACAACTGCTTCCGTCATGCCAGTGGCGGCTGCCACGTGGGCGATCAACTGCGATCTCGTCATTGAGAACTCCCTTTCACACAAAAAAGCTTTCCCGCCCTGCCGGCCGCCGCCAACAACGCTGGCCGGTTCCCTCTGGGCGGTGTGCCCGGCCTCCGCCAAGCGGAGGCCGGGCACAAACACTGTCGTTATCTGCCGCAGTACATCTCGAACGGATTCTCTGCGGTTGTCCGTCAATATGTTACCATCTTTTTGTGTTTACACAAGAGCTTGCACACAAAACGGCAGATTTTGCGCATCAACTTTTATCATTGATATGCACATTTTTTGCGCTCTTCCCGTTTGACCGCTTCTTACAGCTTGGAAATGTCCACGAGCGGAACATTTTTCATAGAATGATCGCCCAGCAGTGCGTTCACCAGCACTTTGGCAGTGTCGATGGCGGTGATGCAGGGGATGGACAGCTCCACCGCCTTGCGGCGCATCTTCACGCTGTCGCGCTGGGGGTCACGGCCATGGGCGCTGGTACTGAACACATAGTCCACCAGGCCGCTCTCCAGCAGGTCGATCACGTTGGGGCGCTCGCCGCTCATGCCGCGCACCTCGTTGCAGGCCACCATTTCCTTGTTGAAGTAATGGCAGGTGCCGCTTGTGCCGTACAGCTTGTAGCCCATCTGCTTGAGTTTGTAGGCCACTTCCACCCACTCGGCCTTCTCGCTGTCCTTCACCGAGAAGATGCAGCAGCTGCCGGGGCCGGGATGCTTGAACTCGTAGCCGGCGCCCACCAGGCCCTTCAGCAGGGCGTCGTGGAAGTTGGGGGCAATGCCCAGCACCTCGCCGGTGCTCTTCATCTCAGGGCCAAGCTGGGTGTCCACGCCGTGCAGCTTCTCAAAGCTGAACACAGGCACCTTGCAGGCCACATAGGGGGCGTTGGGGTGCAGGCCGATGCCGTGGCCCATATCCCGCAGCTTCTCGCCCAGGCAGCAGCGCACGGCCAGCTCCACCATGGGCACGCCGGTCACCTTGCTGATGTAAGGCACGGTACGGCTGGAGCGGGGGTTCACCTCGATGACGTACACCTTGTCGTTCTTCACGGCGTACTGCACGTTCACCAGGCCCACCACGTGCAGCTCACGGGCAAAGCGGCCGGTGTAGTCCACCAGGGTCTCAATGACCTTGGGGCTGAGGGTCTGGGGCGGATACACGCTGATGGAGTCGCCGGAATGCACGCCGGTGCGTTCGATGTGCTCCATGATGCCGGGGATGAGGAAGTCCTCGCCGTCGCAGATGGCGTCCACCTCACACTCGGTGCCCTGGATGTACTGGTCCACCAGCACGGGGTTGCTCATATCCACATGGCTGGTGATCACGCCCATGTACTCCTTCACGTCGCCGGAGTTGTAGGCCACGATCATGTTCTGGCCGCCCAGCACGTAGCTGGGGCGCAGCAGCACGGGGTAGCCCAGGGTCTTGCAGGCGTCCAGCGCCTCCTCGGTGGTAAACACCGTGGTGCCCTGGGGCCGGGGGATCTGGCAGCGCTCCAGCAGCTCGTCGAAGCGCTCGCGGTCCTCGGCCTCGTCAATGGCGTCCGCGGGGGTACCCAGAATGGGCACGCCTTTTTCCGCCAGATGCTTGGCCAGCTTGATGGCGGTCTGGCCGCCGAACTGCACCACGCAGCCATCCGGCTGTTCGGTGGCGATGATGTGATCCACGCTCTCGGGGTTCAGGGGGTCGAAGTACAGGCGGTCGCCGGTGTCAAAGTCGGTGGAAACGGTCTCGGGGTTGTTGTTGACCAGCACCGCCTCACAGCCGTGCTCCTTCAGGGTCCACACGCAATGCACGGAGCAGTAGTCGAACTCGATGCCCTGGCCAATGCGGATGGGGCCGGAGCCGAACACCAGCACCTTCTTCTTGTTGGGGTCAGAGCGCTGGGCGATGAACTCGGCGGCCTCGTTGTCCTCTTCGAAGCTGGAGTAGAAATAGGGGGTCTTGGCCGCAAACTCGGCGGCGCAGGTATCCACCATCTTGAAGCCGGCGTTCAGCTGGCAGGGCAGCTCCTGGCCGGACAGGCGGCGGATGGTTTTATCCAAAAAGCCGTACTTCTTGGCGTTCTTGTAGGCTTCCGCGGTGAGCGGCTGGGTCTTCAGGCCGTTCTCAATGTCCGCCAGATGCTGCATCTTATCCAGGAACCACCAGTCGATCTTGGTCACGTCGTAGATGACCTTATGGTCCACGCCGCGCTTCAGGCACTCGTACACCACAAAAGCACGCTCGGAGTCCTGCCGGGGCAGCCGGGCAATGACCTCTTCGGTGGTCAGGCTCTCCAGTTCCGGCAGGGTCATGGTATCCAGGCCCAGCTCGGTGGAAGAAACCGCCTTCATCAGGGCGTGCTCAAAGCTGCCTGCAATGGCCATCACCTCGCCGGTGGCCATCATCTGGGTGCCCAGGCTCTTGTCGGCGTACACGAACTTGTCAAAGGGCCACTTGGGGTACTTGACCACGCAGTAGTCCAGCGCAGGCTCAAAGCAGGCGCAGGTCTCGCCGGTCACGTCGTTGGTGATCTCGTCCAGGGTATAGCCCAGGGCGATCTTGGTGGCCACCTTGGCGATGGGGTAACCGGTGGCCTTACTGGCCAGCGCGGAGGAGCGGCTCACGCGGGGGTTGACCTCGATGACCGCGTACTCGAAGCTGTCGGGCTTCAGGGCAAACTGGCAGTTGCAGCCGCCCTCGATGCCCAGCTCGGTGATGATGTCCAGCGCGGCGGTGCGCAGCATCTGGTATTCATGGTCGGAAAGGGTCTGGCTGGGGGCCACCACGATGGAGTCGCCGGTGTGAACGCCCACGGGGTCCAGGTTTTCCATGTTGCAGACGGTGATCACGTTGCCCTTGGAGTCACGCATCACCTCATACTCGATCTCTTTCCAGCCGGCGATGCACTTTTCCACCAGAATCTGGTGAATGGGGGAAAGCCGCAGGCCGTTGGTGGCAATTTCATGCAGCTTCTCCCGATCCTCGCAGATGCCGCCGCCGGTGCCGCCCATGGTGAAGGCAGGGCGCACGATGACGGGGTAGCCGATCACCTCGGCAAAGTCCAGCGCGTCGTCCAGATCCTCCACGACCTTGCTGGGAATAACCGGCTGGCCCAGCTTCTCCATGGTGTCCTTGAACAGCTGCCGGTCCTCGGCACGGTCAATGGTGTCGGGGCGGCAACCCAGCAGGCGCACATGGTTGCGGTCCAGCGCGCCATTGCGGGCCAGCGCCATGGACAGGTTCAGACCGGTCTGGCCGCCCAGGTTGGGCAGAATGGCGTCGGGCTTTTCAATCTGGATGATCCGCTCCACCACCTGGGTGTTCAGCGGCTCAATGTAAACCCGGTCGGCAATGTCCGGGTCGGTCATGATGGTAGCAGGGTTGGAGTTCACCAGCACCACCTCAATGCCCTCGCTCTTCAGCGCGCGGCAGGCCTGGGTGCCGGAATAGTCGAACTCGGCCGCCTGGCCGATGATGATGGGGCCGGAGCCGATCACCAGAACTTTTTTAATCGAAGGATCTTTAGGCATGGCTCAGCACTCCCCTTTCTTGGCCGCCTTGATGCGGTCGATGAAGCGGTCGAACAGGAACTCGGTGTCCTTGGGGCCGCCGTTGGCTTCCGGATGGAACTGCACGGTGAAGCAGTTCCATGCCGTGTAATCCACGCCCTCGCAGGTGTGGTCGTTGGCGTTGATGGCGCTCATCTTGCCCATCTCGGCGGGCAGGGTATCGCCCTTCACCGCGTAGCCGTGGTTCTGGCTGGTGATGAAGGTGCGGCCGGTGGCGAAGTCGGTTACAGGCTGGTTGGCGCCGCGGTGGCCGTACTTCATCTTCACGGTGGAAGCTCCCGCCGCCAGGGCGGTAACCTGATGGCCCATGCAGATGCCGAAGGCGGGGATGCCGGTGCCCAGCATCTTCTTCAGCTCGGCAATGACCTCCACGTTCTCCTCCGGGTCACCGGGGCCGTTGGACAGCATCAGGCCGTCCGGGTTCAGCTCCGCCAGCTGCTCGGCCGTGGTAAAGCTGGGCACCACCGTCACCTTGCAGCCGCGCTTGACCAGGCAGCGCACGATGTTTTCCTTGCAGCCCAGGTCCAGCAGGGCCACATGGATGTCCCCCTCGGGGTTGTACACCCGGGGCTCCTTGCAGGTGGTGGTCTTGACCGCGTCCACGATCGTGTAGGCCTTGATCTCTTCCATCAGCTCGGCCACAGCGGCTTTGTCCTCCGGCTGGATCTCGGTGGAGATCGCGCCGTTCATCACGCCGCTTTCCCGGATGGTGCGGGTCAAAAAGCGGGTGTCCACGCCCTGAATGCCGATCACGTTCTGATCCTTCAGGAACTGGTCCAGGGTGGTCTCGCAGCGCCAGTTGCTGGGATGCGCACAGGCCTCCCGCACGATGTAGCCGCGGCACCACACCCGGTCGCTCTCATAATCCTGGCTGTTCATGCCGTAGTTGCCGATGAGGGGGTAGGTCTGGGTGATGATCTGCCCGTAGTAGCTGGGGTCGGTCAGCGTCTCCTGAAAGCCCACCATGCCGGTGGTAAACACTACCTCGCCGATGGTGGTACCGGCGGCGCCCACGCTCTGGCCCGTCAGCACCATGCCGTTGGCCAAATACAAATATGCGTTCATTTCGTTACCTCGTTTTCGCCGGCTGTTGGGGTTCATCCGTTGATGCTCTGCACAGCCTTTTCCTTCATCTTTCGGCTGCCCAGGTGTACCAAAGGCAGCTTGCCCTCGGCGCAGATGGGGCATTCTTCCGGCAGATAATTGGGCAGGTCCAGCTTCACGGCGCTGGCCAGAATGGGAATGGGAGAGGGGGCCTCAGGCTTGGTGCGGTCCACCACGCAGGTGATGCCCAGGCACACGCCGCCGGCCTCTTCGATCACACGCTTGGTCTCCAGGCTGGAAACGCCGGTGGTCACCACGTCCTCCGCGATGATGCACTTCTCACCCGGATGGATGGAGAAGCGCTTCAGGGTCATCACATTGTCCACGCGCTCGGTAAAGATGGCCCGCTTGCCCAGCTGACGGCCCAGCTCATACGCATACACAATGCCGCCCATGGCCGGGCCGACGATCACGTCAATGTCCATTTCCTTCAGCTGCTCCGCCACCAGGCTCATCACCTGGGCGCACTTGTCGGGGTACTGCTGCAGATAAGCCATCTGGCAGTAGGCGCTGGAATGGCGGCCGCTGCTCAGCAGAAAATGGCCCTCCAGGAAGGCCTGGCAATCCTTCAAAACTTCAATGGCGTTCACGTTGCTCATGATCTGCTCCTTCTATCCGTCCCCGGCGGGCACAGTTCCCTCCGGGCTGTTCGTCAATGTATATTTTATCGCAAAGTGCAGGTTTTTCAAGGTTTTCTTGCATATATTCCCATAAAATCCGCACTTTATGCAATGTGCATGATTTTCGCAGCGGCAAAGGCCGCTTTTTTGCCGACCTTTAGCCGCGGGCGCAGCCCCGAATCTCATCCAGGCTGTTCACGCCGTGGGCGTCCATCCACTGGTCGATCTCCCGGGTGATGCGCTGGCAGGCGTGCGGGTCCGCAAAGTTTGCGGTGCCCACCTGCACGGCAGCCGCGCCCGCCATGATGAACTGCAAGGCATCCTCGCCGCTGGCAATGCCGCCCAGGCCGATGACCGGCACCGCGCCGTCCACCGCGCCCACGGCCTGCCATACCATGCGCAGGGCAATGGGCCGCACCGCCGGGCCGGACAGGCCCGCAAAGATGTTGTTGAACACCGGGCGGCGCTTTTCCAGATCAATGGCGCAGGCCTGGAAGGTGTTCACCAGGCTCAGAGCATCGGCCCCGGCCTCCACACAGGCAGCCGCCATGCGGCCGATGTCCTCGGCCTGGGGGCTCATCTTTACGATCAGGGGGCGGCTGCACACCCGGCGCACCCGGCTGACCACCTCTTTGGCCGACTCGGGCTTTACGCCGTAGGCAATGCCGCCGTGCTTCACGTTGGGGCAGCTGATGTTCAGCTCCACAAAGTCCACCCCGGCCCGGCACAGCAGCTCGCAGCCCTCTTCGTAGTCCTCGATGCAGCCGCCGCCCAGGTTGGCCAGAATGGCCGTGTCGGTGCCCGCCAGGGCCGCGCGCATGGCGGGCAGCTCATTGTCAATAAAATGCCGCACGCCGGGGTTCTGCAGGCCGATGGAGTTGATGAGGCCGGAGGGGGTCTCCAGCAGGCGCTCGCCCTCGTTGCCGTACTTGGGGTTCAGGGTCAGGCCCTTGCTGCACACGCCGCCCAGCACGCCCAGATCCACAATCTCGCCGTACTCCACGCCGTAGCCGAAGGTACCGGAGGCCGCGATCACGGGGCCGGGCAGGGTTTTGCCCAGCAGAGAAACATGCAGGTTGCTCATTCGAACACCTCCTTTGCATCAAACACGGGGCCGTGCTTGCACACGCTCTTGCCCTCTCCGGACTTCGTTTTGCAGGTGCAGCCCAGGCACGCGCCGATGCCGCAGGCCATTTTCTTTTCCAGGCTTACCAGGCAGCGGGTGTTCTGCTGGGCGCACATGGCGGCCACCCGGCGCATCATTACCTCGGGGCCGCAGCAAACCACCAGGTCGTACTCCTCGGGCTTGAGCATCTGGGTCACAAAGCCGTGGAAGCCCACCCGGCCGCTGTCCGTTGCCACCCGCACCACACCGGCGGTATGGCGGTAAGGCTCCATCTCGTAAGGCTCATCCCGGAAGCCGTAATATACGTCCGCCCGGATGCCCATGGCGGCCAGCTCCCGCGCGGCCTGATACAGGGGCGCGGTGCCGATGCCGCCGCCCACCAGGGCCACCTTGGTGCCCTTGGCCAGGCCGGAGAAGTCAAACCCGTTGCCGGCGGGGCCGGTGATCTGCAGGGTGTCGCCCGCCTCCAGCTGGGCCAGGCAGCCGGTGCCCCGGCCCTTCACCTCAAACAGAAAGGTAACCAGCTGCAGGGGCTGCCCGTTTTCGCAGATGGGTTCATCGCCCCGGATGGGGTAAGCCTCGTGCACGCTGATGGGGCGGCTGAGCAGCGGGGCCTCGTCCCGCCCCCAGGCCCGCAGCATACAGAACTGGCCCGCATGGGGCATGGGCACGGTCTCGGGCCAGCGAACGGTCAGCCGATGGATGGCCGGGGCCACCTGAGTGCGGCTGAACACCTGAGCATCAAAGCATCTGGCAGGCATGGGCAATGGCCTCCTTCATGTTCACGCATTCGTTGTAGGCGGCCTCGTCAAAGGCGACGCCGGGCTGCTTTTTGCGGGCCAGCAGCACACCGCGGCTGGAGTTCACCACGCCGCCGTTGCCGCGGGTCAGGTACTGGGCAATGTCCTCGGCCTTGCCGCCCTGGGCGCCGTAGCCGGGAATCAGGAAGAAGCTGTCACCGTATTTGGCGCGAATCTCGGTGGCCTCCTCAATGTGAGTGCCGCCGATGACCAGGCCGATGCTGGAGTAGCCATGCTCGCCCATGCACTCCTTGCCCAGGGCGTTCATCTTGTCGCCCACCAGGTCGTACACATGGCGGCCGTCCGCCAGCTTCTCATACTCAAAGTCCTTCGCGCCGGGGTTGGAGGTACGGCACAGCACAAACAGGCCCTTGCCCTTCTCCTGCACATAGGGCAGATAGGGAGCAATGGAATCCATGCCCATGTAGGGGGCCAGGGTCACAAAGTCGGCCTCGAAGTCCCCCTCAAAGTGGCCCTTGGCGTACATTTCGGCAGTTTTTGCAATGTCGCCCCGCTTGATGTCCGCAATAACGGGCACGCCCGCGGCGCGCACAGCCTTCAGGGTTTCCGCGTAGGCACGCATACCGTCCAGGCCCAGGCTCTCATAGTAGGCCACCTGCACCTTGTAGCAGCCGCTGACGGCCTTGGTCGCCTCGATGATGGCCTGATTGAAGCGCAGGATGTTCTCACCGGCGGTCAGCTCCGGGCGCACAAACTCCTCCGGCAGATAGGAAAAATCGGTGTCCAGGCCCACGCACACAGGGCCGCGGGCTTCCACCGCTTCGTACAGCTTGTCCATATTGGTCATCGTGCAATTCTCCTTTTATAATAATGAAACGAATGTATTTTGTCGCTGCGTTTGGTTACTGCGCCTGATAGGTGATCCTGCCGCCCTTGATGGTGGTGCACACCCGGCCGTACAGGCGGGTGCCCTCAAAGGGGGTGTTGCGGCTCTTGCTGTGCAGGTTCTCCGCCTTTACCTCCCAGGGAGTGTCCAGATCCACCAGAACCAGGTCGGCGTCCATACCCGGGGCAATGCGGCCCTTGGCGCTCAGGCCCAGAATGGCGGCGGGGTTGCGGCTCATCAGCTCACTCAAGTTGGCCAGGGGCAGGCCGCACTGGCGGCACAGCTTGGTGTAGCACACGCCGAAGGCCGTTTCCAGGCCCACCATGCCGGCCGCGCCCTTTTCCTTATCCTCGGCGGAGTGGGGCGCATGGTCGGTGCCGATGGTGTCCACCATGCCCATCTGGATGGCCTGCACCAGCGCCTGCACATCCTCGCTCTGACGGATGGGCGGGTTCACCCGGTAATTGCACTCATCCTGGCTGAACCAGATGTGGTGGGGAGTCACCTCGCAGGTGACGGGCACGCCCTTCCACTTGCTGGCCTGAATGGCCGCAATGGCCTCTTTGGTGGAGACATGGCACAGATGCAGCCGGGTGCCGTAGTATTCGCACAGGTGCAGGTTGCGGATGGTCTCGATGTTCTCGGCCAGGCGGTAATCCCAGGGGGAGATGTCCATATCCTCGGCGTGGGACATGATGGTAATGCCCTTTTTGGCGCAGATGGCAAAGGCCTTGGCCATTACCTCGTTGGACTGTACGCCGTGGCCGTCCTCGGTGATGAAGCGGATGGTGTCCGGCAGGGTTTTCAGGTGGTCCAGCGTATGGCCGTCAAAGTCCTTGGTGATGGACACGGTCTGGTTTGCATCGCACAGGCCGATCCGCTTTGCCTCCTGCTCCACCTGAAACACGATCTCGGGCGAGGAGCACACCGGCTTGGTGTTGGGCATCAGGTTTACAAAGGTATAGCCGCCCGCTGCAGCCGCCGCGCTGCCGGTGGCAATGTCCTCTTTGTACTCAAAGCCGGGGGTGCGCCAATGGCAGTGGGTGTCAATGAAGGACGGCAGCAGGGTGCGCCCCTCGGCGTCCAGCACCTGCTCGCCCTCTTCCGGTGAAAAATCCAGCCCGACGGCGGCGATCACCCCGTCTTTCACAAGCAGTTCAATGGGCTTGCCCTCCACATCGCGGGCATGTTTGATCAGCATGGCACGTACCTCCTTGGTCCACAGCGCTCCTGTGCAACAGGGCAAAAAAAAACTTTTCCCCGAAAGGAAAAGTCAAAAACAAAAAATGGAAGCCACAGCCCCGGAGCACTGACCGAAGCGGCTGAACAGCTGCATATTCTTATGTGCAAAGCTCATCTGTTCAGGCATCCGCCCCGGCCCTCCTAAAGCACAAACTTCCGATTGATTTCTCTAGATTCTACCATATTCCGGCGCGGCGTGTCAATTGGTACCATTCACAGAAAAAGCTTGTTCACTCCCTTAGAATTATGGTACAATATCCCCGTTCGCAGATTGTGCACTCTGCCAAAGCGTTTGGCAGCGGTGCTCGGGAATCAAAAGGAGACAACCATGGGTTTGCTTGAAGACGCACGCAACATCCAGCGGCTGGACCCTGCCGCCAAAAGCTTGGTGGAGGTCGTCCTGCTCTATCCGGGGTTTCATGTGCTGCTCTTTCATCGGGCGGCGCATTGGCTGTACTGTCATAAGCGGTTTTTCCTGGCTCGCATGGTCAGCCAGTGGGGCCGCGGCTTTACCGGCATTGAAATTCACCCCGGCGCCAAAATCGGGCGGTGCCTGTTCATTGACCACGGAATGGGCATTGTGTTCGGCGAAACCGCCGAAATCGGCGACAACTGCACGATTTATCACCAGGTAACCCTGGGCGGCACCGGAAAAGACACCGGCAAACGTCACCCCACCATCGGCAACAACGTGCTGATTGGCGCCGGCGCGAAGATCCTGGGCCCGGTGTACATTGGCGACAACAGCCGCATTGCCGCGGGCAGCGTGGTGCTGCAGAACCTGCCCGCCAACTGCACCGCCGCCGGCGTGCCTGCCAACGTGGTGCGCATCAACGGCGCGAAGGTAAACCCGGCCGACGACCTGAACCAGCAGGACGTGCCCAACGTGCTGCCCACCAAGCTGGCCGAGCTGGAAAGCCGCATCGGCCGCCTGGAAGTGGCCGATCAGGATCTGCCGCCCGTGCCCAAAAAGGACGCGCCGTAACCCGCTTCGGCCCGATACAACTATTTTTATCCCGTCACAATCAATTTATTGTAAACATGCCCCCGGCAGGGTCGTTTCCGCCGGGGGCATTGCTGTTGTTTTTTATTGTTATCTATGGGAAAAGGCGTCCAGGGCCGTCTTTCTTGCCTTCCCCTCGAGGGGAAGGTGACCCGAAGGGCCGGATAAGGTGGGGCGCCAATCTCTGCCATACCCCAATCACAGTTGCAAGGGGCCGCCGCACCGCCGCAGAAAATCTCCCCGTAAAAACCTTTACCTATAATATAAAGCAAACTGCAACCAATCCCTCCACTGCCTCAGCCGCACAATTTCCCGTGCGCTTTATGAAATCTCATTCACTTTTGCAGCATCCGTAAGGAATTTTATCTCATTTGTTTTTTCATTAAAGACATTTGTTGACAATCTGTGGCCAATTCCGTATACTAGGTGATACATTTCGCCCCGGATGTGGGGGAAAACGCCGTTCTTCTGTCTTTGTACAAGCGGCAAAAATGGCAAGGCGGCCGGGGGCATCTTCCTGCGCCTGCGCCGCCGTAAGAGAAAGGGAATCGCAAAATGAACGCAATCGTCAAACGTTGGCAGGGCATCCCCCTGATCCTTCGCATTCTGGTGGGCTTGATTCTGGGCGCCGTTCTGGGCGCCGTCGCCCCCAACCTCACCATCCTGACCATTCTGGGTGACATCTTCGTGGGCGCGCTGAAGGCCGTGGCCCCCGTGCTGGTGTTCGTGCTGGTCATCGCCTCTCTGGCCAACGCCAGCGTGGGCATCGGCAACCGCTTCCGCACGGTGGTGGTTCTGTATATGCTCACCACCTTCCTGGCCGCCGGTGTGGCCGTTATCGGCAGCTTCCTGTTTCCCATTACCCTCACCCTCACCAACGCCGCGGTGGAATCCGCTCCCAGCGGCATTGCCGAGGTTCTGCGCACCCTGCTGAACAACATGGTGAGCAACCCCGTCACCTCTCTGTCCAGCGCCAACTACGTGGGCATCCTCACCTGGGCCGTGGTGTTCGGCCTGGCCCTGCGCGGCTTGGCCAGCGACTCCACCAAGACCGTGCTGCAGGACGTGTCCAACGCCATCTCCACCGCCGTGCGCTGGGTCATCGAGCTGGCTCCCTTCGGCATTCTGGGTCTGGTGTTCAGCAATGTTTCCACCAACGGCCTGGAGATCTTCACCAGCTACGGCCGTCTGCTGGCCCTGCTGGTGGGCTGCATGCTGTTCATGGCCCTGGTCGTTTCCCCCGCCATCGTGGCCATTCTGCTGCGCCGCAACCCCTACCCCCTGGTGTTCCGTTGCCTGCGTGAAAGCGGCGTGTACGCCTTCTTCACCCGCAGCTCCGCCGCAAACATCCCCGTGAACATGGACCTGTGCGAGCGGCTGGGCCTGAATAAGGACCTGTACTCCGTGTCCATCCCCCTGGGTGCCACCATCAACATGGACGGTGCCGCCATTACCATCACCATCATGTCCCTGGCCGCTGCCCACACGCTGGGCATCGTGGTGGACATTCCCACCGCCATTATGCTGGGCGCCCTGAGCGCCCTGGGCGCCTGCGGTGCTTCTGGCGTGGCCGGCGGCAGCCTGCTGCTCATCCCCATGGCCTGCTCCCTGTTCGGCATCGGCAACGACATTGCCATGCAGGTTGTGGCCGTTGGCTTCATCATCGGCGTGGTGCAGGACTCTGTGGAGACTGCCCTGAACTCCTCCGGCGACGTGCTGTTTGCTGCCACCGCCGAGTTCTACGAGCGCCGCAAGAACGGTGAGCCCTTCGACTTCTGAGCCTTCCTTAAATAAGAACCGGCAAATCGGCAGACGCATTCCGCGCCTGCCGATTTTTTTGCTGCCCGCCGGGCATTAAGCCCCCAGCGCCGCCGCCAGCCCTTTGGCGGCCAGCCGCCCCGCAGCCAGGGCCTCCTCCAGCGTGTTGCCGTGGCCGCCCACCTCAATCAGCAGACTGCCGGTGGTCAGGTCCTGGTTGTAATACCGGTAGTCAAACAGCACCGGCCGCGTCAGGCCCGGGTACGCCCCCTCCATGGCGGCCTCCCACACGGCGGCAAAGCGCAGGTTTTGGGGGTAATCGGGCAGGTTGCCCCCGTTGTCGCACCCGCAGATGAGCATCACCTGAGCCACCTGCTCTTCGCCCACCTGGGCAACGGGGGCAATGCGGTCTCCGTCCCGCTCAATGGCGTCCCGATGTACATCCAGCACAATTTTAATGCTGGGGTATTCCTCCAGATAGCGCCGCACCGTGGCATTGCTGCGCCCGTAACTGCCGGTGTAGCTCGGATAGTCATGCAGGGTCGTGTCCTGCAGGGTGTTTACCCCCGCTTCGTTCAGCACCCGGGCCATCTCGGCCCCCACCGCTGCCATGTTCACCGTCAGATCTGTGCTGCGCCCGGTGGAGTCCGCCGGGTACCACAGCCCCTGGTTCAGCCGGTAGGTCTCGGTGGCGTGGGTGTGCATGATGAGCACCTGCGGCTCTGCGCTGTTCAATTCCACCTCAAAGGGCAGCCCGCCCTCCATCTGGGTCGCCACCGTCTCCCGGGGCAGATCGGTGCAGTTTTTTAGGCTGCCCGCCCCGCAGGGCAGATAAACGCCGCCGCTGCCCTGCCCGTAATGGGCCTGCACCACCGAACCCGCCCCCTCTGGCCGCGTTTCCTCTTCCTCCGGTTCCTCCGGGGCGGCGGTCGGCTCCGGCTGCCCCGCCGCAAGCTCTTCCGATGTAGGGCTCTCAAACACCGGCGGGCTTTCTTCGTCCTCCTGCTCGGTCTGGGCCATGGGGCGGGCTTCCAGCACCTGCCGGGCCGCCTGAACCGCGCTGGCCGGCTGGCCCAGCACGCCCCCCGCCGTCAGCAGCGCCGTACCCAACGGCAGCCCCGCCGTGCGCTGGGCCGCCAGCGCCGCCCCGGCCAGCATCCCGCTCATCAGCAGGCTCACAAGTCTTGTCCTCACTGCCGTCTCTTCCCCCCTTTCCGCTTCCGCCCTTTCATTTATATGCGGTTGAACTGCCCATATACCCGGTGCAATTCTCGCTTTTTCTCACTCTGCCCCTTGTATCCGACCGTCCAATTTACTATAATAGAGTAAATCGACTTCCGGCGCGCAGCGCGCGTCATCATACACCCACCCCATGAAACTGATACAGAGGCGGGCCGGGAAGTAGGAAAAGAGGTTTTATTGTATGCTGGACATCAAGATTACGAAAACCACTCATCCCAAGCAGAAGCCTGCGGACGAGACCAAGTTGGGCTTCGGCAAAAAGTTCTCCGATCATATGTTCGTTATGAACTACACCGAAGGCAAGGGTTGGTTTGACCCCCGCATCGTCCCCTACGGCAGCTTTGAAATGGATCCCGCTACCGTGGTCTTCCATTATGCACAGGAGCTGTTCGAGGGCATGAAGGCCTATCGCACCGCGGACGGCCACGTTCAGCTGTTCCGCCCCGACTGCAACGCCCATCGCTTTATGGATGGCTGCGATCGTATGGGCATTCCTCCCATCCCCGCTGAGGATTTTGAGCAGGCCGTGAAGGCTCTGGTCAAGGTGGATGAGGACTGGGTTCCTCATTCCGACGGCGCCAGCCTGTACATCCGTCCCTTCGTGTTTGCCACCGATGTGGGCCTGGGCGTGCATTCCTCCAAGAACTACACCTTCTGCATCATCGCGGCTCCCTCCGGCGCTTACTACGCCGAGGGCCTGAACCCCGTGAAGATCTACGTGGAAGACGACTACATCCGTGCAGCCCCGGGCCTGACCGGCGCTGTGAAGTGCGGCGGCAACTACGCGGCTTCCATCAAGGCCGGCGAGCTGGCCGCGAAGAAGGGCTATGCTCAGGTTCTGTGGCTGGACGGCGTTGAGAAGAAGTACGTGGAAGAAGTCGGCAGCATGAACATCATGTTCAAGATCGACGGCAAGATCTACACCGCCGCCTGCGTGGGCACCGTTCTGCCCGGCGTCACCCGCCGCAGCATTATCGAGCTGTGCAAGGATTGGGGCTATGAGGTCATTGAGGGCAAGCTGGCCATCGCCGACATCATGCAGGCTGGCCGTGACGGCAAGCTGGAAGAAGTCTTCGGCACCGGTACCGCCGCCGTGGTCAGCCCCGTGAAGGAGCTGACCTGGAAGGGCGAGAGCGTGGAGATCAGCGGCGGCAAGATCGGCCCCCTGACCCAGAAGCTGTACGATACCCTCACCGGCATCCAGTGGGGCAAGCTGCCCGACACCAAGAACTGGATCGTGAAGGTGGACTGAATCTTGCCTGCGGGCCGGAACCGGGCACGCGCTGAGCGGCCGCCCGGTTCCCGATAAAACGATCTGAACGCCCATCGGCAGCTTTCTGTCGGCGGGCGTTTTGTGTTGGCCTGTGCCCCTGCAAAGAAAGGAGTTTTCCCATGGCGCAACCTTCCAAACCTCTGAAAAGCGGCGATTTCGCCGTCAGCGTAGCCGAAGACCCCGTCCTGTGGACCGACCGCAAGCGGGTGCTTGGGCTGCCCCTCAGCTTCACCCGCTATTCCCTCACCGCCAACAAGCTGGTGCTGAACACCGGCTTCATGAGCCTGCATGAGGAGGAGGTCCGCCTGTACCGCGTGCGGGACATCAGCCTCACCCGCACTTTGGGCGAGCGGCTGTTCGGCGTGGGCACCCTTCGGGTGCAGAGCAGCGATGCTTCCGTTCCCGTTGTGGAGATCCGCCATGTAAAACACCCCCAGAAGGTCAAGGCCGTGCTCAGCCAGTGCATTGAGGACTGCCGCGTCCGCAACGGCATCCGCACCTCCGAGGTGCTGGGCGGCGGCCCCGCGCCCCATCCCCATGAGCCGGGCGACGGCTGCCCCGAACCGGGCGTGTTCCCCGACCAGAACCAGAACGGCGTGGACGACCGGCTGGAGTAACCCCTTGTCTGCACTTTCCCTGCGCCCCCGCTCCTGGCCCGAGCGGGGGCGCGGTTTTGTTCCCGCCGGCAGCCCCGGCGTTTTTTCGTCCGAAAAAGCCCGCTTGTCCCACGGTTTTTCGTTGACACCGCCCCCTGCATCCAGTATAATATTGGGGTGTATCGTAAAACCCTCCCCACACCCGGCGCAAACGCGCCCGGTTTCCGGGGACCCATCATAAACCACAAGGAGAGTTTTGTTATGGCCAAAGAAGTTGTTGTGACCCAGCAGGGCCTGAAAGCCCTGGAGGATGAGCTGGAACATCTGAAGATCGTCCGCCGCAAGGAAGTGGCAGAGAAGATCAAGGTGGCCCGCGGCTATGGCGACCTGTCCGAGAACGCCGAGTATGACGCCGCCAAGGACGAGCAGGGCGAGATCGAGGCCCGCATCGCCGATCTGGAGGTCATGCTGAAGCATGTCCGCGTGCTGGACAGCGAGGAGCTGGACACCAACTCCGTCACCGTGGGCACCACCGTTGCCCTGGAAGATCTGGATGAGGAGGACGAGGAGGATAAGTTTATCACCTACTCCATCTCCGGTGCCACCGAGGCCAACCCCGACAACAACATCATCAGCGATGAAAGCCCCGTGGGCAGCGGCCTGCTGGGCAAGGCTGTGGGCGATGTGGCCGAGATCCTGCTGCCCACCGGCCACACCCTGCGCCTGAAGGTGCGGGAGATCACCCGCACCCAGCATCACGCCTGAGACGGGCAGATGTGCTAAAAATCCGGCGTACACCGCTGAAAAGTTCATGTACGAAAACGGCGCGGAGGGCTGGCCCTTCCGCCGTTTTTTTGTTATAATAATTTTGTATGTCAATCGCCGTATACCGCGGCACACGAAATAAAGCAAATAAAGCAGGAGGGAACCTTCCATGCCGAAGGAAAACGCAAACGGCCAGGCCGCCCCGGAAATGACCGAAAAGGCCTACAACGAACTGGTGCAGGTGCGCCGGGATAAGCTCCAGGCCCTGCAGGAAGCGGGCAATGACCCCTTCCAGCTGACCAAATACCCCCAGGACAGCTACTCTGCCCAGATCAAGGCCAAGTATGAGCACCTGGCCCCTGAAGAAGAAGCCGGCGTCAGCGTGTGCATGGCCGGCCGCATCATGAGCAAGCGCGTCATGGGCAAGGCCAGCTTTGCCCACCTGCGCGACAATGAGGGCGACATCCAGATCTACGTCCGCCGGGACGTGCTGGGCGATGAGCCTTACGCCGCCTTCAAAAAGATGGACATCGGCGACGTGGTGGGCGTCAAGGGCGAGGTATTCCGCACCAAGATGGGCGAGCTGAGCGTTCGCTGCACCGAGGTGGTGCTGCTGGCCAAGAGCCTGCTGCCCCTGCCCGAAAAGTTCCACGGCCTGAAGGACCAGGAGACCCGCTACCGCCAGCGCTATGTGGACCTGATCGTCAACCCTGAAGTGAAGGACACCTTCATCAAGCGCAGCAAGATCCTGGGTCAGCTGCGCAGCTTCCTGGATGCCAAGGGCTTCCTGGAGGTGGAAACCCCCATCCTCACCCCCTTCGAGATCGGCGCTTCCGCCCGTCCCTTCCTGACCCATCACAACACCCTGGATATGGACATGGTGCTGCGCATTGAAACCGAGCTGTACCTGAAGCGCCTCATCGTGGGCGGCATGGACCGGGTGTATGAGGTCGGCCGCATCTTCCGCAACGAGGGCATGGACCCCAAGCACAACCCCGAGTTCACTACCATCGAGCTGTATCAGGCCTTCACCGATTACCACGGCATGATGGACCTGGTGGAAGAGATGATGAAGACCGTGGCCCAGAACGTGTGCGGCAGCTTGGTGGTGCCTTACCAGGGCCAGCAGATCGACCTGTCCCACTGGGAGCGCATGACCATGGTGGAAGCCGTGAAGAAGTATTCCGGCGTGGACTTTGACCAGGTTGCTTCCGATGAGGAGGCCATCGCCCTGGCCAAGGAGCATCACGTGGAGCTGCCCGAGACGCCCACAAAGGGCGCCATCCTGGCCGAGTTCTTCGATGCCTATGTGGAAGAAAAGCTCATCCAGCCCACCTTCATCTACGATTACCCCGTGGAGATCAGCCCCCTGGCCAAGCGCAAGCCCTCCAACCCCGCCTTCACGGAGCGGTTCGAGTACTTCATCAACGCCACCGAATTCGGCAACGCCTTCAGCGAGCTGAACGACCCCATTGACCAGAAGGGCCGCTTCGAGCGCCAGGTGGCCGAGCGCAAGGCCATCGACCCCGAGTGCAAGGCGCAGGTGGACTACGATTACGTTACCGCCCTGGAATACGGTCTGCCCCCGACGGGCGGTCTGGGCTTCGGCGTTGACCGTTTGGTCATGCTTCTCACCGATTCCGCTTCCATCCGTGATGTGCTGCTGTTCCCCACAAAACGGGCGATTTTGGGGCGAAATGCACCAAATTTATCCCATTTGCCTGAAAATATCCACAAGCGATTTTGCGCGCATCCTGCCGAAAAGCAGGATGCGCTTTTTTGTTGCAGCGTGAATTTTCACCACTGGCGGTACGGTTTTGAGAGCCTATCGCCAGTCTTGACAGACAAAACCGCAGCAATTTCCGAAGGAAAATCTTGGCGAGGGAGACATATTCTCCCCCGCCGTTTATTATAGATTCCCGAAAGATTTGAAAAGAAAGAAGGTATTTCCCATGAGCATCATTATCGGCATCGACCACGGCTACTACTATCATATTGTGGCTCGTCAAAAGACACTACAAATCCATTGCGGATAACGTCAATGATGTCTTGCCATGTCACATCCGAAATTTTATCCATCATAAAATACTCTCATTCATTAGCAGATAATCTGTCGCGCCTTATACTGCCTCAGTAGGGATCATTTCTTTTCCTATACTGCGCCGGTGACTTCCCTATCTCTTTCTTAAACACCCTGCTGAAATACAGCGGGTTCTCATACCCTACGATTTCGGAAATTTCCTTGATGTTGTAGGTCGTCCGCTCCAACAGGCTTTGGGCGTTGACCATG
>SFJO01000008.1 GCA_004555865.1 Oscillospiraceae bacterium
TGTACATTTTTCTTGCCGTTCCAAACGGCGTATCACAATTTTTTCTATGTCCTGAATAGAGACTTCATTGTCGCCATAGTCCAAAATTACGCCGCCAGGATTTTCAAGTATTTGTTTTAATGCGTTTCGCAGTGCACTATCGGCAGATTTTTCGGTTGTGGTAGTTTTTAATTCCCATCCCTTGCCACGCCACAAAAAATCTGGAGTCTTTTCATAAAGCCCGCCATCTTCAGCCAGCAGCACAATGTCGCCGCCGAGGTTTTCGTGCAGCCATTGTGCTGTTTTTATTTCCTCAGCATGGTGGGAAATACGGTAGCCCTCGCCGTAGGTCAAAGTGCCTGCACCAGGTTTGGCATTGCGCTGGTATTCTTCCAACACATCCAACATTCCGCCGGAAGTGGGGAGATTTTCGGCTTTAAGGGCTTTCCTCGCCGCATACGCCGCCCTCTTTTGCGCATTGATACGTTCCCGGTGGGCGGCGTAGTCAATGCGCCGCATGGCGTTCACATCGCTGCCGGCCGCACGGTACTGCCTGAGATATTTCTCCGGGTCGTAGTTCGCCACGCTGGTGCTGCCGTCAAACCGCACCGCAAACTCACAGTCACAGTTGGCGTGGATGTGCTCGGCGTGGCCGCCCTTCAGCAGCTTGGCGCTGGCCTTCTGCCAGCCGTTGGAGGCCAGCATTATGCAGAAGGGGCAGGTGTCTCCATGGGGCACCCAGGCCCATTCGGCCCCGTCCCGGATGGCGTTGTGCAGGGTGGTGTCGGCCCCGGCCCGCTTCACCAGGCGGCGCACGCCGTTTGGCAGGTTGGCGGGGTTCTGGCGCTTGGTGGCGTTCACCATGCGGGCCACCTCGCCGTACTCCGCCGTGGCCGCCGGTTCGGCGGCGGGCAGGGTCACACCCTGCGCTTCGGCCAGCGCGTCGTACATCTGGCAGGCAAGCTCCGCGCTTCCCTCGCCGTACTTGGTCACCAGGGCGTGGGCGTAGGCAATCAGCGCCGGGCCATCCTCAGTGCCGTGGGCGGCCACATACTCCGCCATCTGCTGCCCGGCCTTCTCGTTCAGCTTCGAGAGCCGGGCATGGTAGGAGGTAACAATACCACTTGCGGTAAAATGGTTCGCCGCCATTTCACACTTCTATTATACGATGGTTTTTGCGGTTTGCTGTCTCGCTTTTTTTACCCCCAGAAATGTCGAATGACATTGCGGACGATCACATACACCAGAATGATGGTAAGAACACTTTTCATTTTTTTGCCTCCTCTGGCTTGTAAAGCCCAGAATTTGTGATACACTAAAAGCGGAGGGTCGGGCCTTTCCGGCTCCGGCCCTCTGCTGTGTTAATCAAGCTTCAGAAGCTTGATAATGAGGGCGGTTACGACGCCCCCAGCAATGTCCTTGAGCAGGTCTGCCAACCAGCTTTTGGACGCCGCCGCAAGTTTTTGCTTGCGGCGCTTTTTGTTTTTCATTGTGCTCACCTCCTTTCCATGATTCTATTATACACTTGTTTCTTGTGCTTGTACATTGACATATCGTCCAAAGATACACCATATTTTGTGTATATATTGTGCACTTTACATTGGTGTATATCCGTGCTATACTAAAGGCAAAGAAAAGGAGGGGAATATTGTGGCGATACAGTATAAAGTCGATTTGCTTGCCGCACTGAAAGCCGCGGGGTACAGCAGTTACCGGCTGCGCAAAGAAAAGCTGCTCGGTGAGGCGACAATCCAGCGGATTCGGCAGGGTGAGCCGGTGTCATGGGAAAACGTCTCCACGATCTGCAAATTGATGGCTTGCCAGCCCGGTGATTTTCTGGAATATGTTCCAGATAAGCAAAACCAATAAATCAAAAGCCCGCCGGGGATTTCGTTCTCCCCGGCGGGCTTTGCTGTGTTATTGCTCTTCGGGCAGCCACTCCACCTGCACGCCGCGGGCCATCAGTTCGCGGGTCAGGCGGAAATCGCCGTCGTGGTCCTCGCCGTTCACGCAGGCCGCATATGCTGCGGCGGTGATGTGCGGCCGGTATACAGCCGCACCGTTGGGGCAATGTGGAGAATGAATTCCTGAATTCGGCAGCGAAAAGCATCGTGCCGGTGAGCCCGTGCAGCTGCGGAAAACCCCGGAGGCAGCTTTGCTTGAAAATTTTTCCCAAATCAAAAGAGACGTACTGCGAAATGCAACGTTCGCAGTACGTCTCTTCTCGTATACACTATAAATCCAGGTGCTCCGGACGCTTTCCGCTATTATGCGCATCGCGCCGCCGCAAGAGAGATCCTTACAGATCGTTGACGGCCTTCTCCAAACGAAGCAGCGCCTGCTCCAGCGTCTGACGGGGGCAGGCCAGCACCACGCGCTGGAACTGCGCGCCACCCTTGCCGAAGATGTAGCCGCCGTCCAGCCAGAGCTTGGCCTTGTTGACCACCAGATCGTTCAGGGCCTCGCAGCTCAAGTCGAGGGCAGAGCAGTCCAGCCAGGCGAAGTAGGTGCCTTCCGGCTCCACCAGACGGATCTGGGGCAGATGCTCGGCCAGGAACGAACGGGTGAAGTCCAGGTTGGTCCGCAGATAGGCCTTGCACTGGGTCAGCCATTCTTCGCCGCCCTCATAGGCGGCCTGGCAGGCCACCAGACCGAGAGCGTTCAGCTGGGAAAGGCCGCTCCGGTCCATCTCTTTCAGGAAAGCCTTCCGGTTGGCCTGGCTGGGAATCCAGATGTTGGACACCTGCAGACCGGCGATGTTGAAGGTCTTGCTGGGGGCGGTGCATACCAGTGCCTGGTCGGCCAGCTCGGGGCAGGCCTCCAGAAAAACATGATGGGGGTGCTCTGCAAAGGCGAAGTCGCAGTGAATCTCATCCGAGACCACGAACACGCCGTACTGCTTGCAGATGCGGCCGATGGCCTGCAGTTCCTCCAGCGTCCATACCCGCCCGATGGGGTTGTGCGGGCTGCAGAGAATGGCCATTTTGACCCGATGTTCCCGGATCTTTGCCTCAAAGTCTGCCAGGTCGATGGAGTAGCGGCCGTCTTTATACAGCAGCTCGCTGGACACCAGCTTGCGGTCATTGTCCTGCACCACGCTGTAGAACGGATAGTACACCGGGCTTTGAATCAGCACGGCGTCGCCGGGCTTGGTGTAAGCGCGCACGGCCATGGCCAGGGCGCACACCACGCCGGGCGTTTTGATGAGCCAGCTCTCCTCCGGCCGCCAGCCGAAGTGCCGCTCAAACCAGCCGGCCACGGCCTGGTAGTAGGGCGTTTTTACCTCGCTGTAACCAAAGATGCCGTGGGCCACGGCCTTCTGCAGGGCGTCCAGCACCGGCTGCGGGGCGGGGAAATCCATGTCGGCAACCCACAGGGGCAGCACGTCGGCCGGGCGGCCGCGCTCCACGGCAAAATCGTATTTCAGGCTGTTGGTGTTGGTGCGGTCGATCACTTTATCAAAATCGTAGTTCATGGGTTCAGGCCTCCAGCGCCTGTTTCAGATCACAGATGATGTCATCCACATACTCCAGACCAACGGAGAGCCGCAGCAGCGTGTCGGTAATGCCCAGCCGCTGGCGCATTTTCTCGGGCACGTCCGGGTGGGTCTGGGTGAGCGGATAGGTGATGAGGCTTTCGGTGCCGCCCAGGCTTTCCGCAAAGGTGATGAGCTTCACCTGATTGAGAATCTTGTGGGCGGTCTCTGCGGTGTCGGTGCGGAAGGAGATCATGCTGCCGCTGCCCTTGGCCTGTGCGGCGTTTACCGCGTAGCCGGGATGCTCCGGCAGGCCCACGTAGAACACCTTCTCGATGCCGGGCTGGCCCTGCAGCCAGCGGGCCACGGCCAGGGCGTTTGCCTGCTGGCGCTCCATGCGCACCGAGAGGGTTTTCAGGCCGCGGATGGTGAGCCAGCAGGCAAAGGGGGCCAGCATACCGCCGGTGGTTTTGGCGATGAGCCGCACCCGGTCGGCCAGCTCCTGGTCGGCGCAGGTGAGAAAGCCCGCGATGGTGTCGTTGTGGCCGCTGATGAACTTGCTGCCGCTGTGCAGCACAATGTCGGCCCCCAGAGTCAGCGGGTTCTGCAGATAGGGAGAGAGAGGAAGGTGTTGTCCACGATCAGCAGCAGGCCGTGTTCCTTGGCCAAAGCGGCGCAGGCACGTAGATCGGTCACGTTCATCATGGGGTTGCTGGGGGTTTCAATGTACAGGGCCTTGGCGGCAGGCGTCAGCACGGCGCGCATATTGTCCAGATTGGTGCTGTCCACAAAATTCACGGTCAGGCCGTTTTTGGCGCTGACGGTGTTCAGCAGGCGGGTGGTACCTCCGTACAGATCCTCCGAGCAGATGATCTGATCGCCGGGGCGGAACAGCTCAAAGCAGGCGCTGATGGCGGCCATGCCGGAAGAGAAGGCCACGGTGTCCACGCCATGCTCCAGTGCGGTGATGGTTTCTTCCAGGTGCTGACGGGTGGGGTTCTTTTCACGGGTGTAGTCAAACCCGGTGGAATGGCCCAGCCCCAGGTGACCGAAGGTCGCCGTCTGGTACAGGGGGAACGCCACCGAATGGGTCTCTTCCCGGAAGGAAAAATCGGAATTTCCGTGGATACACTGGGGTTCGACGTGGTTGGACATAAGCATTTTTCCTTAAATCCTATCATATTGGGTGAATTAGGGTAAGAAAAAACGCCCGCCCGCCGTAACACAACAGGGGCAGACGTCAAACGCCGTGAAGAAGGCCAAAACCTGCTCATCCAGTGCTGTTTTTCATTGCAATTATTATAATATAGCGCTCGAAAAAAAGTCAATCAAAATACCAACTTTTTCGATAGGTTGATACACAAAAATGGCGGTGCGCCACAAGCAAACGGTTGTGGTATGGACAGGCAAAAGGCAGGGGATCGCCTTTGCGGTGACACCCTGCCTTTGTTTTTGCTCGTTTTCGTTTACGGTTCTGCGTATTCCCTCTGCAGAACCTCCTGCAAACAAAAAACGTACCCGAACCCTTTCTCACAGAGAAGGGTTCGGGTACGTACTGTCTGGTGGAGCATTGTCCACAGCACTTGAACCCGAAGGGGTTATTCCAGATACTGAGGCAGATTCCATGAACCGCGCAGGATACGGTGGATCTCCACGATTCCGGCATGGTCGTTGACCTGGTAGAACACAAGATACTGGTCGATGACCATTTTATGGTATACCGGGTCAAGAGGATAGATTTCACACATCTTTGGGTTATCGCTCAATTTTGTGATTTTATCCCGCATCTCTTTCAGCACCCGGCTGGCTGTTTTGGGATAAAAGCCCGAAAGATACCGGGCAACGTCGTTCAAATCCTGCACGGCAAGGGGTAGATATTTGATTTTATACGTCATACTGTTCGTGAAGCGTCTCCCATACGATTTCATGGTCTGCCCACTGCGTGTTGGGGTCAGCTGCCTGCTGTTTTGCTTTTGCAAGCTCCTCGGCGACATACCGCTGGTGCAGGAACTCCTCGTATTTGGCGTAGTCCTCGATATTGATGAGAACCGACTCGCCACGACCATGATTTGTGATGATCACATGGTCGTGATTTTTAAGCATATCCGAAATTTCAGCGTAATGATTGCGCAGGTCACGGGATGGACGAACAAATGTCTGCATCATATGGGACACCTCCTGTCAGGAATATTGTATCACGAAATGACTACAGTTGCAACGGTGACAACAGAGCAAGAATCGTCCCGTGGCCATAAATTTTCAATTCTTGAAAATTTTCTGCCCCTTTGGGACAGCTTCTTATTGGGGCGTGCCTGCCCCAAACCCTGCTGGAATGAGTACGGCAAACTGGAAGTTGTTACTCAATCAAATTCCGTAATGAATAACCCATTTATTTTTGTCCAATGCCTTTTTTAACAGTTTCTTTAATTCGCACAATTCAGGAATATCAGCAATGCTATCAATAAACGCCTTTAATGAACAGGGCGGAACAAGTGTAACACCGCAATATGCAAGCCCTTTGCCTTTAACAGAAAGTGCATGCCAATAGAAGTCAATGGATGAAAGCTTTTCAACAACACCTTCCAAATGGGCATCATCAACAGAAATACAGGTATATTTCCACGGCTCATACTCGTCATATCGTGTGCCCTGCTGAGGAGCAGCCATCATAATTCCAAACTCATGTTTTGCCATGTATATCACCTTCACAAATTTCGATTTGTTGAACTAAGCCGAGTATACTACACTCCCCCATGAAAGAACATCCCCGATATAGTGAAATTTTGTCATTTTCCTGCGTACATGCGTACACGCGCCGCAGGGATTCCAAAGGGGCGCGGGTCGCCAGTGGCGACCTCAAAATGCTTGCATTTTGGAGCGCTTGACCGAGCCGACAGGCGAGAAACAGCCCCTTGGCACACAGACTTTGGCACAAAGTCTAGTGTGTTACACCTTGTCAGAGGTGTACAGGCTCCCGGTACGCACGTACGCAGCGACTACCCCCAAACGCGCCATATAGGGGGACGACCAAGTTCGCACAAAGCGAACTTGATTCCGCAAAGCAAAAGGCAGGATACCATCGCCACGATGATACCCTGCCTTTGCTTGTTTACCGCTCTGCGTACTCTCGTCGCAGAACTTGTCGGGGCAAGGCCCCTCCATCTGCTAACGCAGACCGTTCTGTTGCTGTCGCAAACTCAAACCTCCGATAAACAAAAAAACGTACCCGAACCCTTTCTCACAGAGAAGGGTTCGGGTACGTACTGTCTGGTGGAGAATTAGGGACTCGAACCCCAGACCCCCTGCGTGTGATGAATTCGCGGAAAATTTGCGGTGGACTGCGCCCAAACAGGGGGACAGGTTGCGTGCAAAATGGGTTTGCGGTATAATAAAACAATCCATATAAGGGGAAAACGGCCGCGAAAAATCACCCCTGAAGGCCCAGAGCGGGGCCTTCGCGCGGGCTTTGGGCTGCCGCAGGCGGCCCTCGATGGAAACAGGAGTAATGCAAATGCTGATCAGCTTGATCGTGCCCTGCTACAATGAGCAGGACGCACTTCCTCTTTTTTACCAGGAGGCCAGCCGGGTGGCCGAAGAGATGGGCCGCAGCCATGGGGCCGAGTTTGAGTTCGTGTTCATTGACGATGGCTCCAAAGACGATACCCTGAGCATCATGCGCGCACTGCACGGGCAGGACGCCCGGGTGCGCTACCAGTCCTTCAGCCGCAATTTCGGCAAGGAGGCGGGCATCTGGGCCGGGTTAAAGGCGGCCCGGGGCGATTATGTGGCCATGTTGGACGCCGACCTGCAGGACCCGCCCAGCCTGCTGCCGGAAATGCTGGACGCGCTGATCAGCGGCGAGTACGACTGTGCCGCCACCCGCCGCACCACCCGCAAGGGCGAGCCGCCGGTGCGCAGCTTTTTTGCCCGGCTGTTCTACCGGATCATCAACAAGATGAGCGACACCGAAATTGTGGACGGCGCGCGGGACTTTCGCCTGATGACCCGCCAGATGGTGGACGCCATTCTCAGCATGGGGGAGTACAATCGCTTCTCCAAGGGCATTTTCAGCTGGGTGGGCTTCCGCACCAAATGGCTGGAATACACCAATGTGGAGCGGGTGGCCGGCACCACCAAGTGGAACTTCTGGAAGCTGTTCCGCTATTCCATTGACGGCATTGTGGGCTTTTCCACGGCGCCGCTGGCGCTGGCGGCCTTTGTGGGGGTGTTCTTCTGCCTGGCGGCATTTTTGGGCATTCTGTTCGTGGTGGTGCGGGCGCTGCTGTTCGGCGACCCCACCAACGGCTGGCCCAGCCTGGTGTGCATCGTGCTTCTGTGCAGCGGCGTGCAGCTGTTCTGCACTGGAATTGTGGGCGTGTACCTTTCCAAAACCTATCTGGAAACCAAGCGCCGCCCCATCTGCATTTTGAAAGAGACCGAAGAAAGCGGCCCACGGGCAGACCAGCGGTTGCAGAGCCGGAAAAACCAGGAAGAGAGGTAAAACGCAATGCGGAAACAGCCGATTTTATACATCGTAATTCCCTGCTACAACGAGGAGAAGGTGCTGCCCATCACCAGCGGCATGTTCCTGGAAAAGATCAACACCCTGGCAGCGGCAGGCAAGATCAGCCCCGAAAGCCGGGTGTTGTTTGTAAACGACGGCTCGAAGGACAGCACCTGGAACATCATCACCGAGCTGGCGGCGAAGGATGAGCACTACATCGGCATCAGCCAGAGCCGCAACCGGGGCCACCAGAACACGGTGCTGGCCGGCCTGATGGAGGCCAAGGACAAGTGCGACATCACCATCAGCATTGACTGCGACGGCCAGGACGACATCAACGCCATGGACGAGATGGTGGACGCCTATCGGGACGGCTGCGAAGTGGTGTACGGCGTGCGCTCCCGGCGGGACACCGACACCTTCTTCAAGCGCTTTACCGCTGAGGGGTTCTACCACCTGATGAACTTCCTGGGGGCGGACATTGTGTTCAACCACGCCGATTACCGGCTGATCTCCAGCCGGGTGCTGCAGGAGTTTGCCAACTTCAAAGAGGTGAACATCTTCTTGCGGGGCATGGTGCCGCTGGTGGGCTTCAAGAGCACCAGCGTGTACTACGAACGGCACGAGCGTCTGGCCGGTGAGAGCCATTATCCCTTGAAAAAAATGCTGGCTCTGGCCTTTGACGGTATCACCAGCCTGAGCGTGAAGCCAATCCGGTTCATCACCGGGCTGGGGCTGATCTTCTCGGTGCTCAGCTTCATCGGGGTGTTGTGGGCGATCGTCGCCAGCATTCTGGGCCGCACGGTGGTGGGCTGGGCCTCCACCATGTGCATCGTCTGCTTCATGGGCGGCATTCAGCTGCTGTGCCTGGGTGTGATCGGCGAGTACATCGGCAAGATCTATCTGGAGACCAAGGCCCGGCCCCGGTACATCATCAGCGAGCGCACCTGGGAAAAGCCGGAGGACTGATCGGGAGACAGACCATGGAAATTGAACGCAAATGGATGGTAACGGGCTGGCCGGAGGGGCTGCCCATGGCGGCCCAGCTGGAGATGGAGCAGGGCTATGTGGCGGTGCGCCCCACCGTGCGCATCCGGCGGGAAAGCGTGGTGGGCGGCGAGACCCATCTGGTGCTCTGCTTTAAGGGCGAGGGCACCCTCAGCCGGGAGGAGATCGAAACCGACATCGCCCCCGAGCTGTACGAAAAGCTGAAAAGACTCATCGGCAAGCCCATGATCCTCAAGACCCAGCGGCGCTACGCCCTGCCCGGCGGGCTGACGCTGGAGGTGAATCTGGTGGACGAGGGCCAGCCCGGCTGCTTCTGGTATGCGGAAGTGGAATTTGAGACGGAGGCCCAGGCCCGGGCCTGGAAGCCGGAGGGCACTCTGGCCGCTTACCTGAGCGACGAGGTGACCGGCCAGCCCGGGCAGAGCATGGGGGCCTATTGGGCCGTTACCCGGCTGCGGGCCGGGCGGTAACACACAATCAAAGCAGGGGCAGGGCCGTGTTTCGGCGCCGAAGCCCCGGTGAAAGCCGTGAACCTGATCTTTGGCGCCCCACGAGCGGGGCCGAAGGCGGGCGAACGGCTTTTTTGCGGCAGCCGGGCTGGTGCTGAGCCTGATGCTGCTGCGCCGCCGCTTTGTGCCGGCCTATCTGCTGAGCTTTGTGGTGGGGGTTGTGTTCGGCAAGCTGCTGGGCCGGCACATGACCTTTGTTTCCTGCCTGGAGGCCTACGCCTGAAGCGGCGGGCCGTATGACCCCGATTCCAACGAATGCGTTCATTCCTTATAAAGGATGAAAGCAGAAACGCAAAACCCGAAAAAAGGCAGCCGCCTTGGCTTGAAACCCAGAAGAATCTGCGTTTCAGCCGGGGCGGCTGCCTTTTTTATGTTCCATGATTCAAATGCAGGCGATGCGGGCTTATTCCGCGGAATCTGCGGCGGCCTCCGGGCGGCGCACCTGCTCCACCTTGGGGTTGAACCACAGGCCGCTCACCATGCGGGAGAGGATGATCCAGCTGCGGCGCAGACGCTGGCCGGGGGCTTTGGCCCAGATGCGGCACAGGTTCAGCCCGCACTTGGCGATGTAATAGCACACCCCGCGCACCCCCTCGTGACGGTAGGTATAGTTTTCGTTCCGGAAGGCATACCGATAGCGGCTGATGCGCTCGGGGCTGTCCAGCGCGATGGAGGAGCCGTTGTTCTCCTTCATGGCGTGGGTCACCTGGCTTTGCCCGGCCAGATAGCAGGGCAGGCCCAGGCGCACGGTCATGCGGCGGGTGTACTCAATGTCGTCGCCCCAGATGAAGAAATCCCGGATGGGCAGCCCGGCCTTTTCAATGGCGGCGGCGGGAAACAGCAGCGACACAAAGGTAGCCTGCTCCACCAGAATCAGCCCATGGCGCAGCAGCTCCACGTGCTCGTAGAAGTTCTTCTTAATCTTCTGCCGGTTCATCTTGCATTCGGTGCCGTCCGTCCACAGCACGGCGCTGGAGAGGAAGCCGTAGTTTCCGCCCAAACGCGTATGGGCGGCCAGCAGCTGGGCCAGACTGTCCGGGTGGGGCAGGGTGTCGTCGTCCATGATCCACACCAAATCATACCCGGCCTCCACGGCCCAGCGCATACCGAAGTTGAAGCCGCCGGCCCCGCCGAGATTTGCCCCGGTGCTGCGGCTGTGTACCCGCGGCTCGTTCAGGGCGGCCAGGTACGCGCCGGTTCCGTCGGTGCTGGCATTGTCCACGATGAGAATGTCGCACACAGCGTTTTGCTGGCCCAGCAGAGCTTTGATGCACTGGGCAAGCAGTTCTTTTCGGTTGTAGGTTACGACCACGGCGGCCACACGTTCCATGATACAGGCTCCTTTGGCGTTCAGAAATCCACCTGCGTGGTGCAGGCAAAAACACATCCGCTCCATTATACCCCGGCGAGGCGGGCTTGTCCATGAAAAGAACCCAGTGGGGCTTGACAAATGGACAAAGAATTGTATACTATATCATATAATATCGAATACTAGATTGAACGGGGCGGCCCTTCCCAAGAGGCCGCGGGGAGGCGGATGCAATGTATGCATATTTCAAACATGGGCGGGAGCCCTTGAGCAGCTACACGCACTTTTGGGGCGCCGCGGCGGGGGTGCTGGGCATTCTGGCCCTGCTGCTGCGGGCCCATCAGGCCGGGGCCGGGGGCATGGCGCTGGCCGGGGCGCTGGTGTTCGGCGTGTCGCTGGTGGCGCTGTATGCGGCCAGCAGCCTGTACCACTACGCCCTATGCGGCCCAAAACCTCTTCTGCGCCTGCGCAAGCTGGACCACGCCATGATCTATGTGCTGATTGCCGGCAGCTACACCCCGTTCTGCCTGCGGTATATGAACCGGCAGATGCTGCCACTGTTTCTGGCGGCCATTTGGGGGGCGGCACTGGCGGGCATTCTGCTGAAACTGCTCTGGCTGGATGCCCCCCGCTGGCTGGGTACGGGCCTGTATCTGGCGCTGGGCTGGGCCATTGCGGCTGATCTGAAGGACTTTGGCGCCATGCCGGGCGGCTGCCTGGCGCTGGTGGCGGCCGGCGGGGTGTGCTACTCGGCCGGCGCGGTGATCTATCTGGTCAAGCGGCCCAATCTGGGGGCAGGCTGGGGCTTTCATGAGCTGTTCCATCTGTTCATCCTGGCGGGCAGTGCGTTCCATTTTGCGGCCGTGTATGCCTTCGTGCTGTGATGGGATGAACAAAACCATTCTGTAATATGGAATGCGTATCACGATACGGTAAAATTGACAAATTATCGTGCAAAAAAATCGGCGCGAATCTCAGAGAATTCAGTAAAAAGGTAGAATCAAAGGCCGCTCCATTGACAGTGAGGGGGGAATGTAGTTAAATATTAAACATACGGCGCGGATGACATCGGATGTCTATACGCCGGGGGCGGCAACTTCCTATGGTACGCCCAAAATTTCTTCCTTAACCTTTTTCTTGAAAGCTCATACACACACCTGAAAAAGCCCGGACCTGTTTAGGTCCGGGCTTTTTCAGGTGCATTTTTCGTTTGGCGCAGCCTGCCTCAATACAGCTGCGTAAAGGTGTTGTAATGGTCCTCGGTATAATAGATCAGGCCGTCGGTGGAGTACAGCAGCCGGTCGCTTCCGCGGTAGCCGCCCTGATAGTTCACATCGCATTCGTGCCAGGTGCGGCCGCTTTTTTCGGGCAGCCTGCCCTCGTAGTTGCCGAACTTGTTGCCGCCGATGCAGCAGCCGTCGGCCACATCCCACAGGTTGCCCTCCTTGTTGTTCCAGCCCAGGGCTTCGGCCTCGTTTTTAGTCAGGTAATTGGTGGGCAGGTGGTTGTAGGTGTGCAGGTAGAGGGCCACGTCGTCCCGGCTGTAATACCAGCCGTCCTCCGCCAGGGCCTGCTCTTTCAGGCCGGACTCTTCCTGATTGTCCTGTTCATCGGCGTTCGAGGCCGCCGCGGAGACGGCATCGGTGCCGCTCTGGGCAGCGTCGGCCTCGTCCAGCGCGCTCTGCGCCTGGCTGAGCACTGCATCGGCGGCTTCGGAAAGGGCGGAATCCGCCAGGTCGGAGCAGGCGCAGAAGCTCAGCGCAAAGGCCAGGGTCAGCGCAAGGGCCGCCAGACGGCGGAAGATGGAAGTGTTCATGTCAGATCCTCACTTTCGGCGTGGCCCTCGGCCAGCAGAATGTATTCCTGGGAATTGTCCCGGGTGCGCTCCAGCGAGTGGGGGTCATCCCGCCGCAGGATCTTGCCGGGCACACCGGCCACCAGGCTGTTGGGGGGCACCTCCATGCCGGAGAGCACCACCGCCCCGGCGGCGATGATGCTGCCGGAGCCGATGTGGGCGCCGTCCAGCACGGTGGCGTGCATACCCACCAGCACGTCGTCCTCAATGGTGGCGCCGTGTACAATGGCATTGTGGCCCACCGTTACGCCGTTGCCCAGGGTGGCCACGCTATTGCGGTTGCTGTGAATGGTGGCGTTGTCCTGCACGTTGCAGTCCCGCCCGATGCGGATGGGGTTCAGGTCGGAGCGGATGACCGCCCCGTACCATACGCTGGAGCCGTCGCCCAGCGTTACGTCCCCCACGATGGTGGCGTTGGGGGCGATGAAGCGGGGCTTGCCTAAACGGGGCGTTTTGCCCTGGTAGCTGCGAAGGAGCATAAGGTGACCTCCTGTGCCGGGAAAGCCCGGCGATCTCTGTGATTTGAATACAATTTGTATAATATTGCTTGGATAATACGAAAACTGTCGGAATTATTGGGCGGCCTGTGCCTCAACGTCGGCCTTTTTCAGGTCGCGCCACACGGTTAGCAGCATGGTGATGTAGCAGGCCGCGCCGCCGATGTAGTTGGAGATGGGCTCAGCCAGAAAAACGCCGTTTACGCCCAGCCCGAAGAAGTGGGGCAGCGCCAGCGTGAGCGGCACCACGATGACCGCCTTGCGCAGCAGCGAGAAGAACACCGCGCTGCGGGGGCGGTTCAGCGCCACATACACGGCCTGGCCGGAGAACTGGAAGCTCATCATAAAGAAGCCCTGGAAGAACAGGGCGAGGGCGGGCGCGCCCAGGGTGACCAGCTGCTCGTCGCTGTTGAACAGGCGGATGAACAGCGCGGGCTTTGTGATGGTGACCAGCCACACAAGGCTTGTGAAGGCGAAGCAGCTCACCGTCATAAACACAATGCCCTTGCGCACCCGGCGGTACTTGCCTGCGCCGTAGTTGTAGCTTAGCACCGGCTGTGCGCCCTGGGTCAGGCCGTGCACCGGCAGGGTGAACAGCTCGCGCACCGAGTTGATCACCGTCATGATGCCCACGTACACATCGCCGCCCCAGGTTTGCAGGGTGGCGTTGCAGGCGATCTGGGTCAGGCTGTTGGTCACGGCCATCACAAAGCCGGAAACGCCCAGCGCCGTCACCTGGCCCAGCAGAGGCCAATCCGGGGTCATGTCGGCCTGGCGCAGGGTGAACAGCGCTTTCGGCCCGGTGAGAAACCGTACCACCCACGCGGCGCTGACCGCCTGGCTGAGGATGGTGGCCAGCGCCGCGCCCTGCACGCCCATGTTGAAGCCAAAGATGAAGATGGGGTCCAGGATCAGGTTGACCACGGCCCCCAGGGCCACCGTCATCATGCCCATGCGGCCGAAGCCCTGGGCGTTGACGAAGCTGTTCATGCCCAGGCCCACCATCACAAAGGGGGTGCCCAGCAGATAGATGTACAGATAATCCCGGGCGAAGGGCCAGGTGGCGTCGCTGGCGCCGAACAGGTATAGAATGGGCTTCATGCCCAGATAGCACACCGCCATCAGCACAAAGCCGGTGGCCAGCAGCATCACAAAGCAGTTGCACATAATGCGCCGGGCGCGAGCAATGTCGCCCCGGCCGCGGGCAATGCTGCACAGGGGCGCACCGCCGGAGCCGAACAGGTTGGTGAACGCCGAGATGATGTTCACGATGGGAAAGGTCAGGCCGATGCCGGTGAAGGCCAGGGCGGCATCGGCGGGCAGATGGCCGATGTACACCCGGTCCACCACATTATAAAGCACCTGAACGGCCTGGGCCAGAATCAGGGGAACGGCCATGGTGAGAATGTTGCGCCACATGGAGCCCTGGGAGAAGTCATTGTTGGAAGAGGAGCCGGAATGATTGGGGCGGTGAAGGGAAACGGACTTCACAAACAAATACGCCTTCTTTCTGCGAGATGAAAAATCAGAGGATCAGAGTGCGGTGCGCGTGTTCGGCGGGCCGCAGAACAAAGGCCCGGTCTGCCCGAAAAAGGGAAAGCCGGGCCATTTTATGCGAAAAAATTGTGTTTACTGGTAGTCGATGGGCAGGGTGGGCAGGCCGTTCAGGTCCAGCCCGGCCCGGTTGCCCGCCTGGTACTCGTAGTACCCCTGGGCCGCGATCATGGCCCCATTGTCGCCGCAGAGGGCGGTGCGGGGCAGGCACAGGCGCGCGCCCAGCTTCTGCGCGCCCTCGTTCAGCAGGGCGCGCAGGCGGCCATTGGCGGCCACACCGCCCGCCAGGCAGATGGTTTTGGCCCCGGTGTCCTGGGCGGCCAGCAGCAGCTTGTCCGCCAGAATGGAGTCGATCCGTTCCTGAAAGCTGGCGGCCATGTCCGGCACCGAGATGGGCTCGCCCTTCATCTGGGCCTGGTTCACCGCGTTCAGCACGGCGGTTTTCAGGCCGGAGAAGCTCACATTGTACTTGCCCTCCACATGGGGCACGGGCAGGCGGTAGGCGTGGGGGTTGCCGGTTTTGGCGGCGTTGGCCACGCTGGGGCCGCCGGGGTAGGGCAGGCCCAGCGTGCGGGCCACCTTGTCAAAGGCTTCGCCGGCGGCATCGTCCACCGTGCGGCCCAGAACGTGAAACCGGGTGTAGTCCTCCACCTGCACAATGTGGCTGTGGCCGCCGCTGGCCACCAGGCACAAAAAGGGCGGCTTCAGGTCCGGGTGGGTCAGGTACAGGGCGGCAATGTGGCCCCGCAGATGGTGCACCCCCACCAAAGGCTTGTTGGCCGAGTAGGCCAGCCCTTTGGCAAAGCTGACCCCCACCAGCACCGCGCCAATAAGGCCCGGCGCAAAGGTAACGGCCACCGCATCCAGATCGGCGGGGGTGAGCTGTGCGTCCGAAAAGGCCTTCTGCACCGTGGCGCTGATGAACTCGGCGTGGCGGCGGCTGGCGATTTCCGGCACCACGCCGCCGTACAGGGCCTGTTCGGCCACGCTGGTGGAGATGACGTTGCTCACGATGGTGCGGCCGTTCTCTACAATGGCGGCGGCGGTCTCGTCACAGCTGGATTCAATGCCTAATACGAGCATACTTGTACTTCCTTCCTGAATGCCGGGGTTACGGGGCGGCGCCTTCGCCTGCACAGAAGCCCGGCTTCTGAATGTTGGGCAATGCCGAAACGCCAAAGGGCGCGGGTCACAGTTCGGCCCGCATCACCAGCGCGTCCTCCGGCGGATTCTTATAAAAGTTTTTGCGGCGGCCCACGCTCTCAAAGCCCAGGGCCGCATACAGGGCCAGGGCCGGGGCGTTGTGGGCCCGCACCTCCAAAAAGCACAGGGCGGCCCCCTCGGCCTTCAGGGCGGCCAGGGCATGGGTCAGCAGGGCGCGGCCGGCGCCTTTGCCCCGGTGTTCCGGGGCGATGGTCACGCTCTCCAGGCTGGCCTCATCGGCCGCCAGCTGGAACACCGCCGCCCCGCAGAGCGTTTCGCCTGCATACAGGCCGAACAGCCGCCCGGCGGGGGCGTCCAGCTCCTGCAGCAGCTGGGCCTCGGTCCAGGGCTCGGTGGCGGTGGCCTCAATGGCCGCGGCGGCGGCACAGTGGGCTTTGGGCAGCGGGGCTGCCCGCCAGGCCGGGGCCATCAATGGGCCTCCAGCCAGGTGTGGCCGCGGGTCACATCGGCGGTGAGGGGGACGGCAAAGTCCACCGCGTGCTCCATTTCCTCGCCCAGAATTTGGGCGGCCTTGTCGGCCTCTTCCAGCGGGGCCTCCACGATCAGTTCGTCGTGTACCTGCAGAATGAGCCGGGCGGTCAGCCTCTCATCCCGCAGGCGCTGCCACACCCGCACCATGGCCAGTTTGATCACATCGGCGGCCGTGCCCTGAATGGGGGTGTTCATGGCCATGCGCTCGCCCAGGGCGCGCACGTTGAAGCTGCTGCTGGTCAGCTCCGGCAGGGCGCGGCGGCGGCCGAACAGGGTGGCCACATAGCCGTGCTCCTTGCCGAAGGCAATGGTGTCGTCCATATACTTGCGCACGCCGGGGAAGCTGTCCAGATAGCTGTTGATGAAGGCTTCCGCCTCTTTCACGGTCACGCCGATGTCCCGGCTGAGGCTGTACGCCCCAATGCCGTACACAATGCCGAAGTTCACGGCCTTGGCGCTGGAGCGCAGGCGCGGGGTGATCATCTCCGGCGGCATGCCGTAGATGCGGGCGGCGGTGCTGCGGTGAATGTCGCCGCCGGTGCGGAAGATTTCCTGCATGGCTTCATCGCCGGAGATGTGAGCCAGAATGCGCAGTTCAATCTGGCTGTAATCCGCGTCCAGCAGAATGCAGCCGGGCTTGGCCACAAAGAAGCCGCGCAGGCGGCTGCCCTGTTCGGTGCGCACCGGAATGTTCTGCAGGTTCGGCTCGGTGGAAGAAAGGCGGCCCGTGCGGGCCTCGGTCTGCAAAAAGGTGGAGTGAACCCGTCCGTCCGGCCCGATGACCTTCAAAAGGCCGTCGGCATAGGTGGAAAGCAGCTTCTGGCAGCTGCGGTACTCCAGAATGTCCTCAATGACGGGGCTGTAGCTGCGCAGGCTTTCCAGAGTGGCGGCGTCGGTGGAATAGCCGCTCTTGGTCTTTTTGCGGTGGGGCAGGCCCAGCTTGTCAAACAGGGCTTCGCCCAGCTGCTTGGGGCTGTTTAGGTTGAAGGAATAGCCCACCTGCCCGTAAATGCGGCCCAGGCAGTCGTTCAGCTGGGCCCGCAGCTCGTCGCCGAAGGCGGCAATGCCGTCCCGGTCTACCAGCATTCCGGTGCGCTCCATGTCCGCCAGCACCCGGGCAAGGGGCAGCTCGATCTCCCGCAGCAGCTTGTCCATGCCCAGCTCGGCCAGCTTTGCGTCCAGCAGGGGCAGCAGGCCCGCCAGCAGCCCGGCGTCCGGGGCATCCGGGCAGGTGAAGGCCGGGGCAACGCCGTATTCGGCGGCCAGGGCCTCCAGTTCGTACTTGCTGGCGGCCGGGTTCAGCAGATAGGCGGCCAGCTTGCCGTCAAATTCGATGGCGCGGCCCACGCCCCCGGCGGCCAGCGCCAGATGATACAGGGGCTTTGCGTCAAACACCCACAGATGGGCGTCGGGGCTGTCCAGCAGGTCGGTGAGGGCTTGCCCCTCCAGCCGGAAGGGGATGCCGCGCTCGTCCACGGCGGCCCATCCGTCCCCGGCGGGCAGGGCCACCAGAAAAATTTGCCCGGTGAGCGGCGCATCGGCCGCAGCCAGCGTCCGCTCCTCCGCCGGGGCGGCGGGTGCCGCGCTCTCGGTCAGGCCCAGGCGGGGGATCAGGCTGTGCATTTCCAGGCTGGCCAGCAGGGCGGCGGCCTTTTCCGGCTCGCCGGGGCCGCGGCGGTAAGCGCCGGGGGCGGTGTCAATGGGGGCGTCCAGCCGGATCTCGCCCAGCGTGTGGCTCAGGCGGGCCTTGTCTTCGTTTTCGGTGAGCTTTTTGCGCACGCCGGGCTTGATGCGGGGGTCGTCCAGATGGGCGTACACCTCATCCAGGCTGCCGAAGGCCTGCACCAGCGCCAGAGCGGTTTTTTCGCCCACACCGGGCACACCGGGAATGTTGTCGGAGGTGTCGCCCATCAGGCTTTTTACCTCGATGAGCTGGCGGGGGTTCTCCAGGCCGTATTTCTCCCGGATGGCCTCCGGGTCCATGGACACGGTCTCGCTTCGGCCGCCCCGGGTAGAGGCCAGCAGAACGGTGACGTGTTCGTTCACCAGCTGCAGGCTGTCCCGGTCGCCGGTGGCCAGAAGGCATTCGTCGCCCCGGGTGGCCGCGGCGGCCGAGAGGGTGCCCAGCAGGTCGTCGGCCTCCCAGCCCTCGCGGCTCACCATCACAAAGCCCAGTTCGGCCAGCAGCTCTTTCAGAACCGGCATCTGCTGGACCAGGTCATCGGGCATACCGTGGCGGGTGGCCTTGTAGCCGTCGTACATCTTGTGGCGGAAGGTGGGGGCCTTCAGGTCCCAGGCGATGGCCACTTCATCGGGCTGGTTCTCCCGCAGAAGGTTCAGCAGAATGTTCAAAAAGCCGTAGATGGCGTTGGTGGGGCGATTGTCCTTGGTGGTGAGGATCTTAATGCCGTAAAAGGCCCGGTTGACCAGGCTGTTGCCGTCCAATACAAGCAGTTTCATGGGGTGGTTTCCTCCCTCCGGGCCGCGGGCCCGTTTGTGTGGGCGTAGGGCAGAGCAAATTCTGCCGTAATTAAAATAGTATAGCACAGAATGCGGGCAAATCCAATGCAGGCGGGAGGAAAAGCGGGTGAAAATGCAGGCGCCGCGCTTTTTGAAACAAAAGGCTGAAGTTTTGTGAAAAAAAGCGGACGGGCGCCTGGGCGGCGTGCTATACTGAACCTGGAAAGAGCGCCGGATTCACCCCGGGCAAACAGCCGCAAAATAGAAAGGACGTAAAGCCATGCGCGTTGCAAATTTGGAAAATGAGAACCGTAAAATCGTCAGCACCATGGGCAATTTCCATGTTCTGGAGTACGCCAAGGATGCTTCCGTTTCCCCGGCCAACGCGGCGGCGGAATACTTTATGGGCAAGATGGGGGTGCGCCGCCGGCAGGTCGTGATCGACATGAACGGCAAGGACACCGCCATCATTCAGGCGGGGGCCATGCAGTGGATGGCCGGAAACGTGCAGGCCACCACCGGCGTAAAGGGCGTGGGCGATCTGTTCGGCAAGATGGTCAAGGGTGCCGTAACCAAGGAGTCGGCGGTGAAGCCGGAGTACACCGGCAGCGGCATTCTGGTGCTGGAGCCTACGTACAAATACCTGATCCTGCTGGACGTGGGTTCCTGGGGCCCGCAGGGTGTGACGCTGGAGGACGGGATGTTCTATGCCTGCAGCGGCACCGTGAAAAACAAGGTGGTCATGCGGTCCAACCTGTCCAGCGCGGCGCTGGGCAACGAGGGGCTGTTCAATCTCTCGTTGTCCGGCAGCGGCGTGGCGGCGCTGGAATCCAACGTGCCCTGCGAAGAGTTGGTGGAAGTGGAGCTGAACGGCGATGAGCTGAAGATCGACGGCAATCTGGCCGTGTGCTGGTCCTCCTCCCTCAGCTTCACGGTGGAACGCTCCACCAAAACGCTGCTGGGCTCGGCGGTGAGCGGCGAGGGCCTGGTGAGCGTATACCGGGGCACTGGCAAGGTGCTGATGTGCCCGGTGGCCCCCACCGGCAGCCTGTTTGCCGCCACGAACAGCTTGGCCCCGAAGCCGGGCAAATAAGCGCATTGTTCCGCAGGCCCTGCCCCCCGAAAACGGGAGCGGGGCCTTTTTGCGCCAAAAACCGGTGGCGGCGGCGGGCAGGATGTGGTAAACTATCTTTTGTATGCTTTGGGGCAGCGGCCCCACAGAACAGAACGCAGAGCGAAAGGAAACAGAACGCACAGAATGCAGATCGGCAATCTCACAGTGGCCCCGGGCGCGGCGCTTGCCCCCATGGCCGGCTTTACTGACGCCGCCTGCCGCCGCATGGCGGCCAAGCACGGGGCGGTGTACACCATCAGCGAGATGGTCAGCGCCAAGGCCCTGACCTTCGGCGATAAAAAAAGCGCCCGGCTGCTGCGCCGGGGCGCAGACACCCCCGGCCCTTACGGGGTGCAGCTGTTCGGCGCAGAGCCGGAGACCATGGGCCAGGCAGCCGCCCTGATCGCGGACCGGGACTTTGATTTTTACGACATCAACATGGGCTGCCCCGCCCCGAAGATCGTCTCCTCCGGTGCGGGCAGCAAGCTGATGCTGGACCCGGCCCTCGCCGGGCGCATCGTGGAGGCCGTGGTGAAACACAGCGGCGGCCGCCCCGTCACCGTAAAAATGCGGGCCGGGTGGGACGAGGCCCACCGCACCGCCGTGGAGGTGGCCAAGGCCTGTGAGGCGGCGGGGGCCGCGGCCGTGGTCGTGCACGCCCGCACCCGGGAGCAGATGTACCAGCCGGGCATTGACCTCTCGGTGATCGCGGCGGTGAAGCAGGCGGTGGCCATTCCGGTGCTGGGCAACGGCGACCTTGCCTCGGCCGAGGACGCCCTGGCCATGGTGCAGGCCACCGGCTGTGACGGCCTGATGGTGGGCCGGGCTGCCTTGGGCGACCCGTGGCTGTTCGGCCGCATTGCGGCGGCGCTGAAGGGGGAGGAGATTCCCCCCATGCCCACCCTCACCCAGCGCATGGAGGCCATGCGCACCCAGGTGTATGAGATGTGCGAGGAAAAAGGGGAGTGGGCGGCCATTCCCCAGGCGCGCAGCCAGGCGCTGCACTATATGCACGGTCTGCGGGGGGCTGCCGGCCTGCGCCGGGCCTGCTGCGAGCTGGCCCATTTTGAGGACATCGACCGGCTGATCGAGCAGGTGTACCGGGAAAATCCGCTTGGGTAAAGCAGGGGGCTTCCGCTTCCGCACGGGCGCAGAGGGCCTTTGAAAAGAAAGGGAACATTCATGAAAAACGGGATGCTCAGCGGCGAACTTGCTTTGGGCCGCAGGCCGCAGAACAAATTCTGGCTTACCTTTTGGCTGTGCTTTGCCGGGGCGGCCAGCTTTCTGCTGCCCTGCGTGCTGGTGGACAAGGGCATTTTTCACTATGCAGGCGATTTTAACTGCCAGCAGATTCCATTTTATTACTATGCCAACCAGTTTGTGAAAAGCGGGGGCGGCTCCTTCAGCTGGGCCACGGACCTGGGCAGCGATTTCTGGAACAGCTATTCCTTTTACCTCACCGGTTCGCCCTTCTGGTGGTTCACCCTGCTGTTCCCGGCCCGGGCGCTGCCCTGGCTTATGGCCCCCATGCTCTGCCTGAAAATGGCTGTGGCGGGTGCGGGCGGTTACCTGTGGGCCAGGCGCTATGTGCGCGACCCGAACTACGCCGTGGTGGCGGGCTGCCTGTATGGGCTTTCGGGTTTTTCCGTCTACAACATTTTCTTCAACCACTTTCTGGACGTGGTGGCCCTGTTTCCGTACCTTCTGTGGGCGTTGGACGGTGCCCTCTACGAAAAGCGCCGCGGCCCCTTTGCGGCGCTGGTGGCGCTGAACCTGCTGAACAACTACTTTTTCTTTGCGGGGCAGGTGGTGTTTCTGGTCATCTACTTTGTGTGCAAGGTGGCCAGCGGCGAGGTGCGGCTTACCGGCCGGCTGTTCGGCCATCTGGCGCTGGAAAGCCTGCTGGGCTGCGGCATGGGCTGTGTGCTGCTCATCCCCGAGCTGGCGTTTTTGCTGGGCAATCCCCGCACGGGGCAGTTCTCCAGCGGGTACGGCTGGCTGATGTACGGCAACGTGCAGCAGTACTTCGCCATTTTTGCCAGCCTGTTCCTGCCGCCGGAAACGCCCTTTGTGGCCACCCTGTTCGACGAGGGCACCATCAAATGGACCAGCCTTTCCTGCTTTCTGCCGCTGGTGGGGGCAAGCGGGGTGCTTGCCTGGTGCCGCTGCACCGAGAAAAACGCCTTTAAGCGGATTTTATGCACCTGCGCCGTGTTTGCGCTGGTGCCGCTGCTCAACTCCGGCTTCTACGCCTTCAATTCCAGCTATTACGCCCGCTGGTATTATATGCCGGTGCTGGTGATGAGCCTGGTGACGGTGCTGTGCTTTGAGCACAGCGACGTGGTGGATCTGGCCCGGGGCTACCGGCCCACCCTGATGCTCACGGCGCTGTTTGCGCTGTTTGCCCTGGTGCCCGCCAAGGTGGACGGCGAGTGGCAGCTGGGCGAGGTGAACAGCCAGCCGCTGTTCTGGGCGCGGTTTGCCATGGGCATGATCAACCTGCTGGTGTTCTGGCTCATCTGGCGGGGGGCAAAGCCCGGCGGCGTGTTCCCCCGGCGGCTGCTGGCCGGGGTGCTGGGCATGGCCAGCGTGACGGGCCTTCTCCATGTGGAGCTGGCCAAGTTCGACCAGTGGTTCCGGGATGAGAATTACGTGCAGCAAACCTATTACGAGGCCGCAAAGCTGGACCTGCCCGAGGGCTTTTACCGGCTGGATGCCTACGAATGCTACGACAACATCAGCCTGTGGAGCGGGCGGCCCTGTTTGCAGTTCTTCAACTCCACCGTGGAGCCGTCCATTCTGGAGTTTTACCCCAGCGTGGGGGTGAAGCGGGACGTACACTCCAAGCCCGAGCTTTCCAACTATGCGCTGCGGGGGCTGCTCAGCGTACGGTTCATGCTCTGCCCTACGGACAAGCTCAGTGCATTCCGCGAAGAGGCCGACGAGGGCTGGGCCGTGTACGATACCCAGGGCAGCTATACCATTCTGGAAAATGAAAACTATGTGCCCATGGGCTTTGCCGTGGAGGGCTATGTGACCCCGGAGGAGTTTGAAAGCGTCAGCAAGGCCGACCGGGCCAAGCTGCTGATGCGGGCGCTGGTGCTGGACGAGGAGCAGGCGCAGCAGTACGCCGGGCTTGTGCGCCATCTGGACGACCGGGAGCGCCGGGGGATCACCTATGAGGAATATACCCTGGACTGTGCCGACCGAAAAGCTGAGAGCTGCTCGGAATTTACGGCGGACGGCAGCGGCTTTACCGCCGCCATCCAATTGGAACAGGCCCGGCTGGTGCTGTTTACCGTGCCCTGGACCAAGGGCTTTACCGCCACGGTAAATGGCCGGCCCGCCGAACTTTTGAAGGTGGACAATGGCCTGTGCGCCCTGGCCCTGCCTGCAGGGCAAAGCCGCATCGAAGTGCGTTATCACACCCCCGGCCTGCGGCTGAGCCTAGCCATCGGCGGCAGCTGCACGGCGCTGTGGGCGGGCTACGCCGTGTATTACTGGAGAAAAAAGCGGCGGGCTTCGGCCCGGCCCATCGCCTGACCGGGGCGGGCGCCCCGGCACCGAAAGGCCCGGCAAGTTTTACAAGTTAAAGGAGAACCCATGAACCATATCAAAACCATTGCCCAGGAGCTGGGCCTGAACGAAAAGGCCGTGGAGGCCGCCGTCAACCTGATCGACGAGGGAAACACCATTCCCTTCATTGCCCGGTACCGCAAGGAGGCCACCGGCAGCATGGACGACCAGGTGCTGCGCAAGCTGGGTGAACGGCTGGACTATCTGCGCGGCCTGGAGAAGCGCCGGGACGAGGTGAAGCGCTCCATCGAAGAGCAGGGCGCCCTGACCGAGGAGCTGGCGCAGAAGCTGGAGGCCGCCGAAACCCTGGCCCGTCTGGAAGATCTGTACCGCCCTTACCGGCCCAAGCGCAAGACCCGCGCCAGCGTGGCCCGCGCCCGGGGCCTGGCCTCGCTGGCCGAGCTGCTGCTGGCCCAGAACAGCGGCACCGACCCGGAGAAGGCGGCCGCCGAATACCTGAGCGAGGAGGTGCCGGACACCGCCGCCGCCCTGGCCGGCGCCCGGGACATTCTGGCGGAGCAGTTCAGCGACGATGCCGCCCTGCGCCAGGAGCTGCGGGAACTGTATCAGCGCACCGCCCTGCTGGCCAGCAAAGCGGCCGATGCAGAAAAGGAATCCGTCTACGAGCAGTACTACGACTATGCCGAACCGGTGAGCAAGGTGGCCGGGCACCGCATTCTGGCGGTGGATCGGGGCGAACGGGAAGGCTTTTTGAAGGTGAGCATTCAGGCGGAGGCCGAGCAGGCTGCCGCCCTGCTGCGCCGCCGCTTTGTGCGGGCCGGGGGCGGCCCCAGCGCCGCCCAGGTGACGCTGGCCGCCCAGGACGCCTACGACCGGCTGCTGCACCCCAGCCTGGAGCGGGAACTGCGCTCGGAGCTGACCGCCCGGGCCGCCGAGGGGGCCATTGCGGTGTTCGGCGAGAACCTGCGCCAGCTGCTGCTTCAGCCGCCCATCCGGGGCAAGGTGGCCCTGGGTATGGACCCCGGCTACCGCATGGGCTGCAAGCTGGCGGTGGTGGACCCCACCGGCAAGGTGCTGGCCACCGATGTGGTCTATCCCATTCCCGCCTTCAAAAAGGTGGAGCAGGCCAAGGCCGCGGTGAAACACCTCATTCAGAAGTACGGTGTGCAGATCATCGCCATCGGCAACGGCACCGCCGGGGCCGAAACCGAGCAGTTCGCCGCCCAGGTGATCAGCGAGATCGGCGGCGGGGTGCAGTATATGGTGGTCAGCGAGGCGGGGGCCAGCGTGTACTCCGCCAGCCCGCTGGCCGCGGCGGAGTTCCCCCGGTTTGACGTGAACCTGCGCAGTGCCGTGAGCATTGCCCGCCGCCTGCAGGACCCGCTGGCCGAACTGGTAAAGATCGACCCCAAGGCTGTGGGCGTGGGCCAGTATCAGCACGATATGCCGCAGAAGCGCCTGAACGAAACGCTGGACGGCGTGGTGGAGGACTGCGTGAATCAGGTGGGCGTGGACCTGAACACCGCCAGCGCCCCTCTGCTGGAGCGGGTGGCCGGCGTGAGTGCCGCCGTGGCCAAAAACATCGTGGCCCGGAGGGAGGCCGAAGGCCCCTTTGAAAGCCGCCCCCAGCTGAAAAAGGTGAAGGGCCTTGGCCCCAAGGCCTACCAGCAGTGTGCAGGCTTTTTGCGGCTGCCGGATGCAGCGGAGCCGCTGGACGGCACCGCCGTACACCCGGAGAGTTACCCTGCTGCCCGCCGCCTGCTGGAGCTGTGCGGCTTCACCGAGCAGGACATCGGCACCGAGACCATTCAGGAGCTGCCCCGGCGGATGAAGGCCATCGGCATGGAGAAGCTCTGCCAGGAGACCGGCGCGGGCGCGCCCACCCTGCGGGACATCCGCGCCGAGCTGCTGCGCCCAGGCCGTGACGTGCGGGACAGCCTGCCCGCCCCGCTGCTGCGCAGCAAGGTGCTGGAACTGGCCGACCTGACCGAGGGCATGGAGCTGACCGGCACCGTGCGCAATGTGATCGACTTCGGCGCCTTTGTGGACATTGGCGTGCATCAGGATGGCCTGGTGCATGTGAGTCAGCTGTCCGACAAGTTCATCCGGCACCCCGGCGACGTGGTGAAGGTGGGCGATGTGGTCAAGGTGAAGGTGCTGAGCGTGGACGTGAAAAAGCGCCGCATTGGCCTGACCATGCGGGGCGTGAAGCAGAACTGACACGGCCGGAATTCCTGAAAAATAGACGAAAAAACGCGCGGGTGTGCCCCGGCGGGAGAGATCCCGGCCGGAAGGCGCATCCGCGCGTTGGCGTTTTCAAGCATTTTGAAAAGGAACTTTGAACCATGGAGAAGAGAACCGGCGGAAAAGCGTCGCCCCTTCAAAAAATCGTTACCGGCTGTTTTCGGCAAACAGCTCACCCAGGGCGGCGGGAAGATCGCTGGGCAGCATTCCCCACTGGCCCAACCGGGCCGCCGCCCGGTCGGCCGCCGCCCCGTGCAGCCACACGCCGCATTTGGCCGCTTCCAGCGGAGGCAGCCCGGCCGCACACAGGCCGCCGATCATTCCGGCCAGCACGTCACCGCTGCCGCCCCGGGCAAGGCCCGGGTTGCCGGTGGTGTTGGCCCAAAGCACTCCGTCCGGCGCGGCCACCAGGGTGGCGTGGCCCTTCAGCACCAGAATGCAGCCCCACTCCCGGGCCATGCGGGCGGCCAGAGCCGGGCGGTCGGCGTTTACCTGAGCGGGGGTCAGGCCGCACAGGCGGGCCATTTCACCGGGGTGAGGCGTCAGAATCAGCGGCCCGCCGCCGGTTTTGAGAGAAAAGGCCCCGCCTGCGGCGGCGTTCAGCCCGTCCGCGTCCAACACCACGGGGCAGCGGGCCGCCTCCAGCAGCCCGGCCCCCAGCGCCCCGGCGGCGCCGCCCAGCCCCGGGCCGAGCACCAGCGCGGTGCAGGCGGCCAGCGTCTGCCGCAAAGCGGCCAGGTTTTCGACGGAAATGCCGCCCTCTTCGTCGGGGGTACAGGGCTGAAGGGTACACTCCGGGGTGCGGGCGAGGGTGAGGGCCAGCACCGGCTCCACACTGGCCAGGGTGACGATGCCGGCCCCGGCCCGCAGCGCCCCCTCGCAGCACAGGGCGGCGGCCCCGCGGTAACGGGCGCTGCCCGCGGCAATCAGCACCCGGCCGAAGGTGCCCTTGTGGCTTTGCGGCGGGCGGGGAGTAAGGGCCTGCCATACGGCGGCCGGGGTGATGGGCTGCGGGGTCATACCAATTCCTCCTTGCGGGGAGCCGGGTTTGTGTGCGGCACCGGATTTGTGTTATAATGCATCCTGGAGCAAAGGCCCACAGAGGGGCTGTTTGTACTCATTGTATCACAGAACCCGGCCCTGCGCAGGGAAAATCGAAAGGAAGTGCCTTGTTATGAACCGGCAGCTGGAAGAATTGATCGCGAAAAGCTCCAACATCGTCTTTTTCGGCGGCGCGGGTGTTTCAACCGAGAGTGGCATCCCCGATTTCCGCAGTGTGGATGGCCTGTATCACCAGAAATACGACTACCCGCCCGAAACCATTCTCTCTCATACGTTTTTTGAACAGCACACCGAGGAGTTTTACAAGTTCTATCGGGATAAGCTCATTGTGAAAAACGCCCGGCCCAACGCGGCCCATCTGCGCCTGGCCCGGCTGGAGGCCCAGGGCAAGCTGAAGGCCGTGATCACCCAGAACATCGACGGGCTGCATCAGGCGGCGGGCAGCAAAAACGTGTTTGAGCTGCACGGCAGCACCCTGCGCAACTACTGCACCCGGTGCGGCAAGTTTTATCCGGTGGACTTCATCGCCGAGAGCACCGGCGTGCCCCGGTGCAGCTGCGGCGGCATTGTGAAGCCGGATGTGGTGCTGTACGAGGAGGGGCTGGACGAAGCAACGCTGGTGGGGGCCATCCAAGCCATCGAGGCGGCCGACCTGCTGATCGTGGGCGGCACCAGCCTGGCCGTGTACCCGGCGGCCGGGCTTCTGCGGTATTACCGCGGCCCAGAGCTGGTGCTGCTGAACAAGGCCCCCACCCCGGCCGACCGCATGGCCACCCTGATCCTTCGGGAGCCCATCGGCCAGGTGCTGGACGACGGGCAGGGCTGAAGCCGCCTTGCAAACCGAACAAACCCGATCGCATTGCGATGCAATAAGATGCAATAAAAAGGAGAACCGAATGAAAACCACCCGCAGCTATCCGGCCTACACCGTCACCAAAAAGGCGGAACTTTCCATCGTGCAGGGGCACCCCTGGGTGTACGCCGATGAGATCACCGATGCCCCCGAAACCCAGCTGGAAAACGGCGCGCTGGTGGACGTGCTCAGCCAGAAGGGCCGGTATTTGGGCACCGGCTTTCTCAGCCTGGCCAGCAAAATCCGTGTGCGGCTGCTGAGCCGCAACGCCAACGACACCTTTGACGAAGCCTTCTGGCAGCGGCGCTTTGAGTACGCCTGGGCCTACCGGAAAACGGTTCTGCGCCCGGAGGACCTGACCTGCTGCCGGGTGATCTTCGGCGAGGCGGACCAGATGCCCGGCCTGACCGTGGACCGATTCGGCACCGTGCTGGTGGCGCAGATTCTCTCGGTGGGGATGGAGGTGCGCAAGGAGCAGCTGCTGCCCCTGCTGGCCCGGGTTCTGCGGGCGGACGGCCAGCAGATCGACGGCATTTACCAGCGCAACGACGCGGCCCTGCGGGACAAAGAGGGCCTGGAGCAGGGCAAGGGCTGGCTGGAAATTCCCGGCGAGCAGCACCCGGCGAGCACCGAGACCGAGATCTGCGAAAACGGCGTTTATTACAAAGTGGACTTTGAGAACGGCCAGAAAACCGGCTTTTTCCTGGATCAGAAGTTCAACCGGCGGGCGGTGGCGAACATTGCCCGGGGCAAAACCGTGCTGGACTGCTTCACCCACACCGGCAGCTTTGCCCTGAACGCCGCGCTGGGCGGGGCCGCCCATGTAACCGCGGTGGACGTGAGCGAAAGCGCTGTGGAAATGGCCCGGCGCAATGCGGCCCGCAACGGCCTGGAAGACCGGATGGACTTTGTGTGCGAGGATGTGTTTGACCTTCTGCCCCGTCTGGAGCGGGAGGGCAGCCCCTACGATTTTATCATTCTGGACCCGCCCGCCTTCACCAAGGCGCGCCGCACCGCCCAGAACGCCATGCGCGGGTATAAGGAGATCAATTACCGGGCCATGCGCCTGCTGCCCCGGGGCGGGTATCTGGCCACGGCCAGCTGCAGCCACTTTGCCAGCGAGGCCATGTTTATTAAAATGCTGCATGCCGCCGCCCACGATGCGGGCCGTCAGCTGCGGCAGATCGAGGTGCGCCAGCAGGCCCCGGACCACCCCATCCTGTGGAACGTGGAGGAGACCGACTACTTGAAGTTTTTCCTGTTCCAGGTGGTGTAACACCGGAAGCCATAGGCATTTTGACGGAGATGCCGAACGAAAACCATGAAATTGCACAGGCGGCGTTCCGCAAAATGCAACTTATTCCAATTTCGTACCTACATACAAAATATGAAGGTTTGATTCGGAAAAGTTTTGTCGGTTTGACAATTGACCCGAAAAGGCTTGCAGAGTATAATGCTAAACATAGCAGCAAGGGGGCTGCGGAGTGAGTCCGCCGGCCCCCTTTTCCTTTTTTACAAGCAAGCCGCCCCCCGTTGGGGGTCATCAGGCAACAGGGTGGGGAAACCTTCGAGCCGCGACGATTGTGAAGGAGTAAGAATATGGCAGCGAATGTAATGGAGATCTACGGCAAGTACGTATTCAACGAGCACGTGATGAAAGAACGCCTGCCCAGCGCTACTTATAAAAGCCTGAAGGCCACCCTGGAAAAGGGTCAGCCTCTGGACATTGAAGTGGCCAATGTGGTTGCCAGCGTGATGAAGCGCTGGGCGATGGAGATGGGCGCCACCCATTACACCCACTGGTTCCAGCCGCTCACCGGCATCACCAGTGAGAAGCACGATGGTTTCGTCAGCCCCATGAAAGACGGCACCGCCATCATGGAGTTCAACGGCAAAGAGCTGGTCAAGGGCGAGCCCGATGCTTCTTCCTTCCCCAATGGTGGACTGCGCGCCACCTGCGAAGCCCGCGGCTACACCGCGTGGGACCCCACCAGCTACGCCTTCGTGAAGGACGGTGTGCTGTGCATCCCCACCGCGTTCTGCAGCTACAATGGCGAGGCACTGGATAAAAAAACCCCGCTGCTGCGCTCCATGAGCGCCCTGTCCACCCAGGCCTGCCGCATCCTGAAGCTGTTCGGCAAGGAGGTGGACCATGTGTCCACCACCGTGGGTGCCGAGCAGGAGTACTTCCTGGTTCGCAAAGAGGACTATGAGACCCGTCAGGATCTGATCCTCACCGGCCGCACCCTGTTCGGTGCCATGCCCGCCAAGGGCCAGGAGCTGGAGGAGCATTACTTCGGCACCCTGAGGCCCATCGTCTCCGAATATATGGAGGATCTGGACAACCAGCTGTGGGAACTGGGGATTCCCGCCAAGACCAAGCACAACGAGGTTGCCCCCTGCCAGCATGAGCTGGCCCCCATCTTTGACACCACCAACATCGCCGTGGACCACAACCTGCTGACCATGGAGATGATGAAGAAGGTCGCCGAAAAGCACGGCCTGGTCTGCCTGCTGGCCGAAAAGCCCTTTGAGGGCGTGAACGGCAGCGGCAAGCACAACAACTGGTCCATGACCGCAAACGGCGTGAACCTGCTGGATCCCGGTGACACCCCCATGGAGAACCTGCAGTTCCTGATCTTCCTGGCCGCGGTCATCAAGGCGGTTGATCAGTATCAGGATCTGCTGCGGGCGGCTGTGGCCAGCCCCGGCAACGATCACCGTCTGGGTGCCAACGAGGCGCCCCCGGCCATCATCTCCATGTTTGTGGGCGATGACCTGGCCGCCGTGCTGGACGCCATCTCCAACGATGCCGAGTACGCCGATCCCGGCCGTCAGCGCATCGACCTGGGCGTGGATGTCCTGCCCAAATTCAAGAAAGACAACACCGACCGCAACCGTACTTCTCCCTTTGCCTTCACCGGCAACAAGTTCGAGTTCCGTATGCCCGGCTCTTCCATGAACCTGGCCGACGCGAACACCGTGCTGAACACCGCTGTGGCGAAAGAACTGAAGGGTTATGCGGACGAACTGGAGCGTGCGGATGACTTTGAAAAGGCCCTGGTGGCCCTGGTGAAGCGCACTCTGCACGACCATAAGCGCATCATCTTCAACGGCAACGGCTACAGCGATGAGTGGGAGGTCGAGGCTGAAAAGCGCGGCCTGTTCAACCTGAAGACCACCGTGGACGCTGCCCCCGCCATGACCAGCGAGAAGAACATCGCCCTCTTTGAAGAGATGGGCGTGCTCAGCCGGGTTGAGGTGATGAGCCGCTACGAGGTTATCATCGAGCATTATGCCAAGGTGCTGCACATCGAGGCCATGACCATGCTGGAAATGGCCAACAAGCAGCTGATTCCCGCCGCCACCGCTTATATGAGCGATGTGGCCAGCGCCGCCGCCGCCAAGATGGCGGTGAGCGAGAAGCTCTCCTGCAAGGCAGAGAACAAGGTCCTGGAAAAGCTCAGCGCCGCAACCGACGCCATGAGCGATGCCGTGGATGCCCTGGATGCCGCCGTGGAAAGCGCCGAGAGCGAGACCGACAGCCTGGAGAAGGCCAAGGCCTACCGCGACAAGGTGCTGCCCGCCATGGCAGACCTGCGCACCAACGCCGATGCCGCCGAGGTGGTGTGCGGCGAGGACTACTGGCCTCTGCCCAGCTACTCCAAGATGCTGTACTACGTGTAAGCGTCTGCCGCTTACCGCAGGTGCAGCCTGAGGCAAACCGGCCTGCCCCGTAAGAAACCTTACGTGCGCAGCGGGCCGCCGATGTCTCCCTGAATTTGCCATTCTCCTTTTCCTATTTCTTACACCAAGCCCAAAAAACCCGTCTCGCAAGAGGCGGGTTTTTTGGTTGCCGCGAACAGGGGAGAAGCCAAAGCGGGGCAGCCGGAACGGGCGCTTTTTTGTGGCAATTGCTGAAATGAAACCCACTTCTTGACGGGGTAGTTTTGAGAGATTATAATACTGACAGAAACAAAGGCGTTTGTCGGAAAGGCGGAGGGTGCAAGGCCCTACCCGCCTTCTGGCGGACGCCTTTTTTGCTTGCAGGGCGCCGCCAGACAGCGCTTTGCAGCGAGCGTTCGGGAGGAAAATCACCATGAGCAGCAGCGCACAGGACATTCTGGATTTCGCACAGGAAAACGACGTAAAATTTGTTCGTCTGGCCTTCTGCGATATTTTCGGCGTCCAGAAAAACCTGGCCATTCTGGCAGAAGAGCTGCCTTATGCCTTTGACCACGGCATTGGCTTTGACGGCAGCTCGGTCAACGGCTTTTTAAATGTGGAGGAGAGCGATCTGCTTTTGAAACCCGACCCCTCCACCGTGACCATTCTGCCCTGGCGGCCGATGGACGGGCGGGTCATGCGCCTGTTCTGCGACATTTACCGGCCCAACGGCCAGCCCTTTGAGGGCAACACCCGCAGCTACCTGCGCCAGGTGGCGGGGCGGTTTGCCTCTCTGGGCCTGACCTGCAACGTGGGCGCGGAGTGCGAATTCTATGTGTTTGAGCTGGACGACCGGGGCCGGCCCACCCGCATTCCGCTGGATCATGGCGGATACTTTGACGTGGCCCCGCTGGACAAGGGCGAGGACCTGCGCCGGGAGATCTGCCTGTGCATGGAGGAGATGGGCCTACACCCGCTGCACAGCCATCACGAGAGCGGCCCGGGCCAGAACGAGGTGGATTTCCGTTACAGCACCCCGCTGGATGCGGCGGACACCATCCTGTCCTTCCGGTCGGCGGTCAAGGTGCTGGCGGCCCAGCACGGGGCCTATGCCAGCTTTATGCCCAAGCCCTTCCCCCATGCCAGCGGCAGCGGCCTGCACATCAACATCAGCCTGTACCGGGACGGCAAAAACCTGTTTGAGGGCGACATTGCGCCCGATTCCATCGCAGGCAATTTCATTGCAGGCGTGATGCGCCGTGCCCGGGAGATCACCCCGTTTTTGAACCCCATTCCCAACAGCTATGCCCGGTTTGGCAGCTGTGAGGCGCCCCGCTATGTAAGCTGGAGCCGCCAGAACCGCAGCCAGCTGGTGCGCATTCCGGCGGCCAGCGGCGATTCCTGCCGGATGGAGCTGCGCAATCCCGATCCCTCCTGCAACCCCTATCTGGCCATCGGCCTGGTGCTGGCGGCCGGCTTTGAGGGCCTGCAGGAGAAGATGGAGTTGCCTGCCCCGGTGAACAAGAATCTGTTTGACCCCACCGAGGCGGCGGCCTATGGGCTGGAAAGCCTGCCCACCTCACTGCGGGACGCGGTGGAAATTGCCCGGGCCAGCGACTTTGTGCGCAGAGAGCTGCCGGACGAGATGGCCCGCCGCTACTTTGATGAACAGTGGCGGCAGTGCGAATTGCAGCGGGCCAGCGCAAACTGGAATGAGATCGAGCAGGAAAACTATTTCTTGACGGTGTAACAAAGCGGGCTGCCGGTGGGCGGCTTTTGCGTGAGCGGAAAGGGGGGCGGAGTATGGCAGCGGCGTTGGCCTTGATCGTTTCGGCGGGCAGTACCGCCAACCAGTATCTGGCTCAGCACGTGGCGGAGATGGGGTATCAGCGCCCGGTGTTCGCCGCCAGCGCCAACGCCGCCCGCCGTATGATTGCCGAAAAGCCCTACGAGATGATTCTGATCAACGCCCCGTTGCCAGACGAGCTGGGCCATGAGCTGGCCCTGTTTGCGGTGCAGAACACCCGGGCCGGCGTGCTGATGATGGTCAAGGCCGGCACCGCCGATCAGGTGGCCCAGCGGGTGGAGCAGAGCGGCGTGCTGGTGCTGGCCAAGCCCTTTTCGGGGGCAGCCTTTCGCCAGGCGGTGCACATGGCTGCCGCCAGCAGCCGCCGCCTGATGATGCTTCAGGAGGAAAACGACAAGCTGCATGAAAAGCTGATGCAGCTGCGGCTGGTCAGCCGGGCCAAGTGCCTGCTGATCGAAACCCGCGGCATGACCGAGGCCGAGGCCCACCACTACATCGAAAAAGAAGCCATGAACAGCCGCCGCACCCGAGAACAGGTGGCGGAGAAAATCTTGGAGGAGGGCGTGCCCGGCGGCTGACCGGGGCGGCCTTGTTTTTGTTTTCTCAGGCCGGATGGCCTGTTTGGGAAAGCGGGCGCGCCGCACCGCGGCGTTGGATTTGCTCCGGTGTGCCCGGCTTGGAAAAGATTGGCCTTGAAGTTTGCCAGAAATGACATCCGGCGCAGAGTCGTCGGAAGATGAGGAGGAAGAGAAGAATGTCGACCAAGTATATTTTCGTGACCGGCGGTGTGGTCTCCGGTTTGGGCAAGGGCATTACGGCGGCCAGCCTGGGCCGTCTGCTGAAGTGCCGCGGCCTGAAGGTGGCGGCTCAGAAGCTGGACCCCTACATCAACGTGGACCCCGGTACCATGAGCCCCTACCAGCACGGCGAGGTATTCGTCACCGAGGACGGCGCGGAGACCGACCTGGACTTGGGCCACTACGAGCGCTTCATTGACGAGGACCTGAACAAGTACTCCAACCTGACCACCGGCAAGGTGTACTGGAATGTGCTGAACAAGGAGCGGCAGGGCGCCTATCTGGGCCAGACTGTGCAGATCATTCCCCACATCACCAACGAGATCAAGAGCTTTATCTACAACGTGGGCAAGCACTCGGATGCCGATGTGGTTATCACCGAGATCGGCGGCACCACCGGAGACATCGAGAGCCAGCCCTTCCTGGAGGCCATCCGTCAGGTGGGCCTGGAGCAGGGCAAAGAGAACTGCTGCTACATCCATGTGGTGCTGGTGCCTTACATCAAGGGCAGCGATGAGTATAAGTCCAAGCCGGCCCAGCACTCGGTGAAGGAGCTTCAGGGCATGGGCATTGCTCCCAACATCATCGTGATGCGCGCCGATGGCCCCATCGACAAGGAGATCTTCCGCAAGATCAGTATGTTCTGCAACGTGAAGCCGGACTGCGTGATTGAGAACCTGACCATGCCCAGCCTGTACGAATGCCCCATCATGCTGGAGGCAGGCGGCCTGTCGGACGTGGTGTGCCGCGAGCTGAATCTGGATCTGCCCGCCGCCGACCTGACCGAGTGGAAGGCCATGCTGGGCCGCATTGCCGGGTGCAGCAAGGAGTGCACCGTGGCGCTGGTGGGCAAGTATGTGAAGCTGCATGATGCCTACCTCTCCGTGATGGAAAGCCTGTACCACGGCGGCTTTGAGAACGGCTGCAAGGTGGACATCCGCTGGGTGGAGAGCGAGGGCCTGACCGATCAGGAAGCCTGCGCCAAGGCCTTTGAGGGGGTGGACGGCATCATCATTCCCGGCGGCTTCGGCGACCGGGGCATTGAGGGTATGATTCAGGCGGCCCGTTACGCCCGCGAGCAGGAGCTGCCCTGCTTCGGCATCTGCCTGGGCCTGCAGATCATGACCATGGAGTTTGCGCGGGATGTGCTGGGCTTTGCGGATGCCAACAGCAGCGAGTTTGCCCCCGAGGGCAAGCACAACGTCATTGCCCTGATGCCCGATCAGGAGGGCAACCTGCCCAAGGGCGGCACCATGCGCCTGGGCAGCTACCCCTGCAAGGTAATGCCCGGTACCAAGCTGATGGAGTGCTATGGGCAGGAGCTGGTGCAGGAGCGCCACCGCCATCGCTATGAGTTCAACAACGAGTACCGCCAGCAGATGGTGGATGCCGGCCTGGTTCTGGGCGGCACCAGCCCGGACGGCCGCCTGGTGGAGGCCATTGAGCTGCCCGGCCGTGACTTCTACGTGGGCGTGCAGTTCCACCCCGAGTTCAAGAGCCGCCCCAACCGTGCCCAGCCGCTGTTCCGCGGCTTTGTGAGTGCCTGCCTGAAAAAGCACGAGGCGCAGGAAGAGGCGTAAGCCGCCTGTTTGAAAAACAGGCCGCCAGAAACACCGGTTCATGGATAAAACAAAGCGCACGATCGTTTGATCGTGCGCTTGTTTTTGTTTCAGAGAGTTTGCTTACAGCTCCGTCACCCACAGGCCATGCAGGTTACAGTACTCGTAGACGGCCAGCGGTTTTTCGTTTCCGATGGCAAAGTCGGCTTCGGGGGCCTGCTCGGGGCGGAGATTGCGGAAATAAACGCCCTTGTCGGTGACCAGGCAGATGAACTGGATGTAGTGGGCTTCCAGCATGGGGTGAACGACACTGCCCACCTGAACGTGAACGGCCCCATCCTTCAGCTGAACCACGGGCAGGTGCTTTTCCACCGCACCATCGCTGGTGCCGGGCTTGAGCGCCTTCATGGGTTCGCCGCAGCAAACAAGGGGGACCCCCTGATCAATGACCTTGGCCACCACGTTGCCGCAGTGAGAGCAGCGGTAGAAAACGACGGATTCAAATGCATGTGCCATGGAAGAACCTCCTTTTATGAAACGGCCGATGAAGTTTGGGCGCGGCCGCTTGGGTTTGTTTCGATGACTTCATTTTATACTGGATTGGTATAGTTTGCAAGAACTTTTTAGGAATTATTCCCGATAATGAGCGAAATCAGCAGGATGCATAAAATCAGAGACGCGCATTTGGCAAAACTGCGAGCAAAGCACCGAGAAAAAACCTGGCACACAGGCATTCCGGCGCAAAACCACACATAGAAATGGAAAAACGGCCCGCCGGCTCTGCCGTGTGCAGGGCCCAATGCCGGAAAGGAGTGCGCCCATGGAACGACCGGATACACTGCGCCGCCTGTGCCCGTCCGGTTTGCCGATTCTGGTGCGGCTGGCTGCCTGCCGGCCGCCGGAAGAAGCGGAGCTGGCCCGCTGCCTGGCGGTGGGGGAGGGCTGGCTGGCTGAGGGCCGAACCGGCCCGGAGAGCGCCGCCCTGCTGCTGCCCTATGCCGCCGATGTCGCCCCGGCCCGGGCGCTGCGCCGGTTTACCCGGGCGGAGAACACCCGGGGCGGCTGGGTGGTGGTGCTTGGCCCCATGGACGGGGCAAATCTGCGTGCCTGCCTGCGCCGTGCGGCGGTGCGCTGGCCGGCCTGGCAAACCTGGGTGGTGCTGCCGGGGGCAAGGGGGCTGGCTGCCGTGTTTGCCGCCGGGTTTACGCTGCGGCGGGCCGGCGCGGTGTGCGGCCTGCCCTGGGCCTGGCTGTGCAATGGCCGCCCGGTGGCCCGCCGCCCCGGCTGCGAGATGGCCCTGCCGCTGAGCGAACCGGGGCGCATCGCCGCCCGGCTGGAACAGGGCTGGGTGGGGGCCGACCTGCGCCCCGGCCCGGCAGGGGAGAACCTGCTGCTGTATCCGGCCGGGCCGCTGCTGTGAGCGGGACCTTTTAAGCAAAAGAAGACCGGATGCAAAAAACGCCGGGCGAATTTTCCACCAAACGACTCAATGCTTGTGGAAAACCGACCCGGCGGTTTTGCGTTTAAGAAGGAAGGTCAGGGCTGCGCCACCAGGCCGCTCACCCGGATGGCTTCCACGGCCTGGGCAATGCGCTCGGGCGGAAGCACCAGCGCAAAGCGCACATACCCCTCGCCGCGGGGCCCGAAGCTCAGGCCGGGGGTGCAGATGACCCCGGCTTTGTCGATCAGGTCCATGCAGAAATCCATGCTCTTGGTGTAGGGGGCGGGCAGCGGCGCCCACACGAACATACTGCCGTGGCTGTCCGGCACGTTCCAGCCGATGGAGCGCAGACCGCCGCACAGGGCGTCCCGCCGGGCCTGATAGGCGGCGCACTGGGCCTTCACGCTGTCCAGCGGGCCGGTGAGGGCCGCAATGGCCGCGTACTGAACCGGCAGGAACATACCGAAGTCGATCTGGCTGCGCAGCTTGCGCAGGGCGGCCACTACGTCCCGGCGGCCCACCAAAAAGCTGATGCGGGCGCCGGTGACGTTGAAGCTCTTGGACAGGCTGAAGAATTCCACGCCCACTTCCTCGGCACCGGGGGTGTTGAAGAAGCTGCGGCCGACATTGCCGTCAAAAATGATGTCGCTGTACGCGTTGTCGTGCACGATCAGCAGATCATGGGCCTTGCCGTAGGCCACCAGCTCCTCGTAAAAGCCGGGGCGGGCCACACTGCCCACCGGGTTGGCGGGCAGTGAAACCACCATGTACTTGGCCCGGTCGGCCACCTCATCGGGGATGGCGTCAAAGTCCGGCAGAAAGCCTTTTTCGGCGCTCAGCGGGTAGTACCAGGGAGTGGCCCCGCCCAACTTTGCCCCGGCGGTGAACACCGGATAGCCGGGGTCGGGCAGAAGCACCGTGCTGCCCTCATCGCACAGGGCCAGGCCCAGGTGGCCCATGCCCTCCTGGCTTCCATTGACGCTCATCACCTGATCCGGCGTGATGGCCACGCCGAACCGCCGCTGGTAGTAGCTGCACACGGCGTCCAGCAGCTCCGGCAGGTCCCGCAGGCTGTACTTCCAGTTGTCCTGGTTCTTGGCTGCGTCCATGAGCGCCTGCTTCACATGGGCCGGGGCCTCAAAGTCCGGCGTGCCCACCGACAGGTTGAACAGGGTGCGGCCCTGTGCCTCCAGGGCAACCTTGCGCTGGTTCAGGGCCGAAAAGATCTCGTCGCCAAACAGGTCGAGACGCTTGGAAAATTCCATGATAAACAACCTTCTTTTTTGAGGGCCGGCGCGAAGGTGTGCCCCCGGCGGCCCATGGTTTCCGATTGAATCCGCTTCCCGCCCGGGCTGCCCGGCGGAAAAATGTGCGGTATTGCTTTAGTATAGCACCCCGGCAAAGGCGGGTCAAACCTCTTGTGCAGATTGGGCCTGCCCGGCAGTCAATCCAGCACGGTTTTGGTGCGGCCGATGCCCACCACCGCCGCCGAGAGCTTCTTCCAGGTATTGCAGCCGCACACCCCGTCGTTGGTCAGCCCAACCCGCTTCTGGTAGGCCTTCAGGGCATTTTCCGTGCGCGCGCCGAACTTCCCGTCCAGGCTGCCGCACACATAGCCCAGGGCGTTCAGGGCGTCCTGTAAGATCAGCACATAGGTGTTGGTGCAGCCGCGGCGCAGGGTGGGGTAGCCCGCCGTGGTGCCGCGGCAGGCGGGCACCCCGTAGCGCCGGTCGAAATGAACCCAGGTGGGCGTCATGGAAAGCGGCTCCACATAGCCCCAGGCGCCGGTTTTGCTGGCGGCGTTCCAGATCTGCCGCCGGGCTGCGGCGGTGGTGTTCTGCCCCACGTCAAAGGCGACCCCGGCGTAGTGCTGGCTTCGGGTGCCGTGGCCGCCCTCCCAGATGCGCTTGAAGGCGTAGCCCACATAAATGCCCTTGCCATAGCTTCGGCGGGTCAGATTCCAGGCCTCCATGGCGGCCGTGGTGGTCCACAGAACCGACGAATTGCTGGAGCCGCGGAATTCCTTCACCCGAAGCGAGGTGCCGTAGGCATAGGGCATCACGTCGTTTTCCGTGAGGTTGTAGGTGAGCATCCGGTTGGTGTAGGCATCGTACACAAAAATCTTTGCCATGCTGCATCGCTCCTTTCAAAGTGGGTCATGCCCGTTCCCGGCGGCCAGGCGCAGGGCGGCCCAGGTTTCGGCTTGTACCTGGCCGCATTCCTCCAGCCCGTAGGCAGCCTGGAACCGCTGAACGGCCTGCTCGGTGGCTGCACCGAATACGCCGTCCTCCTCCAGATAGGGCACGCACTCCTGGTCCATGGCCAGCCGGTTGAGCCACTGCTGCACCTGCCGCACCGGCGCCCCGGCGCTGCCCTTCCGCTGGGCCTTGCCCGGGTAGGCAGGGCGGCTTGCGGCGGTGAGAGGCGGCCCGGCCAGCAGGCTTTCGTACACCGCCGAAAGCGTGTTCCAGGTGGTTTCATCCACCCGGCCGGTGACGGGCAGCTCAAATTGCAGCTGGAATGCCTGCACGGCCTCGGTCACGGCGGGGTCGTAGCTGACGGTCCAATCTGGTGAGGCCACCGTGGGGTACCAGAAAGCGGTCAGGCGAAGCATTCGGGTCAGGTCCAGCACATCGGTGCCGGTGTCGCCCTCGGCCAGCGTCCGCCCCGGCCAGGCGGTCAGATCCGCCACCGCCATGGGGCCGCTGGGTCGCAGGCGGGCCGTATTGTTTACCAGAGCATTCCAGGTCACCCGGCCCACCACGCCGTCCGCCGTGAGGCCCTCCGACCGCTGATAGGCCTTGACCGCGGCCTCGGTGGCAGGGCCGAACACACCGTCAATGGTGAGGGAAGGAAGGGTGCTGTCGTAAGCGGCGGCCAGAATCAGGTAGTATTGCAGCTCCCGCACGGCCGTTCCCCGGCTGCCGATGCGCAGCACGCCCGGGTAGTCGCCGGGGCGCTGGTTCGGGCTGAGAAGCTGGTTGGTGATGTCCAGATAGACCTGGTTCAGCTTGTTCCAGGTGGCGCGCCCCACCACGCCGTCCGCAGTCAGGCCGAAATAGCGCTGGAAGGCGGTGACGGCGGCCTCGGTGGCCGCGCCGAACACGCCGTCCACCGTGACCGCTGCAAGGGCGGAGTAATTGTCGGCCGCGATGCGCAGCCAGAACTGTACCAGCTTTACGTTGCTGCCCCGGTCGCCCCGGCGCAGAGCCGTGCCGGGATAAGCGGAAGCGCCGTTCTGGTTCAGGTCCTCCTCCGCCGAGCGCCAGGCGGCGTACAGGGCGTTCCAGGTGGCCTGCCCCACCACACCGTCCACCGTCAGCCCGGCCTCCCGCTGGAAGATGCGCACCGCGGCGGCTGTGCCGCTGCCGTAAACTCCGTCCACCGTCAGGCTGGGCAGGGCGCTGTTGAACTGGCTGAGGGTATTCAGCCAGAACTGAACCTGCTCCACCGCCGCGCCGGTGCTGCCGACCCGCAGGGTCGTGCCGCCCCACGCACCGGAGGACAGGCTGCCGGACGCGGTTTCGCCCTCGCTGGTCAGCTCGGCGAGGTCCTTGACGCTTACGTAGATGTAGCTGATTTTATACCACGTTGCCCGCCCAACGACCCCGTCCTGAGTCAGGTTGAACTGCTTTTGGAAGCGCTTGACCAGCGTTTCGGTGGCTGCGCCGAAGCTGCCGTCTACCGAGACGGTGCCGAAGAAGGGATAGTCCTTGGCGATGCGGTTCAGCTGGCGCTGGATGGTGGCCACGGAGGTGCCGCTGTCGCCCCGGCGCAGGGGGCTGCCGGGGTAGCTGGAGGGGATGGACTGGATGTTCTGGGTGCGCACGATTTCAACGCTGTTGCCGTAGTAATTGCGCAGGATCTGCAGGGCGCTGCGGCCCTGATTGGCCAGGGTTACGGTGCCCCATTGCTTCATGCCGGGGCAGGTGACGGTTTTGCCGTCGCAGTATTCGGTGTAGTACGGCTCAATGGTTCCGCTTCGGCGCACGTACGTGTTGAAAATGTCGTCGGTGATGCGCTCCATCACGTCAAAAATCGTGCGGCCGTACACAAAGTACTGGTCGTAACTGGTGGAGTTGGTGATGTTGAAGCGGTACCCTTTGCTGGGGTACCATTCGGTGTAAATGCGGTTGAGGGCCAGGCTGATCTGGGCGTGGATGTTGGCCCGAAGGGCCTGCTCCGGCCAGGTGGGGTACACCTCGCTGGAGGCCACGTTGGCGATGTATTTGCGGAAGGATACAGTCACGTTGCGGGCACTGGCCGCGGGCTTGCCCAGGTGCACCGTGATGTTTTTGGGGATGATGACCTGATCCAGCACCCGGGGGCTGCCCTTGGGGCCGGGGCCGGAGCCGCCCTCGCCCGCATACAGGGGATGGGGCGGAATCTTCACCGGTTCGACCCGCTGGCGGCCGGGAGTGCTCTCGTTGACGGGGATCATCTCCAGGGTGGCCAGGGTGGTCTGGCAGGGGAAAATCTGGATGTCCTGAATGACCTGACGCTGCCAGCCCTTTTTTTCGGCGGTCAGGGTCACGGCGGCGTAGGGCTGGGCGCTGGGGTTCTCGGCGAGGGAGAGCGCCTGGGGCGGCGCTTCAATGGCAAGGTCGGGGGCAGTGCCCTCGGCATCGGTGAGAAAGGTGCGGGAAAAGCCCGGCCCGGTGACGGTGATCAACACCTCCGGCACGGCGGAGGTGAACCGCTGGGCGAAGCTCTGCACCCGCAGAGTGCCTTGCTGATTCATAAACAAACTCCTTTGTCTGGAACGGGAAAAGCGGTTTATGACGGCACGGGGGCCGTACAGCGGGCAGGCGCAGTCTGGCGGTGCTGCCCTCGCCTCAGCCTATGCCGGTCGGGCAGGATGTGGGAATGAAATTTCACCAAAAGGCCGGCGGAATTTTACACGTTCCATCTTGCATTGGGGTGGGGAATCGAGTATCATAAAGCTATGGAATCAGCCAGTGACGAAGGGAGGATTTGCCCGTGTATCGCCAAATGCGAAAGGCCATCCGGCAGCGCCGGGCGTGTTTCTCTTCCTCTCACTGTCCGCAGCAGGCAGCCGTATGCTGCCGGGAGGGTGTGCTCTGTGCGCACTTTGCCCGGTGACGTGCGGCTGCTTTTTTGTGGGCAGGGCGGCAGCCTGCGATGCCGTTCTGCCGGAAGCTCGAAAGGAGTGTTCTGCTATGATCCCGTGTAAAACCGGCTGTGACCATTACTGCGAGGGCTGCCACAAAACCTGCCCCGCCTGGAAGGAGCTGCAGCAGCGCTTCAGCCTGGAGCGCCAGAAGAAAAAGAACTACCTGAACTACTACAACGACCTGTGCAGCACCGTGGTGCGCCAGTGCCGCGCCAACGAGGTCAGGACGGCGAATTTCTGAGGGCGGCCCGTTGAAAGTGAGGGGAACATCGGCGTAAAAACACTCTGGCGGCCGCAATAAAACCGCGGCCCTGCCGCCGTGAAAATCCACCCGCAGCCTCGGCGCCTGCCGCTTGCGAAAACAGCAAAAATAAAACGATAAACGATGATAAAGCACCCGCACTGCCATTGCACGATGACGGTGCGGGTGCTTTTTTGCCGGTGCGGGGAAGAGCGTGCGGAAAAACCGCGCTGTCAACCTTTGAAACGGCTTTTCGTTGACGGGAGAGGGCAGGCTCCGGTATAACAAAACCATTGCGGACAAGACGCCCGAAAGGACGCCGGTGCTTACCCGGCCGCCCCGCGGCCCAACGAAAAAGGAGAAACGCGATGCGAAATCAGAAAACGAGAGAGCTTGTGCTCTGCGCCCTGTTCACTGCGCTGACGGCGGTGGGGGCCTTTATCAAGATTCCGGTGCCGGTGGTGCCCTTTACCCTGCAATTCCTGTTTACCATGCTGGCGGGCCTGCTGCTGGGCGGCCGGCTTGGGGCCATCAGCGTGGGGGCCTATGCGGTGCTGGGCCTTCTGGGCCTGCCCATTTTCACCGAGGGCGGTGGCTTCTGGTATCTGCTCAAGCCCAGCTTCGGGTACATTCTGGGCTTCATCGTGGGGGCCTTTGTCACCGGGAAGATGGCGGCGAAAACCAGCAATTTCTGGCACATTCTGGGGGCCAATCTGGTAGGGCTGATCATTGTGTACGGCATGGGAATGGTCTACTACTACATCATCTGCAACTTTGTGCTGGGCACCCCCATCGGCCTGTGGCCGCTGGTGCTCTACTGCTTTTTGCTGGCGGTGCCGGGCGATCTGTGCCTGTGCGTGCTGGCGGCGGCGGTCACGGTTCGGCTGCGGGTGGCCCTGCCCGGCCTGAGCCGCGCCTGAGACGGAAGGCTTTGCTTGCGATAGGAGAAGAAAAATGGAACGTGTTTGCGAACTGAAAGAAAAGGTTTTGGCCGGGGGCGAGATCACCCGGCAGGAGGCGCTGGAGCTGGCTCAGGCCCCCTATGACGCGCTGTGTGCGGCGGCGGATGAGATCCGAAAGGCCAAATGCGGCAACGGGTTTGACCTGTGCACCATCATCAACGGCAAGTGCGGCCGCTGCTCGGAGGACTGCAAGTACTGCGCCCAGAGCGTCCACTACCACACCAGCTGCACCGAGAGCTATCCGCTGCTGCCCACGGAAGAGCTGCTGGCCGTGGCCAGGCACAACGAGGCCCAGGGCGTGCTGCGGTACTCCATCGTCACCTCGGGCAAGCGGCTGAGCGATGCGGAGGTGGACCAGGTGTGCGAGAGCATCCGCGCCATCCGCAGCCAGACGAACCTGGGAGTGTGCATCTCCTTCGGGCTGCTGAACGAGGCGCAGTTCCGCCGCCTGAAGGAAGCGGGGGCCGACCGGGTGCACTGCAATCTGGAGAGCAGCGCCCGCTACTTCCCGGAGGTGTGCACCACCCACACCTATCAGGAAAAGATCGACACCCTGAAGGCAGCCAGACGGGCGGGCCTGTCCATCTGCTCCGGCGGCATTCTGGGGCTGGGCGAAACCATGGAGGACCGGATCGACATGGTGCTCACGGCCCGCGAGCTGGGCGTGAAGTCGGTTCCCGTGAACCTGCTGAACCCCATTCCGGGCACGCCTTATGCGGGCAACCGGGTGCTCAGCGAAGAGGAACTGTGCCGCTGCACGGCGGTGTTCCGCTTCCTGATTCCGGACGGCTCCATCCGCCTGGCGGGCGGCCGGGGGCTGCTGGCCGACAAGGGCGAAGCGTGCTTCCGGAGCGGCGCGAATGCGGCCATTTCCGGCGATATGCTCACCACGGCGGGCATCACCACCCAAACCGATCTGGCCCTTTTGAACAAACTGGGATATGAACCGAGGAAATGCAATGAGTAAGAATTTGTTTGTTACCGGAACGGGCACCGACGTGGGCAAAACCTACGTCACCGGGCTGATCGTGAAGAAGCTGCGGGAGACGGGCTATCGCCCCGCTTATTACAAGGCGGGCATGAGCGGCAATCTGCGCCGGGCAGACGGCAGCCTGATTCCGGGCGATGCAGACTTTGTGCGCACCATGGCAGGGTTGGAGCAGCCGCTGGAGACCATGTGCCCCTATGTGTACGAGCACGCGGTGTCGCCCCATCTGGCGGCCCGGATGGAGGGCGGCCCGGTGGAGCTGGACGTGGTGAAAAACGGCTTTGACGCGCTGGCCCAAGCCTACGATCTGGTGACGATGGAGGGCAGCGGCGGCATTCTCTGCCCCCTGCGGGTGGACGAAACCGGCGAATTGTGGCTGGAGGATGTGGTCAAGGCACTGAACCTGAGCTGCCTGGTGGTGGCCGATGCGGGCCTGGGCACCATCAACAGCACGGTGCTCACGGTGGAGTACCTGCGGGCCAGAAACATCCCGGTGAAGGGCATCATCCTGAACCACTATCACCCGGGTGATGAGATGGAAGAGGACAACCGCCTCATGTGCGAGCGGCGCGCCGGGGTGCCGGTGGTGGCCTGTGTGGCCGACGGCGACCGGGAACTGAATATGGACGGGCAGGCCCTGGCTGCTTTGTACAAATAACCCCCGGCTGTATGGCCGGAACCGCCTTGAAGGAGAAACACAATGATTTGGTACCCTTATCAGCAGATGAAAACCATGAAGGCTCCCTTCCAGATTGTGGACGCACAGGGGGTGTATCTGCGCACCCCCGAACGGGAGATGATCGACTCGGTGTCTTCCTGGTGGAGCGTCATTCACGGCTACAAGCACCCCACCCTGACCCGGGCCATTCAGGACCAGGCCGGGAAGTTCTGCCATGTGATGCTGGGCGGCCTGACCCATGAGCCGGTGCAGAAACTCTCCGCCAAGCTGGAACAGTGGCTGCCCGGCGATCTGGACTGCTGCTTTTTCTCGGATTCCGGCAGTGTGGCGATGGAGGTCAGCCTGAAAATGGCCCTGCAGTACTACATGAACCGGGGCGACAAGAGCCGCACCAAGGTGCTGGCGCTGGAGCACGCCTACCACGGCGATACGTTCAAGGCCATGGAGGTGGGCGATGACGAGGACTATCACTTCGTGCTGGAAGCCTATGGCGAAAAAACCGATGTGATCCACATTCCCACCCGCATTGATGCGCTGGAAGAGGCCTTTGCACGCTGCCACGAGCGGCTGAACAGCTTTATTGTGGAGCCGCTGCTGCAGGGCGCGGGCGGTATGCGCATGTACGACATCGCCTTTTTGAAGCGGGCGCGGGAGCTGTGCGACCAGTACGACGTGCTGCTGATCTTCGACGAGGTTGCCACCGGCTTCGGCCGCACGGGCAACCGCTTTGTGGCCGACCTGGTGCAGCCGGACATTCTGGTTCTGGGCAAGGCGCTCACCGGCGGCTACATCGGCCATGCAGCCACGGTGGCCAGCCGCAGGGTGTTCAGCGGCTTTTACAGCGATGACCCTGCCAAGGCCCTGATGCACGGGCCGACCTTTATGGGCAATGCTCTGGCCTGCGCCGCGGCGCTGGAGTCCATCCGCCTGTTTGAGGAAGAGGATTACATGAGCAAGATCGCCCGCATCGAGGCCATCACCCGGCGGGAGATGGCGGGCTTCGGCGACGAGCGGATCAAGGAAGTGCGCATCATGGGCGGCTGCGTGTGCGTGGAGGTGAAGGACCCGAAGGTGCTGGAGGGCTACCAGCAGTTTGCCTACGAACACGGGGTGTTCAGCCGGCCGTTCCTGAGCTATATGTACGCCATGGTGCCCTATGTGATCGAGGAAGAAGAACTGGTGAGGGTGCTGGATACCATGAAGGCGTGGTTCCGGCGGTAAGTACACGAGCAAAAGCAAAAAAAGAGCAGGTGCGCCGCACCTGCTCTTTTTACGTAATTGTGTTTTTGAAACGTGCTCAGTCCTGCTTTGCCTTGTTGGCGAAGAAGCAGAGGCCGGCGGCGCCGGGGCCGATGTGCGTGCCCACGGCGGGGCCCACATGGCACACGGTGCTGCCGTTCAGGCCCAGGTTGCCGGTCAGGTACTGCTGCACCGGCTCAAAGCGTTTTTTCTGGGCGGTGTAGCCCACCACATAGTCCATCTTCGGGTCAATGCCGCCCTTTTCGTCAATGAGCTTGAACATGGCCACATAAGCGCCGGGCAGGCCGCGGGCCTGGCCCGCCAGCTTGACCTTGCCATTCTCCAAGCAGATGACCGGCTTGATGCCCAGCAGGCCGCCGGCCACGGCGACTGCGCCGGAAAGGCGGCCGCCCTTGTGCAGGTATTTCAGGCTGTCCACAATGGCCAGCTGGCATACCCGGTGCTTTTCCCGGTCCAGCCGGGCGGCGATCTGCGTGGCGGAGAAGCCCTCGTCCCGCAGGCGCACGGCCAGACGCACCAGCAGGTGCTGCCCCATGGCGGCGTTCAGGCTGTCCACCACATGAATGCCGGGGTACTCCACGGTGTCGGCGGCCATGCAGGCGCTCTGGTAGGTGCCGGAGAGCTGGCTTGAGATAAAAATGGCCACCATTTCATCGCCTGCGTCCCGGGCGTTTTCAAAGGCGGTGAGCACATCGCCCAGGTTGGGCTGGCTGGTTTTGGGAAGCTTTTCGCAGGCGGCCAGCTTTTCATAAAATTCTTCGGGCTGCAGATCCACTCGGTCTCGATACGCCATGCCGTCCTCAAAGGTCACGCCCAGGGGCAGCACCTCCACGTTCAGCTGGCGGGCAAGCTCTTCCGAAAAATCTGCGGCAGAGTCGGTCAGAATACGCACCATAATAGGGTTCTCCTCTTCTTTGGGCAATCAATGCCCTTGTTGGCCGCGTTCCCCGGCCGGGCGCACACGGCGTTCGATTGCAACCGGCTTTCGTCCGCTTCAACGGCGGCAAAAACAGAAACGGAACCTTCACTTTATAAAACCATTATAAGGTACTATAAAAGCATTTCGGGGCCTTGTCAAGAACGGCAGCCGGTCAGCCCCGGGCCTTGCGGCGCTCCTGAGCGGGCAGCTCTTCCAGCCGGTACAGCGCGCCGCTGAGCGGGGGAAGGTCCACATACAGGGTGTGGTTGCGGCCGAACACGCCGCCCGGCAGGGTGGCCTGCGGCTGGCTGGGGGCTTTGGTGGCGCCGCCCCACTGCTGCAGGTCGGTGCTGAACAGCATCCGGGCGGTGCAGCCCTCGGCGAGGTACAGGGGGTACTTCAGGTACGCCTTGGGCTGGGTGTTCATCACGGCCAGCAGCGGCCCGCCGCGGCCCTTGCGCAGGTAGGCATAAATGCCCTCATCCCGGCTCTGGCAGGCCACCCACTCAAAGCAGGCGGCGTTGTACTCGCCCTCGTACAGGGCCGGCTCGGCGTGGTACAGGCCGTTCAGGGCGGCGATGTACTTGTGGAAGGCGTCGTGCAGCGGGTACCGCAGCAGCATCCAGTCCAGCTCCCGGTTCTCGTCCCACTCCCGGAAGTGGGCCAGCTCGCTGCCCATGAAGTTCAGCTTTTTGCCGGGGTGGGTGAGCATATAGAAATACAGCAGCCGCGCCTGGGCAAATTTTTCCTCATAGGTGCCCCACAGCTTGTCGATCACCGCTTTTTTGCCATGCACCATTTCATCGTGGGAGAGGCTGAGCAGATACAGCTCATTGTAAAAATAAGACATGGAGAAGGTGAGCTTGTGGTAGGCGTCCCGCCGCTGGTCAAAGGGGGTTGCAAAAAAGTCCAGGGTGTCGTGCATCCAGCCCATGTCCCACTTGTAATCAAAGCCCAGGCCGTCGTATTCCACCGGGGCGGTCACCTTCAGAAAATTGGTGCTGTCCTCTGCGGTGAGAATGGCCGAGGGGAAGCGCTGGTGCAGCCCCTGGTTCATGTTCTGCAAAAACTGCACCGCGCCCTGGTTCACCCCGCGGCTCGGGTCGCCCAGCCAGTACAGCGCCCGGCTGATGGCGTCCATGCGGATGCCGTCGCAGTGGTACAGGTCCAGCCAGATGGCAGCGGCGCTGTTCAAAAAGCTGCGAACCTCGCCCCGGTAGAAGTTGAAGTTGCAGGTGCCCCACTCGCTCTGGCCCACATCGCTGTCGTACTCATACAGGAAGGTGCCGTCCAGCCGGGCCAGCCCATCGGCGTTTTTGGCAAAGTGAACGGGCACAAAATCCATCAGCACGCCGATGCCCGCCATGTGGCAGGCGTTGACAAAGCGGGCAAACTGCACCGGGGTGCCGTAGCGGCTGGTGGGGGCAAAATAACCGGTGTTCTGGTAGCCCCAGCTGCCGTCAAAGGGGTGCTCGGCCAGGGGCAGCAGCTCCACATGGGTGTACTGATGCTCCACCAGCCAGGGAATCAGCTCCTGCGCCAGCTCCTCATAGTCGTACCAGCTGCCGTCCGGCCTGCGCTTCCAGCTGCCCACGTGCATCTCGTAGATGTTCATGGGCCGGTCGTAGTGCTTGTCCTGCCCGGCCATCCACACCCCGTCGGTGAACTGCGCCTCCAGATGAGAGAGGTCAAACAGGCGGCTGGCCGTGCCGGGGCGCAGCTCGGCGGCCAGGGCGCAGGGGTCGGAATGCTCCGCCCAACAGCCGTCCGGCCCGAGCACCCGGAATTTGTACAGCTGGCCCTCTTTGGCCTTGGCGGTGCAGGACCAGACCCCGGCATTGTCCCGGGTCATGGGGGCGCCCTGCCAGCCGTTGAAATCCCCCTCCAGCTGTACGTCCAGCGCGCCGGGCGCCCAGATGCGGAAGCTCCAGCCTTCTTTGCAGGGGTGTGCGCCCAGGTGACGGTATAAATCAAAGCAGGCACCGGTGTGGTACTCCTGCGGCAGCATGGTCCAGGTCATGGCAGCTCCTTTCAGCGCGGCGGTTTATTCAAAAAACGGGCGGCACGGCGGCGGCCCGCGAAATTTCGGCAAAACGGCACGGCAAAACGCCGCACCAAATCAATTTTATTATATCAAAGCAGCGGCCGGTGCGCCAGCCCCACCTGGCCGAAATTGCCCGGCGGCAGCGCATGGGTGAAAACCCGGCAGATTTGTGGTACAATAGGGCAAATTGTCGAACTGCAAAAGGAGGCCGACCCCATATGACAGCACAACAGCGGCGGCAGCAGATCATCGCCATTTTAACAAAGGCCACCGGCCCGGTCAGCGCTTCGGCGCTGGCGGGGCAGCTTGGCGTTTCCCGGCAGATCGTGGTGGGCGATGTGGCGCTGCTGCGGGCCGGCGGGGAACAGATTGATGCGACGCCTCGGGGGTATGTGCTCACCGGAGAAAATCAAAGCGGCTACACCGGCCTGCTGGCCTGCCGCCACGACGGCAGTGAGGGCCTACGGCAGGAGCTGTATCTGGTGGTGGACAACGGCGGCATTGTGGAGGACGTGAAGGTGGAAAGCCCCTTGTATGGGGAGATCACCGGGCGGCTGCACGTGGCCAGCCGGTACGATGCCGACAACTTTGTGGCCCGCGCCATGGAACAGCCCGATGGCCTTCTGCTGCGGCTGACCGGCGGCGTGCACCTGCACACGCTGGTCTGCCCCGATGAAGAGACCTTCCTGCGCATCCGCAGGGCCCTGGCCCAGGCGGGCATTCTGTACGAAAAGTGATCGGGCGCACACAACGCCGCCCAGAACAGCACGAGGTGCCCATGAAACAGCAACACACGCCGCACCGCCAAAAAAACGGCTGCAAAGGCCCGCTGCTCGCCCTGCTTTTGGGGCTGGCCGAGCTGGGGGCCTTCTGGTATTTTCGGCGAAGCATCGCCGCCATGAACTGGTTCATCCAATACGTCTCTATGCCCTACAAGCGGGTGCTCAGCGCGCTGGTGGACCCGCTGCCCTTCAGCGCGGGCGAGCTGGTGTGCACACTGGGCGGCCTGTGGCTGGTTTGGATGGCGGTGCGCACTCTCCGCCAGCAGCGGGCCGGGCAGCGGGTTCTGCCCCGGCGGCTGGTAAGCCTGGCGGCGCTGGCGGTGTGGGGCTATGCCCTGGTGTGCGGGGCCTGGGGCGTACAGTATTACGGCACCGGTTTTGCGGGCCGGGCAGGGCTAACCCCCCAGCCGGTGACGGCCCGGCAGCTGGCGGACACCGCCGCTTGGTTTGCCCGGAAGGTGAATGAGACCGCCCCGAATGTGCCGCGGGATGCCTCCGGCCGCTTTGCGGTGAAAAAGCGGGACATCCTGAACAACACCCGGGGCCTGTATGAGGGCGTGACGCAGGAGTATCCCTTTCTGGCCGGGCCGGAGCGCCGGGCCAAGCCTGCGGTGTATTCGCTGGTGATGAGCGCCGCGAATTTCACCGGGTACATCTTTCCGCCGCTGGGGGAGAGCACCCTGAACGTGGACTGCCCGGCGGTGTTTCTGCCGGTGACCATCGCCCACGAATTTGCCCACCAGCGGGGTGTGGCGGCCGAGCAGGAGGCCAACTTTGTGGGCATTGCCGCCTGCGTGGACAGCGACAAACCGGAGTATGTCTATTCCGGGTATCTGTTCGGCTACCTGCACCTGGCCAACGCCCTGTATGAGGCCGACCGGGACCTGTGGAGCCAGACCGGCCAGCTGCTGTGCAGCCAGGCCATTGCGGATTTTGAGGACAACAACGCCTATTGGGCCAAGTTTGACGGCTTGACCGCCAAGGTGATGACCACCACCTACGAGGGCTTTTTGCAGAGCTATGGGCAGGATTTGGGGATGAAGAGCTACGGGGCCTGTGTGGACCTGCTGGTGGCCCGCTACTGCCCGCAGTAAGCGGCAAAAACGCCCGTTTGTGCAAACACCGGCCCAAAAAGCGCGCACGAACCGGAAAAAAACAGAACGAAGGCGCAGGTTTCACAAAAACAATGGAACCTGCGCCGCTTTTTTGCCCATTCGGGCTTGTAAGCAGAAAACGCGCATGGTATACTTACAAAAGTGTACCACACAATTTTGGATGAGGAGAAAACAACGCCCGGCCCCGGCTGTCTGCCGCAGAAGGGGCCGCATACTGCCGCAGGGCGTTTGGAGAGGAAACGATGAAGCGCGAAGATTTATCCAGGCTGTTCAGCACCAAAAAGCTGAACGGGGTGCCCACCTACAAACTTCTGGTCAGCGCCGTGGTGGTGCTGGCTTTGGTGGCCACCATGGGGGTCACGCTGGCGGCGGGGGTGCTCACCCCGGCCCCCACGGCCACCCCTGTTCCCACCGAGACCCCGGCCCCCACGGCGGAGCCGACCCCGGAACCCACCGCCGAGCCCGTTCCGGTGAAGCTGGAGGCCACCGCCGTGCAGCAGAACCTGGGCGTGGAGGTGCAGAACGAAGAGGGCGAACCCATAGTTGGGGTGCCGTTCGTTCTCACCGTGACCGATGAGAAACAGAACACCCAGACCTACGATGTGGACACCGAAACCGGCACCATTCTGGTGGAAAAGGTGGAGCCGGGCGACTACACCGTGGGCATGGAGGAGCTGGAGGGCTACGCGGCCGAGCCGGTGACCATCACGGTGAAGGCCAAGGTGGTGTACAAAGCCGACACGGCGGCCGTGAAGGAAAAGATCGTGCAGGCCAGCCAGGTGGTGGAGTCCAAAGAGGACAACAGCTTCGGCAACACCACGCCGGTGAAGGAGGAGCTGACCAACACCGCCGAGCTGGTGGAGAGCAGCAAGACGGCCATCACGGTGGACCGGGCACTGTACATCGGCGCGAAACTGCAGGACGGCTATATGGTGCTGACCGACGGAACCGTTACCGATTACCAGCCGGTTTACGCCACCGTGTTGGAGCACCAGGCCATTGTGGGCGCAAAGCGGGTGCCCCGCGCCACGGCAGCGCCCACCCCGGCCCCCACGGCGGAGCCGACGGCGGCCCCCACCGAAGCCCCGACGGCCGAGCCGACCGCGGAACCCACGGCCGAGCCGACCGCGGAACCCACGGCCGAGCCGACCGCGGAACCGAAGACCCAGCCCAGCGCCTCGCCGGAGGCTTCGCCCGAGGCGATTGAGGGCGTGAAAACGCAGGTGTACAGCATGACGGTGCAGCCCCTGGCCGCATTGGCCCGGGCCATGAACAGCACCGAGAGCTGGCCGGATGAGATCACCCTGTACGATACGTCTACCTATACCACCCAGAACGCCGACAAGTACGCCTTTGACCTGACCAGCACCACCGTGAACGTGGAGACCGGTGAGTATCTGTACACCGGCTGGACGGAGATCAACGGGTACAGCTACTACTACACCAAGGATCACAAGGCCCTCACCGGCAGCCAGGTGATTGATGGGGTGATGTATCAATTCGACGAGACCGGCGCGCTGAAGCGCAACAGCCGCGGCGTGGACGTCTCCAAGTATCAGGGCAGCATCGACTGGAATAAGGTCAAGGCCTCCGGCATTGACTTTGCCATCATCCGCGTGGGCTACCGCGGCTACGGCAGCGGCGCGCTGGTGGAGGATTCTTCCTTCCGTGCCAACATCAAGGGGGCCACGGCGGCCGGCCTTCGGGTGGGCCTGTATTTCTACAGCCAGGCCATTGACGAGGCCGAGGCCGTGGAAGAGGCCAGCATGGTGCTCAGCCTGTGCCAGGGCTACAACATCGGTTACCCCATCTTCTTCGATACGGAAAAGGTGGCGGGCGACACCGGCCGGGCCGACAACATCAGCAAGGCGGAGCGCACCGCCTGTGCCGTGGCCTTCTGCGAGACCATCCGCAACGCGGGCTATCAGGCAGGCGTGTACAGCTACGCCAGCTGGTTCTACAACCAGCTGAACCTTGCCAACCTGGGCAAGTATAAGATCTGGATCGCCCAGTATCGGGACACCCTCAGCTTCAACAGCCGGTATGACATCTGGCAGTACAGCAGCAAGGGCAGTGTTCCCGGCATCCCGAAGGCTGTGGACATGAACATCGGGTATTGATCCTCACCGCAGAGCAGATAAAAAGCACAAATAAAAGCGCCGCATGGTGCTGCCCCTTGGGCAGGCCGTGCGGCGCTTTTTGATGGCTCCGGTTCACACGTCTGCGTTCCAGATCAAATAAAATCAATGAATTAACGTATTTTCGAGCGGGAATTAAAACGCTGAGAAATGCAGCGCAGAAGGCCTTCGGGCAAAAGGGTTTATTTGCTGCACACCCGATAGCGCTGGGGCTGACGGGCAGAACCGGCGGCCACAGGCTTTGCCTCCAGATAGGTGGTGTAGGCGGCTTTTACCTGGGCAAAACGGCTGTGGGGCACCGGAATCACCAACTTTTCGGCCCGAAGCGACAGCCCCTCGGGGGAAAGGCCGGTGATCTCTTCCATGTTTACCACAAAGGATTTGTGGGGCTGCAAAAAGCGGTGGTCCTGCAGAAGCGGGGCCAGCGCCCGGGCGAAGGGCACCCGGATGTTCCGGCTGCGGATCAGCTCCTGCCCGGTTGTGTGAATCTCCAGAACGTGGCCCACGCATTCCACATAGCGCACCTCGCCGGGCTGCACCAGGCGAAGGCCGACCGGGGTGTTTACCCGAAGGCCGGGGCCTTCCTGCTCGCCCCCAAGGCGGGAAGCGATTTCCAGAGCATGGTAGAGCAGCGGCTGTTCCAGCGGGCGCACCAGATATTGCAGCGCCCCGGCGCGGTAGGCCTCCATGGCGCGCTCCGGCCCATCGGCCAGAAACACCACCGGGATCCGGTAGCCCTGCTGATGGATCGAATGGGCCAGTTCAATGCCGTCCATATCCGGCAGGGAAAGCTGAATGAGAATCAGGTCAAAGCAGCCGCGCTTCAGCCCGGCCAACAGCTGTTCGGCCGAATTGAAATGGGTGGTGGCCGGGGCTGTTTCCCGGGGGTAGGGCGCATAGGCCTGCAGCATGTTCAGAAGCTCTTCGTCCTGATGCGAAATCCCGCAAAGTGCAATATGCAGCATAAAGTCAGCCCCCTTTCCATGCACCTTCCGGATGCATTCCGGCAAAGAAACCGCCCGTTTTGGCCGAAAAGGGTCTTTGCGTTGAAAAGTATCCGAAAAGCTAAAAATCAAACGAATTGTTATTACTTTTTAAGTCTATCAGGTCAAAGGAACTGTGTCAAGATGGCAAGAAAAACACAAATACCGATTGATTTGTCCAAAATATCGATGCATCGAACAGTACGGAAGAGCAAAATGCAAATGTGCGGAAAATTTTTGGGTCATAAAAAAAGAAACAAATACCTGGGGCGCAATGCCGTCGGTGATGCATAGAATGCATAAAGCAGAACGCAGAAATGCGCAAAAAATAAAAGGGCAGGCGCGGCTCAAAGCCGCAGCCTGTCCTTTTGACAAACGGGTCAGTTAAATTTGTAGATCTTCTGCACACCCCGGTACAAAAGCACCGTCAGGTGATTGCCCAGGCCGCCGGGCAGGTTGGTGAAGGCGCTCACCGAGAACAGCTTCATGCGGCGATACAGCCGCGGGTCACCCTCGCTCAGCTCTTTCCACAGCTGGGCCTTTTTCTCCAGCGATTCCGGTGTGCCGCTGATGGTTAGGAACACCGAGGAGATGGCCACCATCATGGAAAGGTAGTTCAGCATATACGAGGCCAGGTTCTTCTGGCGCTCGGGCAGATTGTAGGGGCTGGGGCAGGCCAGCATGATGCGGGTCACCCGAAGCTGCTGATCCACCCGGCGCACCATCACCTGCTCATTAACCGACTGGTCCGCCCGGCCGATGAAGTAGCGGTACAGGTCCAGATCCATATAATACAGGGTTTTGACCGAGGGCAGCGGCTGGTAGACGAAGATGTTGTCCACATAGAACGTGTGCTTGGGCAGCACCAGGCCGCAGTCCCGCAGAAGCTGGCTGCGGTAGATCACCGAGTGCATCAGCAGGTTCTGGGAAGGCAGGAATTTGTGAATCTCCTCCCAGGTGAACACTTTGTTCACCGGAAATACGTTCCGGTAATTGACGGTGTGGGTGGTGTTGTCCTCCACGTGCTCATACACATAGTTGCACACCACCATGTCCACCGGGTTTTCGGCAAAGGTGCGCAGCTGGGCCATTACCTTGTGCAGGCTGGGCACATCCAGCCAGTCGTCCGAGTCCACCACCTTATAGTACAGGCCGGTGGCGTGGGCCAGGCCCTGGTTCACACCCTCGCCATGGCCGCCATTGGGCTGGTGAATGACCCGCACCACATCGGGATACTGTTCGGCATACCGGTCGGCAATGGCGGGGGTGTCATCGGTGGAGCCATCGTCCACCAGGATGATCTCGGCCTCGTCGCCGGCCTCCAAGAGGGTTTTGATGCAGTGGTCCATGTATGCAGCCGAGTTGTAGCAGGGTACCGCGAACGTGATCAGTTTCAAGGATATTCCTCCAATTTCCTTTGTTCAGAAAGTGATGATGCAGGGGAAGGCGGCCCTTCCGGCGCAGGCGCGGGGCCGGCAGACGAAAGGCCAATAAGATGCAACCATTATAACATATCCCGCAACAAATATCGAGAGCAAAGGCGACGTTTGCGGAAAAATGGTGGAAAATCTTGCGGGTTTGGCAGATGTTCAGAAAAAGCCCGAAATGTTTTGTGCAGATTACAGAGCTTTGGTTCAGGAAAAGCGGCTCCGGGGGTGCGCCCAGGTGGACAATCCCCGCCCCGAATGTGTATAATGAATACAATGAAAACCAGAGACGGCGGGAAAGGCAGCCCGCCGCGCTGAGGTTGTGTGCGAAAGGAGCGACCCGATGATGTATCGCAAATGGGTCAAACGCCTGTTGGATATTCTGCTCTCTGGTGCAGCGCTGGTGGTGCTGTGCATTCCCATGGGGGTGATCGCCCTGTGGATCAAGCTGGATTCGCCCGGCCCGGTGCTGTTCCGGCAGAAGCGGGTGGGCAAAAACAAGGTGCTGTTCGACATTCTGAAGTTCCGCACCATGCGCACCGATACCCCCCACGATATGCCCACCCATATGCTGAAGAACCCCGATGCCTTTATCACCAAAAGCGGGCACTTCCTGCGGAAAACCAGCCTGGATGAGCTGCCCCAGCTGTGGAACATCTTTGTGGGGCAGATGAGCGTGGTGGGCCCCCGGCCCGCGCTGTGGAACCAGTACGACCTGATTGAGGAGCGGGACAAATACGGGGCCAACGATGTGACCCCGGGCCTGACCGGCTGGGCCCAGGTGAACGGCCGGGATGAGCTGGAGATCCCGGTGAAGGCCCGGCTGGACGGCGAGTATGTGCAGCATCTGGGCTTTGCCATGGACCTGAAATGCTTTTTGCGCACCATCACCAGCGTGCTGGGCCACGAGGGCGTGGTGGAAGGCGGAACCGGTGCACTGCACGAGGCCGAACAGCAGAAGAATCAGACAAAATAACAAGAGGCGAACGGGCTGAAACTGCAGTTTCAGCGAACAATATTCCCGCTTTGGCCGAGAAAGCGAAGGCGCGGTTGCGGCGGAAAACGGCCGAGACGCGCTTTATAAAATTTTGCCTGAAACATTTGATTTCTTGCTATCGCCATGCTATAATCAGGCTGAAAAATGGCCGGTGAGGTCTGCATTCTTTGGAAAGGAGGGAACAGTGCAATGGAAAAAACGACACACTGGATGCGCCTTCTGGGCGTGCTTCTGGCACTGGTCGTGTTTGTTGGCATGGGCTGCACGGCACTGTTCCTGGAAGAGGATGCCATCACCGCGCCGCAGCAGGCGGTTCAGGTGCAGGCGGCGGCCAGCCGCGGCGGCGTGCACCCTGCAAGCAGCGTTCTGCATGACAGCCAGGGCGTGACCCCTGCCGCACAGGATGCCGCCATCCAGTCCGGAAACGGGCTGACGGTTGCACACGACAACACCCGCCTGGCGCAGCGCCAGACGTCGTTTTTGGCCGAGGCCCAGCGGGGTCAGGGGCGGATAGACCGCGCCCGTGAGCTGAAAGCGGCCGCAATTCGCGTCAATCGCCGCCTTTGCGGCTGTTTGTATCATACCAGACTTTCTGATCCCCCCGGCTGAACCGGCGGATCGACAAAAGGCCTCGGCGGCACAAAGCCGCCCGGGCTTTAGGGGCGAACTGTACCCTTTGCGCGCAGTGCGGGCATGGTGCGGTGCGGCCCCGGCTTTGCTGCCCTCTGTTCAGGGGGCAGGGCCGGTCGTTTCGTGGAGTTGACCGGGGGATTGCTGTACCCTTTTGCACGGTTTTGAGCCGGGCAGAGGGCCATCCCCCCGAAAAGAAGAGAACTGCCCGGCAGCGGCGGCGGACACGCACGCCCGGCCTGCGGCGGGACAGGGGAGGTTTGGATATGACCCATATTATGATTGTGAGTGCCAATGGCAGTGAAGCCAAGGCATTGTTTTATCTTTTGCAGCGTGCGGGCCTGGGTGCCGTTGACCTGAGCATCTGCCCCGGCGAGCATCTGGCGCGCCTGGTGGCCGAAAGAGGGGCCGGTGTGATTCTGGCCGAAGCGGAGGCCCTGGGGGACAAGCCGGAGCAGGCATTGGATGAGCTGTTCCGGGTGGCGCCAGAATGTCAGGTGGTGCTGTATTCCGGCAACACGGTGCAGATGGATGCCCTGCGCACCCTGAAGCGGGACAACGTGCAAATGCTGATGCGCCCTTTGCGCAAAACGCAGATTCAGCGGGCGGTGGCCCGTGCGCTGGAGCAGGCGGGCCATGGCCCCCGGCAGGCCCAGTGTGAGCAGCTGCTGCGCATAATGACCCAGCGAACCCTGGATGACCTGCTGGAGGGCCGCACGGAAGAGGCCTGCAAGAGTCTGAACGCGCTGGGGCTGGAGCAGGAGTGCGGCGCCGTGTATCTGGCCTGGCTGAGCGAGCCGCTTGCTTTGCGGGAGAGCGAGAACCTGGCGGCAGAGCTGCGCGGCCGCCTTCTGGGCGTGGGCTGCACGGCGCTGCTGCGGGTGAGCGGCGGCAGCCTGGCGGCGGTGGGCTTTGCCCCGGCCGACCAGCAGGCCGCGGTGATGGGTACGCTGGAAACGGCCCTGAAGCGCTATTGCTTTGAGCATGAGCGGAAGCACCAGTTGAGCAGCGCCCCCTTTGACAGCCTGGAAGAGCTGCCCGAGGCCCTTCAGCAGGCTGCCGCCGGGCTTGGTCCCCGTGTGGGCTGGGCCGAGCCGCTGCTGAAGCCGGAGCGGCCGGTGATGCCGGTTCGGGTGGAGCGGGTGCGCCAGTACATACAGGAGCATTTCTGCGAGGAGATCAGCCTGGAAAGCATTGCTGCCGTCTGCGGAATGAGCAAGTATTACCTGTGCCATGTGTTCAAGGAGAACATGGGCGTGTCGGTGTTCAATTACCTCATCTGGCTGCGCATGGAGGAAGCCCGCCGCCTGCTGGCCACCACCACCCTGAAGGTGTCGCAGGTGGGCAGCCGGGTGGGCTACGCCGACCCCAACTATTTCATCACGGCCTTCAAAAAGCAGGAGGGCGTTACGCCCACCGAATACCGGGCCGGGCAGACCGTGCGCCGCCTGAACGCGGAGTAACCGGGTTTGCGGCCGTGACGCGCCGCTGGGGCGCAAAGTGCGAACAAGCCGGGGGCCAAACCGGCATTTCCAGGCTTTTCCGGCAAGAGGATTGCCTGCCTGCGGCGGCCCGAGACCCCGAAACCGGGAGCCGCCCGGCCGAAAGCCCGGTTTCAAATTTCCCAATTGTATTGCCATCGTTAGAACAGAGCCGCCCGGCTAGCATCGGATAAAACGGGTGCGGGGCCGGACGGCTTATTTTGTGAAAATTTGAGTGGACAAACACAAATTCCCACGATATAATGGGGTTGCTGCACACTTTATAAAAGCAAAGAAGCCGCGGCCCGCGCGGGGCTGTCTGGGGGATTGCAGAACAGGAGGATGCATGGATGAACACACCGGCACAAGTGGCGGAAAATTATCTGGGCACAGGGAAGACAAAGGTGAGCCTCTCTTTTGGGCGAATGCTGGCGCTGGCCATTCTGGCGGGCATTTACATTGCACTGGCGGGCGTTGGAGCCAGCTGCGCCGCCGTGACCGTGGAAAGCGCTTCGCTGGCCAAGCTGGTGAGCGGCTGCCTGTTTCCGGCCGGGCTGACCATGGTGCTGCTGGCGGGCAGTGAGCTGTTCACCGGCAACTGCCTGTTGGTGATGCCGCTGGCCCAAAAGACCATTACCCCGGCGCAGATGCTGCGCAGCTGGGTGGTGGTGTATCTGGGCAATTTCATCGGGGCGATGGCGGTGGCGTGGATCGCCAGCGCCAGCCACACGTTCACCCTGTTTGGTGACTGGTTTGCCATCAGCGTGGTGAGTACGGCCGCCGCCAAGTGCAGCCTGAGCTTTACCGACGCGCTGCTGCGGGGCATTCTGTGCAATCTGCTGGTCTGCCTGGCGGTTTGGATCAGCTTTGCGGCCAAGAGCGTGGGCGGAAAGATCGCGGGGCTGTATCTGCCCATTTTGCTGTTTGTGCTGTGCGGATATGAGCACTGTGTGGCCAATATGTATTACATTCCGGCGGGCATTTTTGCCTTGGCCGACCCGGCCTATGCCGAAGCGCTGGCGGGCTTGAACACAGCCTCCGTCACCTGGGCCGGGCTGGCAGCCAACCTGATTCCGGTGACCCTGGGCAACATTCTGGGCGGTGCAGGGCTGGGGCTGGTCTACTGGTATATTTATCTGAAAAAGCCCAAGGCGTGAAAACCGCGTTGAATCGGGCCGAGTGAAAAGGCGCATCCGTGCTGTGGAGAAAGCAGACGGGTGCGCCTTTTTGGCGTAAAAATGCTGCTTTGCACAGCATTCTGCAGAGAAATTCGTGCGTTCCTACAATTGACAGAATACTCTACAATACGTACACTAAAATTAAACTACAAATTGTAGAGCAACCTGCCCGCGTGTTCGCTTATGCATTCTCTCGATCCTACCCCACGCCCTCAAAATTCCACATTCCTCACGCAGAAAAGAAAGGAGCCGCCCCATGCCGGAGTATCACCTGGCCGAAGCCGAAAAAAAGTTTGCCCAGCTGATCTGGAAGCACGAACCCCTGCCCTCTCGCCGTCTGGTGGAGCTGGCGGCGCAGGAGCTGGGCTGGAAGAGCACCACCACCTACACCGTCCTGCGCCGCCTGTGCGATCGGGGGCTGTTTCAGAACGAAAAGTCTCAGGTGACCAGCCTGGTCAGCCGGGAGGAGTTTTGCCGCCAGCAGAGCCGGAGCTTTGTGCAGGAGGCCTTTGGAGGCTCGCTGCCCAGCTTTCTCACGGCGTTTATGGGTGGGCGCAAGCTCACGCAGGCCCAGGCGGAGGAGCTGCGGAACCTGATTGACCATTATGAGGAGGAGTGAGCCGTGGAAGAACGACTGCTTTCGCTGTTTGTCTCAATGCTCAACCTGGGGCTGGCCGGGGGGCTGGCGGCGCTGTTGGTGCTGCCGGTTCGGCTGGCGCTGAGCCGGGCGCCCAAGCGGTATAGCTGCTGGCTGTGGGCGGCGGTGTTTTTTCGGTTTGCCTGCCCCTTTGTACCCAAAAGCCCGCTGGCTTTGGTGGCGGTGCGCCAGCAGGCCATCGTGACAGAGATCCAGTATCAGGCCGTTCCCCATATTGACACGGGCCTTGCGCCGCTGGACGGCGCGGTCAACCGTCTGCTGCCGGCGGCAACCCCGATGGCCAGCGCAAACCCGGTGCAGCTGGCACTGCTGATCGGGGCGCGGGTCTGGGCGGTGGGCGCGGTGCTGCTGCTGGCGTGGACGGTGCTCTCCGCTCTGACGCTTGTCCTGCGGCTGCGGACGGCCGCCCAAACGGAACCGGGCGTGTATGAGGCGTCAGGGCTGGAGACCCCGTTTGTTCTGGGGCTTGTGCGGCCGCGCATCTACCTGCCTGAAGGTCTGTGCGGGCAGGAGCGGGTCTGCATTCTGGCCCATGAGCGGGCGCACATCCGCCGCGGCCATCCGCTGGCCAAGGCGGCGGCCTGGGGCATCGCCTGCCTGCACTGGATGAACCCGCTTGTGTGGCTGGCCTATTGGCTGCTGGGGCGGGATCTGGAAATGGCCTGCGACGAGCAGGTGATGGCCGACCTGGGCGGCGGGCAGAAAAAAGTGTATGCCGCCACCTTACTGAACCAGGCGGCAGGCCGCCGGGCCGGGGTGCCGCTGGCATTTGGGGAAGGGAACGTGAAGGGGCGCATTCATCGGGTGCTGGCCTGGCGCAGTCTCCCCCATGGGGCGGCGGTTTTGCTGGCGGTGCTGACGTTGGCCGTGGGGGCAGGGCTGCTGTTTGCCCGCCCGCAGAAAACGGTTGAGGCGCAGGCTGGCTGGCCCGTGACCGAGGTGACCATGGCCTTGCCCGCAGGCCGCCTGGCCGGCACCCTGCCGTTGGCCCTGCCTGAGGGCTGGCAGGTGGGGGAGAACGGCGTGATCGCCACGGCGGACGGAACCGGCGTGGGCGCGGTGATGCTGGGCATGACCATGGACCTGCCGGAGGACCTGCCCCGAGAGGACTACTACAAGGCGGCCATGGCCGAGCTGCGGCTGAGCAGCGTGATGACGCTGGAGGACTACACGCCGGTTTCCAGAGGAGACAGCTGGGAGAAGGCCACCGCCGTGTTCGGCATCAGCGATTATGTGCTGAGCGATGGATACGCCTCCAACGCAGAAGCCCCGCTGCGGGAACACCCGGCCGTGACGGAGTTTGACTGGGAACAGGGCATCTATGCGCTGGTCTGGTTTGACCCGGATTGCTTTGCGGGCCTGGACCTGACGGACGCGCAGGCGATGGAACTGGTGGCGCAGGGGCTGGGCACCCTGCGCACGGCCCAATAAAACAAAAAAGGGCACCCCCGCCGCTGCATGGTGCAGCGGGCGGGGGTGCCCTTTGGCTTTATTTCAGGGAAGCAGTGCTTTTGGTGTTACCGCAGAGCCAGCTGCCCGTCCTTCAGGTCCACCGTGATGGTGCTTCCGGCGGGGCGGTCGCCGCGGATCAGTTCCTTGGCGATGAGGGTCTCCACCCGGCTCTGGATGAACCGCTTCAGGGGACGAGCGCCGTAGATGGGGTCGTAGCCCTGATCAATGATGTAGTCACGGGCTGCATCGGTCACGGTCAGGCCCACCTGCTTGTCGGCCAGGCGCTGGCGCAGGTCGTCCAGCAGCAGCTCCACGATGCCGCCGATCTCGCCCTTGGTCAGGCTCTTGTAATACACGATCTCGTCCAGACGGTTCAGGAACTCGGGACGGAACTTGGTCTTGAGCAGAGCGTCCACCTGATTCCGGGCTTCCTGGCTCAGCTCATTGCTGCCCTTGGCCCGGCTTTCCTCCAGGTCGTTCAGGATGATATCGCTGCCCAGGTTGGAGGTCAGGATGATGATGGTGTTCTTGAAGTCCACCGTGCGGCCCTGGCTGTCGGTGATCCGGCCGTCGTCCAGCACCTGAAGCAGAATGTTGAACACATCCGGATGGGCCTTTTCCACCTCATCGAACAGCACCACGCTGTAAGGATGACGGCGCACGGCCTCGGTCAGCTGGCCGCCTTCCTCGTAGCCCACGTATCCCGGAGGGGCGCCGATCAGGCGGCTGACGCTGAACTTCTCCATATACTCGGTCATGTCGATGCGGATCAGGTTCTTCTCATCGTCGAACAGGCACTGGGCCAGCGCTTTGGCCAGCTCGGTTTTGCCCACGCCGGTGGGGCCGAGGAACAGGAAGCTGCCGATGGGCCGGTTGGGGTTGGCAATGCCGGCGCGGCTGCGCAGAATGGCGTCGCTCACCTTGCGGACGGCCTCGTCCTGGCCGATGACCCGCTTGTGCAGGATGTTCTCCAGGCCAAGCAGCTTTTCGCGCTCGCCCTCCACCAGCTTTTCCACAGGAATGCCGGTCCAGCGGGCCACGATGCGGGCAATCTCTTCCTCGGTCACCCGGTCACGCAGCAAATTGTCCTGGCTGTTCTGGGCGGCTTCGGCCAGCTTTTCCTGCTCGGCCAGTTCTTTTTGCAGCTGAGGCAGCTTGCTGTACTGCAGTTCGCCCGCCTTGGCGTAATCGCCGCTGCGGGTGGCCTGTTCGATCTGGGCCTTGATCTGCTCCAGCTGAGCGCGCAGATCCTGCACCTTGCCAATGGAGTTCTTTTCGTTCTCCCATTTGGCCTTCATGGTGTTGAATTTGTCGCGCATTTCGGCCAGCTCCTTCTGAAGGGCGGCCAGCCGGTCTTTCGACAGCTGATCCTCTTCCTTTTTCAGAGCGGTTTCTTCAATTTCCCGCTGCATGATGTCCCGGCGCAGGTCGTCCAGTTCAGCCGGCATGGAGTCCAGCTCGGTTTTCACCATGGCGCAGGCCTCATCCACCAGGTCGATGGCCTTATCCGGCAGGAACCGGTCGGTGATGTAGCGGTTGGAGAGGGTGGCGGCGGCGATGAGGGCGTTGTCCTGAATCTTTACGCCGTGGAACACCTCGTACCGCTCCTTCAGACCGCGCAGAATGGAGATGGTGTCCTCCACCGTGGGCTCATCCACCTGCACAGGCTGGAACCGACGCTCCAGCGCGGGGTCCTTTTCAATGTACTGGCGGTATTCGTCCAGCGTGGTGGCACCGATGCAGTGCAGCTCACCCCGGGCCAGCATGGGCTTCAGCAGGTTGCCGGCATCCATGGCACCGTCGGTTTTGCCGGCGCCCACAATGGTGTGCAGTTCATCAATGAAGAGGATAATCTGGCCTTCGCTCTTCTTGACCTCGTTCAGAACGCTCTTCAGGCGCTCCTCAAATTCGCCCCGGTACTTGGCACCAGCCACCAGAGCGCCCATGTCCAGGCTGAACACCTTGCGGTCCTTCAGGTTGTCGGGCACATCGCCCCGCACGATCCGCTGGGCAAGGCCCTCGGCGATGGCGGTTTTGCCCACGCCGGGCTCGCCGATCAGGCAGGGGTTGTTCTTGCGCTTCCGGCTCAGAATGCGGATGACGTTCCGGATTTCCTGGTCACGGCCGATCACCGGGTCCAGCTTGTTCTGCTTGGCCAGGCTTACCAGCTCCTGACCGTACTTCTCCAGTACGTCGTAGGTGTCTTCGGGGTGGTCGCTGGTCACCCGCTGGTTGCCGCGCAGGGCGGCCAGCTGGTTCAGGAAGTTGTTCTTGTCGATGGAGAAGGCCCGGAACAGGTCGCCGGCCGCCCGGTTGGGGGCTTCCAGAATGCCCAGGAACACATGCTCCACACTGACGTATTCATCCTTCATGGCAGCGGCCTGCTTTTGGGCAGCATTCAGGGCCTTGTCGGTATCCTGGCTGATGTAGACCTTATCCGGGTCGCGGCCGGTGCCGCTCACGTGGGGCAGCTGCTCCACCTTTTCCTGGGCGGCCACGGCAAAAGCCGAGGGCTCTACGCCCATGCGCTTCAGCAGCTGGGGGATAAAGCCGTTTTCCTGGCTGGCCAAAGCCGCCAGCAGATGCTCCGGCTCCAGCGCCTGGTTCTGATGTTCAATGGCAAGGCTCTGGGCCTTTTGCAGAGCCTCCATGGTTTTCTGTGTGAATTGGTTGGTGTTCATAAACAACAGCCCTCCTTGTTTGCGGGCCTCTGCGGCCCGCCGTCCTTGTCGTCTGCGGGTGATTTGCTTGCAGACGATTAGCAGTCTTGCACGATAAGTGCTTAAAAGCGGATTTGCAGGACCGTCTCTGCCCATTTGGCCCGGCACTTGCTGGACCTTCCAACATTTCGCTACTTTATTAGCACTCTATCTGTTCGACTGCTAATAATATAGATCTACGGAGCCGATTTGTCAAGGGGGCGGGCAAAAATTCTCAGATTGTTCACAAACCATCCCGGCGGGCTGCCAGAAGGCGCAGGGAACGGTGATTTTAACCGGGCGGTTTTTCTTGACAGAACATACGGCGGAAAGATATCATAAAATTGTAATATTTTCTACTTATATATAAGGAGGCTGCGTCCCTTTGCCAACCAACGCACCCACCAGAAAGCACCCCTGCCTTTGCTGCCTGATTTTGGCCTTTTGCTGTGCTCTGCTCAGTTTTCTGCCCCTGCTTTTGCAGGACGGCGGGAAGCTACTGTTCATGTCCGACTATCTGGAGCAGCAGATCCCCTTTGGCATGTACATCAATGAGTCGATCAAAAGCGGCCAGGTGTACTGGAGCTGGGGAATGGACCTGGGCACGAATTTCATCGGGGCTTTTTCCTTTTATCTGCTGGGCAGCCCGTTTTTCTGGCTGTCCATGCCATTTCCTTCGTCTTGGTACATCTACATTGCCGGGATCATTTACATTCTAAAATATATGGTGGCCGCCCTCACGGCGTTTTTGTGGCTGCGGCGGCAGGTAAACGGGGAGAATGCGGCCTTGTTCGGCGCGTTGCTGTATGCCTTCAGCGGGTTCCAATCGCTGAACCTGATCTTCTCCCACTTTCACGATGTGGCGGCGCTGTTTCCGCTGCTGCTGTTGGCGGTGGATTTGTGGGTGCAGGAGGGCCGCCGCTGGCCGCTGGCTCTGGCGGCCTGCATCAACCTGCTGACCAACTACGTCTTCTTTGTGGGCGAAGTGGTGTTTCTGGCGGTGTACTATCTGGTGCGCTGGCTCATTCCGGATGTGCGCAGGGGGGTGCGCCGCCTGCCGGGCTGTCTGGCTCTGGGCGGGCTTGGCGTGGCCATGGGGGCTGTGCTGTTTGTGCCGTCGGTGCTGTTTCTGCTCAGCAATCCGCGCACCCAGCAGCATGGCGTCTCACTGCTGTTTTCAAAAGACGAATTGCTGTATCTGGTGCGCAGTATGCTGCTTCCGGCCTCTAATATGCACAGCCCGGACGTGCTGATGGAAAACCACTGGGCCTCCTGCGCGCTGTGGCTGCCCATGGGCGGGCTGGTTCTGGCGGTGATTTACTGCTTTGGGGCCAAAAAGGGAGACTGGCTGCGGCGGCTGTTCCTTTTGTGCCTGTTGGCCACTTTTTCGCCGGCGCTGAACGGCGCATTTTTGCTGTGGACCCAGAGCGGTTACCGGCGCTGGTTTTACATGCTGCTGCTGCTTGCCGCGCTGGCGGCCGCCCGGGTGCTGGAAGCCCCGGAACGGTATCCGGTGCGCCGGGGGCTGTGGATCGGGCTGGCGGTCACGACCGCGTTTCAGGCAGCCATGCTGCTTTTGCCGGATGCGGTGCGGCGGCCCGGCCTGTTTGCCTGGAACTGCTTTGTGGCGGACGCCGCGCTTCTGGCGCTGCTGTGGGCTTTGCCCGGCGGCAGGCGGGTGCGCGGGCGGGCAATGCTGGCCTTCACCATGGCGTTCTGCGTGCTTTCCACGGGAACCTGCGCCCGGCTGTACCACGACGACCGCCATACCGACGGTGCCCGCTATGCAGCGCAGCTTGAGGCGGCCAGCCAGCTGACGGTGCCGGAGGGCAACCGGGTGCGGCCGACGGAAAACCGGCAGGCGCTGCCGGGGATGCTGATGAACGCTGACACTTTCTGCAGCACGGTGAACGGCGGGATTTTTGAGCTGAATGAGCTGCTGGGCACCCCCAGAGTGGTGCGAAGCGAGCTTTCCGGCGAGGGGCGGGCGGAATTGCTCAGCGCTGGGTATACCGTGCAGGAGCAGCCCTGGGAGGGCAGCCACCCAAAAAGTGAGGGCCATGCCGACGGGGCGGATTACTACGTGTATCACGACAAGATCACCCCGCCCATCGGGTTTGCATACCATACCTATATGCAGCAGAGCCAGTGGCGGCAGATCGACCCGGAGCTTCGGTGCCTGGCCATGCTGCGCACCTTGGTGGTGCGGGATGAGGACGTGCCGAAGGTGGAAGGGGTGCTGCGCCCCTATGACCCGCAGCAGGATGGAGCGTATCAGCCGGAAAACAAGGAGGACCTGGTGGCCCTTCGGCGGGAAGAGGCGTCCGAGACCTTCACCCGGGATGAGCGGGGCTTCTGCTCCGAGCTTACCTGCGCGCAGGCGGGGTACGGCTTCTACAGCTTCTCCTGCGATGCAGGCTGGAGCGCCACGGTGAACGGCGAGCCGGTGGAGATCCTGAACATCTGCGGCCTGATGGCGGTGCCCCTGCAGGCCGGAGAAAACCGGGTGGAATTCCGCTACACCCCGCCCGGCCTGGGACTGGGCCTGGCCCTGACCGGGGCCGGCTGGGCGGCGTTTGCCCTGCTGACGGCCCAGGAGGTGCGGCAGGCACAACGCAAACGCCGGAAGGCCCGGGGCGGCGATGAAGAAGAACCGGCCGCGGAGGAAATCGGCGGAAGAAACCGCCCGCTGGCCCAACCTTACCCTTGACCCCGGCCGTACAAAAACGTATGATAGTAGAAGTGCTTTTGGAACCGTGTGGTGAGGCACGGGCAAAAACCCCGCCGCGGGCCGGTGCGCGTTTCCCGGCTGAATGCCTGTGAGAAAGGCGGCCCGGCGGGCAAGAAAAAGGAGAACGGTTTAGTATGAAACAGGATACCATCTGCGTGCAAGGCGGTTATACCCCCGGCAACGGCGAACCCCGTCAGGTGCCCATCATTCAGAGCACCACCTTCAAGTACGCCACCAGTGAGGACATGGGCAAGCTGTTTGACTTGGAGGCCGACGGCTATTTTTACAGCCGCCTGCAAAACCCCACCAACGACATCGTGGCCAAGAAGATCTGTGAGCTGGAGGGCGGCACCGCCGCCATGCTGACCTCTTCCGGTCAGGCCGCCACCTTCTATGCAATTTTCAACATTGCCTCCTGCGGCGACCATGTGGTGTCCAGCGCCAGCATCTACGGCGGCAGCTACAACCTGTTTGCCGTCACCATGAAGCGCATGGGCATTGAGTTCACCTTTGTGGACCCCGACTGCACCGAGGAAGAGCTGAATGCGGCCTTCCGCCCCAACACCAAGGCGGTGTTCGGCGAGACCATTGCCAACCCGGCTCTCACCGTGCTGGACATTGAAAAGTTCGCCAAGGCGGCCCATCGCCACGGCGTGCCCCTGATCATCGACAACACCTTCGCCACCCCGGTGAACTGCCGCCCCTTCGAGTGGGGCGCGGACATTGTGACCCACTCCACCACCAAGTATATGGACGGCCACGGCGCGGGCCTGGGCGGCTGCATTGTGGACAGCGGCAAGTTTGACTGGACCAAGTACCCGGAAAAGTTCCCCGGCCTGTGCACCCCGGATGAGAGCTACCATGGCGTGACTTACACCGAGCGCTTCGGCCTGGGCGGCGCGTTCATCACCAAGGCCACGGCCCAGCTGATGCGGGACTTTGGCTCCATGCAGGCCCCCAGCAACGCCTTTTTGCTGAACATGGGCCTGGAGAGCCTGCACGTGCGCATGAAGCGCCACTGCGAGAACGGCCAGGCGGTGGCGGAGTTCCTGCAGAACCACCCCAAGATCGCCTGGGTGAATTACAGCGGCCTGCCCGGCAACAAGTACTATGCGCTGGCGCAGAAATACCTGCCCAACGGCAGCTGCGGCGTGGTGAGCTTCGGCGTGAAAGGCGGCCGTCAGGCGGCCGAGACCTTTATGAAGCACCTGAAGATCGCTGCCATTGAAACCCATGTGGCGGATGCCCGCACCTGCTGCCTGCATCCCGCCTCCTCCACCCATCGCCAGATGAACGACGCTGAGCTGGCCGCCGCCGGTGTGGGCGCCGATCTGGTGCGTCTGTCCTGCGGGTTGGAAGCCAGCGAAGACCTGATTGCCGATCTGGCCCAGGCGCTGGAACAGGTGTGATTTTTCGCAAACACAAATTTTGCATGGGGAACCGTGCCCTGTGCCCATGAAAAAGGACGTAACAAACTGCCATGCCTCTGATTATTCCCAAAACTCTGCCCGCCTATAAGGCTCTGGGCGCGGAAAATGTGTTCGTAATGCATAAGGAACGGGCTGAAAACCAGCACATCCGCCCGCTGCGGATTCTGGTGCTGAACCTGATGCCCACCAAGATCGTCACCGAGACCCAGCTGGCCCGCCTGCTGGCCAACAGCCCCCTGCAGGTGCAGCTGACCTTTTTGCAAACGGCCAGCCACGCAGCCAGCCATGTGTCGGCCCAGCATCTGGATGCCTTCTATACGACCTTCGATGAGGTGAAAAATCAGCGGTACGATGGTATGATCATCACGGGTGCGCCGGTGGAGACCATGCCCTTTGAAGAGGTGGATTACTGGGACGAGCTGTGCCGGATTCTGGAATTCAGCAAGACCAACGTGTACTCCACCCTGCACGTGTGCTGGGGCGCGCAGGCCGCGCTGTACTACCACTTCGGCATCCGCAAGGAGCTGCTGGATCAGAAGATGTTCGGTGTGTTCCTGCACAAGGTCACCCGGCCTGCGAACCCGCTGGTGCGCGGCTTTGATGAGGTGTTCTACGCACCCCATTCCCGCCACACCGGCATTCGCCGGGAGGATGTGCTGGCCTGCCCGGAGCTGCGCCTGTTGGCGGACAGTGAGGAGGCTGGCCCTTATCTGATGAGCACCGAGTCCGGCCGGCAGATCTTTGTGGCCGGTCACCCGGAATATGACAAGTACACGCTGGACAGTGAGTATCGCCGGGACGTGGATAAGGGCCTGCCCATTGCGGTACCCAAGAATTATTACCCGGACGACGACCCCGCCAAGGAACCGCTGTTCCGCTGGCGCGCCCATGCCCATCTTTTGTACTCCAACTGGCTGAACTATTATGTTTACCAGAATACCCCCTACGATCTGGACCTGCTGGAAACGGTGGAGGAGAGCGAAAAGCACATCTACCCCTGACCGGCCGGAACCTGCGCGCCGGCCCTGCTGAACCCCGGTAAATAAGAACAGCCCCCTTCCGGCCGGAAGGGGGCTGCTTGTTTTGCAATCGGGTTTGGGGCCAATCAGGCGCGAACGGCGCTGCTGGTCACCAGATCCATGGCGCTGTCCAGCAGAACGGCCTGGCACAGGTAGCCGCGGCCGTAGTAGGTCTGATAAGCGGAATAATCGCTGGTGCCCACGTTGGTGCTGAAGTAGTTGGTCAGGGCATCCTCATCCACGGTAAGGCCCTCGGCCTTGGCAATGGCCTCCAGCATCACAACGGTCTTGAGCTGCTCCTGGGCGGAGGCGGTCATGGCCTCGCGCTGGGCGTCCTCGCTCTCGTAGCCCATCATGCTGCGGGCGGTCTCCATGTCCAGGCCGTAGGCGCTGGCCTGAGACTCAAACTGGGCCATGCTCACATCCACCAGCTGATTCACCAGGTCGGCGGGGAACTCACTGAACTGGCACTCGTCCAGAACCTTCTGCAGCACGTAGTTGTCGGCCTTGTTGTCCTCCATGCTGGTGCGGATGGTGTCCTTCATGCCCTGGGCGGTGCCGTAGTCGGCCAGCGCAGAGGTCTGGCTAACGAACTCGTCGGTCAGCTCGGGAACATGCTTGTCGCCCTGGATGTAGTTGATGGTGGTGTGGAACACCGCGGCCTTACCGGCCAGATCGGGGTTGTTCTCGTAGGGCTCGGGGAAGGTGACGTTCACGTCGAATTCCTCGCCGGGGGTGTGGCCGATGATCTGGGTCAGAAAATCATCAATGTAGGCGTCGCTGCCGGCGGTAACCAGAGTGCCGCGGCCGTTGGTGTTGCCGCCGCTGAACTCCTCGCCGTCCACGGTGCCCACGTAGTCGATGTTCACCACGTCGCCATCCGCAATGGCGCGGTCGGTGATCTGGTCGTAGGTGGCGTACTGGTCCAGAATGGAGTTGATCTGGGTGTTCAGCTCGTCATCGGTGATGGTGTACTCCTCGGCGGGCACGGAGATGCCCTTGTACTGGGGCAGGGTCACCAGAGTGGCGCTGTCCACACCCTTCAGGGTGCCATCGTCGTTCAGGTAAGCACTGTACACATCGCTGTGGTCCTCCACGGCCGAAGAGCTGCCGGAAGCAGCCTGGCTGGAAGAGCTGGAAGCGCCGCAGCCTGCCAGGCTGAGCGCCAGGGCCAGGCAGGTGCAGACGCTGCCCAGACGGATCAAATTCTTATTCAATGCAGTTTTCCTCCTTGAGATCCCGCTCACGGAAAAGCCCGGGCGGGGGCAGTACAAAATATTATACCGCGTGAAAGGGCTTTGAACAACAAATTCTCATAAAATTTCTCAATTCCGGCCGGCAAACCGGGAAGAATCCGGTGGAAAAAGCCGTGCATATCCGCTATAATTGTAGCCGAAAGCAATATGGCACGAACGCGCCCGGCCCGGCCGCCGCGCCGCCCGTGAGAAACAAGGAACCACACAGAAAAGGAGAGTACCCCATGGATTACAACAAGGCAGCACTGGAGATGCACGCCGCCCACCACGGCAAGCTGGAAGTTATCAGCAAGGTGCCCGTGAAAACGCGGGACGATCTTTCCACCGCATATACCCCCGGCGTGGCAGAGCCCTGCCGCAAGATCTGCCAGAACCCGGACGATGTGTACACCTACACCACCAAGGGCAATATGGTGGCGGTGGTTACCAACGGCACCGCCGTGCTGGGCCTGGGCGACATCGGCCCCGAGGCCGGCCTGCCCGTGATGGAGGGCAAGTGCGTGCTGTTCAAGGAGTTCGGCGGCGTGAACGCGGTGCCCATCTGCCTGGACACCAAGGACCCCGCCGAGGTCATCCGGGCCGTGGAGCTGATCGCCCCCAGCTTCGGCGGCGTCAACCTGGAGGACATCCGCAGCCCTGAGTGCTTTGAGATCGAGCGGGTGCTGGAGGAAAAGCTGGACATCCCCGTGTTCCACGATGACCAGCACGGCACCGGCATTGTGGTGACGGCGGCCCTGCTGAATGCCCTGAAGGTGGTGGGCAAGGACATTGCCAAGGTGAAGATCGTGCAGAACGGCCCCGGCGCCGCAGGCACCGCCATCATTAAGATGCTGATGGCCGCCGGTGCCACCGACATCACCGCGGTGGATGAGCACGGCATTCTGTACGAGGGCCGCCCCGCCGGCCTGAAGGACCACAAGGCCTGGCTGGCCACCGTGACCAACCCCCGCCACCTGACCGGCGGCCTGGCCGAGGCGGTGAAGGGGGCCGACGTGTTCATCGGCACCAGCATTGCCGGGGCCCTTACCCCGGAAATGGCCGCCACCATGGCCCCCGGCGCGGTGGTGTTCGCCATGGCCAACCCCAACCCCGAAATCATGCCCGATGCGGCCAAGGCCGCCGGTGTGGCGGTGGTCGGCACCGGCCGCAGTGATTTCCCCAACCAGATCAACAACGTGCTGGCGTTCCCCGGCGTGTTCAAGGGCGCACTGAGCGTGCGCGCCCGGGACATCAACAACGAGATGAAGGTGGCGGCTGCCAAGGCCATTGCCGGCATCATCTCGGACGAGGAGCGCAGCGCGGAGAACATCATTCCCGGCGCGTTTGACCCCCGTGTGGTGGAGGCGGTGAGCGCCGCCGTGGCCCAGGCTGCCCGCGACAGCGGCGTGGCCCGCGCCTGACCGGCCCGAAAAGGAGGAACTGTCATGCGTACCATCAAAGCCGAGGAGATCACCCGGCGGGTGGCCACCCTGTGCATTGAGGCCAACACCTGCCTGCCGGCCGATGTAAAGGCCGCCCTGGAAAAAGCCCGGGAGGAAGAGCCGTGGCCTCTGGCCAAGCAGACGCTGGGCCTGCTGCGCAGCAATCTGGACGTGGCCGCCGCCAAGGAACTGCCCATCTGCCAGGACACCGGCATGGCCTGCGTGTTTGTGGAGCTGGGCCAGGACGTACACGTGGAGGGCGACCTGGAGGCCGCCGTCAATGAGGGCGTGCGACGCGGTTACGGCGACGGCTACCTGCGCAAGAGCGTGGTGGGCGACCCGCTGCGCCGGGTGAACACCGGCGACAACACCCCCGCCTTTCTCACCCTGCATCTGGTGCCCGGCGAGGGGTGCCGCATCACCGTGGCCCCCAAGGGCGCGGGCAGCGAGAACATGAGCCGTCTGGCCATGCTCAAACCCGCCGACGGCGAACAGGGCGTGAAGGAGTTCATTATGGATACTGTGAAGTGGGCCGGTTCCAACCCCTGCCCGCCCATTGTGGTGGGCGTGGGCATCGGCGGCAGCTTTGACAAGTGCGCCGCGCTGGCCAAAAAGGCCCTGCTGCGCCCGCTGGATGTGCCCAACCCGGACCCCTACTACGCCGCGCTGGAACAGGAGCTGCTGGAGAAGATCAACGAGCTGGGCATCGGCCCCCAGGGCTTCGGCGGCCATACCACCGCCCTGGGCCTTGCCATTGAGACCATGCCCACCCATGTGGCCTGTCTGCCCGTGGCCGTGAACATGAGCTGCCACGTCACCCGCCGCGCCAGCGCCGAACTGTGAGGTAACTGCTATGGAATACAAACTGACCACCCCCCTCACCAAAGAGGCGCTGGCACCGCTGCGGGCGGGGGATACGGTGCGCCTTTCCGGCGTGGTGTACACCGCCCGGGATGCCGCCCACAAACGTATGATGGAGCTGCTGGACGAAGGCAAGCCCCTGCCGTTCCCGGTGGAAGGGGCGGCCGTGTATTACGTTGGCCCCACGCCGGAGCGCCCGGGGCAGGTCATCGGTGCGGCCGGGCCCACCACCTCCGGCCGGATGGACGCCTATGCACCCCGCCTGCTGGATCTGGGCCTTGCGGCCATGATCGGCAAGGGCGGCCGCAATGAGGACGTGCAGAAGGCGGTTGTGCGCAACGGCGCGGTGTACCTGGCCGCGCTGGGCGGCGCAGGCGCGCTGATGGCCGGAAGCGTGGAGAGCCTGGAGATCATCGCCTGGGAGGATCTGGGCTGTGAGGCCGTGCGCCGCCTGGAGGTGGAGGATATGCCCCTGACCGTCATTCTGGACAGTGTGGGCGGCAACCTGTACAAGAGCGGCCCCGCGGCCTATCTGGCCAGCCGTTGAACCGATAAAATTGAAAAATTACTGGCAGGAAGCTGCCAGTAATTTTTTTAAGCAGCTGCTTTCATAGGCCACGGCAGGAACGGCTGCGGAGCACACAAATTCCAGCGGTAAAATTACGGCCCGGAGGCGAGGAGGATTGCATAAATGGAATGGCAACACAGATTGAGCATGGGGAAAAACACCCTTTTGCAAAGGGCGGAGCGTCATGAAAAACGTGTGCTGGCAGTCCTGTTTTTCATTATGCTTCTGATTGCGGTTTTGACGGTGGGGCGGCGTTCGTTTGGGTACGATACGCTGGGGGAACAGAAGATTCTGGATTCCAACGTCAAGGCCTACGCACAGACGCTTGCGGGAGAAGGGAGCGCATGGTATCAGAGCTTCCCGGAGTACATTGAGGACATTCGCCAGTCGGTGGAAAAAGATCACGGGCAGGCGGCCCTGTACCTGTTCTGGCCGGTCAAGTACCTGCTGCGGGATCAGCCGCAGAGCACGGTGAACTCCGCCTTTTATCTGTGCGACCACCTGATTTTTCTGTACGCGCTGTATGCGCTGTATCGCCTAATCAAGGGAATGACAGGCCAGATGGCGTTTGGGCTGGCGGCGGTGCTTTTGCTGTATTGCAATCCGCGCTTTTTTGCGGAAAGCTTCATCAACAGCAAGGATGTGGTGCTGATGTCGCTGTGCCTGATCGTGTTCTGGCATGGGTGGCGTTTTATTAAGCAGGAGGACTGGCTGAGCCCGGTACTGTTTGGCTTTTTTGGCGCACTGGCCTTCAACCTTCGGCTGTTGGGCATCGGTGCATTCGGTGTGTGCGGGCTGGCCTATCTGACGGACCGGACGCTGAAACGGGAATGGTCACGCCGGATGGTGCTTCGCGGCGCACTGGCGGTGGGGGCGCTGGCACTGTTTTATTATTTGCTGACCCCGGCCTCCTGGGCCAATCCCATTGAGTTTTTGCAGTATGTGTATGAGAATACGGTTCATTTTGACTCCTCTCGTTGGAACGGCCTGATTCTGTACCGGGGAGATTGGTTTAATCCGAAGAGAAGGCCCATTCCGTGGCACTACATTCCCTGGTGGATGATGATCACCACACCGCTGCTGATTCTGGTGCTGGCGTTTTTGTGCCCGGCGGCCATAGGGTGGAAAAGCCGGGCCGACCATGCAGCGCTTTTGAGCAGTGAGACGGTGTTTTGCTTCTGGCTCGGGTTGTTCGGCCTGCTGCCGGTGGCGGCCAGCATGGTGGGGCATTCCAACCTGTACAATGGCTGGCGGCATTTGTATTTTGTATATGCATCGATTATTGTGCTGGCTTCCGTCTCGTTGGCGTGGCTATGGAACCAGAAGCGGCGCTGGCTCAGAGGGGTTCTGGCGGCAGCCGTTGCGGCGAATCTGATTTATTACGCCGGATTTATCGCGGTGAACTACCCCAATGAATATGCCTATTTCAATGTGCTGGCCGGGCCGCATCCGGAAGAAAACTACGATGCGGATTACTGGCTGTTCTCCTGCCAGGAGGCGCTGGAAGCCATTATGAAGCAGGACCCCCACGCGACCGTGGCAGATATGACCCAGAGAAATTGCGTGGGGCTTTATTGGAATCAGGCGGCGGAACGAATCGGCGGTGTGGCCGAGGACGCAAAGGATTACGATTGGAATGCACGGTTCCACGCCGCCTATATCCTTCAGAACACTTCGTATTGGAAGCTGGAAACGATGACGTACCAAGAGGACGACAATGCCGACGAGGTGACGGCGTGGATTGCGGCCACGGCGAATTGGACCCCGCTGTTTGAAGTAAAATGCGGCCGAACGGTGCTCTGGAAGGTGTACCGCAATTTGCTGTACATCGGGCCGCCCACCTGGTAAGCTGGGGGCTGCCAAAGTTTGTGAGAAATTTACCGCTTCAATTTGGTAAAGTTGCATAGTTGACAAACGGCCGAAACCGTGGTTTAATAAGGCTACACCGATGAGGCGAAGATAAAACTGCACAGCGCACTTCCAGAGAGCCCGGAGGATGGAAACGGGCAGAGAGCGGGGCAGACAAATGGATCGCTGAGGGCAGGGGGAACGCGCCGGAAGTTCATTCCGCGTTATTATCCGCTGACGGGCACTCCCGTTACAGAGTAGGAAGCGTGTTGGCGCTTCGAGAGGTGGCTGTGGCCCGAAGGCCCGGCAAGCAAGGTGGCACCGCAGGTGTTTTGAAACGATTCAAAGCCTGTCCTTGTACGAGTTTAGTACGAGGGCAGGCTTTTTTGTATTTCCCTCATGGCGGCGCGGCCGCCGAAAGGAGGAACCTCATGATGCAGCAATCCGTCCACACCGTTTGTGTCCGTTCCCTTCGCCGATGGCGATGGCAGGCTTGAATCCATGCCCGCCGCCCCGGCCGGGGCAAACCGCGAACAACAACACAAATTGAATTGTGAGGATATTACCATGAAAAAGATGAACAAGATGATCGCCGCTTCTCTCGCCGCTGTGATGGGCCTGTCTCTGGCCGCCTGCGTCTCTTCCGCTTCTTCCTCCGCCGCTGCTTCCAGCGAGGCTGCCTCCGGCGCGGCCGAGGGCAAAACCTACCGGGTGGCCATTGTGCAGCAGCTGGACCACGCCAGCCTGAACGAGATCCGCAAGGCTGCCGAGACCGAGCTGGACGCAAAGGCCGCCGAGCTGGGCGTGACCATTGAGTACACCGAGTTCAACGGCCAGAACGATGCCACCACCCTGAACCAGATCGGCAGCCAGGTGGTGAGCGACGGCTACGATGCGGTGATGCCCATTGCCACGCTGGCCGCCCAGTGCATGCAGAACGCCACCGAGGGCACCGACATCCCCGTGGTGTATGCCGCTGTTTCGGACCCGGAGACCGCCGGCCTGACCGCCGAGAACGTGACCGGTACCTCCGATGCCCTGAACACCGATTTCATCCTGGACATGATGTTTGCCCAGAACCCGGACATTCAGACCGTCGGCCTGCTGTACAGCCTGTCCGAGGACAACAGCAAGCAGCCCATTGAGGACGCCAAGGCCTATCTGGATGCCAAGGGCGTGAAGTACGTGGAAGGCACCGGCAACACCACCGATGAGATCGTAGCCGCCACCAACAACATGCTGGATCAGGTGGACGCCATCTTCACCCCCACCGACAACCGGGTGATGGACGCCGAGCTGACCATCGCCGAGAGCCTGATCCAGGCGGGTGTGCCCCACTACACCGGCGCAGACTCCTTCGTGCGCAACGGCGCCTTTGCCACCTGCGGCGTGAACTACACCGAACTGGGCGCTTACACCGCCGACATGGTTGTGGATGCCATGGTCAACGGCAATCTGCCTGCCTTCCATGTGATGGACGGCGGCATCATCACCGTCAACACCGAGACCGCCGAGGGCCTGGGCGCCGATTACAGCGCGTTCAAGACCATGGCCGGTGAGGTTGTGGAAGTGACCACCACCGAGGACTAAGCAGACAGCCGCATCGTTTGAACGCAACCCCGGGGATCGGGGCGGCCGGGCCGCCCTGGTCCCTTTGCGGATTTCAGAAGGGAGATACCCATGACGTCCTTTTTCACCCTGGCCATTGTGCAAAGCGCCCTGGAAGTGGGCTTTATCTATGCGCTGGTGGCCATGGCGCTGTTCCTCAGCTACAGCGTGCTGAACATCGCCGATCTTTCCACCGACAACTGCTTCATTCTGGGCTGCGCGGTGGGCTCCACCGTGGCCCTGGCAGGGCACCCGTTCCTGGGGCTGTTTGCCGCCATGGCGGCGGGCGTGTGCTCCGGCTTTGTCACCGCCTTTCTGCAGACCCGCCTCGGGGTGGAGAGCATTCTGGCCGGCATCATTGTGAACACCGGCCTGTACACCATCAACCTGATGGCCATGGGCTTCACCAGCAACCTGAATCTGTTCAAATGCACCACCATTTTTACCCTGGCCCGGGATGTGCTGGAGCCAGTGATCGGCAGCTGGTACAAGCTGGCGGTGGCGGTGTTCATCACCCTGCTTGCGGCGCTGGCGCTGCGGCTGTTCCTTACCACCCGGCTGGGCCTGTCCATCCGGGCCACCGGTGATAACGCCGATATGGTGCGGGCTTCCTCCATCAACCCGGCCTTTACCATCACGGTGGGCCTGTGCGTCAGCGGCTCGTTGACGGCGCTTTCCGGCGCGGTGCTGGGTCAGTATCAGAAATCCTGCGACATCAATCTGGGGCAGGGCATGGTGACCATCGCCCTGGCCAGCCTGATCATCGGCGAAACGCTGGTGGGCCGCCAGAAGATCAGCCACCGCCTGTTTGCGTCCATTCTGGGCAGTGTGATCTATCGGTTTGTGGTGGCCATTGCCCTGCGCATGAATGTGCCGGCCGAATGCCTGAAGCTGGTCAGCGCCATCATTGTGGCGGTGGCCATCTCCAGCCCGCAGGTGAAGGTGCTCATCGGCCGCTCCCGCCGCAAGGCCGCGGCCCGGGCCGCAAAAAAGGAGGGAGTGTAAAATGCTGAAGCTGAATCATGTGAGCATGACCTTCAATCCGGGCACCGTCAACGAAAAGAAGGCCCTAAACGATCTGAGCCTTCATCTGGCCCCCGGCGATTTTGCCACCATTGTTGGTTCCAACGGCGCGGGTAAGTCCACACTGTTCGGGTCCATTGCGGGCAGCTTCTGGCCGGACACCGGCAGCGTTGTGCTGGATGGGCAGGACATTACCTTCCTGCCGGCCCATGTGCGCAGCAAGCAGATCGGCCATCTGTTTCAGGACCCCATGCGGGGAACGGCGCCCCATATGACCATTGAGGAAAATCTGGCCCTGGCGTACCTGCGCACCGAGAAGTCGAAAAGCTCGTTCTTCAGCCGGGTGAACAAAAAGGACAAGGAACTGTTCCGGGAGCATCTGGCCCTGCTGGGCATGGGCCTGGAGGACCGGATGAGCCAGCCGGTGGGTCTGCTTTCCGGCGGCCAGCGCCAGGCGCTGACCCTGCTGATGGCCACGCTGGTCACCCCAAAGCTGCTTTTGCTGGATGAGCACACCGCCGCGCTGGACCCGGCCACAGCCGAGAAGGTGCTGGCGCTGACGAGGGACATTGTGGCCCAGCGGCACATCACCTGCCTAATGATCACCCACAATATGCACAGCGCCCTGGAGCTGGGCAACCGCACCCTGATGATGAACGCCGGGCGAATCGTGCTGGATGTGCAGGGCGAGGAGCGCGCCCACATGACGGTGGACGACCTGCTGGCCCGGTTTGCGGCCGGGGCCGGCCAGGCGCTGGACAACGACCGCATTCTGCTGAGCAGCGAGGCCCGGTAAAACCGGCAAAAAAACGCTTCGGCCCCCGGGGCAAACCTTGCCAGCGGGGGGCAAAGCCGCTATAATAAAAGAAGCATGGCCTCGCTGCGTGCGGGGCCATCTTTTCTGCGTCCGGGCTGGGCAGCCGCCTTGGCCGGGCCGGAAATCCTGCTGGAATACGGGCGGCCGCACTGCGGCCTTTGCCCTTTGAGAGAGGAAGGTTACAAGATTGGAAACCATGGGAAATCTGCGCCGCACCCGCTACTGCGGTGAGGTGCGCCTGCCCGATGCCGGGCAGGAGATGGTGGTGGCCGGCTCCATCGCCAAGTGCCGCGACAAAGGCGGCATCATCTTTGCCGACCTGCGGGACACCACCGGCATTCTGCAGCTGGTGTTTGACGACGGCACCGACCGGGACGTGTTTGCCAAGGCCCAGAGCCTGCGCAGCGAATATGTGGTGATCGCCAAGGGCCTGCTGCGTGAGCGGGATGCCAAGACCACCAAGATTGCCACCGGCGATGTGGAGCTGTATGTGAGCGAGCTGCGGGTGCTGAGCGAGGCTGAGACCACGCCCTTCGAGATTCGCGACGAGGTGAGCGTGAAGGACGAACTGCGCCTGAAGTACCGCTACCTGGATCTGCGCCGGGAGAGCATGCATCAGCCCCTGATGGTGCGCAGCCGCATCTGCCAGATTGTGCGCAACTATTTCTGCGACCATCACTTCACCGAGATCGAGACCCCCATCCTGATGAAGTCCACCCCCGAGGGCGCTCGCGATTATCTGGTGCCCAGCCGTGTGCAGCCCGGCCGTTTTTACGCCCTGCCCCAGAGTCCTCAGCTGTACAAGCAGCTGCTGATGCTCTCGGGCTTTGACCGGTACTTCCAGATCGCCCGCTGCTTCCGCGATGAGGACCTGCGTGCCGACCGTCAGCCCGAGTTCACCCAGATCGACCTGGAAATGAGCTTTGTGGACGACAACGACATCATGACCCTGAACGAGGGCCTGATCAAGACCCTGTGGAAAGAGATTCTGAACGTGGACGTGGCCACTCCCTTCCAGCGGATGCCCTGGGACGAGGCCATGAACCGTTTCGGCAGCGATAAGCCCGACACCCGCTTCGGCCTGGAGATTCTGGACGTGAGCGAGGCCGTGCGCGGCACCGAGTTCGTGCCCTTCAAGGCGGCCCTGGAGGCCGGCGGCACCGTGCGCTGCATCAATTGCAAGGGCATGGCCGACAAGCTGACCCGCAAGAACATCGACAAGCTGGCCGCCGATGCCAAGACCTACGGCATCAAGGGCCTGGCCTACACCCGCCTGACGACCGAAAACGAGACCTCCAGCTTTGAGAAGTTCCTCACCGAGGAGGAGAAGGCTGCCCTGCGCGCCGCCGCCGGGCTGGAAACCGGCGACGTGCTGCTGGTTGCCGCCGATGCCAACTGGGTGAAGGCCTGCACCGCGCTGGGCCAGATCCGCCTGCTGGTGGCCAAGAAGTACGACCTGATCGACCAGAGCAAGTTCAACTTCCTGTGGGTCACCGACTTCCCGCTGTTCGAGTACAGCGAGGAGGAGGGCCGCTGGATGGCCATGCACCATCCGTTCACCCTGCCCCGTGCCGACTGCATCGACAAGGTGGAATCCGATCCGGGCGCCTGCTACGCCGTGGCTTACGACATCGTGCTGAACGGTGTGGAGATGGGCGGCGGCTCCATGCGCATCAACGACCCTGCCCTGCAGCAGCATATGTTCAAGGCGCTGGGCTTTACCGAAGAGCGTGCCCGCACCTGCTTCGGCTTCCTGATGGATGCCTACCGCTACGGCGCACCCCCGCACGGCGGCATGGCCTATGGCCTGGACCGTATGGTTATGCTGATGCTGGGCCGCGACTCCATCCGTGACGTGATCGCCTTCCCCAAGGTGCAGAACGCCGGCGAAGTGATGAGCGGCTGCCCCGATGTGGTGGACCCCAAGCAGCTGGAGGATCTGCACATTCTGTGCGAACTGCCCGCTGCCCCCAAGAGCGCCGAATAAGCGCCGCAAACCGGAATAAAAAAGCGCCGCTGCCCATCAACTGAGGGCAGCGGCGCTTTTTTGCGGCCGTTTGGATGCCGTGACGAAATGAAACCGACAAGGAAAAACATCCGCTTCACAGCGGCCCCTTTACCTTTTCTTCAAAGCCGTTTTCCGGCTCCTTGTCCGGGGTCAGGGTGGCCTTTCGGGTCTCGGCGCCCGGCCCGGCCAGGCCCAGCTGGTTTTTTACAGTGCTGGCGGGGCCGACGGCCTGCTGGCCGTATTTTTTGCGGATAGCGTCCAAACTGGCCTCCAGCCGCTCCCGTTTTTCATCGGGAACGGGGGCGTCTTCAAAGAAGCTCTGCTGAATGCCCAGCGGCTCTTCGGTGAGGGAGAGGGCGGTCACGGTCAGCATCCGGATGGGCTTCGTGACGGGCCGCCAGTTGGCCTGTACCAGTTCCAGGCAGGCGGCGGCCAGCTCGCTGGCCAGGTGGCTGCTTTGGGGCAGCCGCTTTTGCCGGGTGATGCTTTTGAACTGGGGGTCGCGGATGGTCAGCTGCACGCCCCCGGCCCACAGGCCGTGGCGGCGCAGGCGGCTGGCCACCTCATCGCACAGGGCGGCAAGGGAGGTGCGAATGTCCGCTTCCCCGGCCAGATCCCGGCGGAAGGTCATGCCGTTGCCCACGCTTTTGATGGGGTCGCTCTCACCCACAAAGCGCACCGGCGCGTCGTCCTCCCCGCGGGCGTAGCGGGACAGCTCGCCCCCAAGCTTGCCCAGCGCCCCGGTGAGAGAGGCAGGGTCGGCGGCGGCCAGCTGGCCGATGGTGCGGATGCCCATCCGGGCCAGGGACTGGGCGGCCGAGCGCCCCACATACAAAAGGTCGGTCACCGGCAGGGGCCAGACGATGCGCTCCACGTCCTCCGGGCGGATGACGGTGGTGGCATTGGGCTTTTTGTAGTCGCTGCCCAGCTTGGCGAACACCTTGTTGAAGCTGACCCCCACGCTGATGGTCAGGCCGGTGACGGCCTGCACCTCCCGGCGGATCTGGTTGGCCAGGGCGATGGGGTCGGCCGCGAACAGGTGCCAGGTGTGGGTGATGTCCAGCCAGCTCTCGTCGATGCTGAATGCCTCCACCCGGTCGCTGTATTTTTCGTAAATGTCGTTGATCACCCGGCAATAGTGGCTGTACTTTTCCCGGTGGGGCGGCAGAAGCACCAGATTCGGGCACTTGGAGCGGGCGCTCCAGATGGTTTCGGCGGTTTGAATGTGGTACTTCTTTGCGGCTTCGTTTTTGGCCAGCACGATGCCGTGACGGCCCTCCGGGTCGCCGCAGACGGCCACCGGGGTGTTCAGCAGCTCCGGGTGGGCCAAAAGCTCCACGCTGGCGTAAAAGCTGTTGCAGTCGCAGTGCAGAATCCAGCGCTCCGGCGTCATGAGCAGGGCCTCCTTTCCGGCAGAAAATGCAGAAGCGTTTTTTCTATTATAGCATATGGGCGGGAAATTTCCGCGGCTGCTTCGCCCGGAATTTGCATTGGAAAAAACCATCGGCCATGCTATAATGAAAATCATTCGATTTTGTCCAATTTCGAAAGGAGGGATTCCTGCCATGCAGCTGCATCTTTTTCCAATTTATCAACTGCTCTGGCTGTTTTTTATCTATGCATTTCTGGGCTGGTGCACCGAGGTGGCCTACGCCGCGCTGGACACCGGCAAACTGGTGAACCGGGGCTTTTTGAACGGGCCGCTCTGCCCCATTTACGGCTGCGGCATGGCGGCGGTGCTCACCCTGCTGCTGCCGCTGCAGGACAACTTGCTGATTCTGTTTGCGGGGGGAATGCTGCTGACCACCCTCATTGAGCTGGTGGGCGGCTGGGCCCTCAAGACGCTGTTTCACACCACCTGGTGGGATTACAGCGACAAGCCCTTCAATCTGGGCGGCTACATCTGCCTGGAGTTCAGCATTCTGTGGGGCATTGGCGCAACCATCATGGTGCGGGTGGTGCATCCGGTGGTGATGAAGCTGGTGCTGGCGATTCCCCACAAGATCGGGCTGGCGATGCTGGGCAGCATGACAGCCCTGTTTGTGGTGGACCTGCTTGCCACGCTGCGTGTGGTGGCCGGCCTGGAGCACGATTTGAGCGAGCTGGACCGTATTGCCGAAGCGCTGCGCAAAGGCAGCGACCGGCTCACCGAGAAGGTGGGCGGGGCTGCCCTGCAGGCGGATGAAAAGCTGGACGAAAGCAAGGAGACGCTGGAAGCCGGCAAGCTGGCCCTGGAAATTCAGGTGGACACCGCAAAGGACGAGCTGCTGCAGCGGCAGGCAGAATTGCAGGCCCGGTACGATATGCTGCGGGCTGAGCTGACCGACACCCGGCTGTTCAGCACCCGGGGCGCGCGCCGTCTGCTGCGGGCCTTCCCGCGGATGGAGAACCTGCGCCACACCGGCCGGCTGTCGGAGCTGCGTGAAAAGCTGGAAAAGCTGGAACTGGGCGGCCGCAACAAAGCGGCATAAGCCGGAAGGCGCAGGCCTGAGCACCAGTGGCAGCAAAAGCAAACGAGACGCAAAAAGGCTTCCCCGTGGGGGGAAGCCTTTTTGTATACCATCAAAATTGGCGCAGGCAGGGGGTCAATGAATCTCATCGCCCACCCAGCGGGGACGGGTCTCCCACACGGCTTTGCCTTGGGCAAGGCTCTGGGGGACGTTCAGAATGCGCTGGTTGGCGCTGCCGCGAAAGCGCAGCTCCAGGCTCAGCTCCTCCTGCCGGAAGGGGCCATCCACCAAAATGTCCAGCTGCTGCAGCAGGTCCAGCTTGGCGGGGTCCTGCTCTTCCAGCAGCTGCTCAAAGGTGTAGCCGGTGTAGCTGGCCACTTCGTAGCCTGCCGCCTTCAGCTGACGGGCCAGTTCGGCGTGGGCGGCCGCCTGAGCAAACGGCTCGCCGCCGGAGAAGGTGACGCCGCGGGTGAGGGGGTTGCGCTTTACGTGCTCCACCACGTCTTCCGGCGTGACCTCAAAGCCGCCCTCGAAGGGCCAGGTTTCGGGGTTCTGGCAGCCGGGGCAGTGATGGGGGCAGCCCTGGCAGAAGGTGGTGAACCGAATGCCCGGCCCATCCACAATGCTGTCACCGGCAAAGCCGGCCAGACGGAGGGTCACAGTTTGGTGCCGTGCTTCACACGGTCCCGCTCCTCGGCCTTCTTGGCATCGTTCCACTTATCCATGGTACCCACCAGATAACCGGTGATGCGGCGAATGCGCTCAAACTCAACATGATTGCCAACGACGGACTGACGCTGCATAGCGGACATAAACGGTTCCTCCTTTTATTTGGGCAGCAGGCGGCAAACTCCGCCCGCTGTGGCGTTTGTAAAACATTGGGCTTTCAAACAAAAACACAGGATGTAGATGCAGAAATGAAACTAAAACACTAAATCTTGCGTTCTCGCTGAAATCATCATACCACAAATTGGCGCTGAGATGTGTTGCCTTGGCAACAGACAGCGGCAGAATTATTCGCAGCCGCAGAACTTGGGCACGCTGGGGTACTTGCGGCGCAGCTCGGCCAGTTTTTCGGCGCTCAGAGGCTCGCCGCTGCGGCGGCCGCACCGGGGGCACACATCGCCGATCACGCCCACGTAGCCGCACACAGGGTCACGGTCGACGGGGTGGTTGATGCTGCCGTAGCCGATGCCCGCATCGTGCATACAGCGCACCACGCTCTCAAAGGCCTCCAGGTTGTTGGCGGTGTCGCCATCCAGCTCCACGTAGCTGATGTGACCGGCGTTGGTCAGGGCGTGGAAGGGGGCTTCCTTCTGGATCTTATCGTAGGCGGAGATGTTGTACCACACGGGAACGTGGAAGCTGTTGGTGTAGTACTCCCGATCGGTCACGCCGGGGATCTTACCGTAGCGCTTCTGATCCAGGCGGGTGAAGCGGCCGCTCAGGCCCTCGGCGGGGGTTCCCAGCAGGGTGAAGTTCATGTGCATTTCCTGGCTCTTGGAGTCGCAGAACTTGCGCATATGGCCGATAATCTCCAGGCCCTTCTTCTCCATCTCGTCGCTCTCGCCGTGGTGGTGGCCGTACAGGGCGGTCAGGGTCTCGGCCAGGCCAATGAAGCCAATGGACAGGGTGCCGTGCTTCAGCACCTCGCGCACCTCATCGTTGGGGCCGAGCTTCTCGCTGTCCAGCCAGACGCCCTGGCCCATGAGGAACGGATAGTTGTACACCCGCTTGGAGGCCTGGATCTCGAAGCGGTCCAACAGCTGCTGAGCCACCAGCTCCATCATCTTGTCCAGCTTCTGGTAGAACAGCTTCTCGTCGTGGTTGCTCTCAATGGCCAGACGGGGCAGGTTGATGGAGGTGAAGCTCAGGTTGCCGCGGCTGTAGCTGATCTCGCGGGTGGGGTCGTACACGTTGCCCATCACGCGGGTGCGGCAGCCCATGGTGGCAACCTCGGTTTCGGGATGGCCGGGCTTGTAGTACTGCAGGTTGAAGGGGGCATCCAGGAACACATAGTTGGGGAACAGCCGCTTGGCGCTCACCTTCATGCTCAGCTGGAACAGGTCGTAGTTGGGGTCGCTCTCGTTGTAGTTGACGCCCTCCTTCACCTTGAAGATGTGAATGGGGAAGATGGGGGTCTCGCCGTGGCCCAGGCCGGCATCCTCGGCCAGCAGCACGTTGCGGATGGCCATGCGACCCTCGGGCGAGGTGTCGGTGCCGTAGTTGATGCTGCTGAAAGGGGTCTGGGCGCCGGCGCGGCTGTGCATGGTGTTCAGGTTGTGCACAAAGCCCTCCATGGCCTGGTAGGTCTCCCGGTCGGTCTGCTTCTCGGCGCGCTGGCGGGCCTTGGCCACCAGACGGTCGGCCTGGTCGGCGCTCAGGCGCTCGTCCTCAATCAGCACCTGGGCCACCTTGGCGTCGTAGTCGGCGGCATCCCGCTGCAGCTGGGGCTTGTGGCCGGCGGCGGCGATGGCCTTTTCCACCAGCGGGGTCTCGTCCTCGGTGCACAGCACGTCCTCAATGGCCTCGTGCAGCTTGCGGGCGTACAGCTTGGCGAAGGTTTTGGCAACGCCCTCGGCCATGCCGTAGTCAAAGTTGGGAATGCTCTGGCCGCCGTGCTGATCGTTCTGGTTGGACTGAATGGCGATGGCCGCCAGCGCCGCATAGCTGGCAATGCCGTTGGGCTCCCGCAGGAAGCCGTGGCCGGTGGAGAAGCCATCGTGGAACAGACGCAGAATGTCGATCTGGGTGCAGGTGGTGGTCAGAGAATAGAAATCAAAGTCGTGGATGTGGATGTCACCCTCCGCATGGGCGCGGGCCTGCTCGGGGGTGAGCAGGTAGGCCGAGTTGTAGGCCTTGGCCCCGGCGGTGCCGATCTGCAGCATGCTGCCCATGGCGGTGTTGCCGTCAATGTTGGCGTTGTCCCGCTTCATGTCGCTCAGGCGGGCGTCCACATTGGTGATCTCGTCGATGGTGCGCATCAGGCTGGTGTTGGCCTCGCGGATGCGGGTGCGGTTGGCCCGGTACAGGATGTAGTGCTTGGCAGCCTCCTCGTGGCCGGTTTCCATCAGGGCCTTTTCGGCCAGATCCTGCACCTGCTCGATCTGGGGGGCATCGTCGCCGCAGATTTGCTCCAGCTTGGTGGTGACCAGATTGGCCACATGGGCGGCTTCGGCGGCGTTGTCATCGCCGGTGGAGATCATGGCTTTGAGAACGGCCTTGGCGATTTTGCTCTCATCGAACAGAACCTGACGGCCATCGCGCTTGATAATGCTTTTGATCATGGGGTTCCTCCTCGGGTCAATGAAAAGTAACGGGCAGCCCATAGCCAGGGCACGAAAAACGACCCGACCGGCCAAGGAACAAAACGTCTCGGGCCCGGCCGCGGCCGGATTAAAGGTTTTGTTATACAGGTGGTATATTTAGGGTACCCACACTGCACGTTTAATATTATGACACTAGATATAGTGTCCGTCAAGGGGAGAGCCTGCCAAAAAATCCACAAAAAAGGCGGGCCAATTTTTGCACCCTTTCGGGCGAATATGATATGATAAGCTATTGACAAACGGTGGTTGACCGGGAGGGAAAAACAGATGGCAGCAAAAAATGTGACCAGCCGAAAAGCAGGAAAAATCGAATATACGTTGGTTCGTGGCGGGGTGAAAAACTTCAATCTGCGCGTTGCGCCGGACGGCCGGGTGCGCCTGAGCGTTCCGGCCCGGGCAACGCTGGCCCAGGCCGACGAGATGGTATTCCGTCATGCAGGGTGGATCGAACAGCGCGTACAGGCAGCCCAGAGTCGCCCTCAGGAGCCGCTGCCGGACAAGGCGGCCGCGCTGGAGCGGTTTACCCGGGTGAGCGAGCAGTATTTTCCGCTGTTTGAACAGGTGCTGAACGGCCAGCGCCCGGAGCTGAACGTGCGGGACATGACCACCCGCTGGGGAGTGTGCGCCCCCGGCAAACGGCGCATCACATTAAACCTTCGTCTGGCCGCGCGGCCGCAGGAGCAGGTGGAATATGTTGTTTTGCACGAATATTGTCATTTTGTGCACCCAAATCACCAAGCGGAGTTCTGGGCCTTGATGACCCGCCTGATGCCGGATTGGAAGCAGCGCCGGAAGGCCCTGCGGGAATAAACAAACTGTAAACTTGCGGCATGATCTGTGAAAAATATCTGCATAGAAGCGTTTTGCCGCTGCCGAACAAGGCGGAAGGCGCGGCGCTGGGCACAAAAAAGCGGCGGAGGCCTTTTTGAAAAAGACCTCCGCCGTTTTGTGTGTTTTATCAGAGCCGCACGACGGAATCAGGCCCCATTACAGGATGGGGCTTTCCAGCGTCTGCGTCTCAATGCCGTGCTTTTCGGCATAGCCGGTGAGCATCAGGGTCAGCGCGCCGTCGCCGGTGACGTTGCAGGCGGTGCCGAAGCTGTCCTGCAGGGCAAAGATGGCCAGCATCAGGGCGGTGCCGGCGTCGTCAAACATCAGCACGCCGGTGATCAGGCCCAGCGAGGCCATGACGGTGCCGCCGGGCACGCCGGGGGCGCCGATGGCGAAGATCCCCAGCAGCAGGCAGAACAGGATCATGGTACCCACGCTGGGCAGATGGCCGTACAGGATCTTGGAGATGGTCATGCAGAAGAACACCTCCGTCAGCACCGAGCCGCACAGGTGGATGTTGGCGAACAGCGGAATGCCGAAGCTCACCATATCCTCCCGCAGAACCTTGCTCTTGCGGGCGCAGCGCAGGGCCACCGCCAGGGTGGCCGCGCTGGACATGGTGCCCACGGCGGTCAGGTAAGCGGGGCCATAGTGGCGCAGCACTTCCATGGGGTTCTTGCCGGAATAGGCACCGGCCAGCAGGTACAGCACCGCCAGCCAGATGTAGTGGCCGGCCATGACGATGAGGATGATCTGGATGAACGCGGGCAGCTGGTGGGTGATCATGCCCTCATAGCTCAGGTTGCAGAAGGTGGCTGCAATGTAGAAGGGCAGGATGGGAATGATGATCTTGCCCACGATGTCCAGCACGATGTTCTGGAACTCGCCCAGGAAATCGCAGGTCAGCTTGCTCTTGGTCCAGGTTGCGGCCAGGCCCACCAGCACGCTCAGCACCAGGGCGCTCATCACGCTCATGATCTGGGGGATGTTCAGCTCAAACACCACGCCGGGCAGTTCGCGCAGGCCGGCAACCTCCGTGTCAATGGACAGGTGCGGAATCAGCACATAGCCGGCGGCGGTGCTCATGAACGCCGCGCAGATGGAAGAAACGTAGGCGATGACCACCGCCACGCCCAGCAGGCGGGAGGCGTTGGAGCCTAATTTGGTGATGGAGGGCGCGATGAAGCCGATGATGATCAGCGGCACGCAGAAGGTGATGAGCTGCCCCATGATGTACTGCAGGGTGACAACCACCTTCATGGCGCTTTCCGGGAAGAACTGGCCGAGCAGAATGCCGACAAGAATGCCGAGCAAAAGCCGGAAGGGCAGATTGTTCAGTAGCTTTTTCATAATGGATTCCCCTATTTCTTACAAAATTTTGTAGCAAAGGCTGCACACCCGGCGGCCGCAATGTCGCCCGGGCTTATTTTACTGCGCCGTGCCGGCGCAGCGCGGGTGTGTTACTTTACGGCGATGCACTCGATCTCCAGCGGCGCATCCTTGGGCAGTTTGGCCACCTGCACCGCGCTGCGGGCGGGGTAAGGCTGGGTGAAGAACTCACCATATACCTTGTTCATCTCGGCGAAGTCGTTGATGTCCGCCAGGAACACGGTGGTTTTTACCACGTTGGCCAGGGTCATGCCCTGCTGGGCCAGAATGGCCTGGATGTTCTTCAGCGACTGGGCCGTTTGGGCGGCAATGCCCTCAGGGAAGGCGCCGGTGGCGGGGTCCAGCGGCAGCTGGCCGGAAACGTAAACGGTTTCACCGGCGGCAATGCCCTGAGAGTAGGGGCCGATGGCAGCGGGGGCCTGTTCGGTAGCAAGTACTTGTTTCACGGGGAAATTCCTCCTTTGTCACTTTGAGCCAAAGCGTTTTTTATGGAAGAAGCGGCCGGAGGAGAACCGAAAAACGGGTGCGCAAACGCACGAAAATCCTCACAGCCGCTTCTGCATTTGATTCTATCCTAGCGCCGGAGAAAGAAAAAGTCAATAAAAGATTTGCTTGATGAGGCATTCTTATCACAAGTGACGAAAAAACGGTCCTGAATTTGGCAGAACTCCGAAAAGAACGGATGCACCACAAAAACAGTTGCCAAAAACCTGTTGAAATGGTATGGTTTGAGAAACAGAAGTGATGAGAATTTTTTATTATGGAACGCCGCGAAAGGCGGCAGTGGGGCGGTGAAGCACATGGACAGACGACTGGAACCCTACCGGGCACTGGTGCCCTTTCTCGGGCAGGCCCTTGGGCCGGATTATGAGGTGGCGCTGCACGATTTGACCGGCGAGACGGGGGCCGTGGCGGCCCTTGCCAACGGCGGGGTGACCGGCCAGAGCCTGGGCGCACCGCTGTGCGGCATGGCGCGGCGCTTTGTGCAGGATGGGCTTTGGCGCACCCGGGAGTTTGTGACGGGCTACCAGGCCGAGAGCGCGGCCAAGGGGCGGCTGCGGGCCTCGGCGCTGTTCATCCGGGACGGTGAGGCGCTGATCGGGATGCTCTGCATTTATTTTGATGCAGCCAAATACAGCCGGATGGCCCGGGAGCTGCTGGCCCTGTGCGGGCTGCACGGGGAAGGCGACCGGGGCACCGGGGCAGAGGCCCTCACGGCCGCGCTGCCGGATGCCGTGCGCACCGCCGTGGAAGAGGTGACCGGCCGGGCCGGCCTGCCGTCGGAGCGGCTGACCATGAAGGAGAAAATCCGCATTGTGGAAAATCTGCACCGAGCCGGGCTGTTTTCCATGAAGGGGGCGGTCAGCGAGGTGGCGGCCCAGATGGGGGCCTCGGAAGCAACGGTGTACCGCTATTTGAGCAAGCTGAAGGGATAGGTTGAAGCGTGCGTCTGGCTTTGATCAATCAAGAAAAACTTACGGAGAGGAGCTTATCGTGAAAAAGGAGACGATGACCTTGCTTTGCCTTTTCAGGGTGCTTTTCTGCGTTGGGTGCGGAAAAGCCGATCCGTCAAATGAAGCCATTGATTACGGTGCATCATCGGTTTATTCGAAGTAGAATATGGATGCCGCAATTAAGGTCATAAAAAACAAATTCACTCGCTTGACGGCTGTGAGCTGCATAGTCTTTCCGAAATGTACGATGAGCGAAACGACAGGGGGCGGCTTTCCCGGAACAATTAGATTTGAATTGGAGGGCTCGGTTTGAAGAAGTTGCCAATGATTGTGATGATGTCTGCGCCGTATTTTCTGCTGGGGCTTTTTCTGACGGATGCAGCGGCGCTGCCCAGAGGAGGAATCGCGTTTGCGATCGTGATGCTTTTGGGCGCACTGTATGCATTTTATCTTGCCAAAACGGATTGCAGCGGCCATCGGATCGTATTTTGGTGTATGGTGTTAAAGCTATGCAACGTTCCCGTGTTTCTGCTGATTTTCCTGGTTGCCGCAGGCTTTTTCGTTATGATGCTTCCCTTGATCCCGTTTTTGGTTCTGTTTGATTATTTTCTCCTGTTGTCCACCTCCATGTATGGAATCAGCGGATTGTTGAAATGCGGGAAGGAGGGCCGCCTTTCGGGAAAAGCAGTGGCCATGAACATTGTTTTGCAATTCGTTTTTTGTGCCGATGTGCTGAGCGCCGTTTATTGCTGCTTTAAAACTCGAGAAAAGGCAGACTCAAACGAATAAAACCGCCCCACCGAAACAGTTGGCACGATCATACAAAAAACCGCATGGGAGATAGCCGGGTGGTCGTAAAACAGTAAAATCAAAAAATGGTGAAAACCTTGAGTTTTCAAGGGGTACGGCGTGACTTCGGTCACGCCGTACCCTCTTTCATCAGCTCTTTCAGCGGGATAAACCCCAGCCCGTCGTACTTGATGTGGATGTGCTGCACCCGCTTCCCGCTGGATTTGTCCGGTGCGTCCACATAGATGGCGGACACCAGCTCCCGCAGAGCGTAGCCGTCCAGCTCGTCGATGCCTACATACTTGTGAGCCGTCTGAATGAATTTCTCAATGTTTTCGTTCTGTCGTTCCTGTACTTCAATTTCCTGCCGCAAAATAACGCACTCGGCCTCCAACTGCTTCTGCTCTGTTTCATAGGTCAGGCTCAGCATATCGAAGCGGTCATCGCTCAGCCGCCCGCTGGCGTTGTCCTCGTAAATCCTGATGAACAGCCGTTTCAGCTCAGCGATGCGGTTTTCGTTCCGTTCCAACCGTTTTCTGCGGATGCGGATCTGCTCGCTGCTTTCCAGCCGGAGCTGTTCTTCCATTACCGCACGGAAATGTTCCTCATGCCGCAGAATGTAGCTCGTCACAGCCTGAATGTGTTTCAGAACCACACGCTCCAAAACCTTGACCCGAATGAAGTGTCCCTTGCACTTCTCCTTGTCCTTGCGGTGCAGCGAACAATCAAAGAAGTCCTGTGTGGGATCGCCGTTGTTGGACGAG
>SFJO01000009.1 GCA_004555865.1 Oscillospiraceae bacterium
CCCGCCGCCGGAAGGAGCGGCCGCACCCGGCGGCTGACCGGGCGGCGGGCTGACTGCTGAAAATATAGGAGGAAGATACCAATGAAAAAGAAATTGACGGCACTGTTGTGCACCCTGTGCATGGCAGTAACACTGTGCGCCACTGCCTTTGCCAAGGCAGCCACCCCCACCATGACCGCCACAGCCACCCTGAGCGAGGACAAGAAGCAGGTGACGTTGGAACTGAGCCTGAGCGGCATGGACGGCAACTACACCGGGATGGGCAGCGACTTGGTCTACGACCAGAGCCAGATCACCTACAACTCGGCCGAGAACGGCGATGTGTTTGATTCGCTGACCGTTAACAACGCCCGTACCCGCATGATTTGGGAGATGAAGAGCGGTTCTGTGAACAAGAACGGCACCGCCGCCACCCTGGTGTTTGACGTGAAGGATGGTGTCACGGGCGAAATCAAGATCGGTGTGAGCAGCTACATCACGGCCTACATCGAGGGCAACTCCGGTGACCCTGAGGACATCGATATGGCCGCAACCTCCGCTTCCGTGACCATTGCGGCACCTCAGCCCACTACCGCTCCCACTGCGGAGCCCACTACCGCTCCCACTGCGGAGCCCACTGCCGCTCCCACCGCGGAGCCCACCGCTGCTCCCACTGCGGAGCCCACCGCCGCGCCTACTGCGGAGCCCACTACCGCTCCCACTGCGGAGCCTACCAGCAACCCCACCACCGCTCCCACGCAGAAGCCCTCTTCTGACAAGAGCGACAAGAACGACAAGAAGCCCGATTCTACCGCTGCTGCTGCCACCGCAGTGCCCGCAGCCCAGACTCCCGCTTCCCCCAAGACCGGCGACACTGCGAACCTGGCCCTGTACGGTGTGCTGGGCGTGGCCTGCGTGGTTGCCCTGGGTGTTGTGATCTACCGCCGCAAGAAGGCCAATCACTAATTCAGATCATAGGAGAAACACGAGATGAAAAAGTTTTTGTCGCTGGTGCTGGCGCTGGGGCTGAGCATTTCGGTGTTGTCTGCTGCGGTGTTCGCGGAGGATGCCCCGGCTGAAGCACAGGCTGAGGGCAGCGTGCCCGCCTCCACCCTGGAGCCTGCTGAAATGACCGGCTGGCCGCTGCATCATGTGGATGTGCGCATTCCCGGCACGGTGGAAGTCCGCCGTGTGGACGAGAATGGAAACGTGCAGAGCACCGAGCAGGTCCAGGTGGGCGTGCATGCGGTTTCGATGAAGAAGAACGGCTGGGAGATGGGCCCCTTCTACCCCAAAGTCGGTCTGCCGGAGCAGCAGAAGGAGTTCGAGTGGCGCAACGATGAGCTGTGCCTCTCGGTGGACGATGACCTGAGCATCACCTGTAAAGTGTTCGGCACCCTGGCCGACGGCACGGTGTTTGAGCGGGAGTACACCCACACTTTTACGGCCGAGGAGAAGGAAGCAGCACGGCTGGCTTGCCCCGGCTGTGACACGATTCTGGCCGGCCTGGATTTCGACATTGCCATGAGCTTTGACGAGATCATTGTGCCGGAGCCGACCACCGAGCCGACTGCGGAGCCGACCACCGAGCCGACTACCGAGCCGACCACCGAGCCGACCACCGAGCCGACCACCAAGCCGACCACCAAGCCGACCACCGAGCCGACTCCCGCTCCCACCAAGAAGCCTTCTTCGGACAAGAGCGATAAGAGCGAGAAGAAGGACGAGGCCGCCCCTGCCGCAACGGCAGTGCCGGTAAAGGCCTCGCCCAAAACGGCGGATACGGAGCCTCTGGCCCTGTATGGCGCCGCTGCGGTTCTTTGCGCCGCCGCTCTGGTCGTGGCTCGCCGCCGCGCCAACCACTAAACCTTAAGAACCGGGCGCTTGCCCCGGCTTCGGCCCTGCGGCCCGTATAGCTTGCCTGCGGCAGCTGTGCGGGCCGCTTTTGTTGCTCTGCCGGACGGGATATGCTATACTTTTTACAGAGATTTCGGTAAAAAAACGGCGGGCGCTGCCCGGCCGGGAAAAGGAACCATGCCATGAAAAAATTACTTGTGCGTCTGTTTTGCCTGGTCTGCGCAGCGGGGCTTGTGTTTTCGCTGTGGAACATCTGGACCATCCTGAGTGAATACCGGGAGGGCGACCGGATGTATGAGAGCGCGGCCAGCCAGTATGTCAGCAGCCAGCCGGAGCAGCAAGCGGAGACGGACCTGAACAAGGTGCCCATTCAGGTGGATTTTGACCACCTGAAAGCCCAGAACCCGGACGTGGTGGGCTGGCTGTACTGCGAGGGAACCCCCATCAACTACCCGGTGATGCAGGGGCGCACCAACGATGATTATCTGTATACCATGCTGGACGGCAGCTACAACAAGGCGGGCAGCCTATTTCTGGATTGCGCCGCAGACCCGGGCTTTCAGGACCCGGCCCCGGTGATTTACGGGCACAGCATGAAAAACGATTCCATGTTCGGCACCCTGCACGATTTTTCCAAGCAGGAATACTACGATGCTCATCCGGTGATGTGGCTGCTGACCCCGGAAAAGAACTGGCGGCTGGATCTGATTGCCGGGTACATTACCGTGGATACGGATGAGGTCTATCAGCAGCTGGGCAGTGTGGAAGCATTTCAAACCTACCTGAGCGGTGTGATGCGCAAGTCCTCGTTTGCGGCCGATACCACGGTGGAGGTAAACCAGGTGGAGCGGGCCGTGTTCCTTTCCACCTGCTCTTATGAGACGGAAAATTCTCGGTACATTTTGGTGGGGATTCCGGTGGAAGTGAACGGATAAGACGCGATTTAACGATTAAAATTGAATCAAAGACGCAGAAAGCGGAGGATGCACCGGCATCCTCCGCTTTTTTTGCGTCCGGCCCGGGAGCACAGAAGGCCGAAGCCCCGCGGGTAGCGCCGGCCGGCAGGAGAAAGAGCGGCACGGAAAACAACCGGAAACCGTGTGAATCGTTCTGTGCCGTTGTGAATTCATTTCGTCAATTTTTGGCAAGATGTGGCACGGATGTTTTGCACAAAAACATGGTATGGTGGTAACAGACGCAGAGCGGAACGGGCAAAAATGCCCTGCCGCCCACGCGCCGGGGCACGGACCAAAGGCCCCGGCAGCTCAACGTGCAGCAAATGGGGGCGGGAACATATCTGCTGTCACGGAACAAAAATACAAGGCAGACCTCTGCCAAAACAAAAGGAGAACAGCAAATGGATCAGATGGTGAAGCGCCGCCTTGCCAGTGAGGAGCGGCCCTGGATGAAGTATTATCCGCCGCAGATGGTGGAGGGGATGGAGGTGCCCCACTGCACTCTGCGCGCCTATCTGGAGCAGAATATGCCCGGCCGGGCGGTTCCGGCGGTGCACTACTATGGCAACGACATTTCCTGGGACGAGCTTCTGAAAAAGGCCGATCAGGTAGCCAAGGCCCTGCACGCGCTGGGAATCGGCGAGGGGGACCGGATTCCGGTGTTCCTGCAGTCGGTGCCGGAGTTTCTGTATCTGCTGCTGGCCGCGGAACAGGTAGGTGCGGCGCTAGTCTGCCGGGACAACACCCTGCGGGAAAATGTGGAGGCGGTGGAGAAATCCGGCGCTTCGGTGATTTTTGCCCACGATTTCCTCACCATGCGGGAGATGAAGGCCTATCTGGCCTCCGGGCAGGTGAAGCACGTGGTGCTGGTGGACCCCTGCGCCTCCTGCGATTACGACACGCTGCGGCCCAACATCCGCACAACGCTGGACGAGCACTATACGGCGCGTAGCGCCGAAGGCCCGGCAGTTCTCGGCTGGAACGATTTTCTGGCGCTGGGGGACGCAGTGGAGCAGCTGCCCGCGGTGCCCCAGGATGAAAACCGGCCGCTGTTCTGTGCCTACACCAGCGGCTCCACCGGGCCGTCCAAGCAGGTGGTGCATTCGGCCTATTCCATGATCGGTGTGGTGTACCAGATGAACTTCTACGGCGCGTCGGATCAGTTCCGTCCCACCTGGCTGATCACGGTGCTGCCGCCCTGTCTGGTGGCCGTGGTGGTGTCCATGATGCTTCTGCCGCTTACTTCCAATAAGCTGCTGATTCTGGACCCCTTCTGCCGGCCGGAGGATGTGGACCTGGAGTTGATGCACTACCGGCCCAACTGCTGGCCGCTCATTCCCATGTTTGTGGATGTGCTGGTGCACAGCGCCCGCATTCCGGAGGATTACGACTTGTCGCATCTGCTGGTGGCGGGCGCGGGCGCCGAGGCAATGAACAACACCCAGATGCAAACGGCCCAACAGTTCCTGCAAAAGCACGGCTGCAAGGCCACCCTCACCACCGGCTATGGGTGCAGCGAGGCGGGCTCCAACATCACCATGCCCATGTCTCCCTATCCCATCCGGAACGGCAACGTGGGCATTCCCATGCCGCTGACGGTGCTGGGCGTGTTCAAGCCGGGCACGCAGGAGGAGCTGGATTATGGGTTTGTGGGCGAGCTGTGCCGCACCGGCCCCGGCAATATGCTGGGCTACGACAGCCCGGAGGCCACGGCAGAGGTGCTTCAGCGCCATGCAGACGGGCAGGTGTGGCTGCATCTGGGCGATTTGGGCTACATCACCGAGGACGGCGTGGTATATACCCTGACCCGCGGCCACAGCCCCCGCTTCGGAGGCGGCGAGCTGGCCCTGCTGCCCATGGAAAATCTGGTGGCGGACGCAAACGTGAAGGGGATTCTGGATGAGTTCTTTGTGATCATTCCGGACAAAGAGCACCCCGGGTGCTTTGTGCCGTATCTGTATGTGGTGCTGGAGCATGGCTTCAGCGTGGCAGATGTGGAGCCCGCCATTCGCGCGGTGCTGGATGATTTCATGCAGCCGGAAGAGATCTTTGCGCTGCCGGAGCGGCCGTTCTTCCACTTCAAGACCAACCGCATCGGGCTGGCTTCTCAGCTGCTTGAAAAGCAGGCGAGTGCCGGGCGCAAGCGGGCCGTGAACGAATAAGCAACGCGCAAAAAAGACCGCCCGGAAAAGACCGGGCGGCCGCAAGACCATAAAATCAAAGGAAGGGAACGCTCTGTGCGTTCCGGGGCGGCGTGGCGAAGGTCACGCCGCTTTCGTTTTTACGATCCCGTTTCCGGCGGGTTCTGCATCGCCGGCCGTGCGGATGGTCGCCGCCCGTTCCGGCAGTAGCCTGACCCCGGCGGGGCATGAGAGTGGTTGGGCGAAATGCGGCTTACTGTTTGGCGGCGTTCTGCCAGAAAACGACCGGCTCGGTGTTCATGGGGAAACACACCAGGGCGTTTCCGTCCAGGTTTTCCCGGTGCATATCCACTGCGGAGATCTGATGCTGATCGTAGGTGGTGTAATAGTAAATGCCCTTGTCGGCGTTGCAGCAGCTGGTGTAAATGGTGTATTCGTATTTGCCCGGCGCAACCTCACAGCAGCCCTTTTGCTGCTCGACAGAGCCGAGAATGTGGAACAGCTGGCTGACGCTGCCGGTTTCATCCTCCTCCGAATGGGCGTTGTTCCGCACAAATGCGGCCCGCACAAAGCGGGACTGGGAGGACAGATCGCCCGGAAGGCCAAGCCCGCCCATGCCGCGGCTGTAGGCGGACAGGGGCAGCCCCGGCGCAAACTGATTTTCGGGTTGGCGAGGGCTGAGGTTCCTATAATTGTTCAGATTGAACATCTGAAGCGGGAAGGGCGGGTTGTTGGTGAGTACCCCGGCGGGGTTGTCGTACACATGCAGGCCGTCGGCGGTGGATTCCAGCGTGATGCAGTCGGTGCGGTCCGCGATCATCCAGTGCAGCGCGGCCAGAGGGTACTGGGGGCTGAAGGGCAGGTTTAAGAGGTTGGCCCCGGCCAGAAGCTCCCGGGCTTCGGCCAGGCTGGCGCAGCGGCCCAGCAGCCAGGGAATCAGCTCAAACTGCGCAATGTTCTCCTTTCCGTCGGCCGCGGGATGATAGACCGCGTTGCCCACAAAGTTCAGCCCAGCCACGCACAGCCCGGCTTCGTTGATGGCATCGTAGTACAGAGGATAGCCCTCTGCCACGTGGGCCATGCCCAGAATGGCGTAGTGGCGGTTCAGCTCTCCGGCCTGACGAAAGCGGAAGGGGTAATTGCGCGGTGTGACCACGAGCTGTTCCCCGTAGGAAAACTCATAGTCCAGATTGCGGCCAAAGTAAAAATCTTTGGTTTGGTAGGTGGCAGCGGTACACATAATAAAACCTCGCATTCAGGGCAGGCAAAGCTGCCGTTAAAAAATAATCATTGTGCGAATGAACGATGCTGCTTATTGCAGCCGGAACTGCTCATACAGCGCCAGATAGTGCTGCTCCACCTGCGCGAAGGGGCGCACCTCGTAGGAAAACGCTGTGCTCATGGCCGGGGCAGGCCGGGCAGGCGGGTCGCGCAGCAGCGTAGTCAGATCGTACCAGAGCATATCATCGTCGATTTGCTTTACCTGGGCGGCTTCTTCGGCGGTAAGTTCGGAGCCGAGATACGTTTGGTAGATGACCGCCAACAGCCGATTTTCCAATTGCTGATACGCGGGCAGGCTTTTCTTAAAGGGGCGCGGCACGTCCGACAGATACGCCTCGCTGGCGTCGTGCAGCAGGCAGGCGAGCACCACCCGGCGGCTCATGCCGCGGGCCTGCGCCTCCAGGGCGCAGTGGATGCAGTGCTGCCCCACCGAGAAAAAGGTCTGCACATGCCCGTTGCCGCGGCATAAAAGCGAGAGGGCATGGGCGATGTCCCGGATCTCCAGCCCCTCCGGCGTGGGAGCCAGCGGGTCAAAATGAATTCCGGTGTAGGTTGTGATGCAATCGGGCATGGTGCCGCCTCCCTTTAGATGATGATGCCGGCGCAGTGGTCGATCTCGTGCTGGATGATCTGTGCCGTCCAACCGGTGAAGGTTTTGATGTGGGGCTTCATGGCCCGATCCTGCCACTGCACTTTGATCTGCCGGAACCGGCGGGCCGGGCGCTGCCCGGTGAGGGACAGGCAGCCCTCCTGTGCCGGGTAGGGGCCCTTGCCGCTGAGAATGACCGGGTTGAACATTTCGCGCAGCGTTCCGTCGTCATCGAACACGATGATGGATTTGGGTTCGCCGATCATATTGGCGGCCATTCCAACGCAGTCGTCTTTGTGGGCTTTCAGCGTGTCGAGCAGGTCGTCGGCGATGGAAGCGTCGGCCGCGCAGGCGGGCTCGGCTTTGCGCGCCAAGAACAGAACGTCGGTTACAATGGGGCGGATCATATAGGAAACTCCTTCTTTCAGTATGGCTTCTACGGTCGATTTTAGACGGCCCGGCGGCAGATGTCAAGAAACAGGGTGTGAACAAAGCGAGAAGGTTTTTGGGGCCGGCTTAAAGAAGGGCGGCTTTTTCAAACCGGGCAGAGAAATCCGCATAAAAACAATGGCAGGCATATTCGTGCCTGCCATTGCCTTATCGCTCCACAAATCAAGAGGCCGCCGCTCTTTATTCCACCCAATACACCTGGTGCTTGCCGCTGCCGCGGCCCAGCTCCAAACCGGGGATGCTCTGCACAAACTTGGAGAACTGGGAATACCCGTAATCCCGCACGTGGAAATTCTGAAAGCGGGTGTGCAGCTGGTTGCCCAATTCGCTCAGGCTCAGGCCGCGCTCACCGGCGGCCCGCACGGTGTCGGCCATCCAGTGTTCCACCTCGGCGCTGGTTTTCGCATCGCTGTGCAGCCGCACCAGCACGGTGTGACCTTCCTTGACCAGCTCCAGACTGGGAATCTCGTCCAAAAACTTGGAGAGCAGGCTGTAGCCATAATTGCGCACGTCAAAATCCGGGTATTTGTTCTGCAGCCGGCTGCCGATCTCGCCAAGGCCGGTGGTTTTGCCCTTGTTTTCGTTCTCGGTGATGATCCCAACGATGTCGTTCTCCACAGCCTTTTTGGACAGCACCGTGCTGCTCTTTTCGGCGCGGGCGGCCTTATCCTGCTTTTTGCGCTCCAGCGGTTCGGCAGGCTCCGTCGGAGCTTCCTCCTGGTCGTCCAGCAGCAGCTCCAGATTGGTGAAAATGCTGCAGGCAGCCCGGAATGACCGGGGCGTTTTCTCCTCGCCCATGCCGATTACATTCATGCCGGATTCCCGCAAGCGGCTGGCCAGGCGGGTGAAATCGCTGTCGCTGGACACGATGCAGAACCCGTCCACATTGTGGGTGTACAAAATGTCCATGGCGTCAATGATGAGGGCCGAGTCTGTGGCGTTTTTGCCTACGGTGTTCTGAAACTGCTGGATGGGGATGATGGAGTTTTTCAGCAGTTCCTCCCGCCAGCGGCCCGCCTGCGGGCTGGTCCAGTCGCCATAAATGCGCTTGTAGGTGGTAACACCGTACTTGCTCATCTCGTCCAGAATGCAGGAAATGTATTTGTGGGAAATATTGTCGGAATCGATCAACAGGGCATATTTCTGGTTTTCCAAATGCAATTGCTCCTTTGCGGTACAGCGGGGCTTGCCCGGGGCGTTTCTACGCCACGCACCCGCTGCGCGTTCTTATTTGGCCTGAAGGGCCATCACCGTCAGGGTTTTCTCGTTCACCCGGAATTTTACCTCATAGCCGCCGAAGGCCATGCCGTACACCCGCTCCGGGTCGTGCTGGTAGCTGGGGCGGGGGTCCTGGGCCAACACCCCGCGCAGGGCCTCGGCCCGGCGCGGCGGCAGGCTTGCCAGCAGATTTTCCGGGTCCTGCACGGTCAGCTCATAGCCGGTGTTGCGGGTGGTAAAGCCGCCGGTGGCCTCGGTGTGGCTGTCCACATAGGGCAGGTAGGGCTTGATGTCGTAGATGGGGGTGCCGTCCAACAGGTCGGCACCCTGCACGTGCAACAACGGGCCAAGCTCGGCGGAGTACTCGATCCGCTCCAATTTCACGCAGGAAAGCCCGATGGCATTGGGCCGGAAGGGCGAGCGGGTGGCAAACACCCCCATGCGCTCGTTGCCGCCCAGCCGCGGCGGGCGCACAGTGGGGCTCCAGTTTGCCCGCACCGCGCGGGAAAACTGCCAGATGAGCCAGATGTGTGAAAATCCCTCCATGCCCCGCACGGCGTCCGGATTGCGGTATTCCGGCTCAAACACAATGCGGGCTTCCAGCGCCTCCACCAGGCCGCTCTGGCGCGGAATGCCGAACTTCTCGGTAAAATCGCTGCGGATACGGGCAATGACCTTCATTGCGTGCTGTTCTTCCATGGTTCCCTCACTTTTCTGCGGCGCACCGTTACCCGATCACCGGCAGTTTCGATTCAAAGTTAAAGGCAAGCGCGGGTTCGGCCCGGCTGCCCTCCCGGGCCAGCGTGTCAAATTGCGCGATCAGCCGCACGGCCAGGGCGCGGGCGGTGCGGTAGCCTTCGGCCAGCTGCTCCACGCCCTCGGCGCAGGCAGGGTCCGGAGCGTAGCCAATCACCAGGCCGCTCAGGGCATCGTACTTGCCCGCCGCCTTCAGGCAGCCGTACAGCGCCGCCCGCTTGGCCGAGCCGGGGGCCAGAAACAGCTGGTCAATGCCCTTCATCCAGCGCAGGGCTTCCTGCACCTGCAGGGTGGTAAGGCCGGGGTAGAAGTCCCGGATGACGTGGGCATTTTTCAGCTCGGGCTGAATGTGCCGGGTCAGGGGCTGCCGCACCGGGTCCAGCCCGTCCTTCAGCATGAGGTAACGGTCAAACTCCGCCTCCAGCCCAACATGGCTCACCCCGTGGGCCGCCATCTGACGGGCCACAATGCCGTGGCAGCTTTCGTCCAGCGCAAAATGGCACAGCACTCCGTAGGCATAGGCCCGGTGAGCATCCTGCCCGGGGTGGGCGGCGATCACCTGGGCTGCCCAGCGCACGAACACCTCGCCCGTCTCGCCGTGCAGGGCATAGCCCAGCCGGTTCACCGGGTTTTCACGGTAGCCCCGGTAATAGAACAGAATGTCCGGCCCGTGCAGCCCGATGAGATAGAGCGAAGGCCAGCGCCCCACGACCTCGGCGGCGTCGGGGGCAAGTTCCAGCCGCACCTGGCGGCCCAGACGGTAATGGGCATAGTGGGAAGGCATGGCGATTCTCCTTTTTCAAACAATGTGGCGGCCGCCCGCCCGGTTATTCCGGGGGCGTTTCTCCCCGGGCGTCCCTTTTATCATACCCTTTGCACGGCTTTTTTTCAACCGCGCCGCCCTGCCTGCGGCGGGCCGTGACGCAAAAAATCCCCACACGCGAACGTGCGGGGATTCAGGGGGGTATGTAGTATGGTGCAAAAAAGGCTGTGCCTTTTGGCGGGCTGCCTCAGGCCTCCTGGCCAAAGCGGAAGTACGTCGCGCGGGCCAGATCTCCCTCGGCCAGGTCGTCCAGCGCATAGCTCTCGCTCTCGTCAATGTCCTTTTGTGCGTCCGCGTCAGTGTCCGAGGGGGCATCCTTCGGAAGCAGGCCATACACCAGGCCGTCATACGCTTCCGGAACCAGGAACGTGTAGGTCTGGTGGCAGGCGTAAATGCCCCGGTCGGACTGAACACCGACCATGGGAGACCCCATGTCGGTCCATTCGATGTTCTTGGAGTAGTACACAGGATAATCCTGGCCGTCATAGGTCACGGTGGCCTCGTAGTCGAACCCGTCCGTGCCCATGGTGGTGCGGGCGGGCAGTGTGCGGCCGGTGTACAGGTCATAAATGCCATTGGACCATGCAACGCGCCAGTCGCCCTGCATGCTCGGGCCGGTGTAGATCAGATGCGTAAAGACTTCCGTCTCCAGGGTGACCTTCTTGTATCCTTCCTGTTCGTCGGAAGGCTCCACCGTCTGGCTGAAGCTGATGTCGGCATCGTCCCACTGGGCGTAAACGTCCGGGTTGTCCTTCTGCCAGGTGCAGTAATACACCTTCGGAGATTTCTCAGGAAGAGAGGGCAGAACCTCCACGCCATGCTCCGCAAAATAGTTGGACACCGCAGGGGCCGGGGTCTCGGTGGGGGCCGCGGTGGCCTCTGGTTCGCTGGCCGCTTCGCTTGCGGATTCGCTCGCGGCCTCGCTGGAAGCGGCGGACGAAGAAGCCGAACCGCCGCAGGCCGCCAGGTTCAGGGCCACCGTCAGCGCCAGCAGCAGGCGGATCACTCGTTTCATAAAATTTCCTCCTCAAAAATTCCTTTGCGTACCAACGTGTAAAATTCAAATTCATATAATTCACACCGTCACAACACGATTATAGTACCCCCCGAAAAAAGTCAACAAAAATTTCACATTTTATTAAAGGCAAACCCAAAGGGCCTGCCCCAAGGCCAAACCAATCGGCCATGGGGCAAGCCCTTTTGCCCATTCTGTACGGGTTACTTCTCTTCGTAACTCTTGCAGAAATGGGGAATCTCCTGCGTGGAGCAGGTGCAGTGTTCGGTGACCTTGATCTCAGGCAGGTCACACTTGCAGCCCGCCATGTTGTGGCGGCAGGCGCACACATCGCAGCTTACGCCGGTGTTCTCCATGTTCATCACCCTCCTTTGCCCGTTAGTATGGGCAAAGAGGGGCGGATTATGCATACGGAGGGCGGCTCATTTCTGCTTTGCGGCCAGCAACTCCCGCCAGGCGCTGCCATCGTCCACGATGATCCACCATAGCAAAAAAAGCTGCCCATACGCGCAGGGCAGCTTTTTGTTTATCAATTTTGCGTTACGGAACCAGGCGGCGAAGGCCCGGAATCTTCTTCAGCAGCAGGGTTGCCGTGATGGCCAGCAAATACACCGCTGCCGTACCCAGAATGCGCCACTCCCAGCTGCGCATATTAAAACCGAAGGTATCCAGCAAAAAGCGCATGATGTAAAAATGCGTCAGATACACGCCGAAGCTGGCGCCCGAAACGGTGCGCAGCAGCTTCTGTGCCCTTTTGTTTTCCGTGAAGAACGTCCAGTCATGATACCAGAACCATACAAACACGGCCACGGCCAGCACAATGCAGGGGAAGCGGTCGCATCCGCTGAACATTCCGTCCACCCCACCTGATGAATAAGAACGAATTAACGTACCAAAATAGCGGAGCAGCAGGCCAAACACACCCATCGGGTAAATGACCCGGCAGCGGATCTGCTTTGAGATCGGGTAATGGGTGACGTAGTAGCCGATCAAGAGAAAAATCACCATGCCGCCGCCGTTTACAGGCATATTCAGCGCACTGTTGTATGCAATGCCGGTCAGGCTGCACAGCAGCGGCAGGCAGGCGGTGGTGGCAAACGATGCGGCAATGCCGTAGCGGCAGGCGGTTTCGCGGTTTTCCTGCGGAATCAACGACAGAAACGGAACGGCCAGATACAGTGCAAACAGCGGCGGGAAGAACCAGTAAATGCTCAGGCCCCGGGTGTTCAGTACGGCGTCCAGAAAAAGCGGGGCGCTCTTCAGAACATCGGGTTCCAGCCCATGGGTGACGAACACCGCCCAGAAGATGGAAACCACGCTCCAAAACAGGAACGGCACACCTGTGCGGCCAAACCGCTTCTGAAAATATTCCCGGGTGGTGTAGCGGGTTCGATAGTCCAGCAGGGTTGCGCCGCTGATCATGAAAAACACCGGAACCGCCCAAAAGCAGACACACTCAATGATCAGGCTGGTGAGCCAGTAGCGTTCGTAGGAAAAACTCCACACCGCCCCGTTCACATGCATTGCAATCACCGCAATGCATGCCACAATGTTCATCACATCCAGTGCCGGTTGATAGGAACTTTTTTCCTTCATATCAGCGATACTGCTCCTCCCACTGGTACAGGGGGAAATCATCTTTGACGATGCCCAGCCGCTTTTTCAGGTTTTCCCGGCGGCGGGTCCCCTTGGGAGCAAACAGATCCACGATCTTCCGCGCAATCTTCTTCACAAGGGATTTGGCTTTGTTCTTGCCGTTGCGCAGGCTGAACAGATGATAATCATGCAGATGGTTGCGGTTGGTGTCAAAGGCCATATCCCGGCCCAGCCGCCTAACCATCTCATACAGCATCACCTCATAGAACGGCGTCTGGCGGGCAACGCTCCAGAATTCGCTGTACCGGTCGGCCGGCACGCGGTTCCAGGGCTTGACAAACCCGGCGTAGTGGATGATTTTGGGGTTCTTGGCCGCGGCGTCGTACTGCAAGCGATGCTCTCTGGGCGCAAACCGGAACACCTCCGACACGCGGGTGAAGTCGTTGTCAAACAGCAGGTTCCACTCCTGCGGCAGATACACCACCTGGTTCTGGCAGCAGACGTTCAGTACGTCCTGGTCGCTGTACTTGTAATCCACGCTGGCCAGCTCCAGCCACTCTTCCTGGGTGTGTGCCTTGCGCATTTCCGTCAGGTTCAGCAGCAGAACGCCTGCCTGGAAGTAACGGTAGGGGTCCTCCAGCTTCAGCGTCTTGACGGCATACTTCATCATGCCGGGGGCAAAGCCGTTGATCTGGCTGGCAAAGTCCACATCCAGAACGGCACCCAGCATTTTGCCGCGCACATCGGTGTCGTACAGCTCGGCCACGTCGCCCTGAATCACAATGTCACCGTCCAGATACAGCACCTTGTCGTAATCCGGCATCACGCTCTGGATCAGGAAACGGTAGAAGGTTTCCACGCTGATGTGGGCATGAGCCGTCAGGGTGTAGCCCTCCAGCTTGCTCACCGCGTTGAAATAGCGCAGCTGCGCATTGGGGTACTGGGCCACCATGCCCGACAGCATGGACTTGTTCTGCGCGGTGATGTCCGACTCCAGCACCACGATGTCATAAAAGCGCTCCGGGCTGGCGTGCAGCAGCAGCGACTTGATCGCCACGCTCAGCGGGCCGACGAAGTCGTTGTTGGCCGCAAACACCACAGGCACCAGCCCGGCCTTGTTGGGCTTACTCAGAGGGGCGCTGCGCTCCGGCTTGCGGAACAGCACACAGGGCACCTCCCGGACGACCAGCTCCGGGCAGGTTTTGCGCTTGTAGTCGATAAAAATCCCGGTCAGGCGCTCGGCCAGATGGCCGGGGGTGCGGTAGCCTTCCACCGAATAATGGCTCATGTCCGCCCGCTTGTCAAACTCCTGCAGCAGGTCAAACAGCCACTGGGCGTATTCCTGGAACAGCTCTTTGCGCATCACAAACATATTGCAGTAATAGCCGCTGGGGCCGTCCAGATACCGACGCGCCGTCTCGCTGTATTCGGGGCACTGCTCGTCCATGAGCTGAAGCAGCAGGTCCAGATCCTTCTCGTGCAGGCTGCAGCCCTTCCGGTAGTGGTCCCGGATGCTGGTGTAGAACTCCGGCATTTTGGTTACGTCCACCCGGTCGGTCACCACAATGTCCGCCCCCTCGATCACTTTGCGGGCGGCGGCCTCATCCAGACCGTACTTGGCAATGTTCTTCTCGCTGATGTACTCCGCGATCACATTGCCGTAGACATCTTCCTGCGCGCTCGAGGCGGAAAAGCCGAAATAGCGGCGGTAGTGGCAGAAGCCGTAGTAATCCGCCTGCACGTTTTTCCAGGCCCAGTACTGCACGGTCATCTCACAATAGGAGCGATTCTTGTCCGAAATATTCTCGCCGGCATCGTCCCGGGCAAACTCCGGGTTCATCGTCTGCTGCGTCAGCGCTGCCCCGCCGTAAATCGGATGATAAATGCTCTGCGCAACCTGCTGGCTGTCTTTTCCCGGCGTATTGCACACAAAAATCTGGATATCCGACACTTTTTGATCCTCCATTGCACTGTCACTTTGTTCAGGAACGGTCGCCTTCTGAAAATTTCAGGGGTCTTGAAAATGCTTTTTCGGCGAAACCCGGCGGCCCCGTGCCGCACGCGGCTGCCGCCACGCCATACACACGTGAAACCGGCCCACCTTAGTTGGTGCGCCGGTTCAGATACAGTAGAACAAGTTTATTCTAACCTATCAATTAAGAAAAATCAATTCTCGCCGAGAAAATTCCGCCTCTTACACATTTTTCACCTATTTTTCGCGTGCTGTTTCGGTATCCCTCCACAAGCGAGTCTGCGTCGGTGCATGATTCGGCGGGGCAGCTTGCTGCTTTTTTACGCGTATTCATAATAGGATCAGTATCCGGCAGTGTGCTGCACTCAATTTGAAACGATCGAGGCTTTTTATGTGTACCAAAGAAAAACTGCCCGTCTGCCCAGTGGCCATCACCGTTTCACTCATCGGCAGCAAATGAAAGCGCGGAAGTCATCGCTTGATTTGCAGACATATGGTTTTCCCTGCAGGGGATGCTGCCGATCAGGAGAACAATGCCCCGTGTGCCTTTTGCGGTACACGGGGCATTGTTGTAAAATCCAAACGGATTGTGTTCGGCTGGGTCACTCTGCGGGCAGCAGCTGATCGCGCTTGCGCAGGAACAGCGTGATGGCGGTGCAGCTGGCCAGAATGTCGGCAATGGGCTCGGCGGCGTAGATGCCGAACACACTGCCGGTGAGCCGCGGCAGCAGAATTGCCAGCGGAACCAGCAGGATTACCTTGCGCAGCAGCGCCAGAAACAGGCTGATCTTTGCCTGCCCCATGCCCATAAAGCAGCACTGGCAGGCCATCTGCATTCCAAAGGCCCAGATGCCGGCGAAATAGATCCGGGCAACCAGGGCGGTCAGGCGGACCAAATCGGCGTCCGGCGTGAACAGCCGCGCCAGCCAGCGGGAGCCGAAGCAGCCCACCAGGCAGGCCAGCACGGTGAATGTGCAGCACACTTTCAGCAGCAGGCGGGCCGTCTGGCGCACCCGGCGGTAGTTTTTGGCGCCGAAGTTGTAACTGATGATGGGCTGGCTGCCCTGGCTGATGCCCTGCATGGGCAGCATGAACATCTGCATTACGCTTTGCAGAATGGTGATGGTGCCCACATACAGGTCACCGCCGAAGTGCTGCAGGCCGCTGTTCAGCGTGATGGACACCAGGCTCTCGGTGCTCTGCATGATAAAGGGGGCAATTCCAAGCCCGGCAATGCGGGCCATCACCTTGCCGCTGGGGCGCAGGTTGGCCCGGCGGATGTGCAGCCCGGACTTCGGCCCGGTGAGAAAGCGCAGCACCCACGCGGCGCTGACCGCCTGGCTGAAAATGGTGGCGAGGGCCGCGCCCTTCACCCCAAGCCCCAGCCCGAAGATGAGAAGGGGGTCCAGCACCAGATTCAGCACCGCGCCGATGAGCACGCTGAGCATGGCCACGGTGGACTGCCCCTGGGCCGAAATGAAGGTATTCAGGCCCAGTGCAAACTGCACGAACACGGTGCCCCACAGATAGATGCCGATGTAATCCAACGCATAGCCGATGGAAGCATCTGAGGCGCCGAAGGCGTACAGAAACGGGCGCTTGCCCACCTGAAACAGCACGGTGAGCAGCACACTGAGCACCGCCAGCATGGTGACGCTGCTGCCCAGGATCTGCTCGGCGCCTTCCCGGTCGCCCTGGCCCAGTTTGATGGAGGCCAGCGGTGCGCCACCCTGCCCAGCAAAGGCGGCGAAGGCGGAAACCAGCATCAGAATGGGGGAGCACACCCCCACGCCGGTGAGGGCCGTGGCCCCGATGCCGGGAATGTGGCCGATGTAAATGCGGTCCACTATATTATAAAGCATATTGATGAACTGGGCGGCCACGGCGGGCAGCGCCAGCTGGAACATGAGCTGGCCGATGGGGGCCGACCCCATGCGCTCCTCTTTGGTCATTGCAGCAGCCATGGTCAAATCTCCTTGGAAGCGGAGGCTTCCAGCCCGGCCAGCAGCTCGGCCGCCCGGCGGCAGGCCCACAGATTGGTGCTGTAGCCGGCGGCCTTCTCCAGAGCAGCCTTGGCACCGGCCTTGTTGTGGTCGGCCAGCAGCACCTGCCCCAGCATCAGCTGGTTGCTGGCGGCGTAGAAGGGCGGCTGGCCGGAGGCGGCCACGGCCTTTACCCAGGCCACGTCGGTGGCCCAGCCTTTGCTGGCGTTCAGGCGGATGCGCAGGCAGCGGGCGCTCTGCACCACATCGCCGCCCAGGGCATTGTTCTTATCTGCCTTCACCATAGCTTCCAGCCGGGTCAGGCAGTCGGCTGCCTTGTCCAGCTGGTTCATCTGGATGTAGATCAGGCAGCGGTTGCCCAAAAGCAGGCCGTCGGCCCGCACCTGCTCCTTCACGCTGGGGGCCTTGTCCAGCAGTTCCAGCGCCTTTTCGTACTGGCCCAGATTGGCATAGGCGGTGCTCAGGTAGGCCAGCATGGTCAGCTGCACGTTGGGCCGCTTGCCGGCCTTTTTCAGCAGCGGCTCATAGACGGAAATGAACCGCTCGGGGTCCATGTCCCGCAGCAGGATGTTTAGCTGCTTCTGGTGCATTCCGGTGGCGCTGAGCATGGTGCCGGCGAAGGTGATGAGGGTGGCCACCGCGAGGATGGCCACGGTGATTCCCAGATTCAGCCCCAGGGTGGTGTGCAGCATACTGCCCAGGACAAGCACAGCGGCCTCGCACAGAAGCCCCACCACAACAACAAACGGATACAAAACGATCATGGTACTACCCTCCGGCCCGGCTGCGGCGGGCCTATTTACAACGTTATAAATAGAACAAACACTATCATAGCGCAAAACCGGGCAGGGCGCAAGAACCACCGTCCCACGGACGCCACATTGGTGGGCAATTGTGCAAAACGGAATGTGAAATTACACAAAAATTAAAACGAGTGTATCGAAATTTTGGGGTGAATGCTGTATAATAAAGAAAACAAAACCGTACCCCGAAGGCCCGGGCGGCTGCCCGGCAGAGGGCGCGGGGCCTGCCGACCAATCGGCAAGCCGGAAAAGGAGGCTTTCTCTGTGAAACTGACCTTTTTGGGCGCTGCCCATGAAGTAACCGGTAGCTGCACGCTGCTGACGGCCAACGGGCGCAATTATCTGATTGATTGCGGCATGGAGCAGGGCCGCGACATTTATGAGAATCAGCCCCTGCCCATGGCACCCGGAGAGCTGGACGGCATTCTGCTGACCCATGCGCACATCGACCATTCCGGGCGCATTCCGCTGATGGTCAAACAGGGGTATGGCGGCCCGATTTATGCCACCAACATCACCGCCCGCCTGTGCGACATCATGCTGCGGGACTCGGGCCACATTCAGGAGTTTGAAGCCGAGTGGCGCAACCGCAAGGCGCAGCGCAGCGGCGCGGCCATGTATGAGCCGCTGTACACGGTGCAGGATGCCATCAATGCCATGGGGCAGTTCCAGGGCTGCAACTACGGCGAGGTGGTGCAGATCGGCCCCGGCCTGAAAGCGCGCTTTACCGACGTGGGCCATCTGCTTGGCTCGGCCAGCATTGAGCTGTGGGTGGAAGAGGACGGCAAGACCACGAAGCTGGTCTTTTCCGGCGACATCGGCAACCTGAACCAGCCCCTGCTGAAGGACCCGATCTATTTGAAGGAAGCAGACTTCGTGGTGATGGAGTCCACCTACGGCGACCGGCTGCACGGCGAAAAGCCGGATTATGTGGCGGAGCTGACCGAAATTCTACAGGAAACCTTTGACAAGGGCGGCAACCTTGTCATTCCCTCGTTTGCGGTGGGCCGCACCCAGGAGATGCTGTATTTTCTGCGGCAGATCAAGGCAGAGGGTCGCCTGAAGGGCCACAACGGCTTCAAGGTCTATGTGGACAGCCCGCTGGCCGTGGAGGCCACCAGCATTTTTGACGCGAGCAGTGAGGAATGCTTTGACAAAGAGGCCATGGCTCTGGTGCAGCAGGGCATCAACCCCATTCGTTTCCCGGGGCTGGTGACCACCACCACCAGCGACGAATCCCGTGCCATCAACTTTAACAATGAGCCGAAGGTCATCCTCTCGGCCAGCGGCATGTGCGATGCGGGCCGCATTCGCCACCACCTGAAGCACAACCTGTGGCGGCCGGAGTGCACGGTGCTGTTTGTGGGGTACCAATCCGGCGGTACGCTGGGCCGTGCCCTGGTGGAAGGGGCCAAGGAAGTCAAGCTGTTCGGCGAGCCGATCGAGGTGCGGGCTTCCATCCGGGTGCTCAGCGGCATCAGCGGCCACGCCGACCAGGCCGGGCTGGAAACCTGGGTGAACAGCTTTGAACCAAAGCCCAAAAAGGTGTTCGTGATCCACGGCGAAGACAGCGTGACCGAGATCTTCTCGGCCCGGCTTCAGGGGCTGTATGGGCTGGACGCCCAGGCCCCCTACAACGGCGCCATTTATGACCTGGCCGAGGGCCGCTGGCTGTACGAGGGCAACAAGGTGCGCCTGCAGCCTGCCGCCGCGCAGGGCGGCCAGGCCCGCAAGGTCAGTGGTGCCTACCAGCGCCTGCAGGCAGCCTGCCAGCGTTTGGCGGCCGTCATTGCCGACAACGAGGGCGGGGCCAACAAGGACCTGGCCCGATTTGCCGACCAGATCATCGCCCTGTGCGACAAGTGGGACCGCTGAGCGGGGCCGCAGCTTGAACGGCGGGTGCGTACCTGTGCGGTTGAGGGCTGCATAAGCGCACACACCGGCGAGTAAAATCAGAATCGGATGCCCGGTTTCGGGCAGAATGGCGGGACGCTTTTGGATGTGCGGGCAGCAGGCCCGGCGGCAGAAAAGTGCCCCGCCTTTGTTTCGGCGGCGAACCCTGAAAAACGAGGAGGAGAAACCAGTGAGAACCGCATTTCCGTATCGCTGGGTGATCTGTGCCTGCGGGCTGGTCACGATTTTCATTTCCATCGGGCTGGTAAGCAACGTGTTTTCCATCTATCTACCCTACATCGTGCAGCAAAACGGCTTTACCAACACCCAAACGGGCCTGCTTACCACCATGCGCACGGTGGCCGCCCTGCTTTCGATGCTGGGGGCGGACGGCTACTACCGGCGGTTTGGTCTGCGGCGGGGGCTGACGCTGCCCTTTTTGGCCACCGTGGCGGCCTATCTGCTGTACGGCAGCACCCGCACCCCGGCGTTTTACTACGGGGCGGCGGTGCTCACCGGCCTTGGGTATGGCCTTGGGGGCATTTTTCCGGTGGCGTTGCTCATCTGGGCGTGGTTCCCGAAGAAAGCCGCCACGGCCATGAGCATTGCTGCCACTGGCAGCGGCATTGCGTCCCTCCTAGGGCCGATGACCGTGACCCGCTGGGTAAACGCCTACGGGCTTTCGGGCAGCTTTTTCCGGGAGGCATGGCTGATCCTGGCGCTGGCCGGGATGGTTCTGCTGCTTGTGCGGGACGGCCCGCCGCCATTGGCACCGCAAGCGCCAAAAGAGCAGACACCGGCGCAGTCTGCACCGGGCGGCGGGGCAGGCGGGCTGCCCCGACCGGCACAGGCCGTGATGGTGGGGGTGTGTGCCCTGATCGGCACGTTGGGAATTACGGCATTTTCCTCGCTGCCGCTGCTGTACACCACCGCCGGAATGCCCATGGAAACAGCGGCCGCCTGCCTATCGCCGCTGGGGCTTTTCCTGATGGGAGGGCAGCTGCTGTACGGCCGGCTGGCCGACCACGCCGGGCACCGGGCCGCGGCCCTGAACGCCAGTGCGGCAATGGCTGCGGGGCTGGCCCTGTGCTGCCTGGCAAACCGGGCGGGGCCGGGGCTGATGCTGGCGGCCTTGGTGCTGCTGGGCGGGGGTATGGCGCTTTCTACGGTGGCCTTTTCGGTGTTCGCGGCGGATTTCAGCGCCCCGGGGCAGTACGCCGCGGTGCTCAAGCGTTACCAGGCCGCCTACTCGGTGGGCGGGTTGCTTTCCGGCGTGGTTCCAGGCATGCTGGCGGATGCCACCGGCAGCTATGTGCCGGTGTTTGCCGGGTTCCTGCTGCTTTCCGGTGTGATCGGCGCGTGCCTTGCGGGGGTGTACCGGCGGTACGGCGGGCCAGCCGCCTGAACCGAGAGACCGAAAAATGGCGCGTTTTCAAAAATTGAGGTACCAATTCCATTCGGAATATGGTATAGTAACGTTGTCGCTTCGGCGGCAGGCGCTGCACACAACGGCAGGCGGTTGGCCACACTTCCCGGAAGGGGATGAGGCAGATGCGATTTACAGGAACGTTCCATATCGGCCGCAAGACCGTGACGCGAAGTTCCGTGGTAAAAAGCAAGAACCGCCACCCTGGCCGGTGACGGTTCTTAATTGACCCAAACCCAAAAGGGCGAACCGCTTGTCGCAGCGCCTTTTTTATCCTCAACTATAATTGCCTTTGGCGGAACCGTCAAGAGCGGTTAAGTTCTGACCCGCAATTTGCCCGCAACAGATTTTATCCCCATTGCACCCGATTGCATGAAACAGCATCGTGCTTGAACAACAAGCGGAATTGTATGCGATGCTTCATTTGATTTTTTGAACTGCCCATACCTCGCCCGGCGAACGAAGCCGTCGGCTCAGCCCGCAAGAAACAGGAGAAACCGCCTTGGAAGACACACAGCGAATATACACCACACTCAAACAGGTTTTTGGCTACGATGAATTCCGTCCCGGCCAGGAGGAGCTGGTCACAGCTTTGCTGGACGGGCGAGACGCGCTGGGGGTTATGCCCACCGGTGCGGGAAAAAGCCTGTGCTTTCAGCTGCCGGCCCTGCTGATGGAGGGGGCCACGGTGGTGGTGTCGCCGCTGGTTTCACTGATGAACGACCAGGTCACCTCGCTGGTGGCCATGGGGGTGCGCGCGGCCTACTTCAACCAGTCCCTCACACCGGGGCAGTACCAGAAGGCGTTGGGGCTGGCCATGCAGGGGCGGTATAAGATCATTTATGTGGCCCCGGAGCGGCTGGCCACCCCGCGTTTTGCCGCCCTTGCCCAGGTGCTGCCCATCAGCATGGTGGTGGTGGACGAAGCCCACTGCGTCAGCCAATGGGGCATGAATTTCCGGCCGGATTATCTGGCGGTGGCTGATTTTGTGGCCAGCCTGCCGGCCCGGCCCGTGGTGGCGGCGTTTACCGCCACGGCCACCGGCCGGGTGCGGGCGGACATTGAGGAGCTGCTGCACCTTCAAAACCCCGCGCAGGTGACCACCGGTTTTGACCGGCCAAACCTCTACTACGGCGTTATGCGGCCCCGCAGCAAGGATTCGGCGCTGCTGGAGCTGCTGGAGCACCACGCGGAGGACAGCTGCATTGTATACTGCGCCACCCGCAAGGAGACTGAGCGGGTGGCCGGAATGCTGACGGACCGGGGGATTGAGGCCCGGTGTTACCATGCAGGCATGGAACAGGAGGCGCGCCGGGCCAGCCAGGAGGACTTTGTGTTTGACCGGGCCAGGGTCATGGTGGCCACCAACGCCTTCGGCATGGGCATTGATAAGTCCAACGTGCGGCTGGTGGTGCATTACAATATGCCCAAGGATCTGGAGAGCTATTACCAGGAGGCGGGCCGCGCCGGGCGGGATGGCGAGGAAGCCGACTGTGTTCTGCTGTATGCCCCCAAGGACGTGAAGCTGAACCAGTTTTTGATTGAGCACTCGGACCCAGCCCCCGGAATCACCGAAGAGCAGGCGGCCCAGCTGCAGGCCAACGACCAGGAGCGGCTGCGCCAGATGACCTTTTACAGCACGGGAAAAACCTGCCTGCGGGCGCGCATTCGGCGGTACTTCGGCGAATATGCCCCCAAGGAGTGCGGCTTTTGCTCGGTGTGTGCCCCCCGGCCCTGGCTGGAGGACCATACGGACGGCTTTGAGTGGGACACCCAGCCGGAACTGTCCCGCCGCCCGCGCCGCACGGTGCCCATTCAGGAGGAAGGGCTGCCCTACCCGGAAGAGCTGTACCGCCGCCTGAAGGAGCTGCGCACCGCCCTTGCCCGGCGGCAGGGGGTGCCTGCCTACGTGGTGTTTACCGACGCCACCCTGCGGGCCATGTGCCGGCGGCAGCCCACCGACCTGGCCGGGATGGGGGAGGTGCCCGGCGTGGGCGAGCGGAAGCTGCGCCAGTACGGGCCGGATTTTCTCACGGAGATTCATGCGTGGCAGCAGGAGCATTAACCGGCGTTGAGACGGAAGGAGAGGGCACATGCATCCCATCAAGCACTTTAAAACCATCACCCACCACAAAATTCTGGTGGCGAAGTACTGCTTCCGTATCGGGCTGTACCGCCAGGGGCTGACCCACGACCTTTCCAAGTATTCGCCCACGGAATTCTGGGCCGGGGCGAAGTATTATCAGGGGGACCGCAGCCCCAACGAAGCCGAGCGGGCGGACAAAGGATACAGCGCCGCCTGGCTGCACCACAAGGGGCGCAATCGGCACCATCTGGAATACTGGGTGGACTACACCGGAAACAACGACTGCCCGATGGACGGCGTGCGTATGCCGGAAAAGTATGTGGCCGAGATGATCTGCGACCGCATTGCGGCCTCCCGCACCTACCGAGGGGCGGCCTATCGGGATGAGGACCCCTGGAAGTATTACGAGGGCAGCCGCAAGCATTACCTGCTGCATCCGGAGACCCGCGCCCTGCTGGAAAAGCTGCTGCTGATGCTGCGGGATGATGGCGAGGACGTCACGCTGGAGTACATCCGCACCCAGGTGCTGGGCAGGCGGTGAGAGAGCGGCCCGGTTGTACAAAGCCGAACCAGTGTGCTATAATAACCACTGTATCATAAAATACGCGGATTTTTATAAAGCAGGGGCGGCGTGCAAAGCGCTCCTCTCTGCACAGGAGGAGCAACATGGCCAATTATGGCAGCGGCAGCAATTGGAATGGCCCGGACGGCGGCAGTCGTCTGCCCTTCAACAACGGCAAGGACATTCCGATCATTCTGATCATTCTGGCGTTTGTGTTTGCCTGGCCGCTGGGGCTGCTGCTGGTGCTCTATAACATTTTTGGCCGTGAATGGGCCAAAAAGCTGAACCAAAATCGGGGCTGGCAGAACGGCACGTATTATGCCAGCTACCGGGAGGCCGGGGCGGCAGACAACGGGGGCGAACCGGTCAATGTGCGGGTCCGCCGCCCGGAAAAGGCCGCCGCGTCGAACCGGAAACCCAAAAAGGCCGGCCGCGGCTGGCCCTTCTGGCTCACGGTGGCGGGCGGTGTCTGCGCCGTGTTTGGCGCGGCTCTGGCGGCGGAACCGCTGACCTGGCTGCTTACCCTGGGGGTGGATTCCTACACGCTGTCCGAATTGGCCAGCGCCTTGGTTTGGGTAACCAGCGGCGTGGGCCTGCTCATTGGCGGTGCGATGGGGCGCAAGAGGATGCGCCTATTCACCACCCTGCAGGCCGTGGTGGGCACACGGGACAACATCCCGGTGAGCGAGGTGGCCGCTGCCCTGGCGCTTGAGCCGGAAAAGGCCCGCAGGCAGCTGAACAAGGCTTTGGATAAGGGGCTGTTTGGCAGCGGGGCCTATCTGGATATGCGCACCGATACGCTGGTGATCCGGGGCGAAGCACCGCAGCCCGAGAAAAAGGCCGCGGCGGCGGAAAAGCCGGCAGGCGAGAGCCAGTATCAGGCCATTCTGCGCCAGCTTCGAGAGGTGAACGATGCCATTCCCGGCGAGGAAATGAGCGCGAAGATCGACCGGCTGGAGGCCATCACCGCCAAGATTTTTGCGGCGGCGGAAAAGGACCCGGAAAAGCTGCCCAAGATGCGCCGCTTCATGGATTATTATCTGCCCACAGCCCTGAAGCTGCTGAATGCGTACAGCCAGTTTGACAGCCAGGGCGGCGACGGCGAAGTGATCCGTCAGTCCAAGCGGAAGATTGAGCAGACCATGGACGTGCTGGTGGAGGGCTTTGAGAACCAGCTGGACAACCTGTTTGCGGACGATGCCCTGGATGTGGAAGCGGACATTCGCGTTTTGCAGAACATGATGGCCCAGGACGGCCTGGGCCAGGACGGCGCGTCCCCCTTCGGCAAGGGCGTGTGAGCACGTGCGCTGTAAATAAAGATTGCAATAAAAAATGAAAAAGGCCCGGTGCCGCAAGCTGGTTCAGTCTGCGGCACCGGGCCTTTTTGCGTTTTCCTTTGTCGGTTGAGGAAAGCGTGAGAATTTCGTTGCAAATGCTTTGAAACAGCCGGCGCGGCCTTTTGCGGGGCGGCCCACCGGCCGACGATGCAGCGTTATACCAGCCCGGCCTCGGCGTCCTGCGCGGCCTGATTGGCCAGGCGGCGGGCCAAGTCGGCGCGGCGGCTGTCCAGCAGCAGGTTCTGGCTGTACTGGTCGTAGCGCGCACAGCCGTTTTCGGCGATGAACGGCCCGCTTGCAGGGCCGAGCGACAGCTCGGTGATGAACACCACCATCTCCTGCCCGGGGCCGAATGCCTTTTCCATAAAGTCGAAGGCGGCTTCCAGGGCACGGCCGGCCTCGGCCGCAGCGGCTTCCCGCTGCTCCACCTGGTGGGTGAAGGCCTCCTGCACCAAGCCGAAGGCGTCCTCTCCGGTGAGGAACAATTCATCGGCCAGCAGGGCGGCATACTCTTCCAGCCGGGCCTGTGTCTGCTTGTGCAGCTTTGCGTCGGCGGCGGTGGCAAGGTCGGCCTTCTTCTTCTGGTCAAAGCGGGCCTGCCGGGCGGAGATCTGTGCCCGAAGCAGAGCGGCCGGGGGTTCCTGTCCGTTTACCAGCGCAGGGCGCAGGCGCTTTAATTCCTGGTACACCTCATCGGTGAGGGAGTCCTGAAACTGGGCGGCCTCAAACCGGGTATTCAACCCGCTCAGCAGCAGGCTGACCAGGCTCAGCCGCTCGTCGAAGGCGGCATCGAAGGCGCGGGCAAACACCGAGGGTGCGGCCTGTCCGGCCAGAATGGCCTCCACACCGTAGTCGTCCTGATACTTCTTGTACAGGGAAAGGTATGCCGCAAAATCCCGAGCAATGTCCTCGTGCTGCAGGTACTGGCGCACCACCGGCTCGTCCGCTTCCAGCCCAAGCCGCTCATAGGTGCGGATGAGGGTGGAGAGGTCCTCCCAGCCGCGGGCGGTGACGAATTGGGTGCCGTCCACGTCCGCCGTCACCTTGTAAAAGTGGTCGGGCCGCAGCTCCAGATAGGACAAAATGGCCGGGTGGACCCCGTTGGCCCGGGCGTATTCCTTCCAAACGGGCAGGTCAGCCTCCACGTCCATGCGCTTTACCCGGTCCAGCGTAACAATATCAAACTCCCGCACGCTTTTGTTGTACTCGGGCGGGTTGCCGGCGGCGGCGATGACCCAGCCCTCGGGCAGTTTCTGGTTGCCGAAGGTTTTGCACTGCAAAAATTGCAGCATGGTGGGGGCCAGCGTCTCGGAGACGCAGTTGATCTCGTCAATGAACAGAATGCCCTGAGAAAGGCCGGTGTCCTCCATACGCTGGTACACGCTGGCGATGATCTCGCTCATGGTATATTCGGTGACGGAGACGGGTTTGCCGCCGTACTGCCGCTGCTGAATCATGGGCAGGCCCACGGCGCTCTGACGGGTGTGGTGGGTGATGGTGTAGGCCACCAGGGCCACGCCCTGTTCCCGGGCGACCTGTTCCATGATCTGGGTCTTGCCAATGCCCGGCGGGCCCATCAGCAGAATGGGCCGCTGGCGAATGGATGGGATGGCGTACTCGCCGTCCTCATCCCGGCAGAGATAGGCCCGGACCGTATTGGCGATTTCCTGTTTGGCACGCTTGATGTTCAAGGCAGTCAACTCCTTTTATGGCAGGGGCCGCGCCCGCAAGCGGGCGGCCCGGTTTCATACAGACGAAAAAAGACGATCAGTGCGGTGCAGAACCGGCGGAGCCGGCCTTCGGGACAAACTCCCGCTCATCCAGCACCAGCTTCATGGCCCAGGGGGGCAGGTCGGCATCTTCGTACTGGCTGCCCAGAAACAGGAAGGCTGCGTCGTAGGCCGGCCGCCGGGCGGGGAACCGCCCCAAACCGTCGGTGAAGTACAAAAGCCCCTTCAAGTGGTGGAATTCTCCGGCGCAGATCAGTTCATCCACATAGCGGAAAGCGGGGCGGAAATCGGTGCCGCCGCCGCCCACCAGCTGGAAGGCTTCCATGTAAGCGGCCAGCTGGTCCATGTCGGTGATTTTTTGGTCGGTGCGTACCCGGTCATCGCATTGCAGAATGCGGATGTTGGTGCGGCGGAAAAAGCTCTCGCTCTGGCGCAGAATGCCATAGGTTTCCCGCAGAAAATTCTTCACCAGCTCGCCGGAGCAGGAGAGGGAGGTGTCCACCACAATAACAAATTCCTCAATTTTGATGGTCTCCCGGCTTTCCAGCGGTTCGATCAGGGGCAGATTGCCGTACAGCGAAAGCCCGTAGGAATAAAAACCCAGGTCAAAGCTGTCCGGGTCGGCCTTCAGCTCTTCCCGAAGCACGGCGAACCGGCGCAGAAAATCCCGGTAGGTGCGGCGGCTTCGATTGGCGGCCTTTACCTGTATGGCCAGGGCTTCGCCGCCCTGGCCGGGGTCCTTCTGGCGGGTCTCCAGCTCGGTCTGCATCTGCTGGCTCAGGTTTTTCCACTGGTCGGCAGCCTGGCGCGCCTGGGGGCTTTGGTCGCCGGGCTTGGGCCAGAAGCGATGGTCGTCGGCGCGGAACTCCTTCTGCAGCATGAGCAGCTGCTTTTCATCCAGATGCGCCTCTTCCAGACGGCGGTAAATCGGCTCGGCAGCCATGGCGGGCAATGCCTCGCCCAACCGGCGGTAGGTCTCAGTGCGCACCCATCCGGCAATGCGCCGCACACAGGGCAGGTCCAGCCGGTCGATGCTCCACTCGACGGCGATGTCACAGGCAAGGCTCCACAGCGGCCGGTCGTGGTCCGCAATGAAAAAGGGGTGGCGGAAGATGCAGTGGAGCAGCTGGTGAAGGTATTCGCGGTTGAGCAGCACCGGATTTTTGGGGAACACCCGAATCAGCCGCTCCGGTTCAGCCAGAAGGCGCAGGCCGTCGGTGCCCATTCCCCGCACCTGGGCGCTGGGGGTGGGGGTCAGCCCACCGATGGCCAGGCTAAGAAAGCGCAGGTGCAGATACAGCTCGCTGCGGGTCACCTCCAGCACTTCCAGGGCCATCCGGTCCTGCCATTGGGTCTGGGTTTCGGTTTTGGGCATTGCGGGCCTCCTTTCCGGCGGCGCATGGATGGGGCGGCGTCTGGTTGGGTTCAGTCGAACGAATAGCTCTTTTTCTTTGGGGCAAAGGCGGCCCGCTGGTGGGCCAGCAGAAGCGCGGCCGCCCGGGGCTTTTCCAGTCGCTGGGCCAGCTGCCGGGCCTGGTTCAGGTCTTGGGCGGTAAACACGGCAAGGCTGCACAAAAACCGCAGCCCCTCGTCGTCCTCCTCCCGGATGAGCTGCCCGGCCGCCAGAAAGGCGTGCTCTGCCAGGTAGGCCATGTATTGCCCGCGGGCCTCTTCGGTGAGTGCCACGGGCCAGCGCAGCCGGTCAAAGGCAAGCTCAGCCAGCATGGTGGGGTCCTCTTCGGCCAGCGCGACCTCAAAGGTGCGGTCGTAGGCGGTGTAGTCCACCACGCCGCGGGTGAAGCACTGGCGGTAGCGGTATCCCTGGCCGTGAATGCCCCGATTGAAGATGTGGGCCGGGGCGTTTTCCTCCAGCTCTTCCCAGTATTCCGGGTAGCGCAGGGCGGCCAGAACGGTTCCGTTTGGCGCAAAGGTCAGGCGCAGGTCGGTTTGCAAAGCCCCCAAAAGCGGGGGCAGGCCCGTGGGGGCCTCCGGTGCGGACCGCATGACAAACCGGGTCAGCTGGTGGCAGTTGGTGAACAGGTCGCTGCCCACCGAGCGCACCTGCGGCCCGAAGGAGAGCTGTTCCAGCTTGCGGCAGTTGTAAAAGGCGGCGTTGCCCAGCACCTGCAGCGGCTGGGGCAGGCGCACGGTCTGCAAAAAATTCCCGCAGAGAGGCTGGGCCGCCGGGGGCGGGGTGCCGATTTGGGCTGTATGAACCTCGCCCTTCGGCAGAACCTTGTGTTGGGAGGCGGAAAAGGCGTAGTCGCCGATCTGCACCAGAGGCAGCCCGCCCAACGTGTCCGGCAGGGCGGGGCAGGGCGTTTCACCCAGGGCGCGGACCAGATGAGCACCGTCCGGGTGCAGGGTGTATTCCAGAATCAGTCCGCTTTCCATCGGGCAGCGCCCTCCTTCGTGTGAGATGGGAAAGGGCACGGCGCGCCTGCGCGTGCGCGGTGCCGCCTTGTGTTTCAAAATACAGCATTGCAGAATGCAGGTCTTATTGTACCATATGGGCCGCAAAATCGCCAGAGAAAGCCACCGTCTGCATAGAAAAAAGGCCGCACGGCGTGTGCGGCCCCGAAATCATTTTCTGCGGCGGGCGGCCCGGCGGTGCTTGCGGCGCAGCGCGAAGGCGGCCGTCAGCAGCAGCACAAACGCAAGCAGCGCCCCGGCGGCGCACAGCCAGCCCCGGTAAGGGGCCAGCCGGTCGCCGTAATACAGGCGGCTGCTGCGGGCGTAGTTCTGCCGCACCTCCAGCGGAACAGTACCCAGCACCTCGCCGTTCTGTACGAGGTTGATCTGCCCGACCTGCTGGCCGGCGGCCACCGGGGCCTCCAGCTGTTCCGGCAGATCCACGGCTTCCAGCGTGTACGGCGTATCGCTGCACAAAAGCAGGCCGTCCAGTGCGGCGGCCGGGTAGAGAACGGCCTCGCCGCTCTCCTCGCACCAGCGCAGGGGAACAGCGGCGGCCGGCTGCTCGGTGCCCGGCGCGCTGCCGATGGAGAAGGCGTCCACCGCCCAGTCCAGCAGGGCGGCAGCGTCCTGATAGATCTGCTGGCTGCCGTTTTCCAGCTTGCGGTTGGGCTCCCCCAGCAGCACCAGCAGGTAGCGCCCGGTGTCGGTGTTGGCTGTGGTGACAACGCAGCGCCCGGCGGCGTCGGTAAAGCCGGTTTTCACCCCCTCGGCCCAGGGGCGGTAAAAGGGGGAATCAGGGTTCTGCAGTTGGATGGAGGTGCCGATGCGCAGATATTTGCCCGCCGGGGCATCCGGGGTGAGCACCGTCTGGTGTACATTGTCCAGCGGCAGCCACCACTCCTGCGTGGTGCAGATGGTGCGCAGAACGTCGTTGTTCATGCAGGCTTCGGCAATGCGGGCGAGATCGTGAGCGGTGGAATAATTTCCGACGTCGTACAGGCCGTGGGGGCAGCTGTACCGGGTGTCCGTGCAGCCCAGCTGCGCGGCCCGCTGGTTCATTTGGGCCACAAAGTCGTCCAAGCTGCCAGCCACCCGCCAAGCGATGGTGCTGGCGCTGTCGTTGGTGCTGGGCAGCATGGTGCAGTAGGCGAGATCCCGCAGGGTGACCTCCTCGCCTGGCTGCAGGTCGATGTAAGCCCCGTTCTCACTTCGAATGCGGGCAAACTCCGGGCTGAGTGCCTCGGGCACGGCGAAGGTCTCATCCAGATCCAGGCCGGATTCCGCCAGAAGCAGGCAGGTCATCATCTTGGTCAGGCTGGCGATGGGCCGCTGCTCGTCGGCGTTCCGCTCATAAATCACGGTGCCGGTGTCCAGGTTTTCCAGGTACACGGCGGCGGCTTCGGGGGCATCCTCGGGCGGAGTCCATTGGGCAAAGGCCGGGGGCGTAAGCGCAAGGCAAAGGCAAACCGTCAGCGCCAGGGCAAGAATGCGGTGCTTCATGGCGTCTCCTTTGCTTTCGGCATCGGGGTGCGCCCGCTGGCCAGATACAGCAATGCGTTGCAGATGGCCGCGGCCACGTTGCTGCCGCCCTTGCGGCCCATGGCCGCGATGCAGGGCACACCCAGTTTGGTGCAGGTGTGCCAGATCAGCTCCTTGCTCTCCACCACGTTCACAAATCCCACCGGCACCCCGACAATCAGCGCCGGGCGGAAGTGCATATCCTGCTCCATCTGCTCGCTGAGGCGGATGAGGGCCGTGGGGGCGTTGCCCACGGCCACGATGAGGGGGGCATCGGTCAGGGTGCGGGCGGCTTTGTCCATGCTGGCCACAGCGCGGGTGGTGCCGCCGGTGCGGGCGGCCTCGGCCACGTCCGGGTCGGCCATGTAGCACTCGGCCCGGCCGCCGAAGCGCTCCAGCACCTGCTTGTTCACTCCGCTGCGGCCCATCTGGGTGTCGGTGAGGATCACGGCCCCGGCCCGGATGGCCGCAAGCCCTTGTTCCACCGCACCCGGGGTGAAGCGCAGGTTTTGGGCATAGTCAAAGTCGGCCGAGGTGTGAATGGCCCGCTTGACCACCGGCAGCTCCAGCGGGGAGAAATTGGTTTGGCCCATCTCTTCGGTGATGATGGCGAAGCTGCGGGCTTCAATGTCGCCCGGCAGCACCGGGTGAATGGGAGAAGGCTGCATAAAAACGCTCCTTTCAAATCCGTTTTCGGCGGGGCGGCGGGGCGTTAATTCCGCCCGCTGCCCTCCATCATGCGATAAATGGCGGGCAGATCCAGGGCGGCCCGCATGGCATCGGCCAGCCGGTCGTATTGGGTCTCCCGGTAGGCGGCCCAGCTCAGCGCAGGGGCCTGGCCGGGGGTAAGGCCTTTGCGCTCCATCAGCAGGGCGGCCAGGCGGGCGGCCAGGTCTCCTTCTTCAAACAGGCCGTGAACGTACAGGCCCATCACGTTGTTCCGGCAAACACCGTCCTGCGCGGTGAAGGGGGCCGGGGCCTCGCCGGTGAGGGCGGCCAGAGGCGCGGCCCCCTCCAGCCGGGCGGTGCTGCCCATGTGAATTTCATAACCGGTAAAGTGTGCGCCGTTCAGGGGGGCGAACAGCCCCTCGGCCCCGGTGATCTGCCCGGTGACCCGGGTGCGGTGCTTTTCGGCCGCGAATTCCGTGGCGGTGGGCAAAAGCCCCAATCCCCGGCAGCTGGCCCCGGCTTCGCCCTCGGCCCCGGCGGGGTCACGGACGGTCTGCCCCAGCATCTGGTAGCCGCCGCACACCCCTAAAACGGGAACGCCCCGGCCCGCCAGCTTGAGAAGGGCGGCTTCCATTCCGCACTGGCGCAGCCAGGCAAGGTCGCCCAGGGTGTTTTTGGTGCCGGGCAGAATGACCAGGTCCGGTTCGCCCAGCGTGCGGGGGTGGGACACATAGCGCACCCCCAGGCCAGGCTGCTGTTCCAGCGGGGAAAAATCGGTGAAATTGGAGATGTGGGGCAGCCGAATCACCGCCACGTCCACGGCGGCGGGGGCGACAGTGCGGCCCAAACGGGGGGCAAGGCTGTCCTCATCGTCCACATCCAGCTCCATCCAGGGCACCACGCCGGTGACGGGCACACCGGTAAGCGCCTCCAGCTGGGCAAGGCCGGGGCGGAGAATTTCCACGTCTCCGCGAAATTTGTTCAGAATCAGGCCCTTAACCCGGGCGCGCTCCTCCGGCTCCAGCAGGGCAACGGTGCCGTACAGCTGGGCAAACACCCCGCCCCGGTCAATGTCTCCGGCCAGCAGCACCGGGGCGTTGACCAGTTTGGCTAGGCCCATGTTCACAATGTCATCGGCCTTCAGGTTGATCTCCGCCGGACTTCCGGCCCCCTCCAGCACGAGCACATCGTATTGGGCGGCCAGCTCGTCGTAAGCTTTAAGAATGTGGGGGATCAGCGTTTTTTTCATGCGGAAGTAATCCGCGGCGCTCATCTGCCCCAGCACCTCGCCGTTTACAATGACCTGGCTGCCAGTGTCGCCGGTGGGTTTGAGCAGAATGGGATTCATGCGCACGTCCGGCTCTACCCCGGCGGCCTGGGCCTGCATCACCTGGGCGCGGCCCATCTCCAGGCCGTCCTTGGTGATGAAGCTGTTCAGGGCCATGTTCTGGCTTTTGAAGGGGGCACAGCGCAGACCGTCCTGCTTGAAAATGCGGCAAAGCCCCGCCGCCAGCAGGCTTTTGCCCGCGCTGGACATGGTGCCCTGCACCATAATGCATCTGGCCATAAAAATACGCTCCTTTTGCAAAACTTAAAACAGCGGGCGAACGGTTACCGGGAAGCGGCGCTTAAAACTGCGGCAAGGGCCGCCAGCAGACGGTCGTTTTCCGCTTCGGTGCGCACGGCCACCCGGTAATAGCCGGGGCCGAGGCCGGGGTAATTGGCACAATCCCGGATCAGCACACCCTGCTCGCGCATGGCACCGGCCAGGCCCGGATGGGGGCTGTGCAGCAGCAGATAGTTGGCCTCGCCGGGATAAACGGCCAGGCCCAGCCGGGCAAGCCCCTGGGCCAGACGAGGCCGCTGCGCCTGCACCAGTGCGCGAACCTGTGCGGGATAATCGGTCAGGGCCAGCGCCGCAAGCCCGGCAGCCTGGGCCGGGCCGGATACCGCCCAGGGCGGCCCGGCCTTTGCCATGCGGGCCAGAAGCGCTTCGTCCGAACAGGCGCACCAGCCCAGCCGCAGCCCGGCCATGGCGTAAATTTTGGTAAAGGCATTGAGAATGAGCAGGTTTTCACACTCGCTCAGGCGGCCTTTCATGGTGTGGGCAGCGGGGTCGTCGAGAAATTCGTTAAAGCATTCATCCACCACCAGCCGCGCCCCCACGCTTTGGCAGCGGGCCAGAATCCGGTCCAGCAGAGGGCGGGGGGTGGTGCGCCCGGTGGGGTTGTTGGGCTCGCACAAAAACACCAGCTCCACCCCGGGGGCAATGGCCTCCAGAATGGCCTCAGGCACGGCAAAGCCCTGCTCTGCGGTGAGGGGACAGCGCAGCAGTTCGCACCCGGCCAGCGCCAGCGCCTCCCCATACTCGGCAAAGGTGGGGGCGCACACCAGCGCTCTGGCCGGGCGCAGTGCCAACACCAGCCGGTAGATCAGGTCCGCCGCACCGGCCCCGCACAGCAGCCAGGCGGCGGGCAGGCCTTCCGTCTGGGCCAGCGCACCGGTGAGTGCCCGGCACAGGGGGTCCGGGTAGCGGTCGGCGTGGGGCAGAGAGGCTTCCACCGCCCGGCGGACGGACTCGGGCAGGCCAAGGGGGGAGACATTGGCGGAAAAATCAAGGGGCGGACGGCCGTACTGGGCCTCAAAACCGGCCCAATCGCCGCCGTGAATGAGCGGTTGCGTCATAAAAAACCTCGCGTTTCTATCCAGAAGCGGCGTTAGCTGCTTCAGAGGCAGAGCAGCCGGCCCGCCAGCAGCCCGGCCAGCAGGATAAGCCCCAGCAGGCTGCCGGTGGTCATCAGGCGGCAGGCGCGGGGAATGTCCTCGGCCTCCACCGGGCGCAGCGGGTCGCCCAGGGTGGGCTTGTGCACCGGCTTGCCGAAATAGAAGGCGTCGCCGGCCAGCTGCACCCGCAGCGCCCCGGCACAGGCGGCCTCCGTCTGGGCGGAGTTGGGGCTTGCGTGGCTGCGCCGGTCTCGCCGCCAGATCCGAAACGCCTCTTTGCCGGAAAGGCCGCACAGAGGGGCGGCCAGAATCAGCAAAAGGCCGGACAGGCGGGCGGGCAGCCAGTTGGCAACGTCATCCAGATGGGCAGCGGCCCGGCCAAAGTACAGGTAGCGGTCATTTTTATAGCCCACCATGCTGTCCATGGTGTTCACGGCCTTGTAGGCCAGGGCCAGCGGTGCACCGCCGATGGCCAGGTAGAACATGGGGGCGAACACCCCGTCCGAAAAGTTCTCGGCCACGGTTTCCACCGCCGCCTTGGTCACGCCCTCCGCTGTGAGGGCGGCGGTGTCGCGCCCGACGATGCGCCCCACGGCCTTGCGGGCGGCAGGCAGGTCGTTCTGCTTCAGGCAGGCGTACACCGCCATGGCTTCCTTGCGCAGATCTCGCACGGCCAGGCACTGCCCGCCCCAAAAGGCGTTGAGAGCCAGGGCCAGCAGCGGATGCACCCGCCCGGCCAGCAGCAGCGCCCCGGCGGCGATGCAGAAGCTGCCCAACGGCAGCAGCGCGGCCAGCACACACCCGGCCGCCAGCAGGCCGGTGTTCGTGCTTGAAAACAGGCGGCGGAGCAGATGTTCCAGCCCGGTGATGGCGCGGCCCATGGCAACCACCGGATGGGGCAGCCAGGCCGGGTCGCCCAAAAGGGCGTCCAACAGGTACGCAGTGAGAAAAACAATGAGGGGGGTCATGAAAGGTCCTTTCAATCCGGAACGCACATCCGAAAAACAGAAAAACGAGGGACGTTGTCAAAAACGGCGGCGTTTTGCGCCCTGCCGCACGGCTTGCGTCAGCGCACGCAGCAGACCGGCCCGGTAAGGGCAAGGCCGCCGTCCGGCCAGGCGGCGGAGTCTGCGGTCAGATGCCAGCCGCAGCCGTTCTTCGTCATGCCGGAGAAATAATCCTGCCGGGGCCGGGCGTACTCGGCCAGCAGGGCCATCAGCGTGCCGCCGTGGGCCACCACCACCAGCCGGGGCTGCCCTTCGGCCAGCGCCTGCGTGACCAGCGGGGCGAAGGCGGCGCAGCAGCGCCGGTTCAGCGTTTCCATGTCCTCACCGCCGGGGGGCGCGGCAACACAGCCGCCCTCCACCCAGGCGCGGTACGCGGGGTCATGCTCCAGCTGGGCAAAGTTTTTGCCCTCAAACTGGCCAAAATCCATCTCGTGAAGTCCCTCCACGGGAATCTGCCGGGCGTGGGGAAACAGGATTGCGGCCGTCTGCCGGGCGCGCAGCATGGGCGAAACACAGACGGACTCGACCTGATCCGCCCAGGCGGGCGGCAGCAGGGCGGCGCGGCCCTCTTCACTGAGGGGCTCGTCCGTTCGGCCGATGTAGCAGTGCTCCCGGTTGCCGGGGGTCATGCCGTGGCGGATGAGAAAAATATCCATGGAAATACTCCTGACGTTCTGCACAAAAAGCGGAAAAGGGCAGGTCAGCGCTGCTCTGCCTCGGGCAGGCGCAGGGGCAGGGTGCCCTTCAGCACAAGGGGCAGCCCGCACCAGACCTGCACCACGGTTTCGGCCCGGGCGGCCAGCAGGCAGGCCAGGCGGCCCGCCGCTTCCCGGGCGGCGCGCTGGGCGGGGTCCATGGGCACCACGCCGCCGCCCAGTTCGGTGGCAAGCACCAGCGCTTTCCGGCTCAGCCGGTCGGCCAGTGCCTCCAGGTCGGGCGCACAGGCGGCCAGCTCCTGTACATCCCGCACAGCAGGACAGGGCGCGGCAGGGTCAGCGGAAAAATCCTGTGCCGCAAGCCCCCACTGGGCCATGGCGAAGGTCTGCTTGCCGGCATACAGCGGCCCGGTGATGAAAACCATAAAGACGCTCCTTTCGATTCAAGACGGTCACAGCAGGGCGAGAAGCGCCCGGGTGAGCACCAGGGCCGCCAGCTGGGCCAGCTCGCACCATTGAACAAACCACCCGGCCAGATCGCCCGAAAGCCCGCCGAATTCCCGCAGGGCCAGCCGTCTGTACCAGGCCAGCATCGCCAGGGCGGCCGCCGCCATGGCAAGGCCCGGAATGCGGCCGATGCACACCAGCGCCAGCGCCGAAAGCCCCCCGGCGGCGGCCAGAATGCGGGCGGTGGCCGTCCGGTCGGCCGCGCTGGCAAAGGCGTGGGCCAGGCCGGTGTTTTTGGCCAGCGGCAGGGCCGCCACCGCCCAGCCGGAAAGGCAGCGCTCCAGCACATACCCGAGGGCCATGCACAGGGCGGCGGTCTTGTCCCATGCCAACGCGCTGGCCAGGGCAAGCTGGGCCACCAGATACATACACACCCGGATGAGGGCGAAGGCGCCCACGTGGCTGTCCTTCAGAATTTCCTGTTTGCGGGCCGGTTCTGCGTGGCTGGCCAATGCATCGCAGGTGTCGGCAAAACCATCCATATGCAGCCCGCCGGTCACCAGCAGCGGGCACAGGCAGATGCCCGCCGCGGGCAGCAGGCCGGAAAGATTCAGCAGGCGGCATACGGCCAGCCACAGGGCCAGCGCACCGCCGCAGGCAAAGCCCACCAGCGGCAGGCAGGCCAGCGCCCAGCGCATACTGCGCGGGGTCCAGTCCACCCGCGGCATGGGCAGCGCCGAAAACATTCCAAAGGTGACAACAACGGTTTCAAACATGAGACGAACCATGAAACAACTCCTGCAAAACGCTTACGGGCGGGGAATCTGGCGGCATTGCCAGCCGATCAAGGAAGCGGGCGGCGTGCCCCTGCGGTAAACGGGCAACCCGGCGGCCACCTGAACGGCGCGGGTGCTCTCGGCCGCAAGGCGGCGATTCAGCCGGGCCAGCAGGCGCAGATAGGCCTCGGTGTCTCCGGCATAGTCCGCACCGCCCAGAAACACTTCGTTGCTCACCACCACCAGCTCCCGGCAGGCGGCATTCAGGTGAAGCACCCCGTCCAGAACGGCCGCATACGCACCGGGGGTGAGGCCTTCCGGGCTGTACAGCTGGTTGGCAGCCAGGGTGCCCAGGCATTCCAGCAGCACCACGCCGCCGCGCAGGGGGGCCGTGTCCAGCTCGGCCAGGTCCCGCGCACGCTCCACGGTGACGAACCCCTTCCCGGCCCGCAGCGCCCGATGTCGGGCCACCCTCGCCCGGGATTCGGCATCGTATGGCTCCATGGTGGCCAGATAGACCCGGGGGCAGGCCGGGGAGAGGGCCAGTGTCAGAGCTTCGGCGTATTCACTTTTTCCGCTGGCGCTGGCACCGACAACAAGGCTGAGCATGGCGGCTCCTTTCTGCATGAGATAAAAGAAACGGTCAATTCTGCGGGGTATAGGCATCCATACCGTAGCTGGAAAACTCCGCTCCGCCGTACATGGCCATGGCCATGTCAAACAGGGGCAGGGCGGCCAGCGCACCGGTTCCCTCGCCCAGCCGCAGCCCGGCACACAGCAGGGGCGAAAGCCCCAGCGCGTCCAGCAGCATTTGGCCGGCTGGTTCGGCCGAGCGGTGGCTGGCCAGCAGGGCGGCCTCAGCGGCCGGGCACAGGCGCACCGCTGCCAGGGCTGCCACTGTGGAGATAAACCCGTCCAGCAGAAGCGGCAGCCGGGCGGCCGCTGCGCCCAGGCAGGCCCCGGCCATGGCGGCAATGTCCAGCCCGCCCAAGGCGGCCAGCACCGCCAGCGGGTCGGCCGGGTCGGGCCGGTTTTGGGCAATGCCCGCCCGGATGGCGGCCAGCTTGCGGGCAAGCCCCGCATTGGAAAGCCCGGCCCCCCGGCCGGTGACGGCTTCGGGCGGACAGCCCAGCAGCACGGCGGCCACGGCGCTGCTGGTGGTGGTGTTGCCAATGCCCATTTCCCCAATCAGCAGCAGCCGACAGCCGGCTTCGGCCTGCTGCCGGGCCAGAGCGGCCCCGGCCAGCAGGGCTTGCAGGGCTTGGGTGCGGGTCATGGCGGGGCCTTGGGTAAAGTCGGCGGTGCCGTCCATCACCCGACAGCGCACCAGGCCGGGAATCTCCTCGCCGACCAGCCCGTGAACGCCCATGTCCACCGGCTGCACCCGGCAGCGGGCGACCCGGGCCATGGTGCAGGCGCTGGAGCGGCCTTCGGCCAGTGCCCGGGTCACAAAGCCGGTCACCTCATTGCCGCATTGGCTGACCCCCTGGGCGACCACGCCGTTGTCGGCGCAGAACACCAGCAGGGTGCGGGCCGAAAGATCCAGCTTGGCGCTGCCGGTGAGGGCGGCGATTTTCTGGGTGTCGGTCTCCAGAAGGCCCAGGCTGCCCAACGGCTTGCCCACAGCGTCCCACCGGGCCTTGCAGGCCGCGCGGGCGGCCTCATCCGGGGGCATGATGTCGCCCAGCAGCCGGGCAAGGCGGGCCTCCAGCTGGGGCAGCTCCAATTGGAACAGATCAGAAATTGCTTGGTTCATAAAAAGACCTCCGGCAGGGGCTGCGTGAGAACAAAAGAAGCAGGAAAAATACGCCCAAACCCGCTTCAGCGGCCCCTGCGCCACCGGGCGGCTGCCTGGCAGAAGCGCAGGGCGCATTTCGGCCGGGCGGGCAGATACAGATGGGGGAAACCGGCAAATAGATTGCCGTCTGCCACCACACAGGGCCAGCTTCGGCGGCCCACCGGCTTTTTGGCGGTGAGGGCGTCGCCGTTCTCTGTGCAGTCCCAATAATGGAACTCGTGGGCGGGAAGGGCCTCGCCGGGGCGCAGCAGCAGGGTGGGGCGGTTGGCGGTCAGGGTCACATAACCGAAGCGGCCCAGCTTGCCGGTGCCGAAGCCCCGGCCCGCCAGCACCCCGGCCATGGGCCAGGCGCGGCCCTCGGGGTCGTTGAGGGTCTGCTGCAGGTAGAGAAAGCCGCCGCACTCGGCCAGCGTGGGCAGCCCGGCCCGGACGTTGGCCTGCACCGCCTGACGCATGGCATGGTTTTCGGCCAGGGCCTGGGTGTGCAGCTCCGGGTAGCCGCCGCCTAGGTACAATCCGTCGCAGCCGTCGGGCAGGGCGGTGTCCCGCAGGGGGCTGAAAAAGCACAGCTCAGCCCCCAGGCGGCGGAACAGCTCCAGCGTATCGTCGTAATAAAAGCAGAAGGCCTCGTCCCGGGCCACAGCAATGCGGCAGGGAACCGAAGCAAGTGCCTCGCCGGGCAGCGGTGCAGCCGGCAGCGGCGGGGCACTCTCGGCCAAGGCCAGCAGCCTGTCCAGATCGGCGCTCTGCTCCAGCGCATCGGCCAGCTTGTCCAGCTTGGCCTGCAGCTCGGGAATTTCCTCGGCGGCCACCAGCCCCAGATGACGGCTGGAAAAATCCGCCCCCTCCACCTTGGGCAGGCAGCCGAACACCGGCAGCCCGGTTTCACGGATGAGGGCCGGGGCCAGTGTCTGGGCCAGCATGGGGCTGCAGCCGTTCAGAAGCAAGCCCCGAATCTGGCAGGGGGTGCGGAAGGCCAGCAGCCCCTTCACCTGGGCGGCCAGCGTCAGGCTGGAAGAGCCGGGCCGAAGCACCAGTACCACCGGGGTGTCAGTGGCCCGGGCCAGATGCCAGGCGCTGGCGGTGTCGGTGCAGCCGCCCAGGCCGTCGTAGTAGCCCATGGCCCCCTCCAGAACGGCGGGGCTGCGCCCGGCGCTGTGGGCGGCCAGCAGAGCACGAATCTGCTCTTCATCGCTGAAGAACAGGTCAAGATTGTAGGAGGGCACCCCGAGCACCTGCCGGTGGAACATGGGGTCGATGTAATCCGGCCCGGCCTTAAAGGCGGCGGGGGCCAGACCGCGCCGGGTCATGGCGCGGAGAAACGCACAGGTGACGGTGGTTTTGCCGCTGCCGCTGGCCAGCGCGGCAAACATCAGGCGGCTCACAGCGCACCTCCGCTGATGAGGTACACCGGGTTCTGGGCCATCATCAGGTGCAGCCCCCCGGCGGGGCGGCTGCGGCTGACGGAAATCTGGCTGACCTGAATGGCCTCAAACCCCTGCGCCTGCAAAGCGGCCAGCGCGGCGGAAAGGCTCTCAATGGCAATGGCCGAAATCACCACCCGTGCGGCGGGATTGGCGGTGTGCACGGCCGCCAGCGTTTCGGCCATATGGCCGCCGGTGCCGCCCACAAACACCCGATCCGGTGCGGGCAGCCCGGCCAGAGCTTCCGGCGCGGCACCGGAGATCAGGGTCAGGTTGTGCAGGCCGAATTTGCGGCGGTTTTCCAGAATCAGGGCCTGGGCGTCCGCGTTTCGCTCCACGGCATAAACCTGCCCTTCGGGGGCAGCCAGCGCCAGCTCCACCGAAACGCTGCCGGTGCCTGCGCCCAGATCCCACAGGCAGTCGCCGGGGCGGGGGGCCAGCAGCGCCAGAGCGGCGGCCCGCACCTCCTGCTTGGTCATGGGAACCTTGGCGCGGAGAAATTCCTCATCGGGAATGCCGCCCACCCGGCTTTGCCGCAGGGGGGCGGGGCAGCCCTCCACCAGCAGTACGCTGAGAGGGGCAAAGGTTTGTTCGGCCAGCTGAGCTGCGGTGCCGGTGACGATGGCTTCGTCCGGATAGCCCAGGCGGCTGGCGGCGGTGGCTTGGCAGCCGCCTAGCCCGGCTTCGGTCAGCTGGGCGCACAGGCTGGCGGGGGTGCAGCTGCCGCCGGTGAGAAAGAACACATCGCCGCCCCCGGCACAGGCTGCGGCCGGGTTGCAGGCCACGCCATGGGCGCTTACCAGCTTCCAGTTCTGCCAGGGGCGGCCCAGACGGGCGGCCAGCACCTGCGGGCTGGAAAGCCCGGGCAGCAGGGTGAAGCGGGCTTCGGGCAGGGCGGCTTGCAGGGTGCGCAGCAAGCTGGCGGCTCCGCTGTAAAACCCAATGTCGCCGCTGAAGGCCACTGCGGCCTGCCCTGCCCGGCCGTTCAGCCCGGTGAGGGCCTCCACAAGCTCAGAGGTGCGCAGGCAGGCAATGCGCCGCCCGCCGCATTGGGCCGGCAGCCCCTCCAGAAGGCGGGGCGCGCCTAAAATAACCAGGGCCTGTTCCAGTGCCCGGGCGGCTGCCTGAGTCAGGCTGAGCCAATCGCCGGGGCCGATGCCGATGAGGGTAATGTCCATGGGGGCCTCCTTACCGCGGCAAGTAAACGCGGATCACAATCAAATGCGGATGGGCTGCAAAGCCGGGGCGGCGGGCTGCCAGGCGGCAAAACGGGAGAGAATGGCCTCGACCGTTTCGCCCCGGTCTTCCGGGCGGGTGAGCACCAGCACCCCCACGCCGCAGCTCTGTGCGGCGGCCAGCTTTTCGGCAAAACCGCCGTTTCGGCCGCCGTCCTTCGTGACCATCCAGCGGATGTTCCATTGCCGAAACACGGCCTCGTTCAGCGCCTGGCTGAAGGGCCCCTGCATGGCCAGAATGTGGCTGTGGGCCAGCCCGGCCTGTTCGCAGGCGGCAATGCCGTCGTGGGTGGCCAGCACCCGGGCGTACAGCCGTTCCGGCGGCAGGGCGGCAAAGGCGGGCAGCTCCTTTGCGCCGGTGGTCAGCAGAACGCGGCCTTCCTGCCGGGCCAGCCATTCCGCCGCTGCCGGTGCGTCGGGCAGGCAGATGCACCGCTCGGGCAGAGCGCTGGCCGGGCGGCTGCACCGCCACAGGGGTACCCCGGCCGCTTTGGCCGCTGCCCGCAGGCTGGCGCTGACGGTTTCCGCATAGGGGTGGGTCGCGTCGATGATCAGCTGGCAGCCGGCCAGCCGGCCGGTCATGACTTCCGGGGCCAGCCGCCCGGTGTGCACCTGCCCGTGGGTGAGAGCGGGCAGCACCTCCTGCCCGTATTCCGTGGCAACAAACACGGTCAGGGTCAGGCCGCGGGCGGCGCACAGGCCGTCCAGCGCCTGAGCCAGCTGCCGCCCCTCGGTTGTGCCGCCGAACAGCACCACCCCGGTCACAGCCGATACCCCCGCGGGGTGACCATGCGCTGCCCGGCCAGACGGGTGGCGTGGTTGCCGATGAACACGGTGGTGAACATATCCACCTGTTCCTCCGCAAGCCGGGCCAGGGTACCGGTCCAACTGGCCTGCCCCGGGCGGCCGATGTTCTTCACCCAGCCGCACACCCGGTCAGCCGGCAGGCTGCGGGCCAGAATGGCACAGGCCCTGGCCAGATAATCGGCCCGGGCGCGGCTGGAGGGATTGTACAGGCAGATGCAGAAGTCCGCCCGGGCCGCAGCCTCCAGCCGGGCCTCGATCACCGGCCAGGGGGTCAGCCGGTCGGACAGGCTGATCACGCAGAAATCGTGCATCAGGGGCGCGCCCAGCACGGCGGCCCCGGTGAGGGCGGCAGAGAGGCCGGGCACCACAACAACCTCCACCTCCGGATAGGTGGGGGCCATTTCCAGAATCGGCCCGGCCATTCCGTACACACCGGCGTCGCCGCTGCACACCATGGCGGTGGTCTGGCCGCGGTCGGCGGCTTCCAGCGCCAGGCGGCAGCGCTCCACCTCCTGGGTCATGGGGGTGGTCAGGGTGGGTTTGCCGGGGTAGAGGGGTGCGACCAGATCAATGTAGACCTTGTAGCCGCAGAGCAGCTGGGCATCGTCCAGCGCGGATTTGGCCTGCCCGGTCAGCAGGGCGGGGTCGCCGGGGCCAAGACCCACCACGTAAAGCAGCTTTGCCATAAAAACACCTCGTAGTTGAAACCCGCAGTGCCGGGCAGCCCGCCGCTACGGATCGCAGATCAAAGTTTGTCACAATTCCGGCGCAAAGGGGCGCAAAGCCAGCGCCAGCGTCACGCCGTTTTTTGCGTATTTGGGGGCCAGCAGGGCGCCGCCGCTGCCCAGCACCGCCGCCCGTTCGCACACATTGTCCACCCCGGTCACGCTCTGCACAAAGGCAGAGGGGGTAAAGGGGCCGGGCAGGGCGGCCAGCGCCTGGGCCGGGTAGGTGCTCAGGGGCAGGCCCAGCGTCCGGCAGGCCTCGAGCAGCCCGGGCTCCCGGGCCTTCAGGTCAATGCTGCACACCCGGCACAGCGCCCGGCGGGAGACCTGCGCGCGGGCGAGAAAGTCCGACAGCAGCTCTAGAATCTGCCCGGCCGGGGTGCCCTTCCGGCAGCCGACCCCCAGCACGGCAATGCGGGGCACCAGATGCAGCGGCCGAGCACCGTCCGGGTCCGTGTCACTGAGGCTGAGCACCACTTGGGCCTTTGCGGCACAGGCGGCCGGGTGCAGGCCGCGGGGCCAGACCCCGCCGATGGAAAATTCACTGAAGAGGGCGAGCGAGCCGCCCGCCAGCAGCGCGCCGGAAACCTGCTTGATGCGCTCCGGTTCGGCCACAGCGCAGCCGTTTTTGCGGGCCCAATCGTCCGCCGCCCACAGGCCGCTGCGGTCAGTGGCGGTGGTGATGACCGGCTGCGCGCCGCACAGCCCGGCCAGCCGCAGGGTGAGGGCATTGGCACCGCCCAGATGGCCGGACAAAAGCGAGACGGCGAAGGCACCGGTTTCATCCAGCACCACAACGGCGGGGTCCCGGGTTTTGCTGCTCAGATGGGGGGCAATGGCACGCACGGCAATGCCCGCCGCCCCCACAAACACCAGCGCATCTGCCTGGGCAAACGCGTTGGCGGTGAAGTCGGCCAGCGAGAGGTGCTCCGGGCCGAAACAGGGGGTCACAGCGGCGGTGTCGTCCTGCGCGTTCAGGCCGTCGGCCAGGCGCTGCGCCAGGGCCAGCCCCCGCGCCGTGAAGGCGGTGAGGGCGATGGTCATCGGGTGGCCTCCCGGAAGCCGGTGGTAAAACCGGGGTCATAGAGCTTTGAGCGGTCATAATGGGCGCTGCCCTGCCGCAGAAACTCGCCCACCAGTACCAGCGCGGTGCTGTGAATGCCGGCCTCTTCGCCGCTTTGGGCCAGTGTGCCGATGGTGCAGCGGCAGATGCGCTCTTCCGGCCAGGTGGCCTTGTAGACCAGAGCGGCGGGGGTGTCGGCGGTGTAGGCGCCCCCCGCCAGCAGCTGGCGGGCAACCTCCGGAAGCATACCGGAGGAGAGGAAGATGGCCATGCTGGCCCCGTGGCTGGCCATGGCGGCCAGCTGTTCCCGCTCGGGCACGGGGGTGCGCCCCGCCAGCCGGGTGATGATAAGGCTCTGGCTCACGCCGGGCAGGGTGTATTCTGCCCCAAGGGCAGCAGCTGCCCCGCAGAAGCTGGAAACACCGGGGGTCACGTCCCAGCCAATGCCCAGCGCATCCAGCGCATCCGTCTGTTCCCGAATGGCCCCGAACAGGCAGGGGTCACCGGTGTGCAGGCGCACCACATCCTGATTTTGCTCGGTTGCCTGCCGGATGACCTCCAGCACCTCCTCCAGCGTCAAGTGGGCGCTGTTGTACAGGCGGCAGTCCGGCCCGCACAGCCCCAGCAGGGAGGGGTTGACCAAACTGCCTGCATAGATGACCACCTGCGCCTTGCGCAGAAGTTCCGCTCCCCGAAGGGTGATCAGGTCCGGTGCGCCGCTGCCGGCGCCGACAATGTGTACCATACTGCTTCTCCTGTTTTTTATAGGGCGGCGCCGTAAACGTCTGGCGTTGCGGGTTTCATTCCGCCCGGAAAATTTGAATCGGTGCGCAGGAATCATGCGGGGCCGCCTGTGTGAACGGCATTCCGCCTGCGCTTTGGGGCAGGCAGGGGTCAGTTCGCGCCCTGCTTGGGTTTGCCCACCAGCAGGGTGGCAAAGTAGCCGGTCTGCCCCTGATACTCGTGCAGGGTCGGGCAAAGCTGCTGATCCGGCAGGCCGCAGTTCATCACCAGCGCGCTGGTGCCGGCCAGGCCCTGCCGTTCCAGCTCGGCCACTGCCTGCGGCAGCTGGCGGCCCGCCTTCATCAGCACCTTGGTGCCGGGCAGCGCCAGGGCCTCGGGCAAAGAAAGATGCCCGCCGGCAGGCAGAATGTGAAGCGGCTCGTTCATCTCCGTCAGGCTGCGGCCCAGCGCCGCCGCCGAAGCACAGAAGCTGGGCACGCCGGGAATCATCACGGTTTCGTATCCGGCAACGCGAACAAGGTCCATCACATAGCAGAAGCTGGAATACACCGAGACATCGCCCAGGGTGAGCAGGGCCACATCCTGCCCGGCAGCCAGCTGCTCCAGCACCTGCCGGGCGGCCAGCTGGTGGGTGTCGGCCAGGGTGCGCTCGCTCCGGCTCATGGCAAAATCCAGAAAGAGCAGCACCTTTCCGGTGAGGTCCATGGCCCCGCGGGCGATGTCCAGCGCCAATGTGCGGCCCTCTCGGGTGCGGGGAGCCGCCACCACCGGGCAGGCCTTCAGCACCCGCACGGCCTTCAGGGTGAGCAGTTCCGGGTCGCCGGGGCCGACCCCAACGCCATACAAAATGCCCTGTTTTTTATTCATCAGGGTTCCACTCCTTAAAGTTTTCCAGCAGGCCGGGGGTGCAGCCCAGAAGCCCGCGGCTCTGGCTGAACATGGCGGCACCAACGGTGAATTTCCCGGCGGCCCGGCGGGTCAGATAAAAGCCCATGCGGGCCAGCATACCGTGCAGCACCGGGGCAGTCAGGCCTGCCTGATCCAGCAGGTCCAGGCAGCCGTCGGTGGTGGGGGCCTCCATGAGGGCCTGCAGCAGCGGCAGCGGGGCCCCGGCCAGCGCGGCGTGGGTGACGAACACCTCGGCCCGGGCGTCTGCCGTGCGGGAATGGGTGTTCATCACCCCGGCCGCCAGCTTGCACAGCTTGCCCACATGGCCCACAAGCAGCACCCGCTCAAACCCAAGGGACGCGCAGATGTCCAGCGCATCGCCGATGAAGTTGGAACAGGTGACCACCGGCCAGGGGACGGGGTGGGCCGCCAGAAAATCCTCCCCGTAATGGCCGGGGGTCAGCACCAGCGTGTTTGCCCCGGCGGCGGCCTTCTGGCGGCATTCCACCTCAATGGTGTCCACCAGAGCAGCAAGGCTCTGCGGCTCCACAATGCCGCTGGTGCCCAGGATGGAAATGCCGCCCTCAATACCCAGGCGGGGGTTGAAGGTATGGGCGGCGGCCTCGGCCCCGCCCGGCACGCAGATGGTCACGGCTAGCCCGCCGGTGTAGCCGGCCTCTTTTGCAGCGGCCCGAACGGATTCGGCGATCATGCGGCGGGGCACCTGGTTGATGGCGGCGGCCCCCACCGGCTGCTCCAGCCCGGGCAGGGTGACCCGCCCTACGCCCTCGCCGCCGTCCAGCGTGACGACATTGCCCTCGGTGCGCGCCACCCGGGCCTGAATGGGCAGGCCGTTGGTGGCGTCGGTGTCATCCCCAGCGTATTTTTCCACCTGGCACAGGGCGAAGCCCTTGCCGTCGGGCAGCGCCTGCACCGGGGCCGTCACCTCCAGCCCGGCGGGGGTCAGCAGCGTTTCGGTGGCCGGGGCATGGCCGGTCAGCAGCAGGCGGGTGGCGGCGGCCGCCGCCAGAGCGGCACAGGTGCCGGTGGTGTAACCGCAGCGCAGGGTTTTTGCCCCGCTGCGAATGAAATGCTGAAACAAAACTTCTGCCACGGGGGCACCTCCTTTGCGGCAAAGAATTCGGAAAAAAGGGCGCATGGAGCGCACCGCAGGCAAGAAAAAGCCCCTCCGCACACAGGGCGGAGGGGCAGAAAGCGGCACACAAAACCAAGGCAGCGGAAAAACAGCTGCCGGCCTGCACACCGCCCCTGACCGGAACGCCGTTTGCCGGAACACAGCAAACGGCAGAATCCGCCGGTGGGGGCAGCGGCCCGGCCAAACAGGCGGCGGCCGGGCGATGGGGCGGCAGGCAGGTCTTCTGGCTTTGAGGTAAGGCCCCTTACAGCGGCGGCTCCGCGCGGGAATCACACCCGGCTTCCCTATTCTCCCTGCGGCGGCCAAACCGCGGCAGGGCACCTGGCGCTCGTTTGCGGAACAGAAGCGCTTCGCTTGAAACGGCCTTATAATAAACCTATTTAGAAAGCAAAAAGCTTCTGCAAATGCTTTTAGTAGTGTACGGCAAAACCCTTCGCTTGTCAACGAAAACCGAAGTGCCCTACTGGGCATACAAATTGAAAAAATACCTGCCGCGGCGGCGGAATTTTAAAACGGGGAGGGCACGCCGGGCACTGCATTTGTACCGGATGCGGATTTTTGTCGCACAGCGGCATTTTGCGGTTTGACAGGCAGACGGAGATGGCGTATACTAGCCATTGTGTGAATTGGCGGCCGGGTCACCCAAATCGGGCCGGTCGCCGCAAACCGGAAAGAAACCGGAACAAGGAGGAAATCCATGAACAATCTGGACAAGATTTTCCATCTGAAGGAAAATCACACCGACGTAAAGACCGAGGTTATCGCCGGTATTACCACCTTTATGACCATGGCCTACATTCTGGCCGTGAACCCGTCCATCATGAGTGCGGCAGGGATGGACAGCGGCGCGATCTTCACGGCCACCGCCCTGGCCTCCATGATCGCCACCCTGTGCATGGCGGCGTTTGCCAACTACCCCTTCGTGCTGGCCCCCGGCATGGGCCTGAACGCCTACTTTGCCTACACCGTGGTCATCAACATGGGCTACAGCTGGGAGATGGCGCTGGCCGCCGTGTTTATCGAGGGCCTGATCTTCATCGTGCTGTCGCTCACCAAGGTGCGTGAGGGCATCTTCAACGCCATTCCCATGTGCCTGAAAAACGCCGTGAGCGCGGGCATCGGTCTGTTCATCGCCTTCATCGGCCTGCAGAACGCAAAGCTGACTGTGAACTCCGATTCCACTCTGGTGACCATCTTCTCCATGAGCGGCTCTTTGAAGAACGGCACCTTCCGCAGCCAGGGCATCACTGCCCTGTTGGCTCTGATCGGCGTGCTGATCATCGGCGTGCTGATGGTGAAAAAGGTAAAGGGCAACATTCTGCTGGGCATCTTCATCACCTGGGGCCTGGGCATTCTGTGCCAGTTTGCGGGCCTGTATGTGCCTGATCCCGCCAACGGCTTCTACAGCCTCCTGCCGGATTTCTCCTCCGGCTTCGGCATTCCCAGCTTGGCCCCGACCTTCCTGAAGATGGACTTCAGCAAGGTGTTCAGCGGCGAATTCCTGGTGGTCATTTTTGCATTCCTGTTTGTGGATATGTTTGATACGCTGGGCACCCTGATCGGTGTGGCAAGCAAGGCCGATATGCTGGATGAAGAAGGCAAGCTGCCCCGCATCAGCGGCGCCCTGCTGGCGGATGCCGTGGGCACCTCCGTCGGCGCGGCCCTGGGCGTGAGCACCACCACCACCTTTGTGGAAAGTGCTTCCGGCGTGACCGAGGGCGGCCGCACCGGCCTGACCAGCGTGACCAGCGCCCTGCTGTTCGGCCTGTCGCTGTTCCTCAGCCCCATCTTCCTGGCCATTCCTTCCTTTGCCACCGCGCCTGCCCTGATTGTTGTGGGCTTTTTGATGATCAGCAGCGTGCTGAAGGTGGACTTCAGCGACCTGTGCCAGGGCATTCCCGCCTTCATCACCCTGATTGCCATGCCCTTTATGTACAGCATTTCCGAGGGCATTGCCCTGGGCACCATTTCGTTCGTGGTGATCAATGTGCTGGCTGGCCCCGAAAAGCGCAAGGCCATCAGCCCGGTGATGTACGTGCTGGCGATTCTGTTTGCGGCCAAGTACTTCGTTATCTGAGCACAGGCTCAACAAATCAAAACAACACGCCTTTGGGCGTGAAAGAAGAAGGCCCCGTGGAAGCCACGGGGCCTTCTTGTTGCAATTTTCCCGGCAGTCAACGTTTCATCGCCGGACGATGCGGTAGTACACGCGGGCCGTGAACCGGTAGATCAGGTAATACACCACGGTAAATACCAGGGAAACCACAGCGGTGCAGGCAACAAACAGGGGCGGGTTGTTCATCGAAAGTGCCTTCAGCAATCGGTGCATCATGGGCATGGCGGCTGCAAGGTGCAGCAGGGCGGCCGCCAGCGGCAGGAAGAACACCAGGCGGGTCTGGGTGCGGATGGTGGCCTGTACCTCGGCGGGGCCCATGCCCACCTTCTGCAGGATGAGAAAGCGGTCGCGGTCGTCCCAGCCCTCGCTCACCTGTTTGTAGTAGATGATGAGCACCATGGCTGTGAGAAACAGAATGCCCAAGAACAGCCCCAGAAAGAGGAAGCCGCCGTACAGGGTGTAGATGCTGCTCCGGCCCTCGGCCCGGCCGTCTACCCATACGCCGGTGAGGGCTGCCGTGCCGATGTGGATGGCTGCCGAAACGCGGATCGATTCGTCCGGGCGATTGCTGCGCAGAACATCCAGCAGCTGGGTTACGTAGGCGGACTGATCCTCTTCGCTCATACCGGGAACATTGAAGGCGACGCAGCTGATGTACTGGCTGGCATTGCCGCCGTAGGCCTCGTTCTGGGCCTGATACAGCCGCTCCAATGCGGCTTTGTCCGGCACCACCAGCCCGGCAATGCCGGCCAGATAAGTGGTGTATTTGCTGGGGGTGAAGTTTTCGGCCGGGCCGATTACCTGCCAGGTCTGGCCCGCCAGGGTGAAGGTATCGGGCAGGCTGAAGTGATTCGTGTAGGCCAGCACCTGGCCGGGCTGAAGTGTTACGGCCTGGCCGCTGAGGGCCTCGTACTGTTCGGCGGTGATGCAGAACAGCTGCACCAGGCTGGCGCTGCTGCCGGAAAAGTTCAGGGCGCTGCCCTCCTGGCTGACGGTGAAGCCCAGCCCGGCGTAAGCATGAACCGCGTCCGGGGCGAGGCCGCGCTGGGCCAGGTCCTCCCGGACGATGGCCTCGCTGGCCTGAACGTCGGCTTCGGCGCTTTCCAGTGTGTCCTCATAGGTATAAATCGAGAAATCGGCAGGGTACCGGCTGCGCAGAACGCGCTCCATGCCGCTGTACAGCGTGAGGGTACCGGCCAGCATCACCAGCACCATGGTGGATAGGATGCACACGTTGGCCAGCCCCACGGCGTTCTGCTTCATGCGGTACAGCAGGCCGGAAACGGCGGTGAAGTGCCGAGGCTGGTAATAATAGCGCTTGTTCCGGCGCAAGGCCTTCAGCAGGGCCACGCTGCCCGCGGTGAACAGGCAGTAGGTGCCCAGAATCACCAGCAGCGCAGCCAAAAAAAACAGCAGAATGGCGGCGATGGGGTCTTTGCAAAGAATGGCGATGGCGTAGCCGGAACCCAGGCACACCAGGCCGAGAAGGGTTAGAAACCAGCGGGTGCGGGGCTCCTGCTCGCCGGCCTGCGCGCTTTTCAGCAGTTCAATGGGCTTTGTGCGCAGCACGCTGAACAGGTTGGAGGCCAGGATGAGCAGGAACACAAAGCACATCAGCAGCGCTGTGCTGCCCAAGGCCGGCAGGCAGACGGCGGGGGAGTAGCTGACGGGGAACCGGACAATCTTGAGCAGAAGCAGGTAGGCCAGGCGATTCAGCACGACGCCGCCCGTCAGGCTGCCCAGCAGGGCGGCGGCAAGAAGCAGCAGGCTTTCCCAGCCCATCACCCGGGCCAGATGGCGCTTTTCCAGGCCGAGAACGTTGAACAGCCCCAGCTCCCGCTTGCGGCGGCGCAGCAGAAAGCTGTTGGTGTAAAACAGGAACACCACCGCAAAAATGCCGATGATGACGCTGCCCAGCGCCAGAAAAATGCGGATAATGTCGCCGCCCGGCAGCGAATCGCTGCCGGCGTTGCGGGTGAGGGCGTTCATGATGTAAAACATGGCACCGGTGAGAATGCAGGTGAGGAGATACGGCAGGTATAGCTGCCGGTTTTTGCGGATGTTCCGGGCTGCCAGCCGCAGATAGAAGGCGTTAGACATTCTGCTCACCTCCGGTTGCGATCAGGGTGAGCGTATCGGCAATGCGCTGATAAAAGGCGGCCCGGTCGGCCTCGCCGCGGTACAGCTGGTGGAAGAGCTTGCCGTCCTTGATGAACAGCACCCGGCGGGCGTGGCTGGCGGCCTTCACGCTGTGGGTAACCATAAGAATGGTCTGCCCCTGGGCGTTGACCTGATCCAACAGGTTCAGCAGCTCGTCGGTGGAGTGCGAATCCAGCGCGCCGGTGGGCTCGTCCGCCAGAATCAGGCTGGGCTGGGTGATGAGGGCGCGGGCCACAGCGGCCCGCTGCTTCTGCCCGCCGGAGACCTCATACGGGTACTTTTTCAGCAGGGCCGAAATGCCAAGCAGCTTGGCCAGCGGCATCAGGCGGCGATGCATCTCCTCATAGGGCACGCGGGAGAGCACCAGCGGCAGATAAATGTTGTCCTCCAGGGTGAAGTTGTCCAGCAGGTTGAAGTCCTGAAAGACGAACCCGAGGTTTTTCCGCCGGAAGGCCGCCAGCCGGGCTTCCGGAACGGCGGAAAGGTCCTTGCCGTCCAGCAGGATCTGCCCGACAGTGGGCTTGTCCAGTGCGGCCAGCAGATTCAACAGCGTGGTTTTGCCGGCGCCGCTTTCGCCCATGATGGCCACGTATTCGCTCGGCTCTACCGAAAAGGTCACGCCGGTCAGGGCCGGCACACGCACCCCGCCGAAGCGGGTGGTGTAAACTTTTTGCAGGTCGTTTACTTGTAAAATGCTCATGGCAAAGCCCCTCCTACGGGCTGCGCAAGGCCGCGTCCGGCGGCCTGTGATTGGCTGTGATCACAGAATACCACCCGGCGGGGCGCCGCTGCCATCGACGCAGCTTACAAAAAGGCGGGCGTACCTTACAGTTTTGTAAGGTGCGTTAAAAGAAAACGATTTGCGGGAGGGAAAACCGGTCACTCCACCTCCAGCGCGGCGCTGGCCAGCCCCAAAAGGGCGCGTGTGCCCCGCCTGGGACCGTCCGATTCCAGCCGCAGGCTGTGGCCCAGGCGGTCGGTGATCTGGCGGCAAAGATGAAGCCCAAGGCCGGTGCTGCCCTGGTTCTGGCGGCCGCTCAGGCCGGTGTACCCCTGTTCGAACACCCGGGGAAGATCCTCCGGGCGGATGCCGCAGCCGCTGTCGGCAATGACCAGCGTAAGCGGAGCATCCGGCTCCAGATACAGCCTCACACCGCCGGATTGGGTGTATTGCAGGGCGTTCATCAGCAGCTGGCCGAGAACGAACCCAAGCCATTTTTCATCGGTGAGCACCGTCACATCGGATGGAATGGCAAAATCCAGCGAAAGCCGCTTGTGCACAAACAGCGGGGCCAGCTGGCGCACCTGGGCCCGCGCGATGGGTTCCAGCGGGCAGCGGCGGATGACGTAATCGGTGGTGAGGCTGCCCAGCCGCTGGCAGGCCAGGGCCATCTGCACGTACTGCTCAATGCGGGTGAGCTGCACGCCCACTTCCCCGGGGGCCGGGGTGGGGCTTTGCAGCAAAAGCCGCATGGCGGCGATGGGCGTTTTGATTTGGTGGGCCCACAGCTGGTAGTAGTCGTTCTGCTCGCGGCTGCGGCGGCGCTCCTCCTGTACGGCGGCAGTACGCCGCTGTTCCAGCGCCAGGGCCAGCGCCTGATAGTCGGCCTCGGTCAGGCTGGCGGCGGGCGGAAAGTCCTGCTCATCCAGCGCAGGCAGCGACAGAAGGGCGACCAGCTGCCGGTGGCGGCGCACAAAGCGGGCAAAGCCGCACGCACCCCAACCCACAAGGCCGGCAACACACAAAACGGCGGCATCCAGCAAAGGCGCGGCGGGAGCGGCGTAAAGCCAGCAGAACACCGCACACAGCCCCAGTGTGCCGAAGAAAAGCCCCAGTGCGGCGGCCTGGGTGCGCAGCCATGCTGCGAACAGAGCAAGAACGCTTTCTTGATTCAAGTTCATTCCACCAGATACCCCATTCCCTTTTTTGTAAGGATGAAATCGGTCAGGCCCAGCCCCTCCAGTTTGCGGCGCAGGCGGGCCACGTTTACCGTGAGGGTGTTTTCGTCCACATAGCAGTCGGTCTGCCACAGACGGCTCATCAGGTCCTCCCGGCTCACGGTGCGGCCGCGGTTTTCCATGAGAATGCGCAGAATGCCGAACTCGTTCTTGGTCAGCTCGGCCCGGCGGCCGCCGTAGGTCAGGCTGGCGCTGTCCAGGTCCAGCACGGCGCCCCGGTGCTGAATCAGCCGCCCCTCGCCGCCGAATTCGTAAGTGCGGCGCAGCAGCGCCTGAATTTTGGCCAGCAGCAGGTCCAGGTCAAAGGGCTTTGCAATAAAGTCATCGGCACCCAGGCTCAGGGCCATGACCTGATTCAGATTGTCGGCGGCGGAGGAGAGAAAAATCACAGGAACCCGGCTCACCCGGCGGATCTGGCTGCACCAGTGGTAGCCGCTGTAACTGGGCAGCCGTATGTCCAGAAGCACCAGCTGAGGTGCGGCGGCCACAAATTCTTCCAGCACATGGGCAAAGTCCCGGGCGCAGACGGCCTCATAACCCCAGCGTTCCAGTTGTTCCGCCACCAGGCGGGCGATGACCGGGTCATCCTCCACAATAAAAATTTTATGCACGATACGTTCCTTTCCAAAGTTCAAACGGGTTTTGCGCAGGTTCTCTGCAATCGGCGAAGTGATTCCGCCGGTGAATAACACGAAGGAAATCGGCGAATGGCTTCAGGCCGGGCCTTATCTCTGGGTTTATTGTAGCACAAACCGAAAGGAAACGGCGGTGCCCCGGCGCATTTGCGGGCAAACCGGTGCGGGTGCAGGCGTTTTCTTGACGAACCGGGCGAAAAATATTATCCTGAATAGGACTTGTTCCGTGCAGGTTTGTGCGCGGAACACGGCAAAGCGGCAACCTGTTTGCGGTGCAGCGCTTTGCGCGAACGACACAAACGAAAGGAGCCTTCCATGGCGGAACCAAATGATTCCACAAAAAGCCTGGCCGGGTTTGCGCGGGCCGCGGGCCTGTGCGGCATGGCGGCGGTGGGCTACCTGTTTGTGGCGGCGCTGATGACGCTGGCCGCGCCGGTGGGCCTGGGGGAAACCGGCGGGGTGCTGTATGCGGGGCTGGCCCAGTGCCTGGCGCTGCTGCTTCCGGGAATTCTTGCTGCAAAAGCCGGCGGCCTCAGCCTGGGCAGCCTGGGCCTGCGCCCCGGCCCCAAGGGTGCAGTGCGGGCCTGGCTGCCGCTGTTTTTGGGGGCGGCGATGGCGGCGAACCTTCTGGCGGCGGGGCTGCGGCAGTTGGCGGGCAGAAGCCCGGAGGTGACGGTGCTGCCCGCCGGCGGGGCGGCTTTGGCGGCGGCCTGCCTGGTCAGCTGTCTGCTGCCCGCCCTGCTGGAGGAATGGATGTTCCGCGGCGTGATGGAGGGCTTGCTGGCCCCCTATGGCGATGGGGCGACCATTGTGGGGCAGGCGGTGCTGTTTGCCCTGCTGCACAGTGAGCCGGGCCAGTGCCTGACGGCGCTGGTGTGCGGGCTGGTGCTGGGGCTGCTGGCCCGGCGTGCGGGCAGCATTCGCCCCGGTGCGGCGCTGCATCTGGTGAACAATCTGCTGGCGTTTGCCAGCCAGTGGATGAACCAGTACGGGGCGGAGGATGTAGCCCTGCTGCTGGAATTAGTGCTGGCCGTGGGCGGCCCGGCCTGGGGGCTTTGGGCGCTTTGGCATCGCCGCAAACGCCGCCCTGCCTGGGAGCGGCCGCTGCGCCCCGGCCTTGCCCCCTGGAAGCTGGCGGTGTGCCCAGCCTACGTGGTGGCGGCCGCGGCCCTGCTGGCCCGGCTGGTATTGTCCTGAAACAACGCGGCCTTTTGCCGCACGGCACTGAAAAAGGAGAACCCCTGTGACGGATGAAGAATTGATGCGGCTGGCCCTGGCCGAAGCCGACATGGCCTTTGCACTGGGCGAAGTGCCCGTGGGCGCTGTGGTGGCGAAGGACGGCCAGCCCATCGCCATGGCCCACAACACCCGGGAGACCGAGAAAAATGCCACCCATCATGCGGAACTTTTGGCCATTGACCGGGCCTGCAAGGCGTTGGGCGGCTGGCGGCTGTGGCAGTGCGAACTGTTCGTAACGCTGGAGCCCTGCCCTATGTGCAGCGGGGCCATCATCAACAGCCGCCTGAAACGGGTGGTGTATGGCGCGAAAGACCCAAAGGCCGGGTGCTGCGGCTCGCTGACCGATCTGTTTGCGCTTCCCTTCAACCACCATCCGGTGATTGAGGGCGGCCTGCTGGAGGAGGAGGCCGCCCTGCAGCTTCAGAACTTTTTTGCGGCCCTGCGGGAAAAACGCCAGCGGCTGAGAGAAGAAAAGCGGGCGGCCCGCCTGCAGATGGAGGAACAACACCATGAATAAGATCGTTTTGGTCACCGGCGGCAGCCGGGGCATTGGCGCCGCGGCGGTGCAGGCCTTTGCCCGGGCAGGCTGCCGGGTGATTTTGAACTACAACAAAAGCGAGGCGGCGGCCCGCGCCATCGCCGACGCCTGGCCGGGGCAGGTGTTCCCGGTTCAGGCGGACGTGAGCGACCCGGCCCAGGTGGAAGAGCTGTTTCGTCAGGCGGAGGCGCTGTGCGGCCCGGTGGAGGTGCTGGTGTGCAACGCGGGCCTGGCCCAGCAAAAGCTCTTTACGGACCTGACGGATGAGGATTGGGCACGGATGATCGGCGTGCACCTGAGCGGGGCGTTTTACTGCTGCCGTCGGGCGCTGCCGGGGATGATCCGCCGCAAGTGGGGCCGCATCCTCACCGTGAGCAGTATGTGGGGGCAGACCGGCGGCAGCTGCGAGGTACACTATTCCGCCGCCAAGGCCGGGTTGATCGGCCTGACCAAGGCGCTGGCCAAAGAGGAAGGCCCAAGCGGAATTACGGTGAACTGTGTGGCCCCCGGCGTGGTGGAAACCGACATGATGGCGAGCTTTACCGCCGAGGATAAGGCCGCTCTGGCGGAGGAGACCCCGGTGGGTCGCCTGGCTGCCCCAGAGGAGATTGCGCAGACGCTGGTGTTCCTTGCGGGCGAAAACGCCGGGTACATCACCGGGCAGGTGATCGGCCAGAATGGCGGCCTGGTGATCTGAGGGCGGGGTGCGCCGAACGCAAAGCAAAAACCAAAACAGCGGGAAAAGCGGAACGGCTTGCCCCGCTGTTTTTTTGCGCTTTTTTCAAACCTGCTTGACAGATGAATCGAATCTCGATATACTAAGAACCAAGATATATAGAACCTCGATAGATTGAGGCAAGATAGAAAGGAGGCGGCCGCGATGGAGGATCGGGTCCGGCGGGTGTATGTGCCCATGACGGAAACCGGGTTTTACATTCTGTTCAGCCTGAAACAGGAGCGGCACGGGTACAGCATCATTCAATATGTGCGCCGGCTGACCGGCGGGCAGGTGGTGATCAGCGCGGGCACCATGTACGGTACCCTGGCCAAAATGGAGAAGGACGGCCTGATCGTGTGCACCCGGGAAGAGGAGAAGCGCAAACTTTACCGGCAGATGCCGCTGGGGCAGGAAATTCTGGAGTTGGAGCTGGCCCGCATTCGGCGCCTTTACAAAAACAGCATGGGGGAGGAATGGTCATGAGCGAAAAGCAGCTCAAACGGGAGTTCCGCCTGTTCACCATTGCGGAATATGAGAAAGAAGAGGCCTATCTGGCCCGGAAGCACCGGGAGGGCTGGAAGCTGGTGACGGCTGCCATGCCCGGCTGGTATACTTTTGAAGAGTGCGAGCCGGAAGAGGTGATCTACCAACTGGACTACAACAGCACGCAGGGCGAGGAAAAAGAGCAGTATTTGCAGATGTTTGCGGACTGCGGCTGGGAATATGTGGACGAAATGAACGGCTGGCGGTACTTCCGCAAGCCGCTTGCCCAAGCGGACGGAGACGAGGCCATTTTCAGCAGCGATGCTTCCCGGCTGGAGCTGCTGGGGCGGGTGTTCCGCACCCGGATGCTGCCGGTGCTGCTGCTGTTCTTCTGCGCCGATGTGCCCATGGTGGCCCACGCACTGGCCTTAGGCTTTCCCACGCGGCCGGTGGAGCGGGGCGTTCTGCTGGGTATGATGATTCTGTTCCTCTTTGCGCTGTGGATCGTGCTGCGCTGCGGAATTGGCTTATGGCAGCTGCGGCAGCGCTGCCGGCGGGATGAGGAGACACTCCGCTGAGCCACTCTACGGCCCGTAGGTTGCCATTTGGCCGAAGGTTCGGTATGCTGAAACACGAAGCGGGGTGCCCGGGAACCCCTGAAACAGCACAAGAAACCAATCGGCGGCAAACACTGCCGATTCAGGAGGCAACATGGAACAGTATGTGACGGGCAGCGTGATTCGTGCGCTGCGGGAGAAAAAGGAATTGACCCAGCGCCAATTGGCCGAGCGCTTGTCGGTGAGCGACAAGACCGTAAGCAAATGGGAGACCGGCAAGGGCCTGCCGGACATCAGCCTGCTGGAGCCGCTGGCGGCCCAGTTGGGCGTAAGCGTGGCGGAACTACTGCGGGGCGAATGGGTGGAAAACCGCAACCGGGGAGGCAGCGTACCGCGGGCCAGCTTCTATGTCTGCCCGGTGTGCGGCAACGTGGTTTACGCCCTGGGCAAGGGCAGTTACAGCTGCTGCGGTATCACCCTGCCGTCGCTGGAAGCGGAAGCACCGGATGAAACCCATGCGCTGAAACAGGAATGGCTTGACGGCGAACTATACGTAACGCTGGCCCACTCGATGGAGAAGAAGCACTTTGTGAGCTTTGCCGCGCTGGTAAGCTTTGACCGGGTGCAGCTGGTAAAGCTGTATCCGGAACAGGAACCGGCCGTCCGCTTTGCGGGCGTGCGCCCGGGTGACCGGATCTTGGTTTACTGCAACCGGCATGGGCTGTTTGCGGAAAAGGCAGCGCGCCGTTCCGAAACCGACTGAGTGAACGTGCGTTGGCCGCAAATGATCCAAGTAAACCTCTGCGCCCGGCGGGCGGCCTGCTGCGAATGCGGCGGCTGCCTTCCGGGCGGCTTTTTTCACGCCGCCGTCTGCTGCCGCATACATTGGCGGGGAGAGGGGGCGTGAGGGATGGCATTTTATGAACGGGGAATGGACGTATCCCGCTATCAGGGGCTGGTGAACTGGCCCGCGGTGGCCGGGGCGGGAATTCAATTTGCGATGGTGCGCATTGGCTCAAGCAACGGGGGCGCGGCGTATGTAGACCCGTATTTTCAGCGCAATGTACAGGGGGCACACGATGCGGGCCTGAAGGTGGGAGCCTACTATTTCACCTATGCCAAAACGCGGGATCAGGTGAACACTGAGCTGGAGACGTTTTTGATGGCCCTGGCCGGCCTGCGGCTGGAGTATCCGGTGTTTGTGGATGTGGAATCCAACCAGCTGACGGGGCTGGGGCGGCAGCCGCTGACCGAGCTGGTGCGTTATGCCATGGACATTCTGAATCAGAGCGGCTGGCTGCCCGGCTATTACACCTACACCGCCTTTGCCCAGCAGTATCTGGACACCCAGGCGCTGGCGGCCTATCCGCTGTGGATCGCCGATTATCGGGGCTATGTGGGGTACTCCGGCAGCTATGACCTGTGGCAGTATTCCTCCACCGGGCAGGTGGCGGGCGTTGAGGGCAATGTGGATCTGGATTACAGCTACAAGAACTTTCTGCCCCTGCTGCAGGAGACCGGGCTGAACGGCTACGGCACCGGCCGCCCGGCTATGCAGGCCCTCAGCGGCAAGGCCTTGCAGGTGACCAGCGCTCGGTGCGAATATTTTTACAGCCCCAATGTGGACGATGTGGCGGGCTACCTGCCACTGGGAACATACCCGGCCCTGGAGCTGAGCGAAGGGGAATGGCGCGGGTATGTATGGGTGACCTTCCGGTATGAAGAGCAGGTGTTCTGGGCGGTTCTTCTGGAGGACCGGAGCCGGCTCATCGACGCCCCGCAGGCCGACTGCACCGCCTGCGAGGAGGCGCTGGAACAGCTGCGCCACCGGGTGGAGACTGCGCTGGAGCTGATGGAACAGGCGCTGGATGCCCTGGAAGAAGCCTGAAACAACGTTGGCGGCAAGGAGGGGCCGGGTACGGAGCTGAACAGGTTCGCGCCCGGGCTGTTTGACAAAGAAAATTTACAATTTGCCCATTGGTTTCGTCTGGAACGGCCGGCCGGGATATCCTATACTAAACCTGTGCTGAAAAAACGGCGCGGCGGCACAAAACGGGCCGCGCCGGTGGAGGAGACCTGGATGAAGGAACGAAAAAACGAAATTTTGCTGCTGGGTGCGGTGTTGGCCGGGGTGGTGACCCTGAACTGGCTGCTTCAGCACCCGGCGGTGGCCCTTGGGGCTTTGGGCGCGCTGGGTAGCCTGCTTACCCCGTTTTTTGTGGGCGGGGCAGTGGCCTTTGTGCTGAATGTGCCCATGCGCGCCATTGAGCGGCGTATGCCGGAACGCTGGGGTGGTGCGCGGCGCAAATTGGCGCTGGGGGTTACGGTCTGGCTGGTGGTTGGGGTGCTGGCGGCGGTGGTTTTGCTGCTGATTCCCAGCCTGCGCAGCACCTTTGCCAGCCTGAGCGAGGCGATGCCCATTGCCTGGGCGCGGGCCCAGACCTGGCTGACGGAGCTGCAGGAGCGTTTCCCGCTTCTGGAGCAGCTGTGGCCGCAGGTGAACAGCTTTCAGGGGCAGGACCTGACCAAGGGCCTCAGCCAGCTGCTGGCCTGGATGGGCGAACGGGGAACGGCGCTGGTGGGCGGGGCGGCCAATGCGGCCAGCGGCCTTGTGGGCGGCATTGCGGACACGGTGGTGGGCGTGGTGTTTGCCTTTTATCTGCTGTGCCAGAAAGAGCGGCTGGGCGGTCAGTTGCTTCGGGTGCTGCGGGCCTACCTGCCGGACCGGTGGACCCGGCGGATTCTGCGGGTGGCGGCCCTGACCGAAAAGACCTTCTCGGCGTTTCTTTCCGGCCAGTGCCTGGAGGCCTGCATTCTGGGGTGTATGTTTGCACTCAGCATGCTGATCTGCCGTATGCCCTATGCGCCGCTCATCAGCCTGGTGATTGCGGTGACGGCGCTTATCCCCATTTTCGGTTCATTTCTGGGCTGCGCCGTGGGGGTGCTGCTGATCTTAACGGTCAACCCCGGCCAGGCGCTGTGGTTCATCGTGCTGTTCCTGTGCCTGCAGCAGATCGAGGGGAATTTCATTTATCCTCGCGTGGTGGGCAATTCCGTCGGGCTTCCGGCCATCTGGGTGCTGGCGGCGGTCACGCTGGGCGGGCGGATGTTCGGCGTGCTGGGGATGCTGGTAATGATCCCGGCCTGCTCGGTGGCTTATGCGCTGCTGCGCCAGGGCACCGAGCGGCGGCTGCGGCGCAAGCGCATTCGCAAGCAGGAGCCGTAAGCGGCTGCAACGATGGACAAATAGAAAAGCCGGGCCGGCACACGCTGCGGCCCGGCTTTTTGTGCGCGCAGGGGGGCGGGCTGCTTTGCAGAATCTGCCGCACAATTCGGAGAATTATTCCGATTTTGCGGTTCGGAAAAATTCTTAAGAAAAAATGAAATATCTGAAAGCGGCGGTACGTTGATTGTTTTAGAAGGCCCCTTATAGTACAATGAGGACAGGCGTAACAGGCCGAATCTTGTTGGAAAGGAGGGGAAGGATGATGGCGGATGTGCGCACGCCGGAGGACATGGAGCGGCTGATGGACCGGTACGGTGACCGGATGCTTCGGCTTTGCTGCATGTATCTGAACGATGAGCATATGGCGCAGGACGCCGTGCAAGACAGCTTTTTGAAAATTTACCGGAACGCGCAGACGTTTGAAACGCCGGAGGCGGAAAAAAGCTGGGTGATGCGGGTGGCCATCAACACCTGCAAGGACTATCTGCGCAGCGCCTGGAAGCGGCGTGTGAACCTGATGGAGCAGCTGCCGGAAGTGCCCGCACAGGAGACAATGCCGCGGGACGAAGCCGAAGAGCTGTACCAGGCCGTGCAGGCACTGAAGCCGAAATACCGGGAGGTCATCCTTCTCCATTATTATCAGGGGCTCCGTGTGGGCGAGATCGCAGCAATTCTGCGGGCGCCGCAATCTACGGTGAGCATCCGCCTTCGCCGGGCCAGGCAGATGCTCAACCGCATGTTGGGAGGGAGCGACCAGAGTGAGGATTACCCAAGAGAAGATCCGTGAGGCGTGCGACGCTCACTGGGCGGATGTGACCTTGCGGGATGAGCAGAAACAAAAAATTCTGGCCCAGTGCCGCCCTCAGCTTGTTTTAGCCAAACCGCGGCGCGGGGCGCGCCGTGCGGTGGCGCTGGCCGCCGCGGCCTGCCTGATGCTGACGCTGTGCGTGGGTACGGCGGCGGCTTCCCCGGGGCTGCGCCGCCAGGTGGGCGGCCTGAGCGAGTATGCGGCCGACCAGTTCCAGCCGGTGAACAAAACCAGCACCGACCAGGGCCTGCGCATGGAGGTGCTTGCTGCCGCCAACGACGGCGACCGTGCGGTGATCTACCTGAATGTGCAGGATGCGCAGGGGCTGGGCCGGATCAACGACGGGATGCAGCTGTATGATTACGCCGTGAGCAGCGCGGGCCGCCGGCAGTGCATGGCCTTCAGCGAGGTGGTAGCCTACGATGAGGCCAGCCAGACGGCCACCCTGCGGCTGGAAAGTATGGCGGAGGACAACGGCGACCCCGGCCGCCGGATGCGGGTGCAGGTGGCCGGGCTGCTCACCGGGGCAGCTTCGACCGAATGGCAGGGCACCGGCTATACCGTGGCCGACCTGGCGGCGATGAACCCGGTTCCGGCGCTGCGCAGCGTCACCAGTGACAGTTGGATGACGGGCGGCGGAACACTTGCGGACCGGATCGACCGGGGCCAAATGCGTTTTTTGCAGCCCAATTTGAGCATTACGCCGCAGGCGGCCCCCTGGCTTACCATCGAAGGGGTGGGCCTGGTGGACGGCAGCCTGCACGTTCTGGTGAGCCAGGATGAGAAAATGGGCCGATTTGACCAGCTGCACCTCAGCCTGATCACAGAGGACGGCACCGCCGCGGAGAGCGATTCCGCCGTGCTGGATCTGGGGCGGCGAAAGGAGTTTGGCCGCCTGACCCCCGGGCTGGATTACCATACCCAGAAAGAGTATGTGCTGGCCCTGCCGAAGGACGCTGACCTGAACCGGCTGGAGCTGGCGTACAGTCTGGACACCTACGAGCAGTATTTGGAGGGCAGCTGGAGCGTCCGATTCGACCTGGATGAGGGCGGGCAGGTGCGCACCGGCACCTGCAGCCTGACCTGCGGCGGCTGGGTTGCCCAAAGCCTGAAGCTGACCCCGCTGGGTGTAACGGTGGAGGGCACCGGTGAAATGCTGGCCACCGACCCGGTGGTCGACCTGATGGTCTGGGATGCCAGCGGAAAACCGGTGGACTTTTACAGCTGCTCCACCTCCGCGATCAGCGATGAAAACGGCCAGTACTATGTGGAGCTGAAAAACAGCTTTACCCTGCCAATGGACCCGGCCCAGGTGGTCCGCGTGACCCTGAACGGGCAGGAGATCCCGCTGGAAAACTGATCGCAAAACCGGAGCAAACGCCAATAAAAACACAGCAGCCGGGCGGCACACTGCATTGCAGATGTGCCGCCCGGCTGTTGTTGTTTTGAGGAGAAACTTCAGAAAAGAAAGCGCTCAGATCTTTTCCCACTTGTTGCCGCTCTGCTGCACAGGGGGCAGGCGGTCGCCGCGGGAAATGCGGACGGTGCGGCTGTTTTCAGCCTTGCCGCCCCGGGGGCCGACCTCCTGATAGGTTCCGGCGGGGGCGTTGTCCTGGCCGGGCGTATACAGATTGCTGCTGTTCATGGTAGATTCCTCACGGTTTGGCGGCACAGGGCCGCCGTGGTTGGCAGTGCGGGGCGGCCGCGAAGCCGCCCTGCCGTACAGCCACAGTATGGGCTGTCAAGCGTGAAATTATACCGGCCGCAGGGCAAAATCGGTTTGTGCAGAGCTTCAGGCTTCCGGCAGTTCCCCATACGTTTCATACAGATACCGGCGGGCGGTTTCGGCCTTTTCGTCGTCCAGCAGGCCGTCGTTCACCAGCTTCTGCACTGCCTCGTAGGCCTTGCGCAGGCTGGCCGCCTGCAGGGCCTCGTCGTCCGTGCTCTCGCTGTCATTGGCCAGGCGGGCCTGCCACTCTTCCAGAGAGGTCTGCCGTTCGGTCAGTTCCTGTTCCCACTGTGCCAGTGCATCAACCTCCCGCGAGGCTTCAACCAGCGAAGTGAGCGTGTCCAGATCGGCGGTCATCTGATAAAGGCCGCTGAGCGAGACGGAGTAATCCGGCTGCCCATCCAGCGTGTTGGCGCCTTCCAGCTGCACGCTCTGGCGGGCGGCGGAGGGAACGGCCTGGGTGAGAACCGACAGCACCGGCTGGCAGGCGCGGGCAAAGGCGGCCGCGTCGGCGTATTCGCCGCGCAGGTCCACATTGACGCACAGATGATCGGCGGCGGTCAGTTCGTTCAGGTGCTCGGCCTGGGTGTAGCTGTTGGCGAGGTAACTGTCCAGATAGGTCACGCCGCTGTTTTTCAGCTGGTCATAGCAGGTGCTGTTCAGCTCCGAGGTGATCCGGGCTTCCCGCTGTTCCTTCTCCGGGCCGTAATAATCCCAGAACATCGGGAGGGCCGCCGCGCACAGCGAGCAGCCCACCAGAATCAGGCAGAGCAGCACACTGCCGAAGTTGACCCGGTATTCGTCCCCCTTGAGAAAGGAGCCGATCAGGATCTCCAGCCCCATAAGGACCAGCAGCAGCGGAGAAAGCTTTGCGGCGGCGAGCAGATCAAAGCCGGGAACAAAGCAGTAGCCCAGAATGCAGCCGCCCACCAGAATGAGCGCCAGCCCCAGCGTAAGCGTGCCGGTGCGGCGGCGAACAGGGGCATTCGGGCGCTTGCCCGGCTTTAAAACCGGGGTCTGGTAGAATTCACTGTGCGGGGCGGCCTCGCCCAAAGCGGCAGCGTCCTCGTTTGTGCCGGGCAGAGCGGCCGTGCGGTTCATCTCGTTTTCGTTCATGAAAAGCTCCTTTTATGGCTCAAAAGACAGAAAAAAGGGCAGCAGGGCCGGGAACTGTGCCGCAGACAGAACGCCTGCCGCGCGGAAGATCGGCCGCCGCTGCCCGAACGTTCGGAACAAAGGGCCCGGTGAGATCATTTCTGGTCGCCGTAGTCCCGATAATCCTCATCGGCGGGGGGCAGCGGCTCTTTTTTGCCGCGCACCAGATGCAGGCCCGCCAGAATCAGCACGACCGCCACCACCACCGAGGGCAGGTTGTTCATCAGGCCGCGCAGGAACATGAGCTGAGGCAGCGCATCCAGAAGATCCCACAGCATATAACTGAAGAAGTTTTCGTACAGGGCATACGCGCCGATGGCCACCAGAACCCACCCCGCCAGCCGATGGCGCGCGTGAAGCAGCCGGGCAAGGGTCTGATCCTGCTCCGGGTGGAACAGGTAATCGTCCATGGGGAAATTGCCGGTTCTCAGCTGGCGGCGCAGATTGAAGCTGTCAAAGAAGGCGTACATCCAGATGACCGGCAGAAATACGCCCAAGAAGGGCAGCATCATGCAGAACATCAGGTTCAGGCAGAATAGGCTGATCAGGCACAGCCCGCGCTTCATATAGCCCAGATACATCTGGCCGGCACCGGGCACACAGGCACAGCAAAAGAGAAAGAAACCGTTGATTCTCATATTCAAAATCACTCCTTCGGATTGTTGGTCAAGCGGGGAGAGGTGACGGCCTTTGAAATGCCGTCGGAAACGCTGTCAAACAGGCTGCTCAGTGATCGGCTGGCCGAGCGCGCCGCCTCGTTGAAGGCCAGGCGGTGTTCCAGCGTCTGCTGGGTCTGTTCCGTCTGCTGAAGCTGCAGGGCCGGGGTCAGCTGAGCATCCGGCGTGGGCACCAGCCCCTGAAACAGCCCGCTGCCCCACAGGCAGAAGGCGATGGCCACAGCCGCTGCCGCGGTGGCGTACCGGTTGGTGAGCACGCGGAACATCTGCGACCGGATGCGCTGCCACACCGGCTTTTGCAGATCCTGGGGTGGTTGTACGATCACCGGGCCGGCCAGAAGGGCCGTGTAACGGTCCAGGCAGGCATCGCAGAAGGCGAGATGCTCGGCGGCCTCCAGGCGGGAAAGCTCGTCCAGCTGGCCATCGGCCAGAGCCTGCAAGCCCTCATCGGTCAGGCAGCCGGAGGTTTGGTCAAAGAGTTCCATGGTTCCCGTGCTCCTTTCGTTGAATTTGTTCCTGCAGAATGTGCCTGGCCCGGTACAGCTGGGTGCGCACCGTTTTGGCCGGGCGGCGCAGGGCAAGGGCAATTTCCTCCACCGTGCGCTCCTGCAGGAAGAACAGTTCCGATACTTTTAAGTAAGGCTCCCGCAATTCGTGCACCAAAGCAGCCAGGTCACTGTAGCCAAGGCTGCTCAGCACCTCGTCCTCGGGGCCCGGGGGGCCGGGCGGTGCGCCGGGGGCGGGAAGTTCCGGCATTCCCTCATCGCCCGGCAGGTTCACCCGACGCTGGTAGGCGCTTTTTAGGTGATCCTTGGCCTTGTTGGCGGCAATGCGCGCCAGCCATTGCTTTTCGCACCCCGGCGGGCATCGCTCCAGATGGGTCCAGGCGGCAAGGAAGGTTTCCTGGGCCAGGTCCTGGGCCGTGTCCGGGTCCCGCACCAGTTGGAAGCAGACGGTGTAGACGAGCCCCTGGTATTGCTGCATCAGCCGGGAAAATTCTGTGCTGTTCAAAACCGGGGCCACCTCCTTCACTCTGCTTATTTTACGGCACACCACGCAAGGGGTTCAAGGCGGTGCACGACCGGTCTCGCCCATTAGAACGAGACGGCGGCCCGGATGGATTCAGAAATCCGGTGTATTTTTTTGATTTTTGCAAAGTTTTATGCGAAAGGACGGGCAAATGCACCGCAAAAAACACAGGGCCATGCCACATCGTGCACAGGAGACACAGGTGGCCGCAGCAGCGAGATTCAGAGCTGAAAGGCAAGAACGATGCGGCATGGCATAGAAAAAAGGCCATAGAACAAACGTTCTATGGCCTTTTGGTGCGGATGAAGGGACTTGAACCCATATGACATTGCTGTCACTAGAACCTGAATCTAGCGCGTCTGCCAATTCCGCCACATCCGCATGTCGCTTGGTGGAACAGTTATGAATTATACAGGAAAAAGGCAGAAGTGTCAACAGGTTTTGCAAAAAAATTGCAAAAAATGAGAGAAGGCGGAAATAGCCCTTGAAAAAATGCAGAAAAAAGACGAAAACCGGTCAGTTGATGCGCACAAGCAGGCCGCCGCCGCTGCCGCCGACCCGATACAGCCCGCCGGCCGCAATGGAGGAAGGCTCCGCAAACAGGGCACCGTATTTGCCAACGAACTCCTCCGAGATGGAGTACAGATATACATAGGTGTAGTGCTCTTCCAGCTCGTCGGCCCAGGCTTCGGGGCTTACATCGTCGGCCCAGGTGTCGTACCCGGCCCCCAGGTGGAAATTGTGGCCAAGGCTGGCATCGCACACGGTGGGGTACAGGCAGTATTCCGCGCAGAGTTTTTCCAGCACGGCGGTGTCGTCCCCCACAAAATAGACGCGGTCGGCCTCGGTGAGGGCGGCGGGGAAGGTCTCCGGGGTGTAGTAGGCGGCCCGCACGGCCTGATCCTGACTGATTTGGGTGGCAGGCGCGACCAGATTGTTGATCTGCTTGGTCTGGTAGGGGAATACCGCCAGGCTGCCTGCCAGAAGCAGGGCGGGCAGCTGGGGCGAGGCCTCCCGGCGGGCGGTGCAGTCCAGCAGAAAGCCCACGCCCAGCAGGGCCAGCGCCAGCAGCCAGGTGTTCAGGTAGCGGATCTGCGAGGCCACCCGGGTGCCCTCGTATTCCCCAAAGCTGAAGAAGTACAGATACAAAAGGGAAACGCAGTACAGCCCAAAGCCCCACAGCAGGCCGCGGCGCAGCCGTGCAACGGACGGACGCATGGTGCGGCGCAGCTGCCCGGCAAGGCCCAGCAGCAGAGCACCCAGCGCCAGCCACAGAATGGCGGGAACCCGAAGGGGGGCTTCCAGCTCCGGCGGCAGGAACAACCCCCGCAGAAAGGCGCTGAGGGTGATGGTGTACCGCTCCGGCCAGGGGGCCAGCAGGCTGGCCAGATTGGCAAGGGTGCGGCTGCTTCCGCCGCTGCCCAGGCAAATGCGGCAGAGAAGGTTCCAGCTGAACTGGGCGGCCAGGCAGCCGCCCAGCGGGATGAGCCAAAGCCGCTGGCTGGCCAGATTGTGCGCCAGGCTGCGGTCATGGCCCAGCACCCCCATGCGCTGGCGCATGGAGTCCCACAAAATCAGCGCCAAGGCGATGAGGGCCAGCGCAAAGCCACTGCTTTTGGTGAGCGTCAAGGCCGCACAGCCCAGCGTGACCCAGAGCGCGGCGAATTTATCCCGCTTGCGGCGGCCGAACCAGCCGAACAATGTCCAGGCGAACAGCAGGGCAAGTACGCCGTCCACGCACAGGTCGGTGTAAAATTCGCCGTAAAAGGCCAGTGGCAGAAGGAACAACGCCCCCATGCCTGCGCAGGCCAGTCCGAATCGTCGAAGGTTGAACCGGCCCAGATAGGGCACCAGCAGGCTGAGCTGAAGCAGGTTCAGGGCGCGGTAGAGATACCCTTCGGTGAAATTGGGGGTGAACCGTACAAACAGGTATTCCAGCAGGGCGGTGGCCGGCGGATACTCCGGGAAATGCATCCGGTCGGGCTGGGTGATGCTCAGGGCGTCCAGATGCGTCATCATTTTTACGGTGACGGCCCAATGGCTGAACTCGTCGTTGCCCATCACCAGGCGGCCCCGCTGCACCCAGGCAATGTAGGCTACCCCAACCAGGGCCAAAAGCATGGCCGGGGTGAACCATTGCCGCAAAAACAGCGTGCGGCCGTGTACGCAGCGCACCAAGCAGTAGCCGGCGCTCACGGCGCCGCACAGGGCAACCGCGGCCAAGCCCGGCTTCAGCAGCCCGAACAGGCCGAACAGATACAAAAGCAGAATGCCGCCGCACAGGGCCGGGGCAAGGCAATACTCCATGCGCTCATCAAACAGCAGGGCCAACGCCCCGGCGATGCAGAAAAATACTGCGACCCAAACCAGATAGATCAAGGAAAAACCTCCCCATGCGGCTTTGAATTTGAAAATAAAACGAAAATACGGCCGCGAATATTGCAAAAGTGTAACAATACAACCCTATTATAGCGTATTTGCCGGGGATTTACAAAAAAACTGCCGCCAAGGCACAAAAAGGCCGCCGACCGGCTTTGCGGTTGGCGGCCTGTGGTTCAGGGGCGCTTGCTGCCGCTGAGCAGGGCGGCGGTGGTGGTGAGCGCCAGCACCGTGACCAGCAGCAGGCCGCTCACCAGTGCGGTGGCGGGGCCAACGTCGTACAGACCGCCCCAGTCCCCGGCGAAGCTGCGGCGGAGCAGCTCCAGCATTTGCAGCAAGAGGGCCGCCCCGCAGGCCCCGCCGCCGATGGCAAGCGACCCGGCGATGGAACGCCCGGCCAGGGCGCGCAGCAGCGCGCGAAGGCTAAAGGCCAAGGCGGCAAGGCCCAGCACCAGCGCGCTGAGGTTCAGCACGCCCCCGGCCGAGGAGGAGAGGGACAGAAGATGAAGCAGATGTTCCATGATAGACTCCTTATGCTTTTTATAAAAACTCAATCTTATGAGAAATGACAGGAGGTGCACCCGCTGGGGTCACAAAAGCGGGCCCGGTTCGTTGGATTCGCTCGGCGCGCAGGCGCTGGCCATCGGTGCTTCGTATTCCTCAAAGTTCATGTGGGGCAGGGCCGCGGCGGAGAACAAGCACACGGCGGCAAAGCTCACGGCGCAGGTGAGGGCCAGCACCCGCACGGAGGCAAAAGCCCGGCGCAGGCGGGCAAGCGCCAGCACCGCCGCCAGAAGAAGCATTCCGATGGCCCAGGCGGAGAACAGACGCCGCTCGGTCAGGCCGAAGCGCTGGATGTAAAGGCCCAGCTTGGCGGCGGCAACAAGGCCGAACAGGAAGGTCTCGGCGCAGAGCAGGGCGGCAAGCCCGCGCAGAAGCAGCCGGGTGCGCAGCGGGCTGCGGCTCAGCTTGGCGGCCCCGGCCAGCAGGGCAAAGTTCAGGGCGCACACCTGGCACAGCTCAAAGAACCCCTGCCGGGCATAATTGGCGGCGGTGAGCCCGGCGGGCAGGTGGCCGGTAAAGGCACCGAACAGATACCCGGCCTGCACCGCAAAAAACAGCACATACAGCAGGCAGGTGCCTGCCAGCGCGGCGGCCACGGCGGGGCAGGGGGCCACGCGCAGAGCTTCTGCCCCGGTGCGGATGGCCTGCCCGTTGACAGGCGGCACGGTGCGCCGCAGCGCCCCGCCCACAAGGCCGTACAGCCAGGCCCCCACCGGCAGGCTGAGCACGAGCATTACCAGCGTGAAGGCGTCCGGCCGAGGCAAAAGGCGGGCGGCCCAGCCGGTCAGGTCCCGGGTGAGCAGGGCAAACCCGACATCGGCCTGGCTGAGTAGCTGAATGGCCATACCCCAGACGGGCAGCATGACCGCCAGAGTGAGCAGAACCAGACCCAAACGGCGCAGGCCGCCCCGGCGGGGGCGAAGCTGATCGACCCCGGCCAGCAGGGTGCGCAGGCGCAGAAAGAACCGGCCGAAGGGCAGCACCACAAAGGCGCTGAGCAGATCCAGCGGCAGCAGCGGGCCGGTGATGCCCTCGGCCAGCATTCCGGTGCGGGCCAGAGCCCAGTAAGCGGCCGCGCCGTGAGCGGCGAGCAGGCAGGCGGTGAAGGTGAGACCGGTGGGATGCAGGCAGGCGGCCAGGCACAGAACCGCCAAAACACCGAGCCACAGCCGGCTCTCCCTGGGAGCGGGGCGGCGCTCTGCGCGACTGAACCCCTCGGTCCACAGGCAGAATACGGCGGCGAACACAGCAAGGCCCGGGCCGCGGTACCAACCCTCAAACAACAGCCGCAGGTACAGGTAGCCCACCCCGTAGCTGGCCAGAGCAGCCAGCAGCTGGGGGATGGTTACCGAAAAGCGAGGAGACGATTGTACATTTCTCGAGACGGATTGGGACGCGCCAGCGCCATATTTGGGTACACCAACAGAAGGGGGGCAGGTTTTGCCCTCCGCATGGGGATGATTTTCCATATTCAAAACCTCATGATTTTATCAGCAGAATGTGTGCAGTTGGCGGGCGGTCACTCGCCTTCCGCGGCGAAATCGTCCTCCGGGACATATTCCAACAGGTCGGCGGGCTGGCAGTTCAGCGCGCGGCACAGGGCGTCCAGCGTGGAGAAGCGCACGGCCTTCGCCTTGTTGTTTTTGAGAATGGAGAGGTTGGCCGGGGTAATGCCAACCCGCTCGGCCAGCTCTCCCGCCGAAATATGGCGGCGAACCATCATAAGGTCCAGGTTAACCTGAATTGACATGCTGCCGCCTCCTTTATATGGTATAGTCCAGTTCGTCTTTCATGCGCACGGCCTGCTCGAAGCAGTTCTTGATGACCCGCACCAGCAGCGCCATGAACCCGGCAGCCACACCGGCCAGGCTCCAGGGCGCGTAATAGAAGGTGCTGGCCAGGCACACCGCACAGGCGGCGGCGCAGCACCAACTGATGGCCCGCAGGGCGCGCACGTTCTCCGGTACAAAGATCTGCCCCGCGGCAATGCTGCCCAAAAGCCGGTGCAGCCAGTAAAGTGCCGCCCAGGCGGGCAGGCTGCATAGGTACAGGCTGACCATCATCAGCAGCTCCTCGCGCAGCCCCTGGCCGATGGTCTGGGTGTTCCAGCTCATGTACCAGCGCACCAGCCAGTAGCTGCCCAGGTCGGCGGCGGCCAACGCCAGGGCGAACAGGCGCACGCACCAGCGGGTGAGCGCCAGGCTTTTTTGATCGTTCCACATAAATGTTCACGCTCCATCTCATGGTTGGTTTGGCAGGTGATGCCCTGCCGTGGGAACGGCTTGGCTTGACCTTGGCCTCAGTATACCATGGGTTGTATCGTTTTACAAGATGGTTTTATCGTTTTTCGATAAAATATTTTCGAAAATCAAAAAACGCGGCCTCGGAAAAGGAAAATTAGCTGGATTGCGCTGCGTTTGTGCAGTTTTTCGATTTTCCGTGGAACATTTTAGAGAAAATGTCTGAAAACTTTCACGTTTTTGAAACAAACCAGTTGACGAATTCGTTATAATAGCAAATGGAGAAAAACAAATGCGGCTTTGAACGCAGCGGTGGAAATGCCCGTCGATGTCGGGCCTGAAGGATGTGTCACGGGCCGCAGAACGGCGGCCCGAAAACGTGGGAAGGGAAAGAAGGTGCGATGAATGGTCTCCAATCGGGAGTTAAGCCGCCGGATCAAAGGGGCGGCGTTTGCCATCAGCGCAGGAATGTTTGCCTTGTTGGCTGTGTTGGTGTTTGACATCTGGCGCAGCGGGGCGCTGGATTCGCCCCAGGCCCTGGCGGGCCATATGCAGCGGTATGGGGCCATGGCGCCCATTGCCCTGATGCTGCTGCAGTTCTTTCAGGTTGTGGTGCCCGTTCTGCCCGGTGTGGTGGGGTGTGTGGCTGGCGTGATGATGTTCGGCCCGGTATGGGGCTTTGTCTACAACTATGTGGCGGTATGCCTTGGGTCGGTTGCGGCCTACGGGCTGGCCTACCGCTTCGGAGACGGGCTGGCCAGCGCCCTGATGGGGCAGCGTGCCTATGAAAAGTACGTTGGCTGGATTCGCCGCCACGACTTCACCTGGGTGTTTCTTTTGACCATTCTTCTGCCGCTGGCACCCGATGACATTTTCTGCTATCTGGCGGGGTTGGCCCGCATGAAGCCTGCCCGGGCGGTGGCCATTCTCATCACCTGCAAGCCCTGGGTCATTCTGGCATACAGTCTGGGCCTTCAGGCCCTTCACCTGGCGTGACGCCGAAAAACTTCTGGTGTTTTATAAAAGGAGCAAGAACAATTATGAACGCCATCAAGCACTTTGTTTCAACGCACCGGCAGATCTGGACGCTGTGCTATTTTCCACTGTATCTGATTTGCTTTTACCTGCTGGAGTATTCCACCAGCCGCAGCTATCACGTTCTGCATTCGTCGCTGGACGCCTACATTCCGTTCTGTGAATATTTCATTGTGCCCTACTTCATGTGGTTTGGCTTCATTGCCGTGACCCTTACCTGGTTCTTCTTCAAGGACGTGGAGGGCTTTTACCGGCTGATGGGCTTCTTGGCGGCGGGCATGACGCTGTTCCTGATCGTCAGCGTCGTTTATCCCAACGCCCTGCACCTGCGGCCGGTTTACCTGAGCCGCAAAAATGTGTTTATGAGTGCGGTCCACTTTTTGTGGCGCATTGACACCCCCACCAATGTGCTGCCCAGCCTGCACGTGTTCAACACGCTGGGCTGCTGGATCGCCATTCGCCGCAGTGAAGCACTGCGGGCCCGCCGCTGGGTACAGCTTGGGGTGAGCGTGCTGTCGGCGGCCATCATCCTGGCGACTCTGTTCTTGAAGCAGCACTCATTTGTGGACGTTTCGGCGGCGTTTTTGCTGGCTGTTGCGCTGTATTATCCGGCGTTCTGCTTCCAGCCCCAGCGGCTGGCCCGCCGCCGCCCGCTGCGCCAGACCAGCAAGTAACGCGGCACGGGCGCGCAGAATGCAGCACCCTGCCGTAGGAAAGAAAATTTGAGAAAAATGCCGGATTTTCTCTTGACAAACCAATGCCCGGGGGTATAATGGGTACATCCTGAATCACGCCACAACAGCTGTGAAGAGAAGGAGTATCGCCACGGTGATTTGCACAGAGAGCGGGCCGCTTTGCTGAAAGGCCCGTCAATAGCCCGGTGAGAAAAACATCTCGGAGCTGCAGTCTGAACCCTGCCCGGCGGGCAGAAAGTAGGGTTTGCCGTGGGCGGCACGTTACAGCCGCGTGCAATCGTTGTTACCGTTGCATTGAGCGGGCCTGACGCGTCGGGCCCAGGTGGGTGGCACCACGGAATTGTTTTTTCGCCCCACATGCGCTTTTGGAAGAAGAGCGCATGTGGGGCTTTTTGTTTTGGAGGGAAAGCGTATGTTGAAGCGTACCAAGTATTGCGGCCTGTACCGGGAAGCAGACATCGGCAAAACCGCCGTGGCCTGCGGCTGGGTGCAGACCAAACGGGATATGGGCGGCGTTATTTTCGTGGACCTGCGGGACCGGGAGGGCGTTCTGCAGGTGGTGTTTAACGCGGCCAAGCTCTCGCCGGAGGAATTTGCGGCGGCGGATAAGCTGAAAAACGAAACCGTAATTGCGGTGAAAGGCCCCATCTGCCTGCGCGATGCAGAGACCGTGAACGAAAAGCTGGCCACCGGCACTGTGGAACTGCGTGCGGTGCAGCTGGAGGTGATCAGCGAGGCAGACCCGCTGCCCTTCCCGCTGGATGACCCGGGCGTGAAGGACGAGCTGCGGCTGAAGTACCGCTACCTGGACCTGCGCCGTCCGGAAATGGTAGAGCGGCTGCGCTTCCGCCATCGGGTGCAGAAGTGCGCTGAGGATTATCTGGACAGCCAGGGCTTCCTCTCGGTGGAGACCCCCATGCTCACTAAGTCCACCCCGGAGGGCGCGCGGGATTATCTGGTGCCCAGCCGGGTGCACCACGGCGAGTTCTACGCCCTGCCCCAAAGCCCGCAGATTTTCAAGCAGCTGCTGATGGTGGGTGGCATTGACCGGTATTACCAGGTGGCACGGTGCTTCCGGGATGAGGACCTGCGTGCGGACCGGCAGCCGGAGTTCACCCAGGTGGATATGGAGATGAGCTTTGTGGACCAGGAGGACGTGCTGGTTCATCTGGAAAAGCTGTTCAAGTATCTGATGAAAAACCTGAAAACCCCGGAAGAGCGCAAGGGGTTCGATCTGGAAAAGCCCTTTGTGCGGATGCCCTGGACTGAGGCCATGGACGTATACGGCAGCGACAAGCCCGACCTGCGCTTTGATCTGCCCATTGTGGAGGTGAGCGACATTGCCGCCGAAAGCCGGTTCAGCGTGTTCACCAAGGCGCTGGAGGCGGGCGGCGTGGTGCGCGGCATCAACGTGAAGGGCCACGGCGACTTCACCCGCAACTTCATCGACGGGCTGACCAACCAGGCCCTGAGCCTGGGCGCAAAAGGCATGGCTTGGCTGGCCTTTGACGAGGACGGCGGCATGAAGAGCGCGCCCCTGGCCAAGTACTTCACCCAGGAGCAGCTGGACCGGTTGTGCAAAGCGATGGACGCCCAGCCCGGTGACTTCCTGCTGTTCTGTGCCGATAAGCTGTCCACGGTGCGCAAGGTGCTGGGCGGCCTGCGGCTGTATCTGGCCGACCAGCTGAACCTGCGCCGGGACGAATACAACATGCTGTTCATCATCGACTTCCCTCAGTTTGAGTGGTCGGACGAAGAGCAGCGCTGGATGGCCACCCACCATCCCTTCACCATGCCCTATCCGGAGGATCTGCAGTATCTGTTCACCGATCCCGGCCGGGTGCGGGCGCAGGCCTTTGACGTGGTGCTGAACGGCATTGAGCTGGGCAGCGGCAGCGTGCGTATCCATCAGCGGCAGGTGCAGGAGATGATGTTTGAGGCCCTGGGCTTTACCGAGGCTCAGATCGAGGAACGCTTCGGCTTCATGGTCAACGCCTACAAGTACGGCGCACCGCCCCATGCGGGCTTTGCCTTTGGCCTGGACCGCTTTGTGATGCAGCTGTGCGGGGCCGAAAGCCTGCGCGATGTGGTGGCCTTCCCGAAGCTGTCCAACGCCACCTGCCCGCTCACCGATGCCCCCAGCCCGGTGGATGAGGAACAGCTTACGGCGCTGGGTCTGGGCGGCGGCCAGGGGGTGCAGGCCGCCCAGGCGGCCCGCAAAAAGGCGGCCGACGGCATTGACCTGGATCACCTCTCCGACCTGGCCATGCTGAAAATTCCCATGAGCGAGCGGGAGGCCACCCGCAAGAGCCTGAAGGAGATCATCGGCTTTGCGGATCAGCTGGCCAAGATCGACACCACCGGCGTGGAGCCGTTGGCCCACATTGCCCCGCTGAGCAATGTGATGCGGGAGGACGTGACCAGCCCCAGTGCGGACCGGGATGAGCTGCTGGCCGGTGCCCCTGCCAAGCAGGACGGCTGCATTTTTGTGCCGCAGGTTGTGGAATAAGGAGGAGACCCGAAGATGACCGGATATAAAACCATCACTGGCATGAGCCTTCGCCAGCTGAGCGAGGCGCTGGCGGCGGGCGAGGTAACCTCCCGCCAGGCCACCCAGGCGTATCTGGACGCCATTGCCGCAGCGGACGGCGACGTGGCGGCCTACCTGACCGTGACCGGGCCGGAAGCGCTGGCGGCCGCCGAGGCATCGGACGCGCGCCGGGCTGCCGGAAAGGCCCTTGGCCCGCTGGACGGCGTGCCCTGCGGCATTAAGGACAACATCTGCACCAAGGACGTGCGCACTACCTGTGCCAGCAAGATGCTGGAGCACTGGATTCCCCCTTATGACGCCACGGTGATGACCGCGCTGCAGAAGCAGGGGGCGGTGATGCTGGGCAAGCTGAACATGGACGAATTCGCCATGGGCTCCACCACCGAGAACTCTGCCTTCAAAGCCACCCACAACCCCCGGGCACTGGATCGGGTGCCCGGCGGTTCCAGCGGCGGCGCGGCAGCTGCGGTGGCCGCCGACGAAGCGGTGTTCACCCTTGGGTCGGACACCGGCGGCTCCATCCGCCAGCCCGCGGCCTTCTGCGGCGTTGTGGGGATGAAGCCCACCTACGGGCTGGTTTCCCGCTACGGCCTGGTGGCCTTTGCCTCCAGCCTGGACCAGATCGGCCCCCTCACCAAAACCGTGTGGGACAACGCGCTGGTGCTGCAGGCCATTGCGGGGCAGGACCCCAACGATTCCACCAGCGTGGCCGCCCCGGCCGACTACCTGACTGGCATTGCGGACGGTGTGAAGGGCATGAAGTTCGCCCTGCCGAAGGAGTTCCTCTCCGAAGCGCTGGCCCCGGACATTGCGGCCGCTCTGCGCAAAACTGCCGACCGGCTGACCGCGCTGGGCGCTGCCGTGGAAGAGGTGACCATGCCGGAGTTGGATAAGGCGCTGCCCGCCTACTATGTGATCTCCAGCGCTGAGGCCTCCTCCAACCTGGCCCGGTTCGACGGCGTGAAGTATGGCTTCCGTGCGCAGAACTTTACGGACATTCACAGCCTGTATAAGGAAACCCGCAGCCAGGGCTTCGGCGCGGAGGTGAAACGGCGCATTCTGCTGGGCAGCTATGTGCTCAGCGCGGGCTACTACGACGCCTACTACAAAAAGGCGCTGGAAGTGCGTGCCCTGATCAAGGCCGCATTTGATAAAGTGTTTGAGCAGTATGACGCGGTGCTCAGCCCGGTGGCCCCCACCACCGCCTACAAGCTGGGCGAAAAGGTGGATGACCCGCTGGCCATGTACCTGGGGGACGTTTATACGGTGCCCGTGAACATTGCGGGCCTGCCCAGTCTGTCGCTGCCCTGCGGCCAGGATCGTGAGGGGCTGCCCATTGGGCTGCAGCTGATCGGAAAGCCTTTTGGTGAGGCGGCGCTTTACCGGGCGGGCTACACGCTGGAACAGGACCGGATCGGAGGTTGATGGAACATGATGCAGGATTATGAGATGGTCATCGGTCTGGAAGTTCACGTGGAGCTGAAGACCAACACGAAGATTTTCTGCCGCTGTGCCACAAAATTCGGTGCGGCCCCCAATACCCAGTGCTGCCCGGTGTGTACGGGTATGCCCGGCAGCCTGCCGGTGCTGAACAAGCGGGTGGTGGAATATGCGGTGAAGGCCGGCATGGCCACCAACTGCCGCATTGCCCTGAACAGCAAGCTGGACCGTAAAAACTACTTTTACCCGGACCTGCCCAAGGCCTACCAGATCAGCCAGTACGACAAGCCCCTGTGCGAGCAGGGCTGGCTGGATGTGGAGACCAGCGCCGGCGAAAAACGCATCGGCATCACCCGCATTCACATTGAGGAGGACGCGGGCAAGCTGATCCACTCCCCCGGCAAGGGCACCCTGATCGACATGAACCGGTGCGGTGTGCCGCTGATTGAAATCGTCTCCGAGCCGGACATCCGCAGCGCCGAAGAGGCAAAGCTCTACCTGCAGAAGCTGCGGGCCATCATGCTGTATGTGGGTGTGTCCGACTGCAAGATGAACGAAGGTTCGCTGCGGTGCGACGTGAACCTTTCCGTCCGCAAAAAGGGCGAGAAGGCGCTGGGCACCCGTACCGAGATGAAGAACCTGAACAGCTTCCAGTATGTGGTCAAGGCCATTGAGTACGAGTTTGCCCGCCAGACCGAACTGATTGATCAGGGCGGCGCAGTGCGGCAGGAGACCCGCCGCTTCGACCCGGCCACCGGCAAAACCAGCTCCATGCGCAGCAAGGAGAATGCGGACGATTACCGTTATTTCCCAGATCCCGATCTGGTGCCGGTGGTGCTGACGCAGCAGCAGCTGGACGACTGGAAAAAGGAGATTCCCACCCTGCCCGACGAGCGCAAGAAGAACTATGTGGAGAAGTTCGGCCTCAGCGCGCTGACGGCGGAGCAGCTGGTCATCCGCAAGGAAATCGCCGATTACTTTGAGCTGGCCGCCGCCGTGACCAAGGCCCCCAAGCTGGCCGCCAACCTGGTGGTGAACGAGGTGGCCCGGCTGGCCCCCGAGGGCACGGAGATTCCGGTCAAGCCGGAGCATCTGGCCAAACTGGCCGATCTGGCCGAGGCGGGGAAGGTGAACAGTTCCACCTGCCGCGAGGTGGTGGGCCTGCTGTTCAAGCAGGATGCGGACCCGGAGGAGCTGATCCGCCGCCAGGGGCTGGAGCAGGTGAGCGACCCGGCCTTGCTGGAGCAGTATGCCAAAGAAGTGGTGGCGGCCAGCCCCAAGGCTGTGGCCGACTACCAGGCGGGCAACGCCAAGGCGTTCCAGGCGCTGGTGGGCCAGATGATGAAGCGCACCAAGGGCAAGGGCGACCCGGCCCTCATCCGGGAGATCCTGCAAAAGCTGGTGTAACCTCCGGCTGGGCAGGCGGGATGCCGCTTCATTAAACGCAGAAATCAGAAAAGCGCACGGAGCGAAAGGCTTCCGTGCGCTTTTTGCGTAATTTCGTTGCCGGTCAGATTTTATGCGGCGGCCGAACTGCCCGGCAAGGCCGCCGGGGCCGCAGGCTCAGGCCTGCACAATGCGGGCGGTACTTCCCAGGGCGCCTTTTTTCAGTACGATCTGCCGATTGATGCGGTCTTTCAGCTCAGGCACATGGCTGATGACCCCGACCATTTTGCCGGGGCCGGCCAGCCCGAGCAGCACTTCCAGGGCCTTGTCCAGCGAGGCTTCGTCCAGGGTGCCGAAGCCCTCATCCACAAACAGGGCGTCGATCTCCACGCCGCCGCTTCCAGCCTGAATCACATCCGAAAGGCCCAGCGCCAGGCACAGGGCGGCCTTGAAGCTCTCGCCGCCGGAAAGGCTGCTCACCGGGCGCAGCTTGCCGGTGTAGTGGTCGAGCACATCCAAAACCAGAGCGTTTTTGCCGGAGATGGAAACGCTGTCGTCCCGGCGGCGCAGGAGATAGCGCCCCTCGCTCATGGCCTCAAAGCGCCGGTTGGCGGCTTCCACCACCCGCTCAAAGTAATAGGCCTGAATGTAGGCTTCAAAGCTCAGGTTTACCTTGCCCGCCTGCTTGCCCTTGACCGTGTTGTACAAATGGTTCAGCAGGTCGGCCTTGCGGCGGGCCTGTTCGCTCTCCTTGGCAAGGCGGTTCAGGGCATCGGCAATGGCCTGGTTGGCGGTTTGTCGGGCACTGACCGTGTTGTTGGTTTTGTTCAGTTCGTTGACCGTGCGGTCGGCGGCCAGCCGCTGCTCTTCCAGCTGAGGCAGCGGGGCGGGCGGCTGCGGCTGGCTGGCGGCTTCCTTCTCCAGTGCCGCCACGGCCGCTTCGGCGGTTTGCAAATCGTGCTTATGCTGGTCCAGCGCTTCCCGTTCTGACCTGAGTTCTTCTTCGGTGCACAGGGCGGCTTCATAGGCGGCCCGGTCGGCAAAGGCCAATTTATGCAGAATCTCGTTCAGCTCCTGGGCACTTGTCTGCGTCTGCGCGGCCTTTTCCTTCAGGACTGCGCTCCTTTTGGCCTTTTCGGTCGTCAGGGAGTTGAGTTCCATTTGGACGTCATCGTAAGCGGTTTGGGCGGCGGTTTGCTCCTTCAGCAAGGCCTTGTGGCGGCCCTCCCATTCGGCTTTCTGGTCCAAGGCCGCCTGCTCGCTGGGCCATTCCAGCCCCTGCGCCAGCTGGTCCGCCTTGGCCTTGGCGCTGGCAGTTTGGGCCTTCAGGTCGGCCAGTGCGGTCTGCAAGGTGTCCCGCTTTTCGGCCTCGGCGCGGGCGGCTTTTTCCTGATCGGGCAGAAGCTTCTCCAGCTTTTTGCGGCGATCGTCCTGCGCGCGCAGCCGCTTGCCTTCGGCCATGCAGTCAGCAAGGGACTTCGTCAGCGCCTCGGCCAGCTGGGCCGGTTCCGGGGCCGGGCCTTCCGGCGGCAGCGGCGGGGTGAGGGCCTGCTCCTGCCAGTGTTCCGCAAACAGCTTCCACTGCCGGGCGGTGTGCTCCTGGGCGGCGTTGTACGCGGCACTGGAACTGCCGGATTCCTTCATGGCCTGATCCTTTTCGCCGCGGGCGGCCTCCCGCGCGTCCTCGGCGGCCTTCAGGTCGGCTTCGGTGACCGGCTCGGCAGGAAGGGCGGCCGGGGCCGGGTGGTGCACTGCCCCGCACACCGGGCAGGGCACCCCCTCGTTCAGGTCGCGGGCCAAAAGCCCGGCCCGGCAGTCATCCAGGCGGCGGCGCAGCCCGGCGGCATAGGCCTCGGCCTGTTGGAAGGCTTTCTGCTTTTCCAAAGGGCGTTCTTGGCGCCAGTCAGGTCCTTGTAGCGCTGGCAGATCTGGGCCAGCTGCAAGGGGGCTTCCTTCAATTCGTCCAACTCGCTGCGGGTCTGGCGAAGTGCCTCTTCTTTGGCTTCCGTGGCCGTTTTCGTGCTTTCCAGGCCGATTTTGGCCGTTTCCGTCTGTGCTTCCAGCGCAGCAAGCGCTTTGGCAGCTTCCTGATGCTGGCGGTAGAGGGG
>SFJO01000036.1 GCA_004555865.1 Oscillospiraceae bacterium
GACTTCTTCTCCTTCGGCACCAACGACCTGACCCAGATGACCTTCGGCTTCTCCCGCGACGACGCCGGCAAGTTCCTGGGCGCTTACTACGACAAGAAGATCTACGAGAACGATCCCTTTGCCAAGCTGGACCAGACCGGCGTCGGCAAGCTGGTTGACATGGCTGCCAAGCTGGGCCGTTCCACCAACCCCGACCTGCACCTGGGCATCTGCGGCGAGCACGGCGGCGATCCCTCCTCCGTGGAGTTCTGCCACCGCGTGGGCCTGGACTATGTGTCCTGCTCTCCCTTCCGCGTGCCCATCGCCCGTCTGGCCGCCGCTCAGGCTGCCATCAAGGAGTCCAAGTAAGACTTCCCGCCATATATCCAACAACGGGCGTGCCGAAAGGCACGCCCATTGTTTTGCAAGAAGGCCCATGCGCAAAAAGCCCTCCGGCATTGCCGGAGGGCTTTCAGAACTTTCAAAAAGTTCTGAAAGCTGTTGATTTGAATGGCGCAGGGCACCCTTCCTGGGTTCCCCGCGCACACCCCTCCTTCTCGTTTTCTTACGTTTTCGGGTTTGTCGACAGTCTAAAAAGCCCTCCGGCATTGCCGGAGGGCTTTGACTGTTAAGCGCTCAAACCTTCACGATCTTCCACGCGCACCACACCAGCAGCAGCGCCATGACCGCGTTGATGACCTTCGCGTACTTCTTGTACAGCGGAAACAAAATGGTTCCCAGCGTCGCCCAGATCAGATTGCCGGTCCCGGCGCAGGCCGCCATGATGACGGCAAAGGCCAGGACGTGGCCCACATGGAAGCCGTAGGGCAGGATGAAGCTGGAATAGAAGGCAATGCCCAGCATCATGATCTTGATGTTCAGGAATTGCAGCAGAAATCCGTTCACATAGGTCAGGGGCTTGGAAGTGTCCGCCGTCCCGTCCCCGGTCTTGCGGGTAAAGGTTTTGTATGCCAGATACAGCACATAGACGGCGCCCACATATTTCGCCACCGGAACGATCTGAGGAATCAGCTCACCCAGCACGGCGCAGCCAAAGCCGCAGATCAGCATGACGGTCAATAGTCCCGTCCAGATGCCGAAGATCAGCGGACGGCACTTGCGGAAACCAAAGGTACTGGTGCTGCTGAGCAGCAGGATGTTGTTCGGCCCCGGCGTAAAAGTCGTGGCACAGGCGGAGAGCGCCAGCTCCCAGAAAACGGCTGCGGTCATAAATCGTCCCTTCTCTTTCTATCTGTCAGTCCTGCACCCCGGCCTTGCACAGCTCCACGAACTGCTTGGCGACCCGGGCGCTGCGGCCGCCCATGCGGATAGCGAAGGCCTCGCTGCGGACGCTCAGCTCCCGCTCGTCCATGTCCAGGCCGTACTGCTTGGCAAGCTGGCCCACGATGTACAGGTAGCGGTCCCGGTCAGGGCTTGCAAAGGTGATGGTCAGGCCGAAGCGGGCGGACAGGCTCATCAGCTCCTGACGGGTGTCGCTCTCATGGATGTCGTCGCCGGCCCGGTCCGTCAGCGTCTCTTTGATGAGGTGGCGGCGGTTGCTGGTGGCGTACACCGCTATATTGTGGGCCCGGCCGCCCACGCTGCCCTCCAGGATGGCCTTCAGAGCGGCGAAGTTGTCATCGTTGGCGGTGAAGCTCAGATCGTCGATAAACAGGATGAACTTCAGCGGATTGGCCGCCAGCGTGTCCATCAGGTCGGGGATCTGGTACAGCTGATTTTTCTTGACCTCCACCAGCCGCAGGCCCTCCTCCGCGAAGGTGTTGGCAATGGCCTTGATGGCACTGGATTTGCCGGTGCCCGCGTCGCCGTACAGCAGCACGTTGTTGGCGGGTTTCCCCTCCAGCAGAGCCTTGGTATTGGCGATGACCTTCTCCCGCTCCTTTTCGTAGCCGGGCAGCTCCTCCAGCTGCTGGGGGTCCGGGTGCTTCACCGGCACCAGCTGCCCGTTTTCCACGGTGAACATATGGTAGCGGGCAAAGATACCGTAGCCCTTGGAGCCCACCTCCCGAAGCCGGACGGCGTAGTCCGCCGCAATGTCCCGCTCAGAAACATTCCAGCTCTCGTGATACACGTCGGGGTCCAGATACTCGGCACCCTGGATGAAATCCTTCAGCGTCAGCTGGGACAGCTCGTTGAGGAACTGCAGCTCATGCTCCATATGCGCTCTCAGCAGCGGGTTCAGGGCCTCCGGATCGTGCTGGCGGACGCAGACATTCTCGTTCTCCATGACGATCTCATAGAGGTAGTCCGTCCAGTCGTCGCAGCCTCTGCCGAAGAGAACGTACTCGAAAGCGGCACAGGCCTCCACAAAGTCATCCTCTGTTCCGCTGCAGCGGGCTTCCAGCATACGGCGGATCGCCTGCACGGCGGGATCGTCCAGCAGGCCCCGGAAGATGACCAGGCTGATCAGCCGGCGGCGAACGGTATTCAGACTTTTCATTACTTCAGAACAGCTCCTTCATCGGCGCTGGTGACCATGCGGGCGTAGCGGCTCAGCCAGCCAGTGGTGATATTGGGCTCGGGCTGGACGTAGGCGGCCCGGCGGGCAGCCAGCTCCTCGTCGGAGACCAGCAGCGTCACAGAGGCGCCCGGGATGTCGATGGCGATCTGGTCGCCCTCTTTCACCAGGCCGATGGGGCCGCCGGAAGCAGCCTCGGGGCTGACGTGGCCGATGGAAGCACCCCGGCTGGCGCCGGAGAAGCGGCCGTCGGTGATGAGGGCCACGGTCTTGTCCAGGCCCATACCCGCCAGAGCAGAGGTGGGATTCAGCATCTCCCGCATACCGGGGCCGCCCTTCGGGCCCTCATAGCGGATGACCACCACGTCGCCGGGAACGATCTTGCCCGCGTAGATGGCGGCAATGGCCTCCTCCTCACTGTTGAACACCCGGGCGGGGCCGGTGTGGGCCTGCATCTCAGGCGCCACGGCGCTGCGCTTGACCACGCAGCCGTTGGGGGCCAGGTTGCCCCACAGGATCTGGAGGCCGCCGGTGGTGCTGTACGGGTCCTCAATGGGCCAGATGGCGTTGTGGTTGAGGTTCTTGGCGCCCTTGATGTTCTCGCCCACGGTCTTGCCGGTGACGGTCATGCAGTCCAGGTCCAGCAGGTTTTGCTTGGCCAGCTCCGCCTGCACGGCGGGGATACCGCCTGCGGCGTACAGGTCCGGCATGTGGGTGGGACCGGCGGGAGCCAGGTGGCACAGGTTGGGGGTCTTGGCGGAAATTTCATTGAACAGGGCCAGGTCTACGGGAACCCCCGCCTCATGGGCGATGGCCAGCAGATGCAGCACCGTGTTGGTGGAGCAGCCCAGGGCCATGTCGCAGGTCAGGGCGTTGCGGATGCTGCGCTCGTTGATGATGTCCCGGGCGCAGATGTTCCGGCGGACCATCTCCATAATGGCGGCGCCGGCCTGACGGCCCAGCTGGAGACGCTTGCTGTAAACGGCGGGGATGGTGCCGTTGCCGGGCAGGCCGATGCCGATGGCCTCGCACAGGCAGTTCATGCTGTTGGCGGTGTACATGCCGGAGCAGGAACCGCAGGAGGGGCAGCAGTTCTGGGTGCACTCCTCCAGCTTTTCCCCGGAAATCATTCCGGCCTTGTAGGAGCCAACGGCCTCGAACATCTTGGAGAGGCTGACTTCCTGACCGTCATAGGCACCTGCCAGCATGGGGCCGCCGGAACAGACCACGGCGGGCACGTTCATACGGACAGCGGCCATGACCATACCGGGCACGATCTTGTCGCAGTTGGGCACCAGCACCATACCGTCAAACTGGTGGGCCAGGAACATGGTCTCCACACTGTCGCAGATCAGCTCCCGGCTGGCCAGGGAGTACTTCATACCCACATGGCCCATGGCGATGCCGTCGCACACGCCGATGGCAGGCACCATAAAGGGGGTGCCTCCGGCGGCCTCGATGCCGCTCTTGACGGCGGCGGTCAGCTTGTCCAGATTCATGTGGCCGGGAACGATGTCGCTGTGGGCGCTGACCACGGCGATCAGGGGCTTTTCCAGGTCTTCGGGCGTGTAGCCCAGGGCGTAAAACAGGCTGCGGTTGGGCGCCCGCTCGGCGCCCTTTGTCACATTGTCACTGCGCATGGCGTTCTCCTCTTTCCGGTTCGCTGACAGGCCGGAGGCCCTCCGGCCCCGGCCTGCACCGCGGATTTGATGTTTATTTCTTCAGCCAGCTCATCATGGCACGGAGCTGGGCGCCCACCTTCTCGATGGGATGCTCGGCGGCCATGCGGCGCTGAGCCAGGAAGTGGGTGCGGCGGCCACCGTTGGGGTTCATCTCGGTGAGGAACTCGGAGGCAAAAGTGCCGTCCTGGATCTCCCGCAGGATGTTTTTCATCTCCTTGCGGGTGTCCTCGGTGATGAGGCGCTTGCCGGTGCGGTAGTCACCATACTCGGCAGTGTTGGAGATGGAGTAGCGCATCTTGGCGAAG
>SFJO01000037.1 GCA_004555865.1 Oscillospiraceae bacterium
GATCCAGCTTCCCTCGTTCAAGCATCTTTCATCACCCATGCTTATTTTACCATATAAATGCGAAAAAGCCCAGCTATGCTCGACTTTTTCGACAGCCTGGGGCATCCGCACAGTCTGACTGTGCGGATGCCTGTTTTTTTGAGCCGGTCACGACCGGAAAAACGGTCCCTGCCCCGGAAAATACGGTTGCCTCCCTGCTCCTGCGGCGGTATACTGAACGGAGAGACAAACCACCGGAATGACCGCCATCACAAGACCGAAGGAGGGTCCCCATGCGTCCACCCAGACGATTTATCAGAAATACCGTTGTTCTTGCGGGAATCCTGTCCGCCCTCCTCTGCGCCGGACGCGGCGCACCCCCGGCGGACAAGGGAACGCCCTGGGATCTGCGCGCGGAGCAGATCCGGCAGGACACGGAATACCTCTGCGATACCATCGGCGTCCGCATCACGGGAACCGCCGGGGAGATCGCCGCCTGCGACTGGATCATGGAGACGCTGGAAGACGCGGGCTTCTCCGCTGACACGGAGGACCCCACCCTGCGGCGGGTCCCCTTTGAGGGCCTGATGGGGAAAACCAGTGAAAACGTGATCGCCGTCTGCAATCCCGGCTCCGGCGGTCCGCTGTTCTCCATCACCGCCCACTATGACAGCGTGGAGACGACGCCGGGGGCCAGGGACAATGCCGCCGCGGCGGCGGTTTTGCTGGAGATCGCCCGCTGTCTGGGGCCGGAAAACGACGGCTTCCCCTGTGAGATCCGGATGGTGTTTCCCGGCTCTGAGGAAAACGGCTACCACGGCTCCGCCGCTTACGTCGCGTCGCTGTCGGAGGCGGAAAAGGCCCGCCATCTGGGGGCCTTCAACATGGACATCTCCGCCGCCTCGCCGGAGGACCAGGCGGTGCTGGTCTGCTATACCCTGGGGAAAACGGAGGACGGCGTCTATCAGGAGGGGGACTTTCTGGAGCCGGCGGAGGGACGGCTCTCCGCCGCCGTGACGGCGGCGTATGAGACGCTCTACGGAAAGAACATCGGCGGCGTCTTCCACATGGGTGAAAGCGACCACATCAGCTTCCACAACGCGGGGCTGGAGGCCGTCAACGTCTGCTGGCGCAGGCTGGAGAACGGCGAGCCCCGTCTTCCGGACAGCTATCACCGCCCGGAGGACACTCCGGCGGAGCTGGACTATGAGACAGCCCGTGCCAGCGGGCGCTGCATCCTGGAGGCCATCCACACCCTGGCTGCCGCCGGGGAAGCCGGACAGCGGTGAGGTCCGGCACTGGAAAAGTGCATGCAGAGAACAGACAGCCGCCCGGAGCATTGCTCCGGGCGGCTCGCGGCGCAAACGCCTGCTAACGCAGGCTTTTTGCAGACATTCGATTCCATACGAAGGGGCTCCCGCCCCCTCGTACTCCCCCTGCAAAAAAGAACTTCTTTCCTTCAAACAGGGGATTTTCGACAAGCTGAGAGGAGAAACCGAAGGTTCGGTTTCTCCTCTTTTTTGTAAGATGCTGCTTTCTGCCGCGATGGCGGGCTTCCCCTCAAGGGAAAGCCAAAATTTCGCGGCGGCGGTTACTTGCCGGCCAGGTCAAAGTGGGTGATGCCGTGGTCAAAGGCGGCAAAGCGGATTACTTCATCTTCACCAGCTCGTAGGTGCGGCTGCCCAGGCCGATCTTCTCGGCGTGGGCCAGGCAGCTCTCCCAGACGGATTCCGGGGTGGTGTCCCGGAAGGGGTCGCCCAGGCTTACAAAGCCGGGGGCGCTCTGGTTGTCGGTCAGGCGGCTGTTGGGCAGCGGGGCGGCGGCGCAGCACAGGTCGGCGCAGGCCTGATCCAGGGCCACAGGGTCCTTGCTGGCCAGCATACCGATGTCCGGCAGAACGGGCACATCGTTCTCGGGGTGGCAGTCGCAGAAGGGAGACACGTCCATGATGAGGCTGATGTGGAACTGGGGGCGGCCGTCCACCACGGCCTTGGCGTACTCGGTCATCTTGCGGTTCAGGTCGTCGTTGGCGCTGGCGTTCTCGTTGTAAATGGCGTCGAAGTTGCAGCGGCCCAGGCAGCGGCCGCAGCCGACGCACTTGTCGTGGTCGATGTGGGCGCGGTTGTTCTCGTCAAAGTAGATGGCGTTCTGGCCGCACTCCTGCGTGCAGGCATGGCAGCCGCGGCACAGGCTCTGGTCAATGTCCGGCTTGCCGGAGTTGTGCTGTTCCATCTTGCCGGCGCGGCTGCCGCAGCCCATGCCGATGTTCTTGATGGCGCCGCCGAAGCCGGTGCTCTCGTGGCACTTGAAGTGGCTCAGGCTGATGAACACGTCCGCGTCCATCACGGCGCGGCCAATTTTGGCCTTCTTCACGTATTCACCGCCCACCACGGGCACCTCCACATCGTCGGTGCCCTTCAGGCCGTCGCCGATGATGATCTGGCAGCCGGTGGAGAAGGGGGAGAAGCCGTTCTCATAGGCGGCCTCAATGTGCTCCAGCGCGTTTTTGCGGCGGCCGGGGTACAGGGTGTTGCAGTCGGTGAGGAAGGGCACGCCGCCGCACTCCTTCACCAGGTCGGCCACCACCTTGGCGTAGTTGGGCCGCAGGAAAGACAGGTTGCCCGGCTCGCCAAAGTGCATCTTGATGGCAACAAATTTGCCGTCCAGATCCATGCCGGGCAGGCCGGCGCGGCGCAGCAGACGGGTGAGCTTTTCCGGCACACTGGTGCCGGGTTTGGCACGGAAATCCGTGAAAAACACCTGAGAGGTCATGTAGGTTCTCCTTTTATTTTGGGGATGGATATGGGAGGGATCGGGCGCAATCCGATTGTTGGGGGCGTTTGCCGCAGAGCCGTAGGCTTCCCCTCAGGGAAGCTGGCGGCGGCAACCGACGGATGAGGGGGCATCTTACATTTGCGGCCAGTACGCGGCAGTGACGGAAGGATAAGGCCGCCTGCCCTGCCTTTGGCTTGCAGAGGAGATGTGCGCCCCTCCTCATCCGCCTCACATCCGTTCGGAACCTTCCCCTCAAGGGGAAGGCTTCGAACGCGCCGATCAGAACGGCACGTCCTCGTCCGGGGCAGGGGCAAACAGAGCGTGGGGAAGGCGGGTGGGCTGGCTGGGCTGCTGAGCCTGGGCGGGGTCGTACACATCCAGCGGTTCATAGGGGCTGGTCATCTCAGCGGCAGGATCGGGGCGATCCTGCTCCAGCTGGGCAGTCATGGCCTCCATGGCTGCCGGCGCCACCCCAAGCTGGGCCAGCTCGCTCTCGGTCAGGGCCTGGGCACGGCAGACCTTGCGGGCCGTATGCAGACGCATTCCCTGACGGATCTGCGGCAGGAAGGTGACGGGCAGGTCAAAGCGGGTGGTGAAGCTGTTCTCCAGCTCCGGCAGCAGCGAGGGGTCCAGCAGGTCGGACACCACGAATTTGTATTCGCGGCCGATCTCATCCCGAATGCGGCCATAGGGCGGGGTGCCCTGCGCCAAGAAGTAGCACAGCACACCCGATACGCGGGGGTCATGCAGCTCCACATTTTCCTTCAGCAGGCACACGTCGTCGGCCTGATCCCGCAGGCCGGTGGGGGTGCTGCGCATTCCCAGGCGGCAGCGCACCTCCTGATCCACACCTTGCCCCAGTTCCAGCAGCTGGCGCAGCAGGGGGTCGTTGACCTGGTTGTAATGGAAGAAGGTGCCCTTTTCATCGCCGTCGTCCCGCTTCAGGTAGCCCAGGTGCTTAAAGGCGCTGTAATAGGTGATGCGCCCGGTGTAATACTGCGGGGCGGCCGGTTCGCTTCCGGCGGCCACCGGGGCAGGCGGGCACTGCAGGCGCAGCGGGTCGGCCTGCTGGGGCAGATAGGTGGGGTCGCCCGCCACGGTGAGGGTCTGCCACAGCTGTTCGGCCGCGTCGGGGCTGCTCAGCTCCGGCAGGGGCAGGTCGGCCTGCCGGGCCAGATACACCCCGGCGCCGAACAGCCACTGGGCGCTCTGGGCGGGCTTGCCCTGGGCGTACCGGGCCAGCCAGGCGCAGCCGTCGCCGCCCGCGCCTGCCAGGGCGTGCACCGCCAGGGCGCTCTCGGCACCGGTTTCCAGCGTCATCAGGCCAAGGGCGGCGGCGTCCACCGGGTCGGTGGGGCCGAGGGCCAGGGCGCTTTCATACTGGCCGCCCATCAGATACTGGGCGGCGATGGTCTCCCGCAGGTCTCGGCCGGGCTTGCCCTCCCGCCAGACGGCCGCATACAGGGTGTGGGCCTGGGGCAGGTGGGCAAAGGGGATGGCAATGCGGTTCACCACGCTGGCGCACAGGTCGTGCAGCTGGTCGGGGGTGGCGCTCTCCCAGCGGGAGGCGAAGGCCCGAACCTCGGTGGTGAAGGCCGTGTCGCTCTGGGCCAGAGCCAGTTCCAGTGCGGCCTTCACGCTCAGGGGCTGCGCCTTGGGCTCCGCAAACGGCTCGCACAGCAGGGCGGCGGGGTCCCGGCGGGGCACCTGATAGGCGCAGATGGTCTCAAAGGGCAGGTAGAGCAGCCGGTCCTCCTGAATCAGCGCCACATCCTCATCGGAAACGTCGGAAATGGTACCTTCCTGCCAGCTGCCGAGGGCGTGCAGGCACACCGGGTCGCCGGGCTGAAGGCTTTGCAGATAGTGAAGCAGTCGTCGTGTAATGGCCATAATCAAATACCTCGCGCCCTCTGCCGGCACGAAAAAAGTACCAGGCCGGCAGGAAGGGCAGTCATGAAAAAAGCGGTGCAGACGGGCCGATGCGCGGGGTGGCCCTGCCCGGAAGAAATATCGCCGGGATAAGACAAAAGTATGCCGGGCAAAGCCGGCCGCCTGCACCAGATACAGAAAATGAAATGAACCAACTGGTTGGCTCGTCCTTATTATACAGGCAGAAAAGGGCAAAGAAAAGCCTGAAGCAGAAAATTTTGCCGTCTGCGCCGCCCGCTTGCAGGGGCTCGGCGGGAGGTGGTATAATCGGAAAATAATCGCCGCAAACTGCCGAATGTTCGTTGAATATATAAAACAATGCAACGGTTTTAAGGAATCTGTCCGGCGAGAGCGGAAAAATAGCAGAAGAAACGATGAACCCGACAGTAATTCACGATTGTCTGCTTTTGGCATACGGTTCGATACAATAGACTTAATTCACCGACTTCGATTATAATTGTAACGAAAATAGACGAATTTTTGCTAAAACAGACGTTTTGGAAAAGTTCAAAAGTTTTTGAGAAATTGGGGGAATGCCGGTGTGACCAACAGGTACAGTTGTGACAAACGAGTGTGTTTAAGATCCAATTGAGAAAGGAGAATTCTGCAGAGATGATTCAAATTGATAGACGGGGAAGTTTCAAAAATTTTTTGAACAACGTTCCGTTAATGATTTCTTTTTGTGCCTATGTATGCTTGACAGTCACTTCAATTGGTAAAGTGGTATTTGCGTTGGCGGGAGGTGTCGTCCTTTTATTTGCTTCTTTTCATATAGAAATGAACCATGAAAGTATTAAAAGAAATA
>SFJO01000010.1 GCA_004555865.1 Oscillospiraceae bacterium
TCTGGTGGAGAATTAGGGACTCGAACCCCAGACCCCCTGCGTGTGATGCAGGTGCTCTAACCAGCTGAGCTAATCCTCCGGAACGGTGTTTATTATATCACCATTTCCGGAGTTATGCAAGCCCTATTTTGCATTTTTCAAAATTTTTGAAGCACACATCGTTTTGCCGCTCCGTTTTCGGCCGATTGCTCCCGTGCGTCCTCCTGTATCACTGCCAGACTCCGGCCGGTCAGGCGGGTTTTGCACTCCCACAGGCCCACCGCCGCCCGCTCCTTCCCTTTTTACAGGCTTTTTTAACGTCATTGAACCGGTTCCATTGTCGGCAAAAAAGCAATGCCGCCCCCAGCTTCGTGCTATTATAGCACACGCGCCGGGAACGGCATATCGTTTTTTCAAAAAGCTTCAGAAAGCCCTCTGCATCACACAAACAGGCTCTTGCCCGTCATCTCCTCGGGCTGGGGCAGCTCCATCAGCTGGAGCAGCGTGGGGGCCAAATCGGCCAGAACGCCGCCCTCCCGCAGCTTCACATCGCCACAGTTGATGGCCAGCAGGGGCACCGGGTTGGTGGTGTGGGCAGTGAAAGGCTCGCCGTCCGGCTCGTACATCTTGTCGGCATTGCCATGGTCGGCGGTGAGCAGCACCGCGCCGCCCGCGGCCACCACGGCGTCGATGACCTCGCCTGCGGCCTTGTCCACGGCTTCCACGGCCTTGACGGCTGCGTCAAAGATGCCGGTGTGGCCCACCATGTCGCAGTTGGCGAAGTTCAGGATGATCATGTCGTACTTGCCGCTCTCGATGCGCTTTTTGCACTCATCCGCCACCAGGTAGGCGCTCATCTCCGGCTGGAGGTCGTAGGTGGCCACCTTCGGGCTGGGAATCACGCAGCGGTCCTCGCCCTCAAAGGGGGCCTCGCGGCCGCCGTTGAAGAAGAAGGTCACATGAGCATACTTCTCGGTCTCGGCAATGCGCAGCTGGGTCTTGCCGTGGGCTGCCACATACTCGCCCAGCACATTGGTAAGGGGCACGGGCGGATAGGCCACCTCCACGTTGGGCATGGTGGCATCGTACTGGGCCATGCACACATACTGCACGGGAATGCGGCCCAGCTTGCGCTCAAAGCCGGTGAAGGCATCGTCCGCAAAGGCTCGGGTGATCTCCCGGGCGCGGTCGGGGCGGAAGTTGGTGAACACAATGGTGTCCCCCGCCTGCACGCGGCCGCCCTCGCAGGTGATACAGGGCAGCACGAACTCGTCGGTCACGTCCTTGTCGTAGCTGGCCTGAATGGCGGCGATGGGGTCGGCGAACTTCTCGCCCTCGCCGTACACAAAGGCGGCGTAGGCCTTCTCCACGCGGTCCCAGCGGTTGTCGCGATCCATGGCGTAATAGCGGCCCACCACGGTGGCAATCTTGCCCACGCCCAGCTGAGACAGCTTCTTCTGGATTTCACCCAGGAACTCCTTGCCGGAGTGGGGGTCGGTGTCGCGGCCGTCCATGATGCAATGGACGTAGATTTCCTTCGCGCCCAGGTCCTTGGCCATATCCAGCAGGCCGAACAAATGGTCAATGTGGCTGTGCACACCGCCGTTGCCGGTCAGGCCCATAAAGTGGATGGCCTTGCCCGCATCAATGGCGGCCTTCATGCTGCGCACCAGAACCTCATTCTTGCGCATGCTGCCGTCCCTGATGCTCTTGGTGATGAGGGTGAGCTGCTGGTACACGATGCGGCCCGCACCGATGTTGGTGTGGCCCACCTCGCTGTTGCCCATCTGGCCGTCGGGCAGGCCCACGTCCATGCCGGAGGCCCCGATGGTGGTGTGGGGGTACTGGGCAAACAGCCGGTCCAGATTGGGCTTTTTCGCCGCCACAATGGCGTTGCCATAGGTCTGGTCCGGCACCCAGCCAAACCCATCCAGGATGCAGAGCATTACAGGTTTCTTTGCCATAAGGTCCAATCTCCTTGCGTCAAACGCGCTTGTATGGCCGGGGCCTTTCCCACCCCGCAGCCAGATGCCCCCGGCGGCGCGCTGTTTCTGCCGCCGGCAAGATGGGCCGGGCAGGCACTGCGCCCGCCCGGCCCGGGCTTTTTATGCCGGAAGGGTTCAGCCCTCGGTGGCTGCCTTCACGATGGCGGCGAACTTCTCCGCCTTCAGGGCGGCGCCGCCGATCAGGCCGCCGTCCACGTCGGGCTTGCTCAACAGCTCGGCGGCGTTGCCGTCGTTCATGCTGCCGCCGTACTGCACGGTGGTGGCCTTGGCCACGGCCTCGCCGTACAGCTCGCCGATCACCTTGCGGATGGCGGCGCAGACCTCCTGGGCCTGGTCGGCGGTGGCGGTGCGGCCGGTGCCGATGGCCCACACAGGCTCATAGGCGATGACAATGCGGCTCATCTCTTCGGCAGTCACGCCAGAGAGGGCGATCTTGGTCTGCATGCGCACCAGCTCTTCGGTCACGCCCAGCTCCCGCTGCGCCAGGTTCTCGCCAACGCACACGATGACCTTCAACCCGGCAGCCAGGGCAGCCTTGGTGCGCTTGTTCACGGTCTCGTCGGTCTCGGCGAAGTACTGGCGGCGCTCGGAATGGCCGGTGATGACGTACTCCACGCCAAGATCCACCAGCATGTCGGCGCTGATCTCGCCGGTGAAGGCGCCGCTCTTCTCAAAGTGAACGTTCTCAGCGCCCACATGGATGTTGGTGCCCTTGCACTTGGCCACCGCCGTCACCAGGTCGGTGAAGGGGGTGCAGATGACCACCTCACACCCGGCGTCCTGCACGGCGGGGATCAGCTCGTCGATGAGGGCATTGGCCTCGGTGGCGGTCTTGTTCATTTTCCAGTTGCCGGCGATGATGGCTTTGCGGTTCTGCTTATCCATAAGAAGTTCCTCACTTTTCTGTTTTGATTCGGCGCGTTCTGCGCAGCCGGTTTTTTCGTTGAAAGAAAAAGGTGCGGCGGCGGTTGGCCGCCGCACCAGAAACGCGGGACAATAAATCAGTTGTTGGCAATGCAGGCGATGCCGGGCAGCGCCTTGCCCTCCAGGTACTCCAGGCTGGCGCCGCCGCCGGTGGAGATGTGGGTCATCTTGTCGGCAAAGCCCAGCTGCATCACGGCAGCCGCGCTGTCGCCGCCGCCGATGACGGTGGTGGCATCCGCCTCGGCCATGGCCTTGGCCACAGCCAGGGTGCCGGCCGCCAGAACCGGGTTCTCAAACACGCCCATGGGGCCGTTCCACACCACGGTCTTGCTGGCCTGCACGGCCTCGGCAAACAGCTTGGCGGTCTCGGGGCCGATGTCGCAGCCTTCCATGTCGGCGGGAATGGCGGTGACCGGCACGGTCAAGGTTTCAATGTTGGGGTTGTCGATGGGGTCGGGGAAGCTCTTGACGCAGACGGTATCCACCGGCAGCAGCAGCTTCACACCCTTGGCGGCAGCCTTGTCCATCATCTCTTTGCAGTAGGCCAGCTTCTCGTCGTCGCACAAGCTCTGGCCGATCTCATAGCCCTGGGCCTTCAGGAAGGTGTAGGCCATGCCGCCGCCGATGATCAGGGTATCCACCTTTTCCAGCAGGTTGGAAATCACGTTCAGCTTGTCGGCCACCTTGGCGCCGCCCAGAATGGCGGTGAAGGGGCGCACGGGGGCGTTCACGGCGTTGCCCAGGTACTCAATCTCCTTGCCCATCAGGTAGCCCACGGCGGTGGTCTTGACGTAATCGGTCACACCGGCGGTGGAGCAATGGGCGCGGTGGGCGCTGCCGAAGGCATCGTTCACATACACGTCGGCCAGGCTGGCCAGCTCTTTGCTGAACTCGGGCAGGTTCTTGGTTTCTTCCTTGCGGAAACGGGTGTTCTGCAGCAGCACCACGTCACCGTCCTTCATGGCGGCCACGGCAGCCTTGGCGTTCTCGCCCACCACGGTGTCGTCGTCTGCAAAGGTGACGGGCTGGCCCAGCAGCTCGCTCAGGCGCACAGCCACGGGGGCCAGGCTGAACTTTGCCTCGGGGCCGTTCTTGGGCTTGCCCAGATGGCTGCACAGGATGACCTTGCCGCCGTCGGCAATGAGCTTCTTGATGGTGGGCAGGGCGGCGACAATGCGGTTGTCGTTGGTGATGACCCCATCCTTCATGGGCACGTTGAAATCGCAGCGAACCAGCACGCGCTGGCCCTTCACATTGATGTCGTCTACGGTCACTTTACCTAAACCCATAGTTCCATTTCTCCTTCCAAGGTCGGGGCAGTGCCCCGGTGTTGCGGCATATTTTGCGCTTGCCCGGCCCGGCTGCCAGCCCGTTTTGAGTTGGGCTCCGGTGCGCAGGGCGTGAGGAAACCGGGGCAGCCCTGCCGCCCCATACAGCTTCATTATAAGCAATCGGGACGGGTTTCGCAAGTGCTTTTTGACATATTTTTAACGATTTCCGGAAGTTGCTCAAAACCGTCCTTCGCTGCAGGTTTTGCACCGCCTGCCGGGCGGCCCCGGTGTTTTTGCGAACGCGGCGGCCCCGCATAGCCGGCCCCGGTTCTGCGCACACTAATCCGGGCCCTGCATCACACCGGGAAAGGAGGACTGCGGGCGTTGCTTTGCTACGAAACCTTCGTTACGTTCTGCCTGGGGGCCGCGGGGTACGGCGGGCTGGAATGCCTGTACCGCGGCCGTACCCACTGGACCATGCTGTGTGCGGGCGGGCTGTGCCTTCTGGCCCTGCAGGCGCTGAACCGCCGCCTGGCCGGGCGGCCGCTGGCCCTTCGCTGCCTGGCCGGGGCGGGTTTCATCACCGGGTTTGAGCTGGCCGTCGGCCTTTTGTGCAACCGGCTGCTGGGCTGGCGCGTGTGGGATTACTCCGCCCAGTGGGGCAATTTGTGGGGGCAGGTGTGCCCACGGTTTTCCGCCTACTGGTATCTGCTGTGTCTGGCGCTGCTGCCCGTGCTGGACCGGGCCGACCTTCGCCCCCGGCCCGGCCGCCGCCCGCCAAGCGCCGAACGCCGCTGAATGCCGGCCGCCGCACAAAAAAACGCGCGGCCCTGCCCGCCGGAAAGCCCCGGCAGCCATCGGCCGCGCGTGTATCGTTGCTTTGCTTGTTTTGGTCTATCGGGCGGTTTTAACCGGCTTCAATGGCTTGAAGGGGCGGCGCCGTTCGGCGTTCCTCTAGTTCACAGCCCCTTACCCCATATAGTAGGCGCTGCCCTTGGCCCAGGGGTTGTCTTTCGAGTAGACGGTGTGGGTGCACAGGAAGTTCACCCAGGCCGGGTAGCCGCTGCTGGCGGTAAAGTGTACGCCGTCGCTCTCCGCGTAATCCGCGTTCAGGTCGCCGTTTTCATCCGCCATGGCCCCGTACAGGTCCAGGAACGAACAGCCCTTTTCCAGAGCCAGCTTGGCCAGCCGCACGTTCACCGCCTGCACCTTACTCTTTTCCAGGCCGGGCCGGGTCTCCACGGCCTTGGTCTGCACCGGCGGCACCGCCTGCACATAGATCAGGGTATCCGGCAGGCGGCTCTTCAGTTCATCCAGCATCCGGCCATAGTAGGCGATGAAGTTGTCCTCAGCGCCGTCGTTCACCAGAGTATTGGTGCCCAGCAGAATATACAGCTTGGCGGGCTGGCGGGCGGCCAGCACATCCAAAGGCACCTCGCTGCCCCGCTCCGGGTGGTTCACGGCGGTGCCGTCCACCACGGTTTTGGGGGTCAGGCCCACATAGCCGCAGATCAGCGCCCCTTGCATCTCCACATTGTACTCGGTAAATCCCTCGGTGATGCTGTCGCCCAGGAAGGCTGCATCCGAGAAATAGCTGGTGTCCACCCGGCCGCACTCCGGCAGGGCCATCAGGTCGTAATCGGTGGAGCGGATGGTGTAATCCTTGGTCTGAATGGCCGGGCCGGTCACGGGCCAGACCTCCTTATTCACCGTCACCTGCATGGGCAGCGGGGCCAGCACGGTGCTGGTCTGCTCCGGCTCCAGGCTGTCGTCCTGTTTGCCCTTTTTGTCAAACAGGCTGATAATCAGGGTAATGATGCCCGCCAGCACCAGAATGCACACGGCCGCGCACACAAAGCGCAGGCGGCGCTGCATCCGGCGCTTTCTGCGCCGGGCGTAATACATGGATTCGTTGGAACTTCTCATTCTGCTTTTCCACCCAGCGGGGCCGCCTTGTCAAGGCCCCGCCCTCTCGTTTGTAAGAATCAGATGCCCGCCGCCGGGTCCGCCTACCGGTTGCGCCCCCGCGCACGAACAAAAGCGCCCGGCCCCCGCACGCTGGGGAACCGGGCGTACACATTCAAAAAGGTTCACCGCGCCCGGGCACACAGCTGCCCTGGCCGCCCCCTCCGCAGAGGGGCAGCCGCTCGCTGCATCGGGGCTGGTACGCTCAGCGCTCCGCCCGAAGGCAGTACAGCCGCACCGGGATGCTGAGTACCGCAAACAGCAGCCCGCAGGTGATGGCCATCAGAGAATACATGGCGATTCCTCCTTTGCCTTATGTCTCTTACTATAAAGGATACGATGGAAAATGTCCAGATATTTCAAAGATTTTCAAAAATGCAGCGCTGCTCTGCCGCACGGCAGAACGGTGCTGCCCGCCCTTGCCGTCCGGCCGCACCGCGGCGGGTTCTGCGCGCCCGTACCCGCCGGATGTCCCTTCGTTGACAAGCCCTCTGCCGCATTCTATAATAATAGAAACAATAAAAGAAAACCCGTATATTTTGGCACCGCATCGTTCAAAAAAACGGCGCAACTTGTCCCTTTTTCTCCGGGCTGGAAAGGCGTTTCATGAAAAAGCTCATCAATATCTTCACCAGCCGTCTGGTGGTAACCGGCCTGCTCATTCTGGTGCAGCTCGGCTGGCTGCTGCTGCAGCTGTTTCACCTGACCCAGTACGCCACCTGGCTGGCGGCTTTGTTCAGCCTGCTGAGCCTGCTGGCCATCCTGTTTTTGATTCAGCGGGACGAAAACCCCGCCTACAAGCTGCTGTGGGTCATTCTCATCGCGCTGGCCCCTCTGTTCGGCGGGCTGCTGTACCTGGTTTTGGGCAACAAGCAGCCCACCCGCCGGATGCGCCATACCCTGGCCCAGGCCCGCGCGCCGCTGGAACCGCTGCTCACCGCACCCAATGAGGAGGCCATTGCCTCGCTGGAGGCCAAGCATCCCCGTATGTGCTCCACAGCCCGCTACATCGGCAAGAGCGGCCCATACCCCCTGCAGCAAAACACCCGCGTGACCTACTACCCCATTGGCGAACAGCTGTTTGCCGCCATGCTGAAGGACCTGGAGCAGGCCCAAAAAACCATTTATCTGGAATACTTCATCTTTGCCGAGGGCGAAATGTGGCAGACCATGCGCCGCGTACTGGTGCGCAAGGCGGCCGAGGGCGTGGACGTGCGCCTGATGTACGACGACATGGGCAGCCTGGGCGTTCTGCCCAAGCACTTCCAGGCCGAGCTGGAACGGGACGGCATACAGTGCATGGCTTTCAACCGGTTCATTCCGGTGCTTTCGCTGGCCATGAACCACCGGGACCACCGGAAAATTCTGGTGATCGACGGCAAGGTTGCCTTCACTGGCGGCATCAACATTGCCGACGAGTACATCAACCAAAAGGTGCGCTTTGGCCACTGGAAAGACACCGGCGTGCGGCTGGAGGGGGACGGCGCCTGGAACTTCACCCTCATGTTCCTGGAGCTGTGGAACGCCTATAAGGCCCCCAACGCTCTGCCGCCCCAAAAGCCGGAGCCTGCCCCGGCCCTGCCCGGCGGCGGCTGGGTTCAGCCATTTAGCGACAGCCCGGTGGATGAAGAGCCGGTGAGCGAGAACGTTTATCTGGACATTCTGAACCAGGCGCGGGATTATGTGACCATCTGCACCCCTTATCTCATCATTGACAATGAGATGCAGACGGCCCTGTGCCTGGCCGCCAAGCGGGGCGTAGACGTAAGCATCATTACCCCCGGCATTCCCGACAAATGGCTGGTGTGGCAGATGACCCGCTCCTATTACGAGCCGCTGATGAAGGCCGGGGTAAAAATTTACGAGTACACTCCCGGCTTTATCCACGCAAAAAGCTATTTGAGCGATGACTGCATCGGCGTGGTGGGCACCATCAACATGGATTACCGCAGCCTGTACCTGCACTTCGAGTGCGGCACCCTGCTGATCGACACCCCGGCGCTGGCTGATTTGAAGGCCGACTGCCTGGATACCATCGCCAAAAGCCGCCGTATGAAGCCGGAGGATGTGCGCCCCGGCTTCTGGGGGCGGTTGCTCAGCGCGGTGCTGCGGGTGTTTGCGCCGCTGATGTAAGGCAGGCCCGCCCGCAATTCGCCCACAGTCTGCATTTGCGCAGGGGCGCAAAACCGCCGCAAAACCGCCGCAAATATAAGCCATTGCCAAAAATACCGGCAGGCCTACGCCCTTCCCCGTCAAAGCAGAAAGAGCCGCAAAATCAAGCAAAACGCGCGGTGTTTCCTTTGCAAATTGGAAATACCGCGCGTTTTTATACAATTCGTATTCTATTTTGTCGAATCGCAGAAGCCCCATCCCGGGGCAAACCTGCTTTTCAGCCCTTATAGCCGTCCGGGTTCTTCTTCTGCCAGTTCCAGCTGTCGGCGCACATCTCGTCGATGCCGTACTCAGCCACCCAGCCCAGCTCCCGCTTGGCCTTGGAGGGGTCGGCCCAGCACTCGGCAATGTCGCCGGGGCGGCGAGGGTCGATCACATAGGGCAGTTCCCGGCCGCAGGCCTTGCTGAAGGCGTGAATCACGTCCAGCACGCTGTACCCCTTGCCGGTGCCCAGGTTGCAAATGAACAGGCCGGGCTTCTCCGCCAGCTTCTTGATGGCCGCCACATGGCCGCGGGCCAGGTCCACCACATGGATGTAATCCCGCACGCCGGTGCCGTCGGGGGTGGGGTAATCGTTGCCGTACACGTGTACCTTTTCCAGCTTGCCCACAGCCACCTTGGCAATGTAGGGCACCAGGTTGTTGGGAATGCCGTTGGGGTCCTCGCCGATCAGGCCGCTCTTGTGGGCGCCGATGGGGTTGAAGTACCGCAGCAGCGCCACGTTCAGCTCAGGGTCGGCCTTGCAGCAGTCGGTCAGAATCTGTTCGTTCATCACCTTGGTGGCGCCATAGGGGTTGGTGGCGCCGCCCACGGGGAAGCTCTCGTTGATGGGCACGCTGGCGGGGTCGCCGTACACGGTGGCGGAGGAGGAGAACACAAAGTTGTGCACCCCATGCTTGCGCATGGCCGCCAGCACCACCAGCGTACTGGTCAGGTTGTCGGTGTAATACTCCAGGGGCTTGGCAACGCTCTCGCCCACGGCCTTATAGGCGGCAAAGTGGATGACCGAGTCGATGTCCGGGTTTTCGGCAAACACCTTCTCCACGTCCTCGGCCTTGGTCATATCCGCCTCATAAAAGCGGAAATCCTTGCCGGAAATCTGCTTGACCCGCTCCACAGCCTTGGGGCAGGAATTGTAGAAGTTGTCCGCCACCACAATGTCATAACCCGCTGCCAGCAGCTCCACACAGGTGTGGCTGCCGATGTAACCGGCGCCGCCGCTTACCAGAATTGCCATAATAACCCTCTCCTTCCGTTGGGGCGGCACAATCCGCCCGCTTCTTATGCGCAGTGCCCACCGGGCACCCGCCTGCTGTTTTCGGCCTTGCCGCCCCGCAAAAGGGCAGCCCGCCGCCAAAAAAACCGTACCTACACGCAGATTTCAAAGATGGACAAAACGCTCTTCTTTTGCAGCGTTCCGCGCCCTCTTCTTCTCTCATTTTAGCTTGATACAGCCTCTATTCAAATGGAAGATTTCTGCTTGCACATGAAAGATTCTCTCACACGTTTTCCCCCCGGCCCCGGCGCGAAAGCATTTTCACCGAGGTCGCGTACTCGCTGGGGGTCATCTTGGTCACCTTTTTAAAGTGGCGCGAGAAATAGTGAATGGAGGTGTAGCCCAGCATCCGGGCAATCTCGGTAAAGTTGTGCCCGCCTTCCCGGATCAGCTCCTTCGCGCGCTGAATTTTCAGGTTGCCGAAATACTCCATCGCGCCGCCGCCGGTTTTTTCCCGGAACACCTTCTGCAGGTAGCTGCGGCCCACCAGATTGTCCCGGCAGATGTCGCTGAGGGTCAGCCGGCGGGTCACGTTGTTCTCCAGATAGGTCTGCACCCGGTCCCAGAAATCATTCTGGCTGCGCTCCCGGATCAGACTGGTGGGGTGGGGCGTTTTGCCCTGGGTGCCCCGGCGGATCATCCCCAGCAGCAGCTCCTCCAGCGCCAGGCCGATGAGCTGCTCGGCCCCAAAGGGGGCGTTCTCCCGCCGCTCCAGCTGCTGCACCAGCAGATCGTCCAGCGGGGTGCTGAAAGCCTCCCCTGCCTGCCGCACGATGGAGGCGATCAGGTTGCGCTCTTCGTCGCCCGCACCGGCAATGCGCCCCTCAAAAAAGGACATGGCGGGGCACTCGCAGTAAAAGCTCACCACCACCACGCTGGGCGGGCGGGTGCCGGTAGCCCGCAGGCTGTGGAATTCGTTGGGCGCATGAAAGATCATCTGCCCCTTTTTCACCAGATGCTCTTTGTCACCGGCAATGGCAATGATCTCGCCCTTGTCCACATAAACAAATTCCCAAAAATTGTGGCTTTCGCCCGTAAAGGAGAAATCCGGCCCATACTCAAAGTAATGCACTGAAACGATCCGCTCGATCTGGATCGGGCGGCGCAGGGAAATTGCCGTATATTCCATCGCTCGCTCTCCTTTTTGCACACAGACGTACCCTCTGTTTGTGCAATTATCTCTTTTTATTATACCGTGAGAGCGCAGCCCGGCGCAACAATGAAAGCGCCGATTTTTCTCTTTGCTTTTTATGCAAATGCACAAGCAAATCAGCGTAGTTTCACGCTTTTTGCAGTCATTTTTTCGTCGGTGATTGTCATTTTCATCCACTGCCTTTTGCCAGGGCCGCCGGCAGAGCGCTGCAAAAAAGTGCTTTTTATCGTCACTTTTCTTTGAGGTGGTGTCCGGTCAGCCCAGGGTCTTTTCCAGGGCCGCCAGCAGCCGGGCCACCGCGGCCGGCTTGTCCGCCGGGGCAAACAGGGCGCTTACCAGTGCCACACCGGCCACGCCGCTGCCCGTCAGCCGGGGCAGGTTTTCCTCAGTGATGCCGCCGATGCCCACCACCGGCAGCGGTGTGGCGGCACATACCCGGGCCAGCTCCCCTTCGGGCAGGTGACTGGCATCCGTTTTGGTGGCCGAGCCGAACACCGCGCCGCAGCCCAGGTAGTCCGCCCCGGCCTTATAGGCCGCAACGGCCTCCGCCACATTGTGGGCGCTGGCCCCGATGATCTTTCCCGGCCCCAGAATGGCACGTGCCCGGGCAACGCTCATATCGTCCTGCCCCACGTGCACACCGTCCGCGTCCACCTCTTTGGCCAGCTCCACCGCGTCGTTCAGAATCAGCGGCACGCCGTACCGGGCGCAGATGGGCTTCAGCGCCCGGGCCATGCGGGCAAACTCTGCCGGGTCCTGGTGCTTTTCCCGCAGTTGAAGGCAGGTCACACCGGCGGCCAGCAGCTCTTCCGCCACATCTTCCAGCCGTTGGCCGTTCAGCCAATGCCGGTCGGTTACGGCGTACAGGCGCAGTTGCTTTGCGGTAATGTTCATGGTTTCTCCCCCTCGCGTGTGTTCCTGTGTGGGGTTTATTATACCACGAAACCGCCCCGATGCCCACCCGCACGCACAGAACGCCCGGGCCGCTTTCAGCCTTTATGGCACGGCCGCTCAGTCCAGACAGTCCGCATAGGCGAAGCTGATGCCGGTCACCGACCGGTCCAGCGGCTCCAGGGCATAGCCTTTTTCCCACAGCCCGTCAATCAGCTTTGGCAGGGCCTCCAGGGTGGTTTTGCAGTGGTAAGAGTCATGCATCAGCACAATGCCGCGGCTTCGGCCCTCGGCCCGGGTAAGAATACCGTCGCAGATGGCGGCGGCGCTGGGGCTGTGCTTGGCGGCGTCCTCCGCCGAAAGGCTCCAGTCAAAAAAGCGGAAGCCCCGGCGCGCCATTTCCGCAATGATCTCCTGATAAACGCCCATGTTGTAGCTGTTGATGCTGCCGCCCGGAAAGCGGAACACCGAAGGCGTCACCCCGGTCTCCTCCTTCAGCAGGGTGAACAGCTGGTAGGAATCGTCCAGGAAACTCTCCACCGACTGGTAGATCTTTTTGTAATCGTGGCTGTAACTGTGCATTCCCAGGGTGTGTCCGGCCGCCACGATCTGGCGGTAGCGCTCTTTGGAGGTCTCATCGGTTTTGCCCACCACAAAGAAGGTGGCCTTCACGTCCTTCTCTTCCAGCACCTGCAGAAACTCCGGCGTCAGGTCCGAAGGGCCGTCGTCAAAGGTCAGATACATGGTGTTTTCCCGGGTCACCTGCGCAGGGGCCGGTTCTTCCGCATAAAAGTCCGGGTACAGCTGCTGGTAGCCCAGCGGGTCATTCACCTCGCCGCTCATCTCATCGGTGCTGTAACGCGCCTGGGCGGTGTCCCCCTCCTGCAGCAGGCGCAGCTGCTCCTTTACGTCCCGGCCGGAGTGATACAGGCAGACGGCCGCCACCGTGGGGATGGTGATCAGCACAATGACCAGCAGCAGAAGCAGGTTCTTGAAGAAGCGCACGCTGCCAAGGTAGGGTTCCTTTTCTGTGGTATGTTCCTGCTCTGGCATGGGCGCTTCCTCCTTCTCCCGCTGCCTTTTGCATCGATCTATAAATGTTAATGATTTTTTAATTTTTATGAGTCGCATTCATCATAGTACACGATTGCCAAACGTCCATTTCAAGATAAATCTCACGCTTCTTTTGCATTCTATGGCTTTTTCCACAATTTTAGAACCGCAAGGTTTTTCCGTTTTCAGTGATTCCACGTGTTTTCCTGTGTTTTTTCTCCTTTAAGCCGTCTGCCCGCAGCGTTCGGGCGCAAAAAAAAGAGAGCCGGGTGCAAAAGCACTCGGCTCTCTTCAAAAGCATGCTGTAAAGCAGAGTTTTGTAAGAAAAACTTACTTAACCTCAACCTCGGCGCCAGCGGCCTCCAGCTTCTTCTGGATCTCCTCAGCGTCAGCCTTGGAAATCTTCTCCTTGATGGTCTTGGGAGCGCCGTCGACCATCTCCTTGGCCTCCTTCAGGCCCAGACCGGTGATCTCCTTGACAGCCTTGATGACGCCCATCTTGGAAGCGCCAGCGCTCTTCAGGATAACGTCGAACTCGGTCTTCTCTTCCTCAGCAGCAGCGCCAGCGCCAGCAGCGGCGGGAGCAGCAGCGGCAACAGCGGAAACGCCGAACTCTTCGCAGTAGGTGTCGATCAGTTCCTTCAGCTCCAGGATGGACAGCTCTTTGATGGAATCGATGATAGCAGTGATCTTCTCAGAAGCCATGGTAAATACCCTCCAATGTCGGTAAAATTTTTGAATTGTTGTTGTGGCGGCTCAGGCCGCCGGGAAAAGTCGGTGCTTAGGCAGCGGGCTCTTCCTGCTTGTCCACATAAGCCTGCATAGCAACAGCCAGGCCGCTGAGGGTGCCGGTAAGGGCGCCAGCGAACATGGACAGCATGCCTTCCAGACCGGGCAGCTTGGCAATGGCCTTGATCTCGTCGGCGTTCATCACGTCGCCGTTCACAGTACCGGCCTTCAGGGCGAACTGCTTGCTCTTATCCTGCTCCGCGTAGGTGTTCAGGATACGGGCGGCGGCGATGGGATCTTCCTTAGAGATGGCGATGGCGGTATCGCCCTTGAAGGACTCGCTCAGGGCCTCCAGAGAGGTACCCTTCACAGCCAGGCTCAGCATGGTGTTCTTCACCACGGCGTATTCCACGCCGGCTTCACGCAGCTCCTTGCGAAGCTTGGTGTCGTTGGCCACGTTGATGCCCTTGTAGCTGACGACAACCACGCTGGCGGCGCCGTCCATCTTCTCCTTCAGAGCAGCCACAAAGGCCTGCTTCTCACTCAGAATCTTTGCACTGGGCATTTGGTTTCACCTCGTTTCAACATTGCGTTGCCCCATTTGGCGGCGCAAAAAAGCCTCCTTCCCGCGCAGCGAGAAAGGAGGCTTCTGAAAACCTTTGAAAGGCTTAATTCACAAAGCGCACGTTTCTCGGCAGGCAGGACTAACGTCCTTTACGCTCGGGGCACCTGCTGTCTCAAAAACAGCAAATATATTTTACCGCAAACGTGCGGCTTTGTCAAGAACTTTTTTTGCTTAGGCGCCGAACTTGTTGCCGTTCACCTTCACGCCGGGGCCCATGGTGGTGGCCACGGTCACGCTCTTGATATACTGGCCCTTGGCAGCGGCGGGCTTCGCCTTCGCGATGGCGCTCATCACAGCCTTCATGTTCTCGCTGAGCTTCTCGGGGCCGAAGCTGGCCTTGCCCACGGGAACATGGATGATGTTCTGCTTGTCCAGACGGTACTCGATCTTACCAGCCTTGGCCTCGGTCACAGCGCGGCCGATGTCAGGGGTAACGGTGCCGGCCTTGGGGTTGGGCATCAGGCCGCGGGGGCCCAGAATCTTACCCAGACGGCCAACCTGGCCCATCATGTCGGGAGTGGTAACCAGAACGTCGAAGTCGATGAAGCCTTCGTTCTGGATCTTGGCGATCAGGTCGCTGTCGCCCACCATCATTGCGCCGGCGGCCTCAGCAGCCTTGGCAGCGTCGCCCTTGCAGATGGCGATCACGCGGACGTTCTTGCCGGTGCCGTGAGGCAGCACGATGGCACCGCGAACCTGCTGGTCAGCGTGACGGCTGTCAACGCCCAGACGCACATGCAGCTCAACGGTCTCGTCAAACTTGGCCTTGGCGGTCTTGCAGCACAGATCCATGGCCTCTTCGGTATCATACAGTTTGGTACGGTCGAACAGCTTGGCGCTGTCGACGTAATGCTTGCCGTGTTTCATTCCTTTATCCTCCTGTTGTGGTTAAATCGGATTGTGTTCCTCCCACGATGAAGCCGTAACTCAGTCGGCCACGGTCACGCCCATGCTGCGGCAGGTACCCGCGATCATGCTGACAGCGGTTTCCAGGCTGCCGGCGTTCAGGTCGGCCATCTTGGTCTTGGCGATCTCTTCCAGCTGAGCGCGGGTGATGGTGGCCACCTTGGTCTTGTTGGGCACGCCGGAACCGCTCTCGATGCCGCAGGCCTTCTTGATCAGCACAGGGGCCGGAGGAGTCTTGGTGATGAAGGTAAAGGAGTGGTCAGCATACACAGTGATGACCACGGGAATGATATAGCCCATATCCTTCTGGGTACGCTCGTTGAAAGCCTTGGTGAACTGCATGATGTTCACGCCATGCTGGCCCAGAGCGGGGCCCACAGGGGGAGCCGGAGTCGCCTTGCCGGCGGGGATCTGAAGCTTAATATAGCCAGTTACTTTTTGCGCCATTTTAATGCACCTCCAAAATTTGTGGTAAGTTAGCGGCCCGCGGCGCGGGCCTCCCACGGGCTGAGCGGCTGCACAGCCCTATAAAAACCGCCCTGCGGTTTTTACCGGATGTTTGCTTGCGAAAGGGGTCAAACCGGCTTGACCTGATCCAGATCCAGCTCGGCGGGAGTCTGGCGGCCGGCGAAGGAGATGAGCACCTTCACTTTCTTGGCGGCCAGATCGATGCTGGCCACCTGGCCAGCAAAACCCTTCATCACACCGGCCAGCAGCTCTACGCTGTCGCCTTCCTTGTAATCCAGGGTCAGCTCGGCGGATTCCACCGGTGCTTCCACACCCAGCTTGTCCACCTCTTCCTGGGTCAGGGGCAGAGGATCTTCACCGGCAGGGCCCACGAACCCGGTGCAGCCGCGCACGTTGCGCACCACATACCAGGTGTCGGTGGTCATCACCATCTTCACCAGCACATAGCCGGGGAAGATTTTGCGCTCCACCAGTTTTTCCTTGCCGTCCTTGATCTCGGGCACCATTTCGGTGGGCACCTTGACCTCCTGGATCAGATCGGTCATACGGCGGTTCTGGGCCATGGTCTCCAGGTCCTTCGCCACCTTATTCTCGTAGCCGGAATAGGTATGCACCGCATACCAGTAGGCCCGTGTCGCCTGATCTTCCATCTTGTTACCCTCCGTTATCGGTCCAGGGCGCTTATGCGCCCGCGGTCAGCAGCAGATCCATGCCCAGGCCGAACACAAAGTCCAGCAGCAGAACGACCAGCGCACTGATGAGCACCACAACGCACACCACAATGGTGTTGTTGATGACCTGCTTGCGGCTGGGCCAGACGACCTTTTTCATTTCGCTGCGGGTATCGCGGAAATACTTCGCGATGCCGCTGAAGAAGGCCTTGATCTTACCGGGCTTTTTACCAGTTTTCTCAGCCATTGCGTCTGCCCTTCCTTACTTCGTCTCGCGATGAACGGTATGCTTCTTGCAGAAACGGCAATACTTCTTCATCTCCAGCCGGTCGGGGCTGTTCTTCTTGTTCTTCATGGTGTTGTAGTTGCGCTGTTTGCACTCCGTGCAGGCAAGGGTGATCTTCACTCTCATTCTTCGGCACCTCCATTTTAACGGTTATTTAGCCTCCCTCGGAGTTGCGGGCCGTGCCCGGGAAGTGGGCACAAAAAATAAACCCCGCAAAAGAGGTGCTATCATATTACCACACCGCATTCGCGCCGTCAAGTAAAATCGCGATTTTTCTCCGGGAATTTTCGCGTAGATGGGCCGGCTTTGCCCCCCGCGCTCCACCTCATCCGCCTCGCTTCGTTCGGCACCTTCCCCTCGAGGGGAAGGCTTTGTTTCCGCGGCATCGCGGCATTCCGCTTTCCCGCCCGGCTCCTTATACACATTATATAGAAAACTCCCGTTTTCTCCCGCAAAATTCCCACCGCCCTGCCGATGGAAATTCCATTCTTTTTGTGCTATCATAGGAATACTTATAGGCAAACGGCGCGGCGGCGGGCAAACCCGGCCCCGCGCCCTGCCCACAGAGAGGGTTGTGAACAACAATGGAACATCAATTGAAGGTCGCCGTGTTCTTTGGCGGCGTTTCCAGTGAGCACGAGGTCAGCTGCGTCAGCGCTTCCACCGTGCGAAGCGGATTAGAGCAGGCCGGCTGCCAGGTAACGGCAGTGGGCATCACCAAACAGGGCGACTGGTACTACTTTCCCGGCAGCGCCGAAGCCATGGCCGATGGCAGCTGGGAGCAGGACCCCGCCTGTGTGCCCTGCGTGCTGAGTACCAGCCGCAGCAAGAAGGGACTGTGGCTGCTGGGGGAAACGCCCCGCTTCATCCCCCTGGATGCGGCGGTTCCTGCCATGCACGGCCGCAACGGTGAGGACGGCACCATTCAAGGCCTGTTCGAGCTGGCCGGGCTGCCCTATGTGGGCTGCGGCGTGCTCTCCAGCGCCGTGTGCATGGACAAAGCCGTGGCCAACACCCTGCTGGATGCCGCCGGTGTGCCCCGCTGTGAGTGGACCTGGGCCAGCCGCCGGGAGTGCCAGGCGGACCCCGCCGCCCTGGCCGACCGGGTGAGCGGCAAGCTGGGCTGGCCCGTGTTCGTCAAGCCCGCCAACGCCGGTTCCAGCGTGGGCATCAGCAAGGCCGCCAATAAGGAAGAGCTGATCCGCGCCATGGAAGTCGCCCTGCATGAGGACGACAAGGTGGTGTTCGAGCGCTTTGTGGAGGGCCAGGAAGTGGAGTGCGCCGTTCTGGGCAACGACGAGCTGCTGAGCACCCGGCCCGGCGAGATTCTGGCCGGCGCCGAGTTTTACACCTACGATGACAAGTACAAGAACGGTGTGAGCCGCACCCTCATTCCCGCCAATCTGAGTGAAGAGAAGCTGGAAGAGGTGCGCCGCAACGCCGAGGCCGCTTACCGTGCGCTGGGCTGTCAGGGCCTGTCCCGCTGTGACTTCTTTGTGGAGAAGGGCACCGGCCGGGTGCTGTGCAACGAGCTGAACACCCTGCCCGGCTTCACCGCCATCAGCATGTATCCCAAACTGATGGAGTCGGCGGGCCTGGATCTGCCCACCCTCTGCCTGCGTCTGGTAAAGCTGGCCATGGAGCGAAAGGGGCCTTACCATGGATAACCGTCCCATCGGCGTATTCGATTCCGGCCTGGGCGGCCTGACTGCGGTACGAGAGCTGCGGCGCATTCTGCCCGGCGAGGACATCATCTATTTCGGCGACACCGGCCGCGTGCCCTACGGCACCCGCAGCAAGGAGACCATCTGCCAGTATACCCGGCAGGACATTGCCTTCCTGCTCTCCAAAAAGGTCAAGTTTCTCATGGCGGCCTGCGGCACCGTGAGCAGCACCTTCCCCAGCGCCGAGGCCTGCCGCCTGCCGGTGCCCTTTGCGGGCGTGGTGGGGGCCGCGGCCCGGGCGGCGGCTGACGCCACCCACACCGGGCGCATCGGCGTCATCGGCACCCCGGCCACCGTGCGCAGCGGCAGCTATGCCGGCGTGCTGGAGGAGCTGGTTCCCGGCGTGGAGATCACCGCCCAGGCCTGCCCGCTGTTCGTGCCTCTGGTGGAGAACGGCTATGTGGAGCCGGACAATGAGGTGACCACGCTGGTGGCTCACCAGTATCTGGACCGGGTGAAGGCCGCGCACGTGGACACCCTCATCATGGGCTGCACCCACTACCCCCTGCTGGCCCCCATCATCGCCAAGGTGATGGGCCCCGGCGTGACCCTCATCGACCCCGGCAAGGAGACCGCTCTGGCCGTGCAGGACGCACTGGAGGCGCTGGAGCTGACCAGCAGCCGCACCGAGGGCGGCAAGGCGGAGTTCTATGTGAGCGACACCGCCGAGAGCTTCCAGGCCGCGGCCCAGCTGTTCCTGGGGCAGTATGCAGGCGGTCCGGTGGAGCAGGTTCCCATTGAAAAATACTAAGGCAGTGCCGCGGCACTGCCCCCGAGCAAAGGCATAGTAAACGACATGAACGAGGAATATCTTATCAAGATCCGGGGCAGTATGGAGCAGGATGGCCAGGCTCCGGCCGACCCCATTGAGCTGATGACCCGCGGCAGCTTTGTGCGCAAGGGCAGCAGCTACTACATCACCTACAAAGAAACCGAGGCCACCGGCTACGCTGGCTGCACCACCACCCTGAAGATCGCCGAGGACGGCAGCCGGGTGGCCATGCTGCGCTTCGGCCCCGCCCCCAGCCAACTGATCATCGAGAAGGGCACGCGCCATCTGTGCCACTACGAAACCGGCTACGGCAGCATCACCCTGGGCGTGGCGGCGGACGAGATCGTGCAGGAGCTTGGCCCCGAGGGCGGGCACGCCCGCTTCTCCTATGTGCTGGACTCCGGCAACGAGGAACTGATCAGCCGCAATCTGGTGCAGGTCACGGTCACGCCGGTGCGGTAAACCCGGCCGTGCCGCCCCCCTTTGGGCACCTGCATGGACTTATAAAACAGACAAGGCATACCCCCGCGTAAAAACCATTCGGAGGAATCGAAAAAGCTATGAGTTATGAAAATTACAACCCCCGCGCCGCGCTGCTGGCCCAGGCCCGCGACCTGCTGACCCGAGCTGCCCAGGCCGCCATGGCCGACGGCAGCCTGCCCGAGGCCGAGCTGCCCGGCTTTATTGTGGAGATCCCCGCCGACCCGAAGAACGGCGACGTGGCCAGCAACCTGGCCATGGCCGGTGCCCGCGCCTTCCGCAAGGCTCCCCGCATGATTGCCGAGGCCATCACCGCCCATCTTCCGGAGTTGACCGGCACCAATTTTGACCGGGTGGAGATCGCCGGCCCCGGCTTCATCAACCTGTACGCCTCCCTGAGCTGGTTCACCGACGTGGTGCGCGCCGCCAGCGAGAACGAGCAGTACGGCCGCACCGACTTCGGCCAGGGCCTGAAGTACAACGTGGAGTTTGTTTCCGCCAACCCCACCGGCCCCATGCACATGGGCAACGCCCGCGGCGGCGCATTGGGCGACTGCCTGGCCGCCGTGCTGGACTGGGCTGGTTACGATGTGACCCGTGAGTTCTACCTGAACGATGCGGGCAACCAGATCCAGAAGTTCGGCAAGAGCCTGTCGGTGCGCTACCGCCAGCTGTTCCTGGGCGAAGAGGCCTGCCCCCTGCCCGAGGAGTGCTACCAGGGCGCAGACATCATCGACCGCGCCAAGGCCTTCGCCGAACAGTACGGTGACAAGTACCTGAACGCGGACGAGGCCGAGCGCAGCAAGGCCCTGATTGATTTTGCCCTGCCCATCAACATCGCCAACATGGAGAAGGATCTGGGCAAGTACCGCATTGCCTACGACGTGTGGTTCAAGGAGAGCACCCTGCACGCCAGCGGTGCCGTGCAGGCCGTGGTGGACAAGCTGCTGGCCAGCGGCGCCTGCTACAAGGCCGAGGACGGCGCCATCATGTACCGCAGCGCCCAGTACGCCGCCAAGTACGGCACCGTGAATAAGAAAAAGACCGAGGACGGCAGCGAGGAAGAGGCCAAGGACGAGGTGCTGGTGCGCGCCAACGGCATTCCTACCTACTTTGCCGCCGACATTGCCTACCACTACAATAAGCTGGCCGTGCGCGGCTTTGAGAAGGCCATCGACATCTGGGGTGCCGACCATCATGGCCATGTGGCCCGCATGAAGGGCGCCATGGACGCCATCGGCCTGGACGGCGAGAAGCTGGACGTGGTGCTGATGCAGCTGGTCAACCTGATGAAGGACGGCAAGCCCGTGCGTATGTCCAAGCGCAGCGGCAAGGCCATCAGCCTGACCGACCTGCTGGACATGGTGCCCATCGACAGCGCCCGCTTCTTCTTCAACCAGCAGCAGGCCGCCAGCGCCATGGACTTTGACCTGGATCTGGCCATCAAAGAGGACAGCGACAACCCCGTGTACTATGTGCAGTACGCCCACGCCCGCATCTGCAGCATCCTGCGCAAGCTGGAGAGCGAGGGCGTGACCTACCAGGGGGCCGAGGGCTGGGCCGGCTACGCCTTCCCCGAGGCCGGCGAGCAGGAGCTGATGCGCCTGCTGGCCGCCTTCCCCGCCGAGATCGTGCTGTCCGCCCAGCGGTATGACCCCGCCCGCATCAACCACTACGTCACCGATCTGGCCGGTGCGTTCCACAAGTTCTACAACAGCTGCCGCATTAAAGACGCTGAGCCGCAGGCCCAGCAGGCCCGCATTGCTCTGTGCCTGGGCGCAAAGCACGTCATTTATTCCGTGCTGAGCATGTTCAAGATCACCGTGCCCGAGAGTATGTGAGCGGCGGCTTTTTCCCCGAACGTCGTAACGTTCCAGCCGCATTTCCGAACGCATAAAAAGGCCCGGCCCCACGCAAAACCATGCGTGGGGCCGGGCCTTTTTTCTGAGTTTTGTTCTCGCGCGTCAACGCCCCCGCCTGAAGGAAGGGGAAGCCTCGCCGCCATGCCGGAGCGCTGCTTCACAGGGCCGCGGGCAAAGCCCCGCCGGGCTTACTGCCCCTCTTCGGTGCGGCTGCGGATGACCGCCTGCAGCTCGCCCTCGCCGTACTGCAAAGCACGGTTCACCCGGCTGACCGTGGCGCTGCTTGCGCCGGTTTTTTCCAGAATGTCCATGTAGCTGGTGCCAGCCTGAAGCAGCCGGGCCACCTCAAAGCGCTGTTCCATGGCCCGCCGCTCGGTGGGTGAGCACAGGTCGTTGAAGAACCGCTTGCAGCTCTCCAGATCCTTCAGGGCCAGAATGCTCTCGTACAGATCGTCGGACTGACGACGCTCACTGATCGATGCCATTTCGTTTTCCTCCTGTTGCGGGCAGCCCGTCTCTGCCATGGGCCTGCCCGCTTTTTCCTTCTCCGTGCACTCCGCCCTATGCCCCGCATTCCGGCCGTGATCCCTCAACGCGGCCGATGGGCACAATTCGGCGGATGCACCGTCTTTTTCCAAATGCTTCTGCAAGTCTAGCACAAAGCAGGAACTTTTGCAAGCAGAAGTTTTGTTCAAAATGCCCGATTCTTGCAATTTTCTATGATTTTCCGCTTTTCTTTACCAAAGCGGACGGGCAGCAAAAAACGGGCGGCCGCCCGCGTGGGCTTGCCGTCCGTTGGTTTTGCGCATTTTGGTTTGAGGTGAAGGCTTCAGCCCTCCGCCAGAACCTGCAAATACTTCTTGCGATATTGGTTCAGGGCATCGTCGTAGCCCTTGGTGTCGCCGTTGTGCATGGCCTTCTTCAGCGCATGAGGGTCCAGCTCGCTGTCGCTCTCCATCCCCAGCAGGCGGGCGGCAATGTTGCTGCAGTGGTCCGAAATGCGCTCCAGGTTGGTCAGCACATCCAGGAAGATGATGCCGCTTTCCAGCTGGCACTTGCCTTCCTTCAAACGCTGGATGTGGCGGGTGCGCAGGGTCTCGCAGATGGTGTCCACCGTTTCTTCCAGCGGCTCTACCTGAGCGGCGGTCACCGTTTCGCCGTTGTGCATGGCCTGCACCGTCAGGTCAATGATCTCGCCGATGGCGTCGCCCAGCATCTGAAGCTCCCGCTGAGCCTGGTCACTGAAGTTCAACTCTTTGTCCCGCATTTCGGCGGCGCGCTCGGTCACATTGATGGCGTAGTCGCCAATGCGCTCCACCTCGGTCACAAAGGCCAGCAGGCTGTTCACCCGGTGGCTCTCCATCTCGCCCAGCTCCCGGTCGCTGATCTTGATCAGGTAGTTGGTCAGGGTGACCTCCATCCGGTCGATCAGATCCTCCCGCTGGTTCACCACAGCGGCGGCATCGTCTTTATAGCCGGCCAGCAACGGCATGGCGGCGCGGTAGTTGCGGGCGGCACGGGCCGCCATCTTCTCCACCGCGTTCTGGGCCTGCTGAATGGCCACGGCCGGGCTGGTGAGCAGGCGCTCGTCCAGCACCGGCATGGAAAGATCCTGCTCCTCGCCGGGCTTGTCCCGCACGGTATGCTCCGCCAGCCAGATCAGCACCTTGGTGAAGGGGATGAAGCAGATGGTGGCCACCACGCTGGACAGCGTGTGGATGTTTGCAATGCTGCCCTTGTTCAGAATTTCATTCCAGAAGGGCACGCCGATGGTGCATTTGATGAGGTAAATCCCCGCCAGGAACACCACCGAACTGATGAGGTTGAAGTACAGATGGATCACCGCGCTGCGCTTGGCCCCCTTGGACGCGCCCACCGCCGCCACCATCGGGGTGAAGGTGGTGCCGATGTGGGTGCCCAGAATGATGGGGAAGGCATTGCCCCAGGTGACCACGCCGGTGCTGGACAGCGCCTGCAGAATGCCCACGCTGGCCGAAGAACTCTGGATGGCCACCGTAACGGCCAGGCCGGCCAGCAGGCCCAGAACAGGGTTCTGCAGCTTGGTGAACAGGTTCACGAACAGCTCCGATTCCCGCAGGCCCGCCACGGCGGATTCCATCTGGAACATACCGGTGAACAGGATGCCGAAGCCCATCATGATCTGGCCCAGGTTGCGCTTTTTGGGTGCTTTGTAGAACACATACAGAATCATGCCCACAAACGCCACCACCGGCGAGAAGGTCTTGGGCTGAATGATGGTCAACAGCAGGCTGTCGCCGCTGATGTCCGCCAATCGGATGAGCTGACCTGTCACAGTGGTGCCGATGTTGGCGCCCATGATCACGCCCACGGCCTGAGGCAGGGCCATAATGCCCGAGTTGACCAGACCGATGACGATGACAATGGTACCGGCACTGGACTGAATGATGCCGGTGATGAAGGTACCCAGAAGAATGCCCCGGATGGTGGAGGATGTGAGCTTCTGCAGAATGCTCTGCATCTTTCCGCCTGCCACCTTTTCCAGGCCGGCGCCCATGATGGTCATGCCATACAAAAACAGCGCCACGCCTCCGGCGAGTTGAATCATATCGGTTATTGTCAAAAAACCACTCCCATTTTCCGCTTGGGCGCAGCGGGCCTGCGCCGATGAATTGTGGAACCTGTGGGGAAACACCGGCCTTTTTCTGCATCGAGGATTCAAAGCAGCACATTGTCTGTGTCGGATCATCGACCTTTCCCGTCGAACAAGAGCCGATTTGGGTTTATTATATCATCCCGAAGGGGGCGTTTGCAATGTTCTGGCATTCTTTGTGTAAAGTTTTTGTGTAGGGCTGCAAGACATCTTTGAGCGGGAGAAATAAAAAAGGAACAGGGGCTCAGGCGTTAAAGCTGCGTTGACACACCGCAGCTTAACAAAAGAAAACCCTATTCCTCATGCTCAAATGGATCACATTCATCCGCAAAACCAGTCCATACCGATTGCCGGTTTTGCTTCAAACTGTCGTTATATCTTTTTCAAGAGAGGATTCAGCACGAGCGAAAGCACATAGCTTCCAATACAAACCGCGAGATAGGCCACAATCCGCTCCTGCATTTTTTCAACGTTCCAAAAATGATCGATCAAAAAAATGAACAGATAATGCCCAAGGTACATCCCCAATGTATTTTTGCCAACGCTGCATACAACCCGTGTGAGTGCATTGCGATTCTCAAATTGAATGGTCAACGCAAACATTCCCAATAGAAAGGCCACCATAAAAATCGAACCGTAATTAAACGCCGGATCATAGGTTGCCCCCGTGGATACCGAAATGTAGTATGCCAAACCAAAGGCAGCCGGCCATGATAAAATTCCCAGCACGCTCAGCAAAACGCGGTTTGATTTTATGGCATCCAAATAGTGCCACATGATTCCGCCAAGCATAAAATAGAAAACATACCAGCCGTTTCCAATTGGATTCAAGCGATACAGGAAATCAATGCAGCGCGACAGCATCTCTGTATCAAATCTTGTGGAAAGAATATCCCTCAGGAATCCCAGGGTGCGTAACCCCAATACAAACGCCGTGACAACGCCAAACAGATATTCATAAAAGCCGTACTTCTCGTTAAACAAATACCACAGCAAAGGATATACAAGATATACCGCCAGAAGGTTTTGCAAAAACCAGAGCACCCCTGTATACTGCGCCCCTACTTGGATATTCAAAACAGCACGCAGAAAATCACAGTAGGGCTGATGCACGGTCCAATATACGCGGACGCGAAACTTTCGATACCCCCCGTAAGGCAGTATCTATCATACACGAAATCCGACTGCTTTACAAGAAGAAAAAACCACCGTATTTTGTTTTATATTGTAGGTCTGCCCTGCATTCTGGACCGGGAGTAAGAGATCGTTTGTCCGTGCGGATAAGCACAGCTGCAAAAGGCCGCCTCAGCCCGCCAGCTCTTCCATGGCCTCGCGGGTGTTGTCGGCCGAAAACAGGAACGCCCCCGTGCTGCTGTACACCTCCACGTGCCCGCCTACCTGCTTGATGATGCAATCCATACGCTGATGCTCCTTTCCATGCCGCCTGTCTGTGCGCCCCGGCCCCGCGTTTTTTGTGGCTTTTGCGGGGCGCTTTTTCTTTGCCTCTTGATGATTGGCTTGATGATTGCATTATACAATAATTTAAGTCCCATAATCAGGATTTTAAGTGCGGGTGCAAAAAAAGAAAGACTTCCCCTGGGGAAGTCTTTCTTCTGCGAATTTTAATGCAGTTCAAACCGGCGGATTTTCCGGCCGGGCTTTGGCGCTGTGCAAACGGCCGACCGTTTACTCCTTGGGCTGGGCCAAAGCCTTTGCCTGCTGCCGCCCCTCCGCCTGGCCATAGCAGTAGCGGAGGATGTCCTTGCGGCGGACAAGGCCGATGAAGTTCTTCCGGTCATCCACCACCGGCACAAAGTTCTGGTTCATGGCGGTGTTCACCAGCTGCTCCATCCCGGTGGTCACGGGCACCGCCTCGTAATCCCGCCGGCGGGGAATCCGGGTGATGGGCACATCCTCCGCCGCTTCGATGGACAGCCCCGTCATGTTCTTGATGCCCCACAGCAGATCGCCCTCGGTGATGGTGCCCACATAGGTTCCGTCCCGCGCCAGAACCGGCACCGACGAATAGCGGTGGTACTCCATCTTTTCCAGCGTCTGGCGCAGGGTGAAGTCGTTATAAATAAACGCCACATCCTGCTTGGGGGTCAGGAAAAACAAAAGATTCACGATGTTGCCTCCCAATGTTCCGGGCAAGGCCCGCCCGACGTTCGTTCTGGTTTCAGTATACCACGCCTTGCGCCCCGCTTCATGAAAAACCTGTGAACGCACCCATTCTTTGCCCCAAACCGTCCGCATTGCCCCATCCAATCGTCTGTTTTTGTTGTCCGCCGGGCATTTTCGCCGCCCTTTGCTCTGTTCAACCGGGGGCTTTCATGCTATACTATTTTATATTTTGCCAATTTTGATGCGGCCCCGGCCGCATCCAGTGCATAAGGAGCAAACCACATGAACATTCCTACCCTCATCGGCATTGTTCTGATTGTGACCGGCGTTATCGAGCTGGCCTGGGCCTTCCGCAACGGGCGCGGCCCCAAGCTGTGAGCCGCCGGATTCTGGCGGCCTGCCTGGCCCTGGCCCTGCTGGCCGGGTGCAGCGCGGCCCCGGCCAGCACCCCCGCGGCCGCCGATGCCCAGCCCACGGCGGCCCCCACCGCCGCCCCGGCTGCCAGCGGCGTGCTGACCATCGGCCGCAGCACCGCCGGGTACAATCCCTATCTGAGCGACAACACCCTGGTGGAGCAGGACGCGGGCCTGGTGTTCGAGCGCTTTGTGCAGATCACGCCGGATCTGGACCTGGATTACCGCCTGGCCGACGCCATTGACAGCTCCGGAAATCAGGTGGTCATCCACCTGCAGGGCGGCTGCTATTTTGCGGACGGCGATGCCATCACCCCGGACGATGCCGCCGCCAGCCTGTGGGCCGCCAAGGCCAGCCCCATGTACGGCGCGCGCCTTGCCAACCTGGAAAACATCACGGTGGACGGCAGCAGCCTGACCCTGACGCTGAGCCAACCGGATTCGCTGTTCGGCTACCTGTGCGACCTGCCGGTGATGAAGGCGGAAGAGGTCGCCTCCGCCCAGCCCACCGCCTCCGGCCGCTACACCTACGGGCCGGACGGTACCCTGGTCAAAAACAGCCGCGCCCCCTTCCCCTGCAGCGGGCCGGACGTAATCCACACCACCGAGGTGAACAGCTACGAAGAGATGGTCAGCGGCCTTTCGGTGGGCAGCCTGAACCTCTACGCTGCGTCCGACAGTGCCTCCGGCAGCACCGGTTATTACGGGCAGGAGGGCTACTACAAAACCAACAACCTGATCTTTCTGGGCGTGAATTCCGGCGGCGACAGCCCGCTGGTCACCACCGGGGCCGGGCGGGCCATGGTCAGCCAGCTGGTGGATCGCCGTCAGCTGGCTGAATCCAGCTATCTGGGCCGGGCCTACCCCGCCGTCGGGGCCATCAACAGCTTTTACCCCTGCGTAAACTCCCAGCAGGTGCTGCTGGCCAACCAGAACACCAACGGCGTGGCGGAGTTTTTTGCCCAGCTGGGATATACCATGGACGTGCAGAGCGGCTATTGGGCCGACGGTGCCGGCAAGCGCGCCAGCCTGCGGCTGCTGGTGTACACCGGCAGCACTTATAAAAAATACGCCGCCAGCCTGATTCAGCAGCAGCTGGCCAGCCAGGGCATTGAGGTGCAGATTCTGGAAACGGACGACTTCGACGCCTACCGCCAGCAGATCACCGACGGGCAATTTGACCTGTACATCGGCGAGATTAAGTTGTATAATAATATGGATTTGAGCCCCTTCTTTTCCGGCGGGGCTGCCAGCGCCCATCTGGCCCAGAGCGAAACGCTCTCGGCGGCCTACGGGGCGTTCCGGGCCAACAAAAGCGCCGCCGGTGATTTCGAGGCCGTCTTTGCCGCCGAAATGCCGTACATTCCTTTGTTGTGGCGCAGCAGTACGGTGGTGGCGGCCCGGGGCATCAGCGGGCTTACCAGCAGTTTGAGCGATGTGTTCTACTCTCTGGACGGGCTTCGCTTCGGCAATTCATGAGCAAAGGAGCGTTACCATGATTACCTATTACAATCCTCTGGGCGGCGTAAGCCTGACCAATGAGTATTTCGCGGGCCTGGTGGGCGAAGCGGCCCAGCACTGCTACGGCGTAGCGGGCATGGCCTCCTCCAGCGCCTCCGACAGCATTAAAAGCCTGATCCTGGGCAAAAACCGTGCCGATAAGGGCGTGCGGGTGTCCCAGGCGGACGGCAAACTTGCCATTGAGCTGCACATCATGGTGGGCTACGGCCTGAACATCTCCAGCATTGTGCAGAGCATTTCTCACCGTGTGCGCAATGAGGTGGAAACCGCCACCGGGCTGAAGGTGGCCCGCGTGGACGTTTGCGTGGACGATGTAATTGACGCCTGAATTCGGGCGCGCGGGCTGCTGCCCCCGTACCCGGCAGAGCAAACCGGCCCCTTTTCTGCGGGCAACTACTTTTGAGGTGTAACAAACTATGACGATTTCCGGCAAGATCCTGCGTGACGCCATCATTTCCGGCGCCAACAACATCCAGAACCAGCGCGCCCGCGTGGACGAGCTGAACGTGTTCCCCGTGCCCGACGGCGACACCGGCACCAACATGGCCATGACCGTGGGCGCCAGCGTGCCCGAGCTGGAGGCCATGGCGGACAGCTGCACCGTGGCCGAGGCCAGCAAAACCGCCGCTTCCGCCATGCTGCGGGGCGCCCGCGGCAACTCCGGCGTGATCACCAGCCTGCTGTTCCGCGGCTTCTCCAAGGCGCTGGCCGGCAAGAAGGAAGCCACCGCCGCCGATCTGGTGGAGGCTCTGCAGAAGGGTGTGGAGGGCGCGTACAAGGCCGTGATGAAGCCCACCGAGGGCACCATCCTCACCGTGGCCCGTGTGGCCGGGGAAGAGGCCTCCGCTTCTGCCATTGCCGACCCGGCCGAGCTGTGGAAGCTGGTGCTGAGCGCCGGCCAGCGTGCGCTGGACAACACCCCCAACCAGCTGCCCGTGCTGAAAAAAGCCGGCGTTGTGGATGCCGGCGGCCAGGGCCTGATGATCATCTTTGAGGGTATGCAGCAGGTGTTTGAGGGCGGCGAGCCCATCCGCGCCGAGGAAGCCGCCCAGAACAAGGCCAAGCTGGATTCTTCCGCCGCCGGCAAGGGCGTTTACACCGACGACCTGATGAAGGTTGAGGACATTAAGAACGGTTACTGCACCCAGTTCCTGGTGCACAAGAACGAGGGCGCTTCCAGCGCCAAGCTGCGGGCCTTCTGCGAGTCCAACGGCGACAGCGTGGTGGTCGTGGAGGACGACGAGGTCATCAACTGCCATGTGCACACCGCCGACCCCGGCAAGATCCTCACCCACGCCATCCAGTACGGCTACCTGACCAACTTCAAGATCGAGAATATGCATGAGCAGTTCCTGGCCCGCCAGAAGCAGGGCAAGGGGCTGGAGAAGCAGAAGGCCGCCGAGCAGGCCCCCAGCGTGAACGAGTTCACCTATGCGGCCGTGGACCCCGAGCAGGCATACGGCTTTGTGGCCGTGGCCGCCGGCGAGGGCCTGAAGTCCGTGTTCACCGATCTGGGTGTGAACGCCGTGGTGAGCGGCGGCCAGACCATGAACCCCTCCACCGAGGACATCGTGAGCGCAGTGCAGAGCGTGCCCGCCAAGACCGTGTTCGTGCTGCCCAACAACAAGAACATCATCATGGCCGCCGAGCAGGCCCAGAAGATCGCCGACCGGCGCATTGTGGTGCTGCCCACCCGCACCATTCCCCAGGGCATCACCGCCATGCTGAACTTTGACCCCGAGGCCGAGGTGGACGCCAACACCATCGCCATGATGCAGGCCGCCGACAAGGTTTCCACCGGTCTGGTCACCTTTGCCGCCCGCGACAGCGAGTTTGACGGCAAGAAGATCAAGAAGGGCGAGGTCATGGCGCTGGAGAACGGCAAGATCGTGAACACCGGCAGCGACCTGACCAAGATTACCTATCGTCTGGCCCGCAGCATCGCCAAGAGCAAAAAGGACGCACAGTTCATCACCCTCATCAGCGGCTGTGATGTGAGCGAGGAAGAGGCGGAGCACACCGCCGACCTGATCCGCTCCAAGGTGGGCGGTGACGTGGAAGTCACCTGCATCAGCGGCGGCCAGCCGGTGTACTACTACATGCTGGGCGTGGAATAAGCGGCAGCATGCGGATGATTTAACAATTCGTGCAGCTCTGCGCCGCTCTCCCCCGGCAGTTCGCCCCGGGAGGGCGGCGCTTTTTTGCGGCCTTCCGGCCCGCTTTGATGTTCCGCGAAAGGTGGTGTTTTTATGAACTGTGAGGATCAGGTGCAGTTTCTCAAACGAGTCGGCCCGGTACTGGCCAAAAAGTTTGCCCGTCTGGGCATCGTCACTGTGGGCGATCTGCTGGCCCACTACCCCCGCCGCTATGTGGATTACGCCCATCCGGTGCCTGTGCTCAGCGCCCCCGCCGGGGAAGAGGTGGTGGTCAAGGCCACCGTTTACGCCAAGCTGGGCACCACCCGCCTGCCCGGCGGGCGCACCCTGGTCAAGGTACAGGCCGGGGACGACTCGGCCTCCCTCACCCTCACCTGGTTCAACATTCCCTACGCCGCCGACAAGCTTCTTGTGGACGAAACCTACTGGTTTGCCGGACGGGTGGGCGGCCCCCTCACCGCGCGGGAGATGGTCTCCCCCGTGGTGCGCACCTGCGCCCAGGTGAAGGCCGCGCCCTTTTCCGCCGTCTACCCCCAGACCGAGGGGCTTTCCAGCGCCGTCATCGGCCGGTGCGTGGCCCAGGCGCTGGAGCAGTGCGTTCCCCTGCCGGACCCCCTGCCCCCGGAACTGCGCCGCCGGTTCCGTCTGCCGGACAAGTGGACTGCTGTGCGGATGATCCACCGCCCCGCCGGACCGGAAGAGATCGCCGCTGCCCGCCGCCGCCTGATTTTTGAGGAGCTGCTGTGTTTGCAGCTGGCCCTCACCCTCAGCCGCAGCCGGGGCCAGCAGCGCACCTCCGCCCCCATGGAGCCGCGCCCGCTGGAGCCGTTCTGGGCCAGCCTGCCCTTTGCCCCCACCGGGGCCCAGCGCCGGGCAGCCGAGGAGATTGCCGCCGACCTGTGCCGCCCCGCCCCCATGAACCGCCTGCTTCAGGGCGATGTGGGCAGCGGCAAAACCCTGGTGGCCGCGGCAGGCATCTACCTGGCCGCCCTGAACGGCTGGCAGAGCGCCCTGATGGCCCCCACCGAAATTCTGGCGGTGCAGCACGCCGAAAACCTGCAGAAAACGCTGGCCCCCTTCGGGCTTCGGGTGGCGCTGCTCACCGGCAGCATGAAGGCGGCGGCCAAAAAGGCCGCGCTGGCCGCCATTGCCAGCGGCGAGGCCGACCTGGTGGTGGGCACCCACGCGGTGCTGGGCACCGGGGTGGAGTTTGCCCGGCTGGGGCTGGCCATTGTGGACGAGCAACACCGGTTCGGCGTGCGGCAGCGGGGCCAGCTGGCCGGCAAGGCCGGCGCGCCCCATCTGCTGGTCATGAGCGCCACCCCCATTCCCCGCACCCTGAGCCTGCTGATGTACGGCGATCTGGACGTGTCCATTCTGGACGAGCTGCCCCCCGGCCGGATGCCCATTAAAACCTACGCGATCACAGGCAAAAAGCGGCGGGATATGTTCGCCTATCTGGACAAGTGCATTGCCGCCGGGCAGCAGGTGTACATCGTCTGCCCCCTGATCGAGGAGGGCGAAAACACCGCCCAGGGAATGCAGGCCGCAAAGACCTATCTGGAACAGGTGGCCAAGCCCCTGCTGCCCGGGCGGCGCATCGGCCTGATGCACGGGCGGCTCAAGCCCAAGGAAAAAGCCGAGGTGATGGCCGCGTTCTCGGCGGGCGAGCTGGACGTGCTGGTTTCCACCACGGTCATCGAGGTGGGTGTGGACGTGCCCCGGGCCGGGGTGATGGTCATCGAGAACGCCGAGCGGTACGGCCTATCAGCCCTGCACCAGCTGCGCGGCCGGGTGGGCCGGGGCGGCGGTCAGGCCGTGTGCATCCTCATCAGCGACCACGAGGGCGAGGCCGTGCGGGACCGGCTTCGTTTTCTGTGCCACACCACCGACGGCTTTCAGGTGGCCCAGTACGACCTGGACCACCGTGGCCCCGGCGATTTCTTTGGCAGCCGCCAGCATGGCCTGCCCACCCTGCAGATTGCCGACCTTGCCTCTGACACCCGCGCCCTGTACGCCGCCCAGCAGACGGCCCACGAGCTTCTGGAGGCCGACCCCGGCCTGGACAAACCCGAGCATCAGGTTCTTGCCCGCCAGGTAGAGCAGCTTCTGCGCCGGGCCGCCCTGAACTGAACCGATTCGGCGCCGGCCGTTCCGCCGGGCGGAGCGGCTGATTCGTAGTCAGAAGGTCGGGGTAGTTCCTGCCTGCGCTGCTGGTGCCGCCCCTGTGGGCGGGCCTTCGGGCGCTGGCCGCCGGGTTTGGGGGTTAAGCTCAGACGGTTTTCCACATTTTTTACGGTTTGTGTTGAAAGAGAGGCATGTTATGGCAGCAGAACTATACATTGACGGCGGCCAGTTCGAGGACATCGCCGGGTTTTACCGCCAGGTGACCGCCCAGCTGGCCCGCCCCGGGGTTGCGGGCGGCGACAATCTGGACGCGCTGTGCGACCTGCTGCGGGGTGGCTTCGGCGGGGCGGTGAACGCCCCGGCCGTGGTGCGCTGGCATAATTTCTCCCGCAGCCGCACGCTTTTGGGCGAGGGCTTCGCCGCCCGTGCCTGCCGGGTGCTGGCCGGTGACGCCGAAGAAGGCTTCCGCACCCTGATTCTGGAGGAGTAAGCCCACCGGCCGAGGCCGCCAGCCTGAACCATTCCCGGTTCGCTCCGGCATAAAAAACAAGCGCCGCAGAGGGGTTTTCTCTGCGGCGCTTGCCGGTTTTCATTCGTCTTTCAGGTCGCGGTACTTGGGCAGCTTGCACGCCGCAAAGCGCGCAGCTCCGCATTTCCGATTCTGCAAAGTCACTCCAGCGGAATCAAATCCGTAAACACGGCCCGCATCTTGGTGCCGATGGGCTGGTCCTTGTGGTAGCGGCCGAACAGCCACTGTTTGTGGGCGGTTTTTTCGTTCAGTTCATCCAGAAAGCTGTGCAACCAGTTGCGCTGCAGCCCCTGCAGGCCCAGAAAATCCAGCACCTTGCCGGGGGCCTCGTGGGTCAGAATGTAATCCACCGCGCCGCCGCCGCTGGCCCGAAGATTTTCTCGGCAGGCATCCAGTTCCTGCGGGGTGGGCAGCTCGGCCCGCCACCAGTTCAGGCCCTCGTCCCGGTCCTCAATGTCGTCGCTCTCGCCGCCGCCGAAGCACAGCAGCTTTTTGTCCTCAATGGTCAGCACGCTGCCGCGCAGAATGTACCACAGGTTGCCCTCAATGTGCTTGGCCTTGCCGCCCATAAAATCCTCGGTGGGGTACTGGGCCAGCAGGTCAAAGTTTTCGTGGCAGCCGTCGATGAACAGGATCTTATACCGCCGCTTGCTGAGCCAATGGCGGTTTTTCTTCTCCTGTCTGGAATCGTCCCACAAAAATCCGAAGTCTCCCAGCACGATCAGCGTGTCGCCTTTTTTCAGGCCCGCAACCGGTTTTTCCTTGAAGCGGTCGATCTGGCCGTGGGTGTCTCCTGTCACATAGATCATAAATCCCAGTCCCTCCGCGCAAAAAACGCTCTGAAACACTTTATTATCCTGATAAAAACTGCTATAATAGCAGAAACCCCTATCTGTCAAGACACATTGCCTCCGGCCCGCTTTTGCGGCTGCGGCCGGCCCCACCCGGGGCAGCGCGAGGCAGGTGCTGTGGGGTATTTGGCCGGGCAGCCTCCTGCTGCCCCGGTTTTCCGCATTTATTTTATCGCGTTTTAAGGGAATTGTCCACATGAAGAAACTGAAACGTACTCTGGCCTGCCTGCTGGCAGTGGTGCTGCTGGCCGGTATGTTTGCCTTGCCCGCCTCTGCGGTGGGCTTTACCCCCAATTTTGAGATTTCGGCCCCCGCGGCCTACATTGTAAACACCGACACCAACATCATCGTGTATGAAAAGGACAGCGAGACTCAGTACCAGGCCGCCAGCCTGACCAAGCTGATGACGGCCATTCTGCTGCTGGAAGAATACGGTGACGACCTGGACAATACCACCGCCACCGTCTCCAACGCCGTGCAGGACTATGTTTATATTCACGGCGGCTCCAATGCGGACATTCGCGCCGGCGAGAGCCGCACCCTGCGCCAGATGCTGTACGCCATGATGCTGCCCAGCGCCAACGAGGCCGCCCTGGCGGTGGCCGAGCTGATCGGCGGCGGCTCCTCCTCCAACTTTGTGGCCATGATGAATGCCCGCGCCAAGGACATCGGCTGCACCAACACCGTGTTTGTGGACGCCTGCGGCCTGGACGAGGGCAACCTGACCACCGCGCGGGATATGTACCTCATTCTGCGCTACGCCATGAGCTTTGACCTGCTCAAGGAAGTGGTCAAGACCCCTCTGTACAACATGGGCCTGTACCCCCGCTATATGGACGGCAGCTACAACATCCGCACCACCGATATGATGATCGCCTCCTCCTTCGGCGGCGATTATTACCGCAGCTACGCCCAGGGCGGCAAAACCGGCAGCCTGGGCGAATGGCAGAATTTCGCCTGCTGGCATGTGCAGGACGGTGAGACCTACATCAGCGTGGTGCTGAACAGCCCGGAGAGCTGCGACCCCTACACCTACCCCACCAAGCGCCCGGCCCTGTACGAGACCGGCAAGCTGATGGATTGGGTGTACGACAGCTTTTCGCTGCAAAGCGCCCTGGACGTGGGCCAGGCCATCACCGAGGTGAAGGTGAAGTACTCCACCCAGGCCGACACCCTGCGCCTGTACCCTGCCGACAGTATGTACACCATCCTCCCGTCGGAAAGTGACAGCTCCGTCACCCAAAAGACCTTCCACCTGCCCGACAGTGTGGCCGCCCCCATCAAGCAGGGCGATGTGGTGGGCACCGTCACCCTCAGCCTCTCGGGCGAGGTCATCGGCACGGTGGACCTGATTGCCGAGCGGGACATTGCCCGCAACCCGGTGCTGTTTGTGGTGGAAAAGATCGGGGAATTCTTCGGCAGCCTCTACTTCCGGGTGGTGGTCATCCTCACGGTGATCGCCGTGGCGCTGTATCTGGCCTGGTATGTGTGGTACTGGATCCAGCACCGCAACTCCCGCAAGGTGCGCCGCAGCCATCCGGACTGACCGCGCAGTCCTCTTTTCTCCGCGCTTTTCATGAAAATGGATCTTCCGCCCGTCGGCGTGCCTGCACGCGGCCCGGGCTGTGGATAGAAAAGGCTGGCCGGCCCTTTGCCCGGCGCGTTTGCTTGGTGTGCCCCAAAGGCAAGCCCAGTCAGCCTGCTGCGACTATGCGGCTGCATTCTGCGCCGCAAAACAGAAGAAAGCTGGTACAACAATGCTGGACGTAAAACGCAACCTGACGACCATTATGGATTTTTATGAGCTGACCATGGCGGCCGGCTACCTGGAAGAGGGCTATGAGGACAAGATCAGTGTCTTTGATATGTTCTTCCGCAAGGTGCCGGACGGCGGCGGCTATGCCATCATGGCCGGCCTGGCCCAGTTCATCGAGGCCATTGACAACCTGTCCTTCACCGAGGCAGACATTGAATATCTGCGCGGCACCCATGTGTTCAACGAAAAGTTCCTGGACTATCTGCGCAGCTTCTCGTTCCACTGCAACGTGTGGGCCATTGAAGAGGGCACGCCCATCTTCCCGCAGGAGCCCATCGTCACCGTGGAGGGCCCCTCCATCGAGTGCCAGCTCATCGAGACCCTGCTGCTGGTCACCTTCAACCACCAGTGCCTGATCGCCACCAAGTCCAGCCGCATTGTGCGCGCCGCCGCCGGCCGCCCGGTGATGGAGTTCGGCGCCCGCCGGGCCCAGGGCTACGACGCCGCCTATTACGGCGCCCGCGCCTCCTACATCGGTGGCTGCGGCTCCACCAGCTGCGTGATGGCCGCCCGCGACTTCGGCATTCCTGCCTCCGGCACCATGGCCCACAGCTGGGTGCAGATGTTCCCCAGCGAATACGATGCCTTCAAGAAGTACGCCCAGCTGTACCCGGATGCCTGCGTGCTGCTGGTGGACACCTACAGCGTCACCAAGAGCGGCATTCCCAACGCCATCAAGGTGTTTGACGAGGTGCTCAAGCCCATGGGCAAGCGACCCAAGGGCGTTCGCATTGACTCCGGCGACATTGCCTATCTCTCCAAAAAGGCCCGCCAGATGCTGGATGAGGCCGGCTACCCCGACTGCACCGTTTGCGCCTCCAACAGCCTGGATGAGTACCTGGTGCGCGACCTGATCCTGCAGGGCGCCCGGGTGGACAGCTTCGGCATCGGTGAGAACATGATCACCGCCCGCTCCAACCCGGTGTTCGGCGGTGTGTACAAGCTGGCCGCCGTGAAAGAGGACGACGGCAGCTACACCCCCAAGATCAAGGTGAGCGAGAGCATGGAAAAGCTGACCATTCCCGGCCTGAAGAAGGTGTGGCGTATTTACGACAGCGACGGCAAGGCCATGGCCGACTACGTTACCCTGGCGGACGAAGTGGTGGACACCAAGTACGGCATCACCCTATTTGACCCGGTGGAAACCTGGAAAGAGCGCACCTATGTAAACTGCACCGCCAAGTGCCTGTCCACCCCCATCTATGTGGGCGGTAAGCGGGTGTATGAGAGCCCCGCTCTGGCGGACATCCAGAAGTTCTGCAAGGCCCAGATCGCCACCCTGTGGGACGAAGTGACCCGCTTTGAGAACCCCCATTGCTACTACGTTGACCTGAGCCAGACCCTGTGGGATCTGCGCCAGAACCTGCTGAAGAAGATGAGCCGCTGACCGGCCGCGGGGGTTGCCCCGTCTCTTTGCCGCAGGTTCATGTTAAAACAAACTTAAAAAGGTGTTCGGCTTAAAAACCGAACACCTTTTCTATTTTTCTGGGCTGCTTTTGCCCGGCCGGCTCACCCGGCCGCATAGGCCCAGAAGTTCTCCAGCCGCTCCGGCTCGTTTATGTGGGCATACACCGCCGTGCGGTACAGGTTCAGCAGATCGTCCTCCGCAATCTGCTTTTCGTCCAGCCAGCTTCCGTCGGCTGCGCGCACACCTTGGGCGCACACCACCGGGTAGCGCTGGGCCACCTGGGCCAGCAGCTTCTGGTAGCCGGTCAGCGGCAGGCCGGCCACCTGGGCCAGATACAGCTGCAGGTCATTCAGGCCGCAGGCGGGCAGCTGCGTTTCCTCCTGGCTCTGGTTGCACCAGATGAAGTAGGGCACCTGGTAGCGCAGATGCTCCTGGGCGTCCGGCCCGCTTTCATACTGGCTGTAAAACGCCTCGTCCACCCAAGGCTGGTGATCGCCGAAGAACACCACATAGGTCTTGCGGGGGCGCTGCTCCAGCTGCTGCAAAAACTCCTTCAGAGCCTTGCCGCTCTCCTTCACCAGCGTCAGATACTGGCGGGTCTGGCTGCAGTTGGTGCGGCTGTCCAGCAGGGCGTTGAGGTTGGCAAAGTCCTCTTCCTCGTAGCTGCCGTGGTTCTGAATGGTCACGTTGAAAAGGAACTGCGGCCCGGTTCCCTCCTCCAGCACCCGAAGCACCTGAGTGTAGTTTGCCTGGTCCGATACATATCGGCGGATCTGATCGGTGTTTTCGTATTCGGGCAGGAACACTGACCGCTCAAACCCAAGTTTGGGATACACCCGCTCCCGCGACCACACGATGCCCTCGTTCGGGTGCATGGCCACGGTGCCGCTGCCCAGCTGGGCCAGCAGACCGGGCAGTGCGGGCACTTCCTGCCGGATGGCCGTCTCATAGGGGATGGGGGTGCCGGTGTAAAACAGCAGGCTGTCCCCCGTCAGGAACTCATACTCCGCGTTGGGGGTGTTGCCGCCGAACACCGAGGAATAGGCCGTGCCGTGGGCCGACCGGGCCAGAATCTCGTCCCAGTCCCGGTAGATCTCCGGGTCGATCTGCGCCCCATAGCAGCGCAGATCCGCGAAGGACTCGTTCATAATCACCACAATGTCTGGTGTCTGTGACACTTTTGTGCTTGCATCCGAAGAATATTGCTCCAGCCAGAGCAGCCGGGCCTCATAGTCCTTCGGCTTTTTCAGGGGCAGATCCCTGCTTTGCAGGAACAGATTGGCCACAAAGGCGTTTTGGGTGCTGATGTAGGAGGAGGTCACCCCGCTGGCCGGAATGAGCGGTGAGACCCACAACAGCACACCGGCTGCAGCGGCCCCAAGGCCCATGGCCGCCCGGAACCCGGCCGACCGGGGCGCGCCCGCGCACAGGCCGCCCGCCCAGTGCAGGGCCGCCAGCGCCCACAGCCACAGCGCCGCCAGCACGGCTATTTTGTGAGACAGCGCCAGGCGGTAGCCCCCCGCCACGTTGAGCGCCGCCCGCCAGGAGCCGATGTCCTGCCATTGCAGGGCCGTGCCGCGGAATTGCAGCAGCGCCAGGTTCAGCAGCGCCAGCAGCACCGAAACCGTGACGCAGACGCCGCCTGCAAGCCCCGGGCGGCCCAGCAGGCCCCACAGCAGGCAGAACAGCAGCAGCCAGAGAGCCAGCGCCCAGAGCTTCGGCAGCAGTTTGAAGTAGAAGAACACGCCGATGTCCGTTGAAACCGCCTGAAGACATTGGGCCAGAACCGGCACCGCGGCCATCAGTGCAAACGCCCGAACGCGCCGGGGCAGGCACTGCACCGCCAGGCTGCACGCCAGCAGCACCAGCGCCGCCAAAAGGCCATCCTTCAAGGCAAGGGTGTCGGTCCATTTGCCCACCGCCAGAATGCCAAGGCCCGCCAATAGCAGCGCCCAGAAGCCCCGCCGGGCCTTTGCGTCATCCTTTGAAACCGTCATATATGCTTCCATCCGTTCTTCGTTTCGGTGGGGCGATTTTTCCGCCCCGCCCGGAGCGGGCCGCCGGGCAAAGCCGGTTTTACGTCCGCTTTACATCTGATTGTATTTTACATGGAAATGCCCCCGCCTGCAAGCCCGGAAGGGCCTTTGCGGTACGTCAGTACGCGGATTTTGTCCCCTTGCGCCGAGGCCAAACGGCCCAACGCAAAAAAAGTGGCAGAACTTTCGTTCTGCCACTTTTTGATGGTTGCGGGAGGCGGATTTGAACCACCGACCTTCGGGTTATGAGCCCGACGAGCTACCAGGCTGCTCCATCCCGCGATATATAAAAACAGCCTTGCGACTGATTTTGTTGCCCTCTCTTGAGTGCTTATTTAGTATAGCACCGGGGTGCCATTCTGTCAACACTTTTTTGAAAAGTTTTAAAAAAATATGGCTTTGCTTTTCTGCCGCCGGGTCACCTTCCTGCGTTTGTCCCGCCGGGCAGGCGTTGTGCTTTTCAACCCGGCCAGTTTTCGCTATAATAAGAAGCATTGCGAGGCGTTTGTGCCCCCGCATGGATTTTTTCCGAAAGCGAGGTTTCCCTCATGGATCTCTCCACTTTGTTTCAATTAAAAACCGCCTGGAGCGGTTTTCAGCGGCGGCACCCGAAGTTCGTGCCCTTCTGCCGGGCAGCCAAGACCCGCATCACCGAGGGCACGGTGCTGGAAATCACCGTCACGCCGCCGGACGGCCAGCCCCTGAGCATGAACCTGAAGGTGGCCGCGCAGGATCTGGATGCGCTGAACCAGCTGATGGGCCTTGCCGGTCAGGCGTCCCAGCCTTGACCGCCCCTTCCTCCACCCATTCGCCGCACCGCGGCAGAAAGGACCGCACCATGACTGCATCTGTTCTGTATGAGGGCCGCCCCGCCGACGAGACCGGCCGCCTGCCCCGCGAGATCCGCACCTACGACCTGCTGGACCGGCTGGGCATCCCCTTCTGGCGCACAGACCACGCCCCCGCCACCACCATGGAAGTCTGCCACGACATTGACGCCGTGCTGGATGTGCTGATCTGCAAGAACCTGTTTTTGTGCAACCGGCAGAAAACGAACTTTTACCTGTTGATGATGCCCGGCGACAAGCCCTTCAAAACCAAGGACCTCTCCAGCCAGCTGGGGGTTGCCCGCCTGAGCTTTGCAGACGAGGCCCACATGGAGGAAATGCTGGACCTGCTGCCCGGCAGCGTGAGCATCATGGGCCTTGCCAACGACACCGAGCACCGGGTTCAGCTGGTGATCGACCGGGAGGTGCTGGAGGGCGAATACCTCGGCTGCCACCCCTGCATGAACACCAGCAGCATCAAGCTGAAAACCAAGGACGTGCTGGAAAAGTTTCTGCCCGCCGTGAGACACACCGCCACGGTGGTGGACCTGCCCTGGCCCGTCCCGGAAGAGGGCCAGCCTGGCTGAAAACGGCCCAAACCGCCCCTTGTGCCCGGTTGCACCCGCCGCGGCCTTGTGCTACAATTTAAGCATCAGCTGCGTGCATGGCCCTGTGTGCGGCGGCCCGGCGTCGGGCGGCTGCGGCACGGCCTGCAAAGCGGACTAAACAAGAACGGAGCGTGCGTGATTTTATGATTCGCATTACTATGGAAAACGGCAAAACCATCGATCTTGAGCTGGACGCCAAGGCGGCCCCTCTGACCGTGGAGAACTTTCTGAAGCTGGTGGGCGAGGGCTTTTATGACGGTCTGATCTTCCATCGGGTCATTCCCGGCTTTATGATCCAGGGCGGCTGCCCCCAGGGCACCGGCATGGGCGGCCCCGGCTGGCACATCAAGGGCGAGTTTGCTCACAACGGCTGGAACAACCCCATCAAGCACACCCGCGGCGTCATCAGCATGGCCCGCGCCATGGACCCCAACTCCGCCGGCAGCCAGTTCTTCATCATGCATGAGGATGCCCCCCATCTGGACGGCGACTACGCTGCCTTCGGCCATGTGGTGAACGGCATGGATGTGGTGGACGAGATTGCCGCCACCCCCACCAACTACGCTGACAAGCCCCTGACTCCCCAGGTCATCAAGACCATCCGCGTGGTGGAAGAGTAAGCGCTGAATTTACACAGCAAGGCCCGGTACCAAACGGTACCGGGCCTTGCTTTTTCGTTTGTGTGCGCGGTGCGTCCTCTCCTTACTCCTCAAAAGAGAAGTGCAGCACGTCCGGGCGGCTGTAATGGCCGCAGGGGTCAAACTCCATCCGGCTGGCGTACACCTTCGTCATGTCCAGGTCGGCAAACAGAATGTCCTCTTTGTCCCACACGGGGCCGGCCACTGCGTGGCCGTAGGGGTCCAGAATGCTGCTGCCGCCCCGGCAGACCTTTCCCGGCAGGGCTTCGATCTCCTTCGGGCGGGCCAGATTCTGCGGCGCAGCCGGGCCGCTGTGGGCCTTTTCAGGGCAATGCTTTACCGGTTCGTACCCCGGTAGAACAGCGCCACGGTGCCCGGGCCGGAATGGGCGCCGATCACCGGGCCGATCATGTTCAGCTCAATGCGCCCGGCCCCGATGGCACGGATCTTGTCGGCCACATACTGGGCGTCCGCCAGGCAGTCGCCATGGCTGATGAACACGGTGCCGGTCTTGTCCAGCACACCGTCCTTGTAATGCTTCACCAGCGCGTCCAGGCTGGCCCGGCGGCCCCGCACCTTCTCCATGGGAATGAGTTTGCCCTCACGGTCCACATGCAGCACCGGCTTGATGCCCAGCAGCGTACCGGCCACCGCCGCCGCGCCGGACACACGCCCGCCCCGCTTGAGGAACATCAGGTCCTCCACGGTGAACCAAGCGCAGTAGCTCTGCCCCTGGGTGCGCACATAGTCGGCCACCTCGTCCAGGCTTTTGCCCTGCTTGCGCAGCAGCGCTGCCTCAAAGGTCAGTAGGCCCTCGCCCATGCTGGCCTGAAGGGTATCCACGCACACCACGCGGCGGCCGGGGTACTCTTCCATCAGGTCCTGTGCCGTGATGCAGGCCGTCTGGTAGGTGCCCGAAAGCCCGCTGGAAAACGCCAGATACAGCACGTCTTTCCCCTGCTCCAGCACCGGGGCAAAGGCCTTTCGCAGCGTCTCCATGGTCAGCTGGCTGGTGGTGGACGTACCGCCGCTGCGCAGGGCGGTGTAAAAATCCGCCATGGGCATTTCCCGTCCGTCCGGATGGTTCTGATAGCTTTTGTCGTTCAGGGTAAAACTCAGCGGCATCACCACGGCGTCCATCTCCTCGATCAGCGCGGGAGACAGATCGGTGGTGGAATCCGTAAACAGTACATAATCCTGCATGATAGTCCTCCTCTTCTGCAAAGCCTTCTTCTGTATGCGCGCACAGAGCCGCGCCGCTCACTCAAAGTTGCCGGTCAGCGCCATCACGGCAGCCAGTACGGCGGTGGGGGCCGTTTCACACCGGAGGATGCGGGGCCCAAGGCCCACCTGCACCGCCCCGGCCTTACACAGCACCTCGGCCTCTTCGGGGGCAAAGCCGCCCTCGCTGCCGGTGATGAGGGCCAGGCGGCCGTTCTCGGGCAGGCCCTCCAGCGCCGTGCGCAGGGGCACGCCGCCCCCCTCGTACAGAAGAATGGCCCGGTCGTACCCGGCCAGCAAGCCCGGCAGGGCTGAAAACTCCACCGGGGCTTCCACGGCGGGCACCGCCCCGCGGCCGCACTGCTTGGCAGCCTCCAGGGCAATGCGGCGGCGGCGCTCCAGCTTCTGTTCTTCCTTTTTGGGCTGGGCCACACAGTAGCGGCTGGTAAAGGGCTGGATGGCCGAAGCCCCCAGCTCCACCCCTTTCTGAATGATGGTCTCCAGCTTATCCAGCTTGGGGTAAGCCACAAACAGGGTCACTTTCAGCGGCGGCTCGGCCGTGCTTGGGGTGCGGTCCAGCACTTCCAGCATCACGGCCTCCGGGCCCACGTCGGTCACGCGGGCGGTCATGTCGGTGCCCTGCCCGTCGCACAGGGTGATCTCGTCCCCCTCTTTGGCCCGCATCACCCGGGCCAGATGATGGGCATCCGGGCCGGTGATCCGGGCAAAATTGCCCAGAATGTCCTGGGTAAAATAGCGGTGCGGCATGGCGCTCCTCCTGTTCTCAGGCGCGGGGATGGCGGCACAGAATGCACTCCCAGCCGTTCTCTTCCCGAATCTCCACAACCTCCAGCCCGGCGGCGCGCAGTCCGTCGGCCACTTCATCCCGGCGGGTGTCAATGATGCCGCTGGCAATGAAGGTGCCGTTCTCGGCCAGCAGGGCCGGCACGGCGGGGGCCAGGTGCAGAATGGCGTTGGCCACAATGTTGGCGGTGATCAGGTCGTACTTGCCGCTGGCCTTGTCGCTCAGATCGCCCACCAGCACACGGAACCGGTCCTGCACGCCGTTCAGCTCGGCGTTCTCCCCGGCGGTGCGCACGCACATGGGGTCAATGTCCACACCCTCGGCGGTTTTGGCCCCCAGCAGCAGGGCCGCAATGGCCAGAATGCCGCTGCCGGTGCCGATGTCCAGCACGCGCTCGCCGCCCTTTACCAGCTCATCCAGCACGGTCAGGCACAGGGCCGTGGTCTCGTGGGTGCCGGTGCCGAAGGCCATGCCCGGGTCCATGCGCAGCACGGTGCGGCCGGTCTCATACTCCTCCCAGCTGGGCACAATGGCCAAGCGCTTGCCAATGTCCATGGCGTGGTAGTACTGCTTCCAGGCAGTCTCCCAATCCTGCTGCTCCACGCCCTCGGTGTTCAGGGTGTAGGGCATTTCGCAGCTGTCCAGCCGGTCCTTCAGCAGGGCCAGCACCTCGGCGGGCGGCTCGTCCGGCGCGAGGTACATATGCACGATGACCTGATCCCGGGGCTTGTCCAGCAGATCCTGCTCAATCAGGTCCACATGGGCAATGGCTTCCACCTGGGTTTCCAGGTCGCTGTAATCCTCAATGTAAATTCCGCCGCCGGAAATGCCGGTGGCAATGGCCTCAGCCTCTTCGGCGCGGGCCTTCGGCACAGTGATGCGGATATCGGTCCATTCCATCCTGGTTCCTCCCAAAAACGGCCTCGCTGCCCTCCGGGCGGCGCTGCCGGTTGTTTTTTCCGTTTCGGCCCGGCGGCACATCCGCCGGAGTTCCGATACAGAGACAGTATATCATATTCCCCGCTGAAATGGTATAATAAAGTGGGCAAGGTCGCAGCCTTTCCGGCGCGTTTCCCCCTTTGCGGGAGTAGCCCTGATTCTTTCCAGAGAGGAGCTGTGCCATGAACTGGCAGCTGATCGACAACAACGAAATGGAGCGCATCCACGTGCGGGAAATGCACCGGGATTTTCCCCCCGGCGAGCTGAAGGGCGTGGATGTGATGGAGCGCCTGCGGGCCGACGGCTGTTACTGGCCCTACGCCTGCTACGACGAGGCGGGCCGGCTGCTGGCCTACGCCTTTTTGTGCGGTCTGCCGGGCGAGCCGAACGTGCTGCTGGATTATTACGCCGTTCTGCCCGCCGTGCGCTGCCGGGGCCTTGGGGCCGAACTGCTGGCCCGGCTGCGCGGGGTGTGCGCCGGGCGGTGGCAGGGCATCCTCATTGAGGCTGAGGACCCCGCCGAAGCCCCGGACGAGGGGCTGGCCATCCGCCGTTTGGGCTTTTACACCCGGGCCGGTGCCCGGATGCTGAAGTGGGAAAGCCGGGTATTCGGCGTGCACTACCGGCTGTTCTGCCTGCCCTGCGCCGAGAAGGACGCCCCGGCCGCCGAGGACGATGCCCTGGTGGGCAGCCTTGCCCGCCTGTACCACGAGATGGTGCCCGGCCCGCTGTACGGCCCCAATGTGGCCTTCTGGCGGGCGGACGCCCAGCGCCCCGCCTTTGGCTGACCCACACCCGCGGGCGGCTGCCCCTTTCCTTCGGCCTTTTCTTCCTATATAATAAATGGTTGTAGGAAAATCCCGGCGGCACCACCCGCCGGGACCTGAAATTTTTTCGGCCTGCCGCGCCCTCTGCGCCATGCCGTTTTTTGGAAGTGTACCATGAAACAATTGCTCAGTTTTGTCATTCCCTGCTACCACAGCGCCGAAACCCTGCCCGCCGTGGTGGAGGACATCCGCCGCACCGTGGAGGCCGACGGCCGCTACGACTTTGAGGTGATTCTGGCCAACGACAACCCGCCGGACGAAACCTGGCAGGTCATTCAGCAGCTGGCCGCCGCCGACCGGCGGGTGAAGGGCCTGTGCATGATCCGCAACTTTGGCCAGCACGCCGCCCTTATGGCCGGTTACCGGGCCAGCCGCGGCGACATCATCATCAGCCTGGACGACGACGGCCAAACCCCGCCGGATCAGGTGTTCAAGCTGGTGGACGCGCTGGACGGCACGGTGGACGCCGTGTACGGCGACTACCCCGCCGACCACAAGTTTGCCAACCCCTTCCGCCGCTTCGGCAGCAACGTCAACGACAAAATGGCCGAGTGGCTGCTGAAAAAGCCCAAGGGGCTGTATCTGGCCAGCTACTACGCCGTGCCCCGCTATGTGATGGATGAGGTCATCCGCTACCAGGGCCCCTATCCCTATGTGGACGGGCTGGTGCTGCGCAGCGCCGGGCGCTTTCGCAATGTGCCCGTGGCGCACAAAGACCGCACCGTGGGCCAGAGCGGCTATTCACTGAAAAAGCTGCTGGGCCTGTGGCTGAACGGCTTCACCTCCTTCTCGGTGGTGCCGCTGCGGCTGGCCACCCTGGCGGGCGCGCTGTTTGCCTGTGCAGGCTTTGTGTTTGCGCTGGTGACCATCCTCCGCAAGCTGGTTCTCGGGGCCGCCATTGACCCCGGCTGGACCAGCATCGTCTGCCTGATGCTCATCATCGGCGGAATGCTGATGGTGATGGTGGGCCTGGCCGGCGAATACATCGGCCGCATTTATGTAAGCATGAACGCCGCCCCCCAGTACGCCCTGCGCCAGACCTGCAACCTGGAAGAGGACAACGCCGCCCCCAGACAGACGCCCACGCTTTGAACGCCGGGCCGAACGGCGGCCTGCTTTTGGCCCAAACGCCGCTTTTCACAACACAAAGGAGACTTTATGCGCTCGGATTCTTCCCGCCGGGACCTTTTTGGGCCCGGCCTTCTTCTGGCGGCGCTGGCGCTGCTTTTGTGGCGCTGCACCCTTACCTTCTGCTGGTCGGACGAGGGGTTCTATCTGGCGCTGGCCCATCGGTTCTGGCTGGGCGACCTGCCCTTCGTGGACGAATGGAACACCGCCCAGCTGTACGCGCCCTTTCTGCTGCCCTTTTACGCCCTGTGGCGGGCCGTGACCGGCGGCACCGCGGGCATTTATCTGGCCGCCCGGGTTACGGCGGTGCTGCTGCAGTTTGCGCTGGCCTTCGCCCTTTACCGGGCGCTGCGGCCCCGGGGCCGCGGCACGGCGCTGGCCGCCGCCCTGCTGGTGCTGGTGTACGCCAAGGCGGGCATTGGGGGGCTGAGCTACTACACCCTGTGCTATCTGTTTTTCGGCACCGGGCTGCTGCTTTTTTACATCGCCTGTGAGACCGGCCCCGCCGCGCGAACCGGCCTGTGCTTTGCCGCCGGGGCCGTGATGGCGCCGGCCGTGGTGTGTATGCCCTATCTGGCCGTTCTGTGGGTACTGCCGGCAGCGGTTCTGCCGCTGCCTTCCGCCCGCGGGCGGCGGGGGCCGGTGCTGGCCTTTCTCGGCGGCACCGGGGCGGCGGCGCTGGTGTATCTTGCCTGGCTGCTGCACCGGGTAAGCCTGAGCGAACTTCTGGAGTACCTGCCCTTTGTGCTCATGGACCCGGACGGATCGAACACGTCTCTTCCGGTGCTGGCCCTCAAGGCGCTGGTGCAGCCCTTCTACCAGTTCCGGTTCGGGCTGCTTTTCTGGGGCGGAGCGCTGGCTGCCAGCCTGCTGCTGCCCCGGCTGCGGCGCGTAACCCCCGCTTCGGCCCTGTCCGTAAAAGTGCGCCGCCTGCTGCTGGCAGCGGCGCTGGCCGGCTTTGTGGTGAACCTGCTCACCAGCGGGGATATGCTGGGCAAGGCCCATCTGGCGCTGTGCCTGCTGGCGGTGCAGTGCTGGCTGCTCACCCCGCCGGCCCGCCGCCCCGTGCGGGAGGCCCTCTGCTTTTTCCTGCCCGGCTGGGCCTTCGGGCTTGTGTGGCAGGTGGGCAGCAACACCGGCTTTTCCGGCATGACGCTGGGGTTTGCCCTGGCCTGCGCCGGGGCCGCCCCCATGGTGGGGGCCTGCCTGCACTGCCTGCGCGAGGAGGGGGTGCTTTCCCGCAGCACCGGCTGTGCGCTGGCGGCGCTGGCGCTGTGTGTGCCGGTGCTGCTCAGCGGTTGGCAGCGGCTGGCGCTGGAATACCGGGACGCCCCCCTCAGCCAGTGTACCCAGCGGCTGACCAGCGGCCCTGCAGCCGGGCTTGTCACCACACCGGAGCACGCCGCCCAGTACACGGCCATCTGCCGGGCCTTGACCGAGAGCGAGAGCGACGGCCCGGTGTTCGTCACCGCGCTGGCCCCTTGGGCCTACCTGTGCACCGACCGGCCCATGGGTGCCTCCACCAGCTGGCGCACCTATCTGGACAGTGAACTTTTGGAGGTGTACTACCGGCAGCACCCGGAGCGCTTCCCCACCACCGTTCTGGTGTTGGACGAGGCCGTGGGCGGGTACACTTCCACCCTTCAGCCAGAGGAAAACCCGCTGCCCAACCAGAACTCCGGCCGTGAGGACGGCTTTCTGACCCTGGAACTGGCCCGGCGCGGCTTCACGGCGCACACCACCCCGGTGGGCACGGTGTACGAGGCCGGGTAACGGTGCACCGCGGGCGGGTGTGCCTGCGATATATTTGCCTTATCTGCGCTATTTTTAGCACAATCATCTTTCTTCGTCATTTCTCACATCATTTTTTCGGCACGGCCGAGGCGCGCCATGCAAAATGCGCAGGAAGCGCCGTCCAAGCGGCCCGGCGCGGTGTGCCCTCCGGTTGATTTTTGCCGAAGAAACGGTTATAATGGCCAGGAAAATGAATTTGGGTGTCTGCCTGCGGCGGCCCGCCGGGAAGCTTCGTCCTTCCGGCGGGCCGCTTTGTGCCGCAGGGGCCGCCGTGCGCCGGGGCCTCCCGGCCGATCTCTCAGGGCCGGTGCCCGCGCGGTGCAGCCCGCACGCCGGCCCTTTCAAAGGAGGAAGGAACCTATGCCTTACCGCATCATCACCATCAGCCGCGCCCCCTACTCTGGCGCACGGCACATTGCCCGCCTGGTGGCCGACAAGCTGAACCTGGCCTACTACGACAAGGAACTGATCACCCTGGCCGCCAAGGAGAGCGGCCTGTCGGAAGAGGCCATCGCCGCCAGCGAAACCCAGCGCAGCAGCAGCCTGCTGTACAGCCTTTCCATCCTGGGCAGCCAGCTGCCCCTGGCCGACCAGGTGTATCTGGTGAAGAGCCGCGTCATCAAGCAGGTGGCCGAGGAAGGCCCCTGCGTCATCGTGGGCTGCTGCGGCGACTATGTGCTCAACAGCCGCAAGGACGTGCTCAACGTGTTCCTGTACGGCTCGGAGGATCTGCGCGTCGCCCAGGGCCAGGCCGAGGGCCTGCTGCCCGCCGACCACGCCGCGGCCCTCAGCGTGCTGCACAAGGCCGACCGGAAAAAGGCCGACTACTACCTCTACTACACCCAGAACCGCTGGGGCCAGGCCCAGAACTACGACCTGTGCCTGAACGCCGAGCTGGGCGCGGACCTGTGCGCCCAACTGATCGAGGACGCCTATACAAAGGGCTGAGAACCCGCACGCAAACTTTTGGGGCCATTTGCGCCCCCCCGTTTTACGGAGGAATCCCCTTGAACGAAACGAAACAGAACGTACAGGCCGCCCCTGCGGCCGAAGCTGCCGCACCCCGGCAGGAAAACAAGATGGGCACCATGCCCGTCAACAAGCTGCTGATCAGTATGTCGCTGCCCATGATGGCCAGCATGCTGGTGCAGGCGCTTTACAACGTTGTGGACAGCATCTTCGTCTCCCGCGTGTGTGAGGACGCCCTCACCGCCGTGAGCATGGCCTTCCCCATCCAGACCCTGATGATCGCCGTGGGCGTGGGCACCGGCGTGGGCGTAAACGCCCTGCTGAGCAAATCCCTGGGCGAAAAGAACTACGGGCAGGCCAACCGGGCCGCCACCAACGGTCTGTTCCTGAATGTGATCGGCATGCTGGTGTTTATGGTGTTCGGCCTGGTGGCCAGCCATTTCTACTACACGGCGCAGACCGATGACCCCGAAATCATCGCCTACGGCACCAGCTACCTGTTCATCATCTGTGTGTTCAGCCAGGCCCAGTTCATCACCCTGATGCTGGAAAAGATCCTGGTGGCCACCGGCAATACCTTTTACAGCATGCTGGGCCAGATGGCCGGCGCCATCACCAACATCATTCTGGACCCCATCATGATCTTCGGTATGTTCGGCCTGCCCGCCATGGGCGCGGCCGGCGCCGCCATTGCCACCGTGCTGGGCCAGTGCGTGGGCTTCGGGCTGGATCTGTGGTTCAACCTGCGCTTCAATAAGGAAGTGGAGCTGAGCTTCAAGGGCTTCCGCCCCCACGGCACCACCATCCGCCGCATTTACAGCGTGGGCGTGCCCTGCATCGGTATGCAGTCCATCGGCAGCGTTATGGTGCTGGGCATGAACAGCATCCTGATGAACTTCTCCAGCACCGCCGTGGCCTTCTTCGGCGTGTACTTCAAGCTGCAGAGCTTTGTGTTCATGCCCGTGTTCGGCATGAACAACGGCATGGTGCCCATTCTGGGCTACAACTACGGTGCCCGCAAGCCCAAGCGGATGCTGGCCACCATCAAGCTGGCCACCGCCTACGCCACCGGCATCATGCTGGTGGGCGTGGTCATCGTGCAGCTGTTCGCCGCCCAGCTGCTGGGCATCTTTGACGCCAGCGACGCGTTGCTGGCCATCGGCGTGCCCGGCCTGCGCATCATCTGCCTGAGCTTTATCTTCGCCGGCATCTCGGTGGTGGGCAGCAGCGTGTTCCAGGCGCTGGGCCACGGCTTCCTCAGCCTGTGGGTGTCGGTCATCCGTCAGCTGGTGGTGCTGCTGCCGGTGGCCTGGGCCATTGCCCATTTCACCGACCGGCTGGAACTGGTGTGGCTGGCCTTCCCCATCGCCGAACTGGTGGCGGTCACCCTGAGCAGCCTGTTCCTCACCAAGGTGTACCGGCAGGTCATCAAGCCCATGATGAACAACGCCTGACCTTCCGCTTTGTGCCATCCCGGCCGATCCGGCCGTTACAAAAGGGAATTCTGCCCAAATTTTGCATTGCAGCTTTGTGCGGTATTTCCGCGAAAAATGCCCTGTCGGAACTTCCGATGGGGTATTTTTTGTGCTATACTATAGTTGTGAAATTGTGCCCGGCGTCGCTTTCCGGCCCGGACGGACAAGGGAGGGCGTTTTCCATGTTCAAGCAAGCCAAGGCCGGGCTGCTGCTTTCCAGCGCGGCCTACCTCATTCTGGGCGTCTGCCTCATCGGCTGGCCGGACCTCTCGGTCAGCCTGCTGTGCCAGGGCTTCGGCGCGGTGGTGCTCATCTCCGGCCTGGTGCAGGTGTGGCGCTACCTCCGGCGGGAGGGCAACCCGTTTTATGCCTATCTCAGCCTGCTGTACGGTGTTGTAGCTGCCGCGGTGGGCGTGGCGCTTATCGCCTGGCCCAAGCTGTTTCTCAGCGTGCTGCCGGTGGTGTTCGGCCTGTTCCTGATTGTGGACAGCATCGGCCGCCTGGGCCAGGCGCTGGATTTGAAGGCCGTGGGCTACGGCCGCTGGTGGTTGTACCTGCTCACCAGTCTGGTGAGCATTGCCCTGGGTGCGTTCGTGCTGTGCAATCCCTTCCAGACGGTGGAGGCCATGGTGATGGCGCTGGGCGTGATTCTGGTGCTGGAGGCCGTGCTGAACCTGGTTGGCACCCTGTTCGCCAGCGTAACCGTGTGGCGCTTGGGCCGTGCGATGGAAAAGGCACAGGCCGAGGCCCGCGCGCTGGAGGAAGCCGCTGAAAACGCCCAGGCCGCCGACAAGGCCGAGACGTTCTTCCGCGGGGAAGAAGGCCCCGTAGTGGATGCAGACGCCCACCCCGTGGAGGATGAGAAGTAAAGCCCCGTTGTTTCTTCGTGCTTTACGCCCGGCTGCCCTGGCCGGGCGCTTTTCCTGCCCGGAAACCGGGCACCGATCCATTCGTTTATTTTTGCCCTGCCCCGCAGGGCCATTCAAAAGGAGAATACCATGCAATACGATCTGATCATCGTCGGTGCCGGCCCGGCCGGCATCTTTACCGCGCTGGAGCTGCTGCGCAAGGGCGGCCAGAAAAAGATCGCCATCTTTGAAAAGGGTCAGCCCGTGGAAAAGCGCCACTGCCCCAAAGCCGAGGTGGGCCACTGCCTCAACTGCAAGCCCTACTGCCACATCACCACCGGGTTTTCCGGCGCGGGCGCTTTTTCGGACGGCAAGCTGAGCCTCTCCCACGAGGTGGGCGGCGACCTGCCCAGCCTGATCGGCGAGTTCAACGCCCAGGAGCTGATTGACTACGCCGACAAGATCTATCTGGAGTTCGGCGCAGACACCCATGTGGAGGGCGTGAGCGACGGCGAGGAGATCAAGGAGATCCGCAAGCGGGCCATTCAGGCCGGCCTGAAGCTGGTGGACTGCCCCATCCGCCACCTGGGCACCGAGAAGGCCCAGCAGCTATACTATTCCATCCAGCAGTATCTGGCCCAGCAGGGCGTAGAGCTGTTCTTCGGAGTGGAGTGCCGCAATCTGGTGCTGGAAAACGGCGTGTGCACCGGCGTGCAGATCGCCGACCACGGCGTGGAGCGCCAGGTGTTCGGCAAGGAAGTGGTGGTGGCCACCGGCCGCCGCGGCGCAGACTGGCTGGAGCGGCTGTGCGCCGAGCATGGCATCGGTCACAAGCCCGGCACCGTGGACATCGGCGTGCGCGTGGAGTGCCGCAACGAGATCATGGAAACCGTGAACCGGGTGCTGTACGAGTCCAAGTTGATCGGCTACCCCCAGCCCTTCAAGAATAAGGTGCGCACCTTCTGCCAGAACCCCGGCGGCTTCGTCAGCCAGGAAAACTACGACAATGACCTGGCCGTTGTGAACGGCCACAGCTATAAGGACCTGAAGAGCCCCAACACCAACCTGGCCATTCTGTGCAGCCACAATTTCACCGAGCCCTTCAACCAGCCCATTGACTATGCCCGCAAGGTTGGCGAACTGACCAATATGCTGGGCGCGGGCCACATCATGGTGCAGCGCTACGGCGACATTCTGGACGGCAAGCGCACCTGGGCCAAGGAACTGGCCTTCTCCAACGTGCGGCCCACCCTGAAGGACGCGGTGGCCGGCGACATCACCGCCGCCATGCCCTACCGCAGCATGATCAACATCATCAACTTCATCCAGATGCTGGATCATGTGGTGCCCGGCTTCGCCTCCACCGAGACCCTGCTGTACAGCCCCGAGCTGAAGTTCTACTCCAACCGGGTGAAGATGGATGAAAACCTCGACACCAACATCCCCGGTCTGCACTGCCTGGGCGATTCCTCCGGCTGGACCCGCGGCCTGATGATGGCCAGCGTGATGGGCGTGCTCATGGGCCGCAAGCTGGCCGAGCGGCTGTAAGCCGCTCGCGCAGGCGCTGTCAAGCCACCCGCTGAACCCAAATTAAAAAAACAACGGCGCTTCTTCCAAAGCCCGGCTCATAGCCGCGGCCCGGAAGGGGCGCCGTTTTTGGTTTGCGTCTTGATTGCATTGCAGGAATTGATGCACATCCTGCGCAGATGCGCGGTTTTAAGGCTCACCGCGTCTGTGTCCGCTCCCGCTGCTCGATCCAGCCGATGACCTGCTTCAGATCCTCACAGCAGCCGTCGCACAGGGCCAGAATCTCCTGCGTGGGGGCCGACAGGTCCGGCACCATCACCGTGATGCACCCGGCGGCACGGCCGGCACGCACCCCGTTGAAGCTGTCCTCCAGCACCAGGCAGTTCTGGGGCGGCAGATCCAGCAGCTTTGCCGCCAGTAAAAACAGCTCCGGGGACGGCTTGCAGCGGGTCACCATTTCCCCGGCGGCAATCTGGCTGAAATAGCCCGCCACCCCGGCCATGTTCAGGTTGCGCTTTACCAGCGGCGATTTGGTGCTGCTGCCGATGGCCATGGGCAGGCCCCGGCCCTTCAGATAGGCCAGCAGCTCATCCAGGCCCTTTTTCTTGGGCACGCCCTGAAGCAGCCGGCCCTGCACCTGATTGTAGCAGGCGGCAATCATGGCGGCGCCATCCGCCTCCGGGTAGAACCGATGAATGATCTCCACCGATTTTGCCCCGTTGGAACCGCGCAGCGACGCCGCCAGCTGGGGCTGATATTCCAGCCCAAACTGAGCGCAGACGCCGGGCCATGCATCGGTAAACATTCGCTCGGTGTCAAACATCAGCCCATCCATATCAAAAATCACGCCGCGTATCCGGTTCATGGCCATCTCTCCTCTCGATTTTTTGACTCAAAGCTCCGCCGGGGCCGCCAGCACCCGCCGGATGCCGATGTCCGCCAGCGCCAGTTTGCCGCACCGCTGGGCCGCCAGCGCATGGCAGGCCTTCGGCGCGTGGAATGCCACGGTCAGGTCCGCCGGGGCATCGGTGTGGTCGGCCCCGGTGTCCGCCTCCAGCCCGCTGGGCAGGTCCAGTGCCACGCGCTTGCCCGCGCACCGGCCCAAAAGCCCCTGCACGCCGGGGCGGGCCGGGTCAAAGCGGTAGCCGGTACCGTACAGCCCGTCAAAACACAGCTCGGCCCGGCGCAAAAAGTGCTCCTGCTCCTCGGGCAGAGCCTCGCCGGTCAGGTTCAGCACCTCAAGGCCCATCTGCCGGGCAAGGGCCAGATTGTGGATGGCGTCCGGGGTCACCGGCTCACCCTCCAGCAGGTAAATGCGCACCGCAAGGCCCGCATTGGCCAGCCAGCGGGCCGCCACAAAGCCGTCGCCGCCGTTGTTGCCCCGGCCGCACAGCACCGCCGCCGTTCGCGCGGCGGGCCACTGCCCCAGGGCCAGCCGGGCCGCCATGCAGCCCGCATTTTCCATCATCTGCCGGTAGGGCAGCCCGGCCGCGTCCGCCCGGCGCTCCAGCTCTTTCATCTGCGCCACCGTCACCGCCTGGGGCGCGGGATACTCCCGCCCCAGGGGCAGCCCCGGCTGGGCCTTCAGGGCCTCCAGCAGCTGGTCCACCTCCCGGCGGTGCTCCGCCTCGATCTGCACCTGCCCGCCGGGGTAGGTCACCACCAGCAGCGGCTGGATAAACTCGCCCTGCACGCTGGCCTCCATCATGCGCAGCCACACCCGCTGCACCCAGGGCAGGGGCACATAGCGCCGGGCGGGAATTCCGGGCAGGTACAGGGCTTTTTCGCCCAGCCGCACCGCGCCGAACGCCTTTGCCCCGGCCAGGTCTTTTTTCAATTCATCCTCCGCCAGCTGTGCCTGGGGGCACAACGGGCGCGGCGTAAACAATCCCATGGGGTCCTCCTCCCGGCGCAGGCCGCTGCCCGCGCTCATGGTTTCATTGTATCCCAGCGGCGGCCATTGCGCAAGGCAAAAACGGGTTCTCCCCCCAAAAACAGCCAAACGGGCAGGCCCCGGTTTCCCGGAAGCCTGCCCGTTTCTTAGTCTGCCTGCCCGGTGCGTACAGCAGACAGAGCCTTTTTATTTTGCCTTCAGGCCTTTTCCTCCGGCGGCTTTGCCTCGCCGCCCTTGGCCGGCCCAAGCGCCTGGAACCAGAACACCGTGCCCTCGCCCAGGGTGCTGTTCACGCCGAAGCGGAACCCATGCCCCTGCAGGATGGCCTTGGTGATGGAGAGCCCCAGCCCGGTGCCCACCTTGCCGGAATCGCTCCGGCTCCGGTAATACCGGTCAAAGATACGGGGAAGATCCTCCGGCCGGATGCCCGGGCCATGGTCCTCAATTTCCACCCGGCAGCCTCCCTCTTTGAGGGGAACCGCCCGCAGCAGGAACACTCCGTCCTCGCCGATGTGGTGCATGGCGTTGCCAAGCAGGTTGTGCAGCACCCGCTCCATCATGGCGGGGTCCGCCCGCACCGGGCAGCGCTCCTCGGTTTCCAGCTTCAGGGTCCAGCCGTTCTGGGCGCACACCGCGTCGTACCGCTCGGCCACCTCTTCGCACAGCTGGGCCATGTCAAAGTCCACCAGTTCGGGCTTTTCCGCGCCGCTGCTCACCTTGGAAAGCTCCATCACGCTGTTCACCAGCCCGCTGAGCCGGTCGGTTTCGTCCACAATGATGTTCAGCTGCTCGGTGCGCTTCTCCGGTTCGTCGCCGGTCAGATCGCGCACGGTTTCCGCATAGCCCCGGATGAGGGTCAGCGGGGTGCGCAGGTCATGGCTCACATTGGCCAGCAGCTCCCGCTGCATCTGGGCCGTCTGCTTCACCTCGCCCGCCATGTGGTTGAAGTCCCGCGCCAGCAGGCCGAATTCGTCCCCCTGGCTCTCGTCCACGTGCACGTCGTAGTTGCCCCGGGCAATCTGCCGGGCCGCATCCGAGAGCTGAACCAGCGGCCGGGTGATCCACCGGCTGAGCAGCCACGCCGCCAGCAGGCAGAAGGCCAGAAGCCCCAGTGCCACCATGGGCAGCAGCTTGCCCAGCACGGCGTCCGCCTCGCCCACCCGGGCCAGGCTGGCCGAAACCAGAATGGCATACTGCCCGCCGGCAGCCGTGCGGCCCACCACCATCTGCTGGGTGCCGCTCTCGGTCTCCAGAATTTTATACAGGCTGCCCTTTTCAAAGGCGTACTGCCGCAGGGCAATGGCCGTGGAGGTGTCCCAGGTGGAGGTGCTGCCCTGGCCGAACTTGATGCCGTCTCCCTCGTGAATGAGGCAGGGGTGCAGGTTTTCCACCTGATTGATGCAGCGCAGGGTCTGGTCCGAGATGTCCACGCAGCTCTCGCTCAGGTTCACCTGCCCGTTGCTGATGCTCTCGTTCACCCTGGCCCAGAAGTCCGGGTTCAGCGTCAGGCCGAACATATCCCGCTGGGAGATGACCGTGCCGTCCTCGGCGGCCTGGTCGAACTGGCCGGCCAGCACCTCCAGCTTGTTCTCCAGCTTTTCGTGAATGAAGGCGTTGTACTGGGGCTGAAGCAGCCGTTCCAGGCAGGTCCACACCAGCATCAGGGTGGCCAGGCACACCAGGAACAGGGTAATGAACAGTTTATAGCGCAGGGTCAGTGCCCGCTTTTTGCCCTTGCGGGCCGGTTTTGTCTCACTCATTTTGCAGCATCCGGGTCAAATTTGTAGCCGATGCCCCACACCGTTACGATGTAGCCCCGGCAGCTGCCCAGATGGCTGCGCAGCATCTTCACGTGGGTATCCACGGTGCGGTCCTCGCCGTAGTAGTCGTAGTTCCACACCTTCTGCAGGATTTTTTCCCGGCTGAGGGCCATGCCCTTGTTGCCGGCCAGAAACACCAGCAGGTCAAACTCCTTGGGGGTCAGGCTGGTCTCCTTGCCGTCCACCTTCACGCTGTGGCTGGCCACGTCGATGGTCAGCGCGCCGAAGCGGTACACCTCGGTGTCCTCCGGCTCTTTGGGCATGGTGCGGGCCAGCACGGCCTTCACCCGGGCCACCAGCTCCCGCGGGCTGAAGGGCTTCACCACGTAATCGTCCGCGCCGCTTTCCAGCCCGGCCAGCTTGTCGTATTCCTCGCCGCGGGCCGTCAGCATGATCACCGGGGTGGTCATTTTGCGGCTGCGCATCTCCCGCAGGCAGGTCATGCCGTCCATAAAGGGCATCATCACATCCAGGATCACCAGGTCGATGCCGCCCACCATCAGCTTGGCCAGCGCGGAGCTGCCGTCGGTGGCCTCGTCGCACTCATAGCCTGCATGCTGCAAATGCTCCCGGATCAGTTCCCGGATGCGGGGTTCGTCGTCCACAATCAAGATTTTAGCCATGTGAAAATCCCTCCCGAATCGTCTGCCAGCGCCGTGGCCGCACTGCGGCCCACAGGGCGGGCAAACCCGCCGGGCGCCCGGCTGTATTTCTGCGGGGCAAACGCTGCCAGGCCCTGGCCCCGCTGCTTCGTATGGCTCGTCTCCTCCGGGCAGGGCTTGGCCCGCCCGGAAGTTATTCTCATTATAATAGCACGGGCTGCTTTGCGCATGTGCAAAATGTGAAAAAATTCAAAATTCTTTATGGAATGCGCCAAAACGCAAAAGCGCACCGGAAGTCCCGCCAGCGGGGCTTCCGGTGCGCTTGAGTTTTTATGGGGTTTTGCAATGGGTCACTGCTTTACCGCGGCCTGCACGTCTGCAAATTCCTGCTCGATCTGCTCGGTGGGCTGCGCGGTCAGCAGGCTGACCGCCACCAGCACGGCCACGTTCACCAAAAAGGCGGGCAGCAGCTCGTAGATGTTCCAGATGCCGCCCATGGGCCGCACCAGATACTTCCACACAAACACGGTCACGCCGCCGGCCACCATGCCGGCCAGCACGCCGCTGCGGTTGCTGCGCTTCCAGAACAGCGCCGCCAGCACCACCGGGCCGAAGGTGGAGCCGAAGCCCGCCCAGGCGAAGGACACGATGCCGAACACGCTGCTGTTGGGGTCACGGGCAATGAACACCGCGATGACGCTGATGACCACCAGCGTGCTGCGGGCCACCGTCAGGCTGCCCTTGCTGCTCAGCTTCACGCCGAAGAAATCCTGCACCAGATTCTGGGACACGCTGGAAGAGGCCGCCAGAAGCTGACTGTCCGCCGTGGACATGGTGGCCGCCAAAATGCCCGCCAGGATAACGCCTGCGATCAGCGCCGGCAGCGGGCCGAACTGGCTCAGCAGGGTGGCAATGCGCACAATGATGGTCTCGCTGGCGCTGCCCTCCAGCGCGGCCACGGCGCCAACTTTGGTCATACCGTTGCCCACCACGCCGATGAACACCGCCACTGCCATGGAGATGACCACCCACATCGTGGCGATGCGGCGGCTCACCTTCAGCTTGTTTTCGTCCTCAATGGCCATAAAGCGCAGCAGAATGTGGGGCATACCGAAGTAGCCCAGGCCCCAGGCCAGGGTGGAAAAAATGGTGATCGCGCCGTAGGGCGAAGCCGCGTTGGCCGCCGCGTCGTGGGTGGCGGTCATGGCCAGATACCCGGGCATGGCCTGGGCGTTGGCCAGAACCGCATCCAGCCCGCCGGCCTGCTGCACGCCGAAGCACAGCACCACCACCAGCGCAATGGTCATCACGATGCTCTGGATCAGGTCGGTGACCGACGCCGCCAGAAAGCCGCCCATGGCCGTGTACACCACGATGACCAGAGCGCACACGATCATGGTGGGCAGGTAATCCAGCCCCAGCAGGCTGGTGAACAGCTTGCCGCAGGCCGCAAAGCCGGAGGCGGTATAAGGCACAAAGAACACCACAATCACCACGGCCGCAATGCAGCTGAGCAGGTTTTTGTCGTCATGATACCGCTTGGAAAGGAATTCGGGCACGGTAATGGCCCCCAGCCGGTGGCTGTACACGCGGATGCGCTTGGCCACCACCAGCCAGTTGATGTAGGTGCCCACCGCCAGGCCGATGGCCGTCCAGGAGGCATCGCAGATGCCGCTCAGGTAAGCCACACCGGGCAGGCCCATCAGCAGCCAGCTGGACATATCGCTGGCCTCGGCGCTCATGGCCGTGACCAGCGGGCCGAGCTTGCGCCCGCCCAGATAAAAGTCGTCTACCGTGCTGTTCTTTTTGGAGTAGTAGATGCCCACCCCCAACATGAGCAGCAGGTAGGCCACGATGGCCCCCAGAATAAGTAACATACCCAAGTCCATTGTAATTCGATTCGCTCCTTCCCGGGCGGGCCATGCCAAACGTGCGGCCCGCCTTGTCACCGCCGGGGTCTGCCCCGGCTTCCCCCTCTTTTCCCGGTGCGGTGCAGCGATACACCGCGCCCAAAAGAGAAACTATTAGAGTAGTATAACATACATATGGCGGTTTTGAAAATACACATTTGCGCCAAAAATGAATTTTTCAGCAAAAAAGGCCCCCTCCTGCGAGGGAGCCTTGCGCGATTACAGCAGTGGCACGCCCGCCTTGGCGCAGGCGGCACGGGTGTCGGCGTCCCACACGCTGCTCTGCACCTGGCCGATGTGGGCACAACCCAGCAGCAGCAGGCACAGGCGGCTCTGGCCAATGCCGCCGCCCATGGTCAGGGGCAGCTCACCCGCCAGCAGCGCCTTGTGGAAGGGCAGGCTGCGGCGGTCGTCACAGCCCGCGATGGTCAGCTGCCGGTCCAGGCTTTCGGGGCTGACCCGGATGCCCATGCTGGACAGCTCCACCGCGCAGTTCAGCACGGGGTCCCAGCACAGCAGGTCGCCGTTCAGCGCCCAGTCGTCGTAGTCGGGCGCGCGGCCATCGTGGGGCTTGCCGCTGGCCAGCGCCCCGCCGATGCCCATGAGGAACACCGTGCCCGCCTCTTTGGCGATGGCGTTCTCCCGCTCCTTGGGAGTGTAGTCGGGCCAGCGGTCCTCCAGCTCCTGCGCGGTCACAAAGGTCACCTGATCCAGCCGGCCCAGGCGACTGGCGGACAGCTCCGGGAACACCGCCATCAGGGTGCGGCGGGTGCTCTCCACCGCACCGGCAATGCGCACCACGGTGTCCTTCAAAAAGTCGGTGCTGCGCTGCTCCGCGGTGATGATCTTCTCCCAGTCCCACTGGTCCACATAGATGGAGTGCAGGTTGTCCAGGTCCTCATCCCGCCGGATGGCGTTCATGTCCGCCACCAGGCCCTCACCCGCCGAGAAGCCGTAGTCCCGCAGGGCCAGCCGCTTCCACTTGGCCAGCGAGTGCACCACCTGGATCTCCCCGCCGCCTTCCTTCATGGTGAAGGACACCGGCCGCTCCACGCCGTTCAGGTTGTCGTTCAGGCCGCTGGCCGCCTCCACAAACAGCGGAGCGGACACCCGCCGCAGGTTCAGCGCCCCGCTGAGCGCGTCCTCAAACAGGCGTTTGGTCAGGCCGATGGCCTTTTGGGTATCGTACAGCCCAAGCAGGGGCTGGTACCCCTGGGGAATGGTCGTATGGCTCATGGTAAGTACTCCTTATTTCTTCTTGTATTCCGGGCTGTCCCGGGCATTCTGCAGGCCGCCGCCCGCTTCTTTTTCCAATAAACGTATCTAGTATAGCATATTCTGCTCTTCAGGTCACGGGTTTGAGCGGCGCGCAGCAAATTTGACCCCGGTTTCCGTCCGCTCGCCGGGGCGCACGGGGCAGCTGCGCCATGTTTGGCCCGCCGCGGGCCTTCTGCCGTTCTTCGGCCGCATGGATTTTTCACTGTTTTGCATGGACTTTTTCTTCTTTTGCGGTTTTTCGGGTGAAATTCAGCCCGATTTTCACCGGGTTCCGTCAAAAAATCGCAAAATATATTTCATTTTTTATTTCGTTTTATCGCCTATTTTAAGGTTTTTGCAATTTTCTCAAAAAAGTTTTTCAAAAAGTGTTGACTTTCCTGCCACCCGGTGCTATAATACATCATGTTCCGCGTTGGTAGCTCAGCTGGATAGAGTGTCTGACTACGAATCAGAAGGTCGGGGGTTCGAGTCCCTTCCAGCGCACCAAGGTCACTTGCGAAAGCAAGTGACCTTTTTTGTTTTATACGCGCAGAGAAGCAGGCGCACAGCACACGAATCACTGCTTCATTCAACATTGAATCCACCTCCGTTTTTTTGAACCCGTACAGATGCCTGTTCCGATTGGTTGATGATTCAATGGTAACCGTTTCGCTTTCGGTTCGGAAGATATCCGCAAATTGATAAGCAGCTATTAAATTCAAAAGCGGCGCCGCTCCCCATCGGGAACCGCGCCGCTTTTTTGTGCCGTTTTCGGGGTTACTCCAGCCGGATGACCGACACCGGGCAGCTGTCCGCCGCATCGGCGGCGGCGCTTTCCAGCCCGGTAGGCACCGGCCCGCCCCGGGCCAGCCCATCCTCCATCCGAAACACCTCCGGGCACACCCCCGTGCACAGGGTGCAGCCGATGCACCCCTCCCGGTCCACAATGGCAACCATACCAAGCGCCTCCTTTTGGTTTTGGAAACAGTGTGGCCGAAAACGGCAAAATTATGCGCAAAATAGAGATGCATTCGCACCGTCGGTATGCTATACTAAAACCAAATACACCACCGCAGAGGTATGTAGTATAAAAACAGAAGAGGAACGGGGCTGTGGGCAGCCGCCTTCGGCCCCATTGACGCTGAGCGGTGCGGGCTGCCCTGCGGCACCCGCCCCTCCGCACAAAGGAGGGCACCCATGGAATTTGTCTTGATTCGGCACGGCGACCCGGATTATTCCGCCTGCGTGCGGGGCGGCATCAACGGGCAGGGGTTTGGTCTGGTGCCCCTCAGTGAAAAGGGCTTGCAGCAGGCCCGCCAGGTGGCCGCCCACCCGGCGCTGGCCGGGGCGCAGCTGGTGCTCTCCTCCCCCTACACCCGCGCATTGCAGACCGCCGCGGAGATCGTGCGGGCAACCGGCCTGCCTTTGGCCGTGGAGTCGGATCTGCATGAGCTGATGGCCGACCGCAGCGGCGCCCCCCACACCCGGGAGGAAATGAAGCAGCTGCACCAGGAATTTCTGGCCTGCCGGGGCCGCTGGCCCGAGGGCGATGAGCGCCCGTGGGAAACGGTGGATCAGCTGACCGATCGGGTAACCGGTGTGCTCAGCCGCTACCTTACCTACGACAAGGTGATTGTGGTCACCCACGGCGGGGTCATCCGCCGCTTTGTGAAGGATCAGCGCATCGCCTACTGCACGCCCTATGTGGTGCCTATGGAGGGCAAGGTGGAGTGCCGGGGCTGGATCGACGTACCCGAGGATATTTCGCAGTGAATCTGCCCTTCTTTATAAAGCTTACAAAAAGAAACAGCCGGGCCGTTTCCACGGCCCGGCTGCTTGTTTGTGCAAACGCGGATGCAAAAGGCTCACTCCACCTCATAAGGCCAGGTGGTCAGGCCGCCCAGATTGTACAGGTTGGTATAGCCCAGTGCCTCCAGCTTTTCACAGGCGGCGGTGCTGCGCACCCCGCTGCGGCAATACACATAGGTCAGCGCGTTTTTATCCGGCAGCACCCGCGCGGCGCTTTCGGCGTTGATGTCGTCCAGCGGCAGCAGCAGCGAGCCGGGAATGCGCTGCAGCTCGTGCTCATCCGGCTGGCGCACGTCCACCACCAGCGCCTCGCCCGCGTCCATCTTCTGGATGGCCTGAGCCGGGTCAATGTGCGGTACACTCATGAGAGATGCTCCTTTCCGGGGAAATGCCGGGCAGTTCGTCTGCCCCGGGCCGCCCCATTCTATGCAGGGCGGCCCCGCTCCTGTGCGGAGGGCCACCTTATTGTAGCTGTTTTTCTGCCCCGGCGCAAGGGCCGGGATGCTCCGGTGCAAAAAAGCAAAAAGCCGGGCGAGCCTTTCCGCCGCAGGGCAGCGGGAGAACCCGTCCGGTTTTCTTTTTCATTCGCCTCGCAGAAACGGTTCCGGCGCTCAGTCCTCCCGGCGGAAGAACTCCTTGAACTCCTCGTAGCCCTGGCCGCGCAGGGTCTCCTTCTGATGCTTGGCGTTTTTGGCGCGGGTGGTCACCATCACCTGCACGCCCTCGGCACGCAGCGCGGCGGCCTCCTGGAACATGGCCACCTTCTTCTCGGCGCTCAGGCCGTTCTCCGCCAGGAACGCCACCTTGCGGGTGTCGTCCGGGATCTGGTAACCCTGATCCTTCAGGATGGTGATGATGCGCTCGAAGCCGATGGAGAAGCCGCAGGCGCAGACCTTCTGGCCGCAGAAGTGGCCCACCATCTCATCGTAACGGCCGCCGCCGGCAATGCTGCCGCTGAAGCCGGGCAGCTCCACCTCAAAGATGGTGCCGGTGTAGTAGCTCATGCCACGCACCAGGGTGGGGTCAAAGGCCAGCTTGAAGTCGCCGGAAGCCCCTGCCTGCACGCAGCTGAGGATCTCGTCCAGGCCGTCCAGCACCTTGGGGTCCAGCACATCCGCCAGGCCCTCGCCGCAGAACTCCCGGGCGGACAGGCCCTGACCGGCCCGCTCGAACCAGGCCACGTACTTTTCCACGCTCTCCTGGGCGAAGCCGGCGTCCAGCAGCTCCTTCTTCACGCCCTCCAGGCCGATCTTGTCCATCTTGTCCAGAATGATGAACACCTTGTCGAAGTCGGCCTCCTCAAACTGGCAGGCCTGGGCCATGGCCTTCAGAATCTGCCGGTCGTTCACGCGCACGGTAAAGCCGGTAAAGCCCAGCTTGCACAGCATGGTGGTGGTGGCGCCCATCAGCTCGATCTCGGCCAGGTTGGTGGCATCGCCCAGAATGTCGATGTCGCACTGGGTAAACTGGCGGAAGCGGCCCTTCTGGGGGCGGTCAGCACGCCACACGTTGCCAATCTGCAGCGCCTTGAAGGGGCTGGGCAGCTGGGCCATGTTGTTGGCGTAGTAGCGGGAGAGCGGCATGGTCAGGTCATAGCGCAGGCCGCTGTCGCACAGGTCCTGCTGGCTTTCGGCGCCGGCCAGCTTTTCGCCGCGCTTGAGGATCTTGAAGATGAGCTTCTCGTTCTCGCCGCCCTGCTTGCTGGTCAGGTTCTCAATGTGCTCCACACAGGGGGTCTCGATGGGGCAGAAGCCGTAGCTGCCGTAGGTGGACTTGATCTGGCCGATGACATACTCCCGCAGGCGCATATCGCCGGGCAGATAATCGTTCATGCCCTTCATGGGGGTTTTGATGCACTTCATATTGGTCACAACATCCTTTCAAAAACGCCGGCAGGCCCCGGCGCAGGGTTTGGTTCCAGGTTTGCCCACCGGGCCTCTGAGCGGCGGCAGGCTCACACGCAATACAGTATAGCATAAAGCGCGGGCTTGCGCCAGATAGGCGGCGGCACTTTTTGCCCGCTGTGCGCGGCGGCCCCGCACACAAAAACAGCCTCCGCTCGTCCGGCAAAAGCGCCGGAAAACGGAGGCCCTGCTTTTTTGAGGTTAAAGGCGGCCGCTTACAGCCACTTGCGGCCCTTGGCCAGCAGCACGGCGGCCAACGTGGCCAGCAGCCCAAGCCCCAGCACAATGACAAAGCCGAAGGGGCTGTGCTCGAAGGGCACCGGCACGTTGGTGCCCCACAGGCCGAACACGATGGTGGGCACCGTCAGAATGATGGTGACGGCGGCCAGCAGCTTCATCACGATGTTCAGGTTGTTGGAAATCACGCTGGCAAACGCATCCATGGTGCCCGAGAGAATGTCCCGGTAGATGTTGCTCATCTCAATGGCCTGCTTGTTCTCGATGATCACGTCCTCCAAAAGGTCCGTGTCCTCGGGGTAATCCCGCACAAAGTTCATGCGCAGCAGCTTTTCCAGCACGATCTCGTTGCCCTTCAGGCTGGTGGAGAAGTACACCAGGCTCTTTTCCAGCCCCAGCATCTGAATCAGCTCTTTGTTCTGCATGGATTTGTGCAGCTCATTCTCCACCTGGTTGGAGGCCTTGTCGATCTGGCGCAGCAGTGTCAGGAACAGGGTGGAGTTCCGGTACAAAAACTGGAGCGCCATGCGCTTCTGCTTTTTGGTGCTGCAGTTTTTCACCTGCCCGCCGGTCACGGCCCGGGGCAGGGCCGCATCCTTCAGGCAGACGGTGATGATGTTTTCGCCCGTCAGGATGATGCCGAAGGGGATGGTGGAGTAATAGGTGGCATGTCCGTCGTTGTCCACCACGGGGGTGTCCACCAGAATCAGGGTGGTGCCGTCCTCCTGTTCAATGCGGCTTCGCTCCTCTTCGTCGAGGGAAGCCCGCACCAGGTCGGGGTCCACATGCAGCTGGGCGCACACCCGGCCGATCTCCTTCTCGTTGGGGGCGCTCATGTGAATCCAGGCGCCGGGGCAGATCTGATCCTGCTCCAGCAGCCGGCCGCAATCGGTGAGATAAATTGAAATCATTGGTACACCTGCTTTCGTTGGGGCCAGGGCGGCACGCCGCACCGGCCCGGGGCAGGGTACCCTGCCGGGTTCAGCGCAGGCACACCGCCCCGATGGAAAAGTTGTTCTTGCACAATCGACCGGGATCAGCGTCCACGCGCTCCCACCTCGCTTTCCAAAATTCCTCATGGCCGCCCGCAGCAAAAAACGCTCCCGCCGGGCGGCTCCTTCACACATCTTTAGTGTACTGTTTTCCATGCGCCGGGTCAAGTTGTGGCCCGGATTTTTTTACCGTTCCGGCCCCATTCTTTGTTGCTTTTGTGTCGTAAAGCATGGCCAAAAGCCATTCTGTTCAAAACCAGATTTTCCGCTCCCGCCCGGGGCGCTTTTTCTGCACAGCAAAACGCGGCGTGCCTCCCGTCGGGCACGCCGCGTTTTTATGGAGTTTTGGGGCCGGTTCAGCCGTTGCTGAGCAGGGCCATGATCTGCTCCACCATCTGCCGGTCCGCCCCGGCGCCGCTCAACTGGCGCTGCACCTCGTCGCTGTCCGCTCCGGTGCCGAGGGCGCGGCGGGCCAGTGCATACCAGATGGCCGAGGCCCCTTCGCCGCCCTGCCCGGTGCTGACCGCTTTGCCCGCGTTGGAGGCATAAAACCGGGCCAGGTCGCCGGCAAAGCTCTTCAGGTCGCTGATCTCGCCGGTTTTCATGGTGTTGTAGGCTGCCGCCAGATTGGATTGAAGAGTGCTTTGCAGATTGCCCTGCTGCTCCAGCCGTTGGGCCTCGATCTGGCTGCGGGCACTGCCGTAGTTGTTGTACAGCCCGGCCAGCGCCGTCTCGCTTGCCCCGCCGGAAAGCCCCTGTGCCGTCAGCGCCTGGTTCAGGCCCTTCAGGCTCTCCATCTTGTTCAGATACGCCTCCCGCAGGGCCTGGTCGGCGGCGGCGTTCACCCGGCTCAGGTTCTGCTGATACTGCCGCTGCTGGTCGGCCACCGTGCTCTCATAGGCCGCGCGCCGGGCGGCCCGCAGGGCGGCCTGCTGGGCGCTGTACAGCTCCAGCAGCTGGCTCTGGGCCGTGCCGCCTGCGCTTTGGGCCGTTCCCGCCGAGGCCCCGCCCGTGCGCTTGCCGGAAGAACCGGCCGCCGCCCTCTGCCCGGTGCTGCGGGCCGCGTTGTTGCCCACACTCCAGCCGCTGTTGTTGTACATTTCCTTGGCTCCGCCCTTGTTGGCGGCCGCCTGCATCTCATACTGTGCCAGGCTTACCAGTTTTCTTGCCATATTCCGCTCCTTTCCATCGGGTATCTGCGCGCTGCCCAGGGTGCGGCGGCTTCCCTGCCACGTTCTGCCGCGCCGCAGGCCGCCGGGCCGCGCAAGGGGTCAGGGCTGCCGCACAATGGCCCAGCAGCCGCCCACCACATAGTTGGAGCGGGTCAGCACGCGGCAGCTTGTGTTCTCGGTCAGGGTGAGGGTCACGTCCAGCACCCGGCCGTGGCCGTAGGTCGGCTCGGTGCCGCCGTGCTCGGTGCCGCCCACCTGTACGGCAATGTAGCCGTATTCCCGGTTGTCCCGCCAGGCCGCCGCCACAATGCGCCAGACGCCCGGCGTCAGGGTGTAGTCCGCCAGTACGGCGTTCGCGCCGATGGTGGCGGACACCACCCCCAGATACTGCGGGTATTCGGCGGTGCCGGTCTGAAGGCCGCGGCCGCGGGCATAAAAGGTCCTGCCCCGGCGCACATCTGCGGGCTCTGCATCGGCGAGGGCAAGCTTTGCGCCCGTTAAGCCCCCGCCGCCCTTAAAATTTACCTGAGCGCCGTCCCACACAAAGCTCAGCCAGCGGCCGCTCAGCGCCTCGCCCGCCAAGGCGTCGGCAAAGGCTTCGCCGCCCACATAAGCCGGCACAGTTTTGCCATTCACCTGCACCGTGTCGCCTGCCGCCGCATTGGCGGTCAGCTTCACCCGGCCGCAGGCCCCGCTGCCGGTCAGCCGGTGCACCGTGCCCACCTTCTGGTGGGTGTAGACGTGCACTCCCACGCCGTCCGCGTAGGCGTACACGTCCTGCCGGCGGCCGTTCGGGTCATACTCGGCCCGGGTCATGTCGCCCGCGCCGATCTCCAGCACCCGCCGGTCAATGGCCTGCTCGGTCTCCTGCCGGGTGTAGGCGCCGGTCTGCTGGGCCGTCACGGCATGGGGGTTGTCCTGCCGGGCCGTGTGCGCTTTCCGAGCCTCGTTCAGGCCGTTCAGCACCCCTTGTACCGTGGCCGGGGTGCCGCTGGGCAGCCCCTCGGGCACGGCGGCCCCCACCGCAGCCCCGCCGGGGCCTTCCAGCTGGGCGGCCAGCGCGTTGAATTTCGGGGCCAGCAGGCTGCGGGCCGTCTCCTCAAATTTTTCCTGCATGGCCCGGGCGGTCATGCTGGGGGTATCCGGCAGGCCCACCACGCCCACGCTTTCCAGCTCCTGCTGGGTGATGGTCGGAAAAATCGCCATCCGTTTCTCACCTCCTGTATCGTCCCTGTTCGGTGTACTCCACGGCCAGGTCCATCAGGCCGAAGGGCTCGTTCAGGGCGCTGTTTTCCAGGCGAAACCGTGCCTTATCCAGCTGGCGCAGGGCCAGCTTGGCGCGCACTGCGCAGGTGGAACGGTCACACCCGAAGTTCATGCGGGAAAAGGTCATCTGGGAAAAGCTCAGGTAGCGGTCCCGGCGGCCGGCCTGCTTCAGCAGCCGCCACACGCCGCCCGCCATGGCCCATAGGTCCGCGCCGGTGGCCACCGCGCTGCTCATGCGTGCGGCCAGATAGCGAAAGCTCTTGGCGCTGTACCCGCCTTCGCCGGAGAGATCCGGCGTTTCCCACCAGGCGGCAATGGGCTTGCCGTCGTCGTTGTAGCTGGCCTGCCGGTTCTTGTCCTGATAAAAGCGGTAGACCTTTCCTTCATCTGTGCCGAAATACAGCCGCCCCTCCTGCACCCACATGGCGCTGGCGGGCAGGTTCAGCCGCAGAAAGGCCGCGTACTGCCGCGTGGAATAGGGCTTCTGCCGGTCGGTCACGGTGCTCTGCAGCCCATCCAGAATGTACGCCTTGCCGTTCACGCACAGCCAATACAGGTCGTGGAACACGCAGGCGTGAGCGTTTTCCAGCCCCGACTCCGCCAACAGGGCACCGTCCGCATAAAAGCTCCGGTTCTGGCTGTACCGCTCGCCGGTCACGTCGCTGGTGGTCAGGGCGTACACGCCCAGGCCCGTTAGGCACAGCGGCTCGTTCTCCAGGCTGCCCATGGCCCGGCGGCTCAGCGCCCCGGGGCCTTCCAGCGTGGCGTACACCGGGAAGCTCGGCTCGCCGTCCCGCAGTTCGCCGCTGCGCAGCACCACGCTGCGCTCCGGTTCCGCGCCGTCCTTATAGCAGGCCAGCCGCCCGTTCAGGATGGCGTAGCCCATGATGGCGCTGGCCGCGCCGCCCACCTCGCTGTATCCGGTGTCCGGCCAATAGGTGCCGTCCCCCTGGCCGGAGTACCAGTCCCGGTTGCGGTAGTCGGGGTTGCCGCCCACAAACAGGCGGTCGGGCACGCCGCCCACTCCAAACAGCGCTCCGGTGCGGCAGGTCTGCACCCGCCGGGCATAGCCCGGCACGGTGCGCGCCGCAGTGATCTTCACATTGTCCTCCCCGGTGATGGGGCTTTGCCCCGGGGCCTGCGCAAAGGTCACGGTTCCGGCGGTGTAATCCACCGAAAAGGCGGTGGTCTCCTGCCAGTCTCCCCCGGCCGTTTTCAGCCAGGCGCGCACAGTGGCGCTGCCCTGGGGCCGATCCAGCGGGGCAAGGCTCAGCTGATACTGCTTTGCATCGGCGGTGCCGCCGAACAGCTCGGTGAACCAGGGACTGATCAGGTTCAGCGCCTCATAGCTCTTTCCGCCGCCCGCGGGGCTTTTGCCGATGGTCAGGGTGGGCACATAGGCCCCCTCCTCGGCGGGGTAGGCCCGGTTGCCGTCGTATTTCAACAGGCGGCTGCCGTCCTGAATGTACAGTGCCTCGCCCAGCTGCCAGGCGCGGCTTGGCTGCCGGGCCATGCCAGTGTACAGCGCCTTGCCGCCGGCCGCCTCATACAGCGTGTCGCCCGCGTGGATGAGCAGCGTTTCGCTCTGCCCCCGCAGGGTGTATGCGCCGTAAATGCCGCCCTTGTAGGCCGCCGTCTGCTCATAGCCCATGCATTTGCGCACTTTGCCCGGCACATCCCGGATCATATTCGGTGCGCTGGGGCTTCGGCACAGGTCCACGTTTTTGGGGTCGTTGGTCAGGTCCACCCCCAAAAATTGGTCCACCTTCTGCACCTTGCGGCCGGGCGAGGCCGGAATGGTAAAATGCGCCGCCATGGCGTTCGCCTCCTTTCGCTCAGCCGCACCAGCCGCTGGTGCTCACAAACCGGTCGCCCGCCACGCCCGGGGGCGGGGCCGTCAGCCGGTCCAGCCCCAACTCAAACTCGTTGCGGTACAGGGTGGCCAGTCCAAGGTCCTCGTCCTTATACAACTGGCTGGCAATGTACAGCGGCAGCAAAACCGCCGCATCCTCCGCCAGCTCCAGCCGGTCCTCGGGCTTCGGGTCCTTCAGGCGGGGCGGGGTGCGGTCGTAGCCCACCAGCACCCGGCCCGGCACGCCTTGGGGCAATTGCAGCATCCGCCCGCCCAGCAGCGCCCAGCCCTCCACCCGGCTCAGGCGGCCGCCCCCGGTGCAGAACACCTCGGGCTGGCCCATACCTCCGTAGTCGGCCGCCAGGCTGCCCAGGTCGGCCTCCAAGGTTCCCTCCGGCAGCTCCGCCACACCCCGCAGGGGCCGGGCGGCGCACAAAAGGGCAATGCCCTCGTTGGCGGCGGCGGGCATGGCCGCCAGATAGCGCAGGGTGGCTTCGTCCTCATCCGGGCCGTTGTAGCACTGAAACAGCTTCTGCAGGCTCGTGTCTCGGCATTCCTGCCAGGTCATGGGCGTCTCCTCCTCTCTCCGCCGTGGTTTACAGAGTCTTGCCGGCAACGCCCTCGCCGCACAGGGCAATACAGCGCCAGTTGTTGAACCCGGCGCCAAAGCGGGCGCGGCCGCGGAACACATTCGCGTCGGTGTTGGGGTCGATCTCACTGCGCACGGTGAGCTTCACCCGGTCCACCCAGGGCATGCACTCGTAGTCCTCCTTGAAGTCGGTATCCATCATGAAGAAGAAGGGCTTGCCGCCAATGGTTTTGGGCAGATAGTTCCACACGCACACGTTCCACAGCCCCGCCTGAAAATTCATGGCGTTGTTGTTGGTGTCAGGGTCCAGGTCGCTGCCCACCGCGGCCAGCACCGCCCGCTTCAGGCTGCCCACGTTGGGAATCACGATGGTGTTGGGGGTCACGTTCAGCAGGTTGCCGTCGTCGTCCATAAAGCCCTGCATGGCCTCCTGCACCTTGTCCAGCATTTCCACGCTGAACGCCCCGGTGAAGCAGTTTGCCTGGGCCAGCTTTGCGCCCCGGGTACGGCTGGGATGGGCCGTGGAAAACAGGCTCACGCCGTCTGCCGAGGTGGTGGCGTAGCTCTTGCCGCCGATGGTCACGCTGGCGCCCACGCCGCCCGCCAGCAGGGCCGCGCCGAACTTCTCCCGGGTGCGGTTGTAGCTGGTGGTAAAAATCGAGGCCCGGCTCTTCATCTTGCCGAACTTGCCGTCCTCCACCAGCTCCTGAGTCACCTCAAAGCTGGACTTCCAGGTGGTGGGCTCGATCACCTTGGCGAAGCCCTCCTGCATACTGGCTTTGGGGTACGCGCCGTTTTCGCCCACGTCCTCAAAGTCGCCCAGGCTGGTCTCGCTGGTGTACTTTTCGGCAAAGCTGGTGGAGGTGTCCATGCTGTACACCGTGGACAGCAGGCTCTTCGCCTCAAAGCTCTCCACGCCCTGGGTGATGACCGCGCGCACCGGCTCCTGGCTTTTGCCGAAGATGGAATTGTTCACGTCGCTGCTCTTGCTGAAGATCACACTTGCCATAATCTATCCCTCCCGTTTCTCAGATAAAGCGGCCCCGCACCCGGCCGCCCGCGGCGTTTTCGGTCTCGCTCACGGTGAACACGCCGTTCGTGGTGGTGGCCGTCACGGTCAGGCCGTCGGTGTGCAGGGTCACGGCGCTGCCGATGGCACTGGCCGGCACCGCGGCGGTGCTCTCGGTTTCAAATACGGTGGTGGGCAGTACGGGGATGGCCGGATAGCGGCCGTCCGCGCCCTTGGGGCCCATCACAACGTGGGTGGGCTTGACCGCAGCCCCGCATTTGGCCAGGCCCGCCGCGCCGCTGTACACCGCCGCCATGCCCAGGCTCAGGCCCGCCGCGCCGGGCAGCCGCTCAAAGGGTTCCACATCCCCCACCAGTCGTTTTACCGGTACAAACATTTGTTTCTCCTCCTTTTCTCTGTGTGTTCACGCCTTGGTGAACCGGCTGTGGTAGGCCCGGGCCTTTTCGGGGGTGAACCCCATGCCCTGCCACACCCGCAGCTCCTCGTCGCTCAGGCCGCCGCCGGCTGCGTCACCGCCGGGCACGCCCGCCAGATGGCTCAGGCCACGGGCATCGTTCACCGCCGCCTGGGCGGCCGCACGGCTGCGCCGGTCGGTCAGTTCGTCAAAGTTTGCCAGCTTGTAGGCGTTCACCATGTCCAGGCCGCCGCGCACCAGCTCGTCAAATGCCGCAAAGCAGGGCAGCTTCACCAAGTCCTCCGCGCAGCGTACCCGGGGGTCCAGCCGCCCGATGGCCGCCAGCTGGCCCTCCAGCAGCTGGGCCGCCGCACCGCGGCGCACCTCCTCCAGAATTGCCTGCAAGGTCGGGTCCTCGTCCAGCTCCCGCTGCAGCCGCTCCAGGTCCAGCCCGGCCGGGGTCTCGGCGGCTTCGCTCTCCCCGGCCGCCTGGGCGCGGGCTGCTTCATCCATGTGCTTCATTCGGTCTCCTTTCCGCCGGGCCAGTTTGCCCGGCATCGTTTGTTTGGCGTTCCATACCGCAGGCTTTACTTGCCGCTGCGCAGGTCGCCGCCCTTCACCTTGCCGGGCTTCTTGGCCGCGGGGCGGGGCTTCGGGGCCTTCACCTGCATACTGCCGCTGTTGCCGATGTCCATCTTCATGTGCGCTCACCTCCCTTTCGTGTCCGGCTTGTTCCGCGCGCCGGGTTCACTGTGCCTCCTCGGGCGGGTAGAGCACGCACCGCGCCTGCCCCACCTCCCGGTCCTTTTTCGGGCAGCGCGGGTTGCGGCACAAAAGCTGCTGCACCCGCACCACCCGGGTGGCGGTGTCGGGCCGGTCGTCCCCGCTCACCTCCACCCAGCAGGCGCCAACCCGGGTCTCCAGTCCGCATTCCGGGCAGATCATTCCGCTTCACCTCCCTGTTCCGTCTGTTCCTGCCGGCGGGCCTGCTCCTCAAAGCTGTCCCGCATCCGGGCCGCATGGGGATATTCCGCCGCGGCCAGCAGCGTCCAGAGGCGCAGCTGACTGCGAGGGTCACTCACCGGGCCAAAGGCCCCCGCCTGATATTTCAGGTCGATCATGTTCCACAGCACCTCCCGGTTGGCCGCCAGCGTGGCGCTGGGGTCCACCGTGAACAAAAACTCGTCGTTCCAGTACAGGCGGCCCGCCGCATCCCGGCGCAGAAAGTCGTAGGGGTCAAAGTGGGCGTAGCGCACCTGCCCGTCCGGCGTTTTGGCCGTGTAGGGCACCGGCTGGCGGGCGTAGGCCAGCAAATGTCGGAACATCATCTCGTACAGTTTGGCAAAGGCCGCGTTTTTCATGCGGCGCTTGCTCTCCAGCCGGCCGGCGGCCTGCCCGGCGCTGAACTGCTTTGCCGTGCCGGACACCGCGCTGGAATCGTACTTACCCTGGTAGGCATCGGTGATGCCCAGCGTGCTCTTGGCCCAGGCGTAGTTGTCCTCCAGCACCACCCGCTCCCGGCTGGGGTCCGGCTGAACGTTCAGCACGTCGATGAGGGCCTTCTCCGCCGGGTTTTTCAGCCGGATGATTTTCAGCTCCCGGTCGGTGGTCTCCACCCCAACGCCCTGGGGCAGGGTGACAAAGCTGCCGCCCTTCAGAATTTTCTCGTCGATCTTGGCCCCCAGCTTTTTAATGGTCTCCTGCTGGTCGGCCACCACATCCACATCGCTGGCCCCCAGCACCGCCCCAAAGCGCCGCACGTTCCGCTGCACCACAAAGGGGTAGTGCCCGGGCCGGTAGCTGGGAATGCGGGTCTGGCACAGCCGCCCGTCCGGGCCGGCGGCCAGCATTCCCAGCCGCTCGCCGCCGGGCAGGGTCACGTCCCGCAGCAGCGGCTCATCCTCCTCCCGGCTGGCCGCGAACTTCCGCCCGCCGCACAAAGGGCACACCTCCGCCGTTTTGGGCGCGCCGCAGGCGGCGCACACCGGGCGGGTGCGGGCCTGATAGTCCTCATAATCCGCCAGGGTCACATTGTCCACCCAGGCAAACAGGCCGATACCGCCCCGGTCGTTGCGGTAATAGGCGGTGTTCAGGGTCACCAGCTCCTCGCTGGCCTCCCCGCCGCCCCGCAGTTCCGGCTCCTCTTCCGCCGCGGCGCTCACGTCTTTGCCCCACCGGCGGCGAATGGCCTGCTTGGTGTGGCTGGTCTGAAGAAACAGGTAATCCATATCCTCCACCTCGCTCACCCCCGGCTGGGGGATCAGGCAGCGCGGGTGGCGCGGGCGCACCGCCAGCGCGCCCAAACTGCAGTGGAAGCCGCCCTCTGGGTCCCATTCCACCTGCCACACACCGCCGCCCTGAATGGGCACGGTTCGCTCCTGCAGGTCGTTCAGCTGGGTAAAATCCAGGCGCTTGGCCTCGCTGCGCAGAAAGTCCTCCAGCCGGCAGGCCAGCTCCTCATCCTCCGGGTGAATGGCCTCCACCCGCGGCATGGGAATGGTGGCGTCCACCTGGCTCTCGATCAGCTCATACACAATGTTCCGCACATTGCTGGAAAGCTTGCCCGGGGTCTGGCGGGTGTTGGGGTCGGCCTGCACCTGGCGGGTGCCCTCATACAGGGCCTCCCTCTGCTCCATGCGGGCCAGCTCGTCGGCATAGGCCGCCCGGGCCAGGCCCAGCTTCTCCTGCCAGAAGGCCCGCCGGGCCTGTGCTGTTGTGGGCAGCTGCATCGTCCTCTCCTCCTCTCATTCGGCGGGCGGGCCGCCGTATTTCCGATACAAATAAGCCCTGCCCGCCTCGTCCGCGTTTTCATAGTCCTCCCACAGGTCCGGCTCCCAATCCGGCATCGCCGGGCGCAGCGGCCTTGCGGGCGGCTGCCAGCTCACGCAGAAATACCGCAGGCTGTCCAGATCATGGGTCAGGTCGTGGGGTGTTTTGGCGTACACGTTTGGGTCGGCCTCGTCCTTCTGTACCTGCTGCAGGCATTCCCACAGCCGGGGGCAGGCCCGTTTGTCAATGGTCAGGGCCGGGCCGTTCGGCCCGGGGGCCAGCCACTCCTTCATGGCGGCGCAGCCGTCCGCGTAGGCGTTGGAGGCCTTCACCAGCGGAAGCCCCGCCTCCCAGAACAGATCCGCCCGGCCCCGGCCGCTCTCCTGGCTTCGGGCCCACAGATCCGGCGGGGCCAGATACTGCTCCACCGGCTCCGCGCCGCTCCGGCTCAAAATGCCCGCGGCCGCCGCGCCGATGGTCTGGTCCGGGGCATCGTATTCCCGGTACACCCAGGCGTTGCCCCGCTCATCCAGCGCGATCCAGTGAACGCTCAGCATATCCAGGCCGTAATCCAGCGCCGCCACCCGGCGCAGTGGGCCTTCCGGCGGGTGTTCCCGGTGGTGGCTGGCCCGCCGCACCTCGGGGAAGTAGCTGCCGCCCCGAATGCTCAGCGCCTCCTCGGCGCTGGCGGGGTATTCCTGGCAGGTGCGGTCCTCTCCCAGTGCTGCCTGGGTGGCCTTATACCAGGCCGCGTCCCGGCCGGGGTCGGCCGTCCAGGGCAGAAACAGCTTTTCAAAGCCGCAGTCCGGGTCTTTATAGAGCCGCTCAAACAGGCTGCCCCGCCGGATGGTGGAAAGCCCGATCACCCGGCCGCCGCCGGGGCGGTTCACCAGAGGCAGCAGGCTGGCCCACACCTCCCGGTCTCCGGGCTGAAACGCCCATTCGTCCAGCAGAATCAGGTCCGCCGTAAAGCCGCGGGCAGCCCCGGGGCTGGTGGCAAAGGCCCGGCATACGCTGGGCGGCCCGTCCGCAAACCGAATGGTCAGGTCCATCCGGTTCTGGCGGAACACCGGCCCCTCCCAGCCCTCGGGGGCCTGCCGCTCGGGTTGGATCAGCCGCGGCATGGCCCCGAAGATCACCCCCAGCCGCCGCACAAGCTCTCTGGCCTCGTTCTCCGCCCGGGAGATGCACACCACCGTGCGCCCCGGGCGGCAGAGCAGCAGGCGGCTGGCCTCCGCCAGGGCTAGCCAGGTCATGCCCAGCTGGCGGGCTTTCAGCACCATCACCCGGCGCCTGGTCGCCATGGCCTCCAGCGCCGGGCGCTGGGCCGGCCACAGCCGGAAGGGTTGCAGCAAGGTCTGCGCCTCCGGGCACTCGATGTGCACATACCGCTCCACATAATAAAAGGGGTCGGCCGCGCAGCGGGCATATTCGTCCCCGTCCCGGTGGGTTTTCCACAAGGTTTCTTCTTCCGGTTGAATGTCCGCCTGCCCGCCTTCCGGCTTCCTCGACGGCTTTTCTTTTTTCACGGGGCCGGGCCCGCCCGCTGCCCGGCCCCGCCGTTCACGCGCCGTTCATCCGCATCCTCCTTTCGCCTGCTCGTCCGCCCATTTTTCTGCGCCGCCGGCCGCCGGTTGTTCGGGCGGCTTCGCCCGTCTGCCATGCGCGCTGCATTGCGGCCCGGCGCAAAATATTAGCGTTTTCGAAACTTTTGTCGATCAAATAAACGCATCCAAATCCAGCCCGTAGCTGCTGCACATCTTGTGCAGCTCATACAGGTAAAAATCCGATTCCCCGTTCATCTTCTTGCACACCGCCGGCACCGACCGGTCCAGCAGCTCGGCCACATCCTCGTAGCGCAGGCCCTTGGCCCGCAGGGTTCGTTTCAGCCCCTTATAAGGGTTGTGACGTGTTCCGTTTTTGCTCATACTGCTTCATCCTTTCTGTTCTCGGGGGCTGCCCGGTTTGTTGTTTTTACAGCGCCCGGCTGTTTTCGCCGGCAGCACTGCCGCACGCGGCCCATGCGTTTGAGGCAGGGGCTTCTCCGGCAGAGCCGTCGTGAAAACAACTTTTAGTTGTGTTTCGTTATGGCAACATAATACGCCCATCTTCACCGGTTGTCAATCAACTATTTTATGTTTCCGAAATTTTTCTTGCAAAAAGTTATTGCAAATGATAACATAATTTCAGAAGGAGTGGTATTATGTTCGGGCAACGGCTCAAAGAGACGCGCAAGGCGCATCACTACACCCTGGAAAGCCTGGCCGAGGCATACAACGCCCGCTTTGCCGGCGGCGGCCTCAGCAAGGGCACCCTTTCCAAGTACGAGAACGAAAAGCAGGAACCCCTGTCCAGCGTGGTGGGCAACCTTGCGGAGCTGCTGGGGGTTACCACCGATTATCTGCTGGGGCGCACCGACCATTCCCTGCCCCCCGCGCCGGACAATCAGCTCTTCGCCGCCTACGGCGATGTGAAGGAAGCGCTGGACGACGCGGACCTGGACGACATTGCCCTTTTTATGCGAATGAAAGCACTGCGCAAGCAGCAAAAATTGTAAGGCAGCGCCCGCGGAGCCTGCCTCATCGGCGGCGAAGGCTCGCCGCGCGCTTCCGGGAGGTGACGTTTGTATGGATACGGCCGCACTGCGGGCCTGCTATGCCCGGCTGGAGGCCATGGGCGTGGACGTGTTCACCTGCCCGATGCAGAACCACAAGGCGCTCTGCTCACCGGACGGGGCCTTGGCCCTGAACCCCGCCGCCATTGAATCCGGCGCCGAGGAGCAGGCCATTCTTCTTCATGAGGAAGGCCATTTTGCCACCGGGGCCTTTTACACCGTCCAAAGCCCCTATACTATCCGGCAAAAGCAGGAGAACATCGCCAATCGGTATATTTACAAGCGGTACTTTCCGCCCCAGCGCCTTCAGGCCGCTATGGCCGCCGGCCTGCGGGAGCCCTGGCAGCTGGCCGAATATTTCGACCTGCCCGAGGCCATGATCCGGGAAATGCTGGATTATTACCAGGCCCAGGGCCTGCTGGAGCTTTGCCCCGAAGAGGAGCTTTAATGCCCCCGCCAGGAAACTTGCCGTACCGCGCCATTCAGAACAGCACAAGGCCGCAGCGCCGTGGAACCTCCACAGCGCTGCGGCCTTGCTTGCTTATATATATATGTGTGAGAAAAGAGGATGTCAAAATCAGGGGCGCTCTTCAGCCCACCACCCAGCACCACAGCGGGATGGTCAGCATGGAGAACAGGGTGCTCAGCACCACGCAGCGGGCCGCAAAGGGCGCATCGCTGTTGTAGCGGGCCGCAAAGATGGCGGCGGTTGCGCCGGCCGGCATACCGGTCATCAGAACCGCAACGCCGGTGGCCACCGGCTCCATGCCCACCGCCAGGCTTACGCCCCAGGCAATGAGGGGCAGAATGCCCAGCCGAAGCACGCTGTACACCAGCGCGGTGCCGTCCACCAGATCCCGCAGCTTCACCTCCGCCAGAATGGTGCCCACCAGGAACATGGTAATGGCCGAGTTGCAGCCGCCGATGCTCCGCACGGCTTTTTCCACCACGCCGGGCAGGGGGATCTGGGTAAACATCAGGAACAGGCCAATGTACACCGCCACCAGGCAGGGGTGGGTGAGCACATTCTTAATGACCTTTTTCTTATCGGTATCACCTGCCACAAAGTAGGAGGTGCCCATCGACCACATCACCACCCGCATGGGGATGAGGAACAGGGACGCATACAAAAGGCCCATGTCGCCATACACGCCCTCGGCCACCGGGTTGCCCAGAAAGCCGCCGTTGGAAACCAGCGTGCAGTACTGCAGCACCTTTTTCTGCTGCTCGCCGTAGCGATTGTACAAAAACTTGTTCAGCACAACACACAGCAGCTGCAGGGCAAAGCCCACCGCCAGCAGCAGCCCGCCGGTGCGGATGAGCCCGGGATCAAACGCCACCAGGCAGGATTTCACGATGCTGCACGGGATGATGACGTTCACGCAGAGGTCGGTCAGGCACTTTTTGCCGCTCTCGTCAATGATCCCGCGTTTTCGCAGGAACATACCCACCAGAATCATCGCAAACAGGGTTCCTTGCAGCGTAAACAAATCGCCCAGGCTCATGCCTTTCGACCTCCTTCAATTGTGGCGGCCTTTCTTTGGCCATCTCTAGTGTACCAGTCCGCCGGTTTAATGTCCAACTGTTGTTTTCGATTTTGCGCACAGTAAAAATACTGTAATTTGGTTTTGCCGCGCGCCGTGGCCCGCCCCCATTTTTTCTGCCTTTATCATAGCATCCCGCTCCCTCAGCGGCAATCCCACACACCGCCGCAACCGGCAAAACGCCGCGCAAAAAACGCCTTCCCCTTGCGGGGAAGGCGTTTCCGTTGCAATCAGCCCAAATTCCACCCGGCGGCCATCATGGCCAGCCCCACAGCCGCCATGCCCAACAGCACCGCAAGGCCCCGGCCGGGGTGTTCGTTGGGCCACCAGCCCTCCGGATCATCCCGCTTGGCCCGGTTCATCACATGGGTCTGCGCCAGCACCAGATACACGCCGTACAGGCTGCATCCCAGCGGAAGGGAACCGAGAGCCGTCAGCAGGCTGCGGGCGCCCAGCAGGTAGTACAGCGCTGCGCCCGTCCAGATGCCGCCCAGCAGCGCGCGGCTCAGGCCGTTCCATGCGGTGACGGTCTTTCCGGTCAGCAGAAAGCTTCCGCCGTGCAAGGCTCGCCAGTCCAGCACCGCCCGCAGGGCCACCGCGCACAGATCCACCAGGGCCACCCCCCGCAAAGCCCCCTCATCCCGGAAAGGCCAGAACAGAATCGCCAGCAGCGCTGCCGTCCATACCAGACTGATCTTCCGGTCCTGCTCCGCTTCCTGTTCGGTACGCTCGTCCTGCACCAGATTCATCCGGTTGAACTCGAACACCAGATTCCAGCGAATGTCCGCTCGTTTCATAGCGATCCCTCCGTTTCGTCAGGTCCCGGCATCGGGCAGGGTCTGCCAGACGGGAAGCAGGTCCTCACTGTACCAGTCCGGCACAAACGGCGCCTCGATCTGGCGGGCCAGCTCCTCCGCCGTGCCCTCATTCAACTGCACCCAGGCATGGCTGCCATTGCCGTCCGCGCTCAGGCGCTGGTAGGCGATGTTTCGCCCGGCGTCGTCCAGGGTATAGAAGTAGTGGTTCTGCTCCTCTTCGGGCAGATTGCTCATTGTCGTTTGTTTTTCCGCACCGGTGGTCAGCATCACCCAGTCGCACCGGTCCAGCCGGTAGCGGCCGTTCTCCGCCTGCCAGCCCAGCAGCTGGCCGGTCAGGTTCGGGGCAGTCCAGCTGGCCTTGATGTGCTGCTCGGCCCAGCTGCGGTTGGCAAGGTTCAGGTCAAGGGAGTTCTGCCAGCGGCCATCCTGCCAGCGCTCGTCGCTCCAATCGCTCCAGACGTTGTTCTGCCCATTCCACACCGAGCGCCGCCGGCAGGCCGCCGTCACCCGGCCGTTCTCAATGGCCAGCGACACACGGTACCGGGTGTTGTCGATCTGCCCCAGCCAGACAAGGCCCTGGGTCTCGCCGGCGATGACACCGGGCACGTCCGGAATCTGCACCCGGCAGGCCGCCACCCACACCTGCCCTTCATCAGGCACCGTCCAGGTGGGGTCGGTGAGGTTCTCCAGCGGCCGCAGCTCCTCCGGAACCGCCGCCTGCTGAACGCTCCGCACACCCAGCACGGTGAGCGCCATGCTCGCCGCCAGCAGCACCGCCCACGCCAGTTTGGCAAGGCCCTCGCGGCGGGAGGGCGGAGGCACCTCTTCCCCTTCCCGCTGCGCCTTCCACAGGCAATGGCCATGGGCCATGGCCGCCAGCGCCCAGTACAGGCAGGCACATCCCGTTGCCGGGGCCAGCGCCAAGAGCATCTCCCATCCCCACCGGGACGGCGTCGACCCCTGCAACAGCAGATTGAAGAAGTACCAAAAGACGAAGTAGGGCCTCACCAGAAGGTCGATTTTTGCGCCGATGCGGCTGGACTGCGCGCCCTCATGGTCCTCGTCGGTGCAGAGGGTGCCGTCCCGCAGGGACAGAAGCGTGTTGCAAAGCGCCGGCAAAAACATCGCCAGCAGAAACAGGATCTGTATGCCACCGCCCCACCCATCAAACATATTCGCAAACAGATAGATGACCAGCAGCAGCCACGGATAGGCCCTCAGAAGCCATTTGTTCCGGCGGGCTTCCAGACGGACGGTGCGTTCGTCCGCCACCGTCTCCATGTGCTGAATCTCGTAAAACAGATCCCATCGCAGTGTTTTCATGGTGTTTCCTCCTCCCAAAACAGCGCATCCAGAGTGGTGCCCAAGGCGTGACAGAGCTGGATGCAGAGCTTCAGCGTGGGGTTGTAGTCCCCTCGCTCGATCATGTTGATGGTTTGGCGGCTGACGCCGATTTTCCGGGCCAGCTCTTCCTGACTGAGGCCAAGCTCTTTGCGCGCCCGCTTCATGCGCTCGTTCTGCGCCATGTGTACCATCTCCTCTCTGACGGGCTTTCCTTTTGTCAATTATAGTTTACATATTCCCCCGTGCAAATGTCAATTATCTACGACATTTTCATCGAGTGCCACAGCATTTCGCGCCGTTGTTTGTACACAGTCACGAGAATTTCTCGCCAGCCGGCGCGCAAGCATCCCCGGCATACCCGGCTTTACGCCAAAATCGCAGCGCCGCGTTGCTGCTGGCACAAAAAAAGCGGGCGGGCCCGCACTGCCGGGTCCGCCCGCTGCTCTCTGATGGGAGCCGCTTGCGCTTATTGTTTGCCCTCGAACTTGTCGCGCAGGTTCTTGAAAAAGCTCTTGCGCTGCACGTAGTTCTCGTCCTTCATGCACTCGTCAAAGGCATTTAGGGCTTCCTTCTGGGCCTTGTTCAGTTTTTTGGGGATTTCCACGCTGACCTTGACGTACTGGTCGCCCCGGCCGCGGCCGCCCACATAGGGGATGCCCTTGCCGCGCAGCCGGAAGGTGGTGCCGCTCTGGGTGCCCTCGGGCACAGTGTACTCCACCTTGCCGTCCACCGTGGGCACCACCACTTCATCGCCCAGCACCGCCTGCTTGAAGGTGATGGGCACATTTACGTACACATCGTAGCCGTCCCGCTGGAACATGGGATCGGGCTTCACGTTCAGCAGCACGATCACATCGCCGTTGGGGCCGCCGTTCAGGCCGGCATCTCCCTGGCCGCGCAGTGCCACGCTCTGGTCGTCGTCCACACCCGCGGGGATGCGCACCTCCAGGCTCTTCTTCACGCCCACCTTGCCGGTGCCATGGCAGTGGGTGCAGGGGTTCTTCACGAATTTGCCCTTGCCGCCGCAGCGCTGGCAGGGCTGCTGGCTCTGCATCACGCCGAAGGGGGTGCGCATCTGGCGCATCACATAGCCGCGGCCGCCGCAGTCCGGGCAGGTCTCGGGGCTGGTGCCCTTGGCCGCGCCGCTGCCATTGCAATCGGGGCAGGTTTCACGCCGGGTAATGCTGATGGTCTTGGTGCAGCCGTGCACTGCCTCCATAAAGCTCAGGGTCAGGGGCACACGCACGTCCGCGCCCTTGCGGGGGCCATTGGGGTTGCTGCGGCTGCTGGAACCGCCGAACCCGCCAAAACCGCCGCCGAAGATGTCGCCGAAGATATCGCCCAGATCCACGCCGCCGCCAAAGCCGTCGAACCCGCCGCCCTGGCCTGCGCCATAGTTGGGGTCCACACCGGCAAAGCCAAACTGGTCGTACTTGGCCTTCTTTTCGGGGTTGGAGAGCACTTCATAGGCCTCATTGGCCTCCTTGAACTTCTCCTCTGCCTCTTTGTTGCCCGGATTCAGATCCGGGTGGTACTTTTTGGCTACCTTGCGGTAAGCCTTTTTGATCTCATCCTCCGAGGCGCCCTTGGCAATGCCCAGCACCTCGTAGTAATCGCGCTTATCTGCCATACAATCTCACCCTCACGCCGCGTAGATACGCAGTTTTTTATCCAGGTCATAAACCCACAACGCCGCCCGGCCCTGCTCTCGGGCCGGGCGGCGTTTCAGAGCGTCGCGGTCATCCGGCCGCTCTGTGGGTCATCCGGTTATCGGTTTTATTACACTTCCTTGAAGTCTGCGTCCACCACGCCGTCGTCGCCGGTGCTGCCGCCATTGCCGGCTGCGCCTGCGCCGGGCTGCTGGCCCGCGGCCTGCTGAGCTTCGGCAGCCTGCTTATAAACCTTCTCGCTGATGGCGTAGAAGGCCTTCTGCAGCTCTTCCTGTTTTGCCTTGATGGCCTCGATGTCGGTGCCCTTCAGGGCTTCCTTCAGGGCGTTCAGCTTGGCTTCCACATCGGCCTTCTCGCCGGCATCCACCTTGTCGCCCAGCTCGCCCAGAGCCTTCTCGGTCTGGAACACCATCTGGTCGGCGCCGTTGCGGATGTCGATCTCCTCGCGCTTCTTCTTATCTTCCTCGGCAAAACGCTCGGCGTCCTTCACGGCCTTGTCGATGTCCTCCTTGCTCATGTTGGTGGAAGCGGTGATGGTGATGCTCTGCTCCTTGCCGGTACCCAGGTCCTTGGCGCTTACGTGCACAATGCCGTTGGCGTCAATGTCGAAGGTAACCTCGATCTGAGGCACGCCGCGGGGCGCGGGAGCGATGCCGTCCAGATGGAAGGTACCCAGGCTCTTGTTGTCGCGGGCAAACTCACGCTCGCCCTGCAGCACGTTCACCTCAACGCTGGGCTGGTTGTCGGCCGCAGTGGAGAAGATCTGGCTCTTCTTGGTGGGAATGGTGGTGTTGCGGTCAATGATCTTGGTGCACACGCCGCCCAGGGTCTCAATGCCCAGGCTCAGGGGGGTAACATCCAGCAGCAGCAGGCCCTTCACGTCGCCCTGCAGCACGCCGCCCTGAATGGCAGCACCCACGGCCACGCACTCATCGGGGTTGATGCCCTTGAAGGGCTCCATGCCCATTTCCTTCTTCACGGCCTCCTGCACGGCGGGGATACGGGTAGAACCGCCCACCAGCAGAACCTTCTTCAGGTCGCTGGCCTTCAGGCCGGCATCGGCCATGGCCTTGCGAACGGGGGTCATGGTGCGCTCCACCAGGTCGGCGGTCAGCGCGTCAAACTGAGCACGGCTCAGGGTCATATCCAGGTGCTTGGGGCCGGTGGCGTCGGCGGTGATGAAGGGCAGGTTGATGTTGCTCTGCATCGCGCTGGACAGCTCGATCTTCGCCTTCTCGGCGGCTTCCTTCAGGCGCTGCGCAGCCATCTTGTCCTGACGCAGATCGATGCCGTTCTCCTTCTGGAAGGCATCGGCCATCCAGTCGATGATGCGCTGGTCAAAGTCATCGCCGCCCAGGTGGGTATCGCCGTTGGTGGCCAGAACCTCGGTCACGCCGTCGCCCATCTCAATGATGGACACATCGAAGGTGCCGCCGCCCAGGTCGTACACCATGATCTTCTGGTCGGTCTCTTTATCCACACCGTAGGCCAGGCTGGCGGCGGTGGGCTCGTTGATGATACGCTTCACGTTCAGGCCGGCGATGGTGCCTGCGTCCTTGGTGGCCTGACGCTGGCTGTCATTGAAGTAAGCGGGAACGGTGATGACGGCCTCGGTGACCGGCTCGCCCAGGTAAGCCTCGGCGTCCGCCTTCAGCTTGGCCAGAATCATGGCGCTGATCTCCTGCGGGGTGTAGGCCTTGCCGTCGATGGTGACCTTTTCATTGGTGCCCATCTTCCGCTTGATGGAAGAAATGGTGCGGTCGGGGTTGGTAATGGCCTGGCGCTTTGCAACCTGGCCGACCAGACGCTCACCGGTCTTGGTGAAGCCCACCACGGAAGGGGTGGTGCGAGCGCCTTCGGCGTTCGCAATCACAACGGGCTCGCCGCCCTCGATAACGGCAACACAGCTGTTGGTGGTGCCAAGGTCAATGCCAATAATCTTACTCATAATCTATTCGCTCCTTTAATTTGCAATTTTGGGAATGTCTTTGTTTGGGTGGCGCCTTCTTTGGGGCGCCGGGGGTACTTGCTGTTTCGCTTGGGGAATCTATATTGTCGGACGGTTCATCGCCGCCCGGAACGGCCCTTTATTCGGCCACGACCACGGTGGCGTGGCGGATGATCCGGTCGCCGATCTTGTAGCCCTTCTGGAACACCTGCACCACCGTGCCGCTCTTCTGCCCGTCCTCGGCGGGCTTCTGCATCACGGCGTTGTGCAGATTGGGGTCAAAGGGCTGGCCCTCGGCGGGAATCTCTTCCACCTTCAGGGCGGTGAGGGCGGCGGACGCTTTGTCCAGCGTCATCACCACGCCCTTCTTGTAGTTCTCATCGGTGCAGGCGGCGTTCGCAGCCATTTCCAATGTATCCAGAATGGTGAGGATCTGATTCACTGCGAAGCCCACGCCGTTGTTGAAGGCGGCGTCCTGCTCCTTGGCGGAGCGGCGGCGGAAGTTGTCATATTCGGCAGCCGTGCGCAGCAGCTGATCCTTTGCCTGGGCCGCAGCCTGTTCGGCGGCATCCGCCCGGGCCTTCTCAGCAGCCAGCTCCTTGGCGGCCTTCTTGCCGAACCACTCCTTCTTGGCCTTGGGGTCCTGGGGAACGTCCTGTTCCTCAGCGGCCGGGGCCTCGGCGGTTTGGGCCTCCTTCACGGGTTCGGTCTCAGGCGCCGTTTCCGGCTCCTGCGGCTGAGGGGCCGCGTTCTTAGTCTCTTCACTCATACGTCATCCTCCTGTGTCCGCCCGGACATACACTGCCCGAGCTTGCGGGCGAAGTACTCCAGACGGGGCATCAACTGTTCAAAAGGCATCCGGTTGGTGCCGATGATGGCCAGATTGCCGGTGAGGCCGCCGCCTGCCAGATAACGGCTGCTCATAATGCACAGCCCCGGCATGGGGGTCTCCAAATCCTCACCCAGCTTTACCACTGTGCGCCGTTTGGCGGGCGAAAGCAGCTTGCGGGCACGTTCGCCATCGTCAAAGGTTTGCAGCAGCTTGCCCACCGAGGGGGCCAGCTCCGGCCATTCCAGCAGGGCCTGCTGGCCCTCCAGATACGCCTTGGGCAGCACCGCTTCCCGCAGCAGGGCGGCCGCTGCCAGCAGCACCGGGCTGAGCAGCATCCCGTCCGCCCCAAGGGCCGCGCCCATGCCGGCCAGCAGCCGGGGCGTCAGATCCGCCGGGGAAACAAAGGTCAGATTCTGGTTCAGCACCGCGGCCACATTGGCGGCCTGCTGGCGGGTAAGGCCTTCTGCCACCCGGGCCACCCGGGTGCACACGCCGCCCGCACTGGTCACGCCCAGCACGGCGGCGGAGTAGCGGCCCACCTGCACCACCTCAAAGTGGGCGATGCACAGATCGTCCGCCCGGGGGGTGGTCACCGCGGCGGTAAAGCCGGTGTGGCGGCTCAGCGCCCGCGCCGCGCCCTGGGCCAGATGCTCGGGCTCATAGTCCAGATCATCAAAGATGTCATCAATGGCCTGGCGCTCAGCAACGGGCAGCTGCTCATCGGCATCCAACAGGTTATCCAGGTAATACCGGTACCCCTTGGTGCTGGGCACCCGGCCCGCGCTGGTGTGGGGCTGCTCCAGCAGGCCCAGCTTTGTGAGGGCCGCCATTTCATTGCGAAGGGTGGCGCTGGACACGGAAAGGTCCAGATAATTGCTCAGCAGGCCGCTGCCCACCGGCTCACCCTCCATGGCATACAGGGCCACGATGGCCTGAAGCACACGCTGCTTGCGGGGGTCCATTGTCATAAGCCCTGCACCTCTTTTCTTTCGTTCTTTAGCACTCCGTTCTCTTGAGTGCTAAGCTCATTTTACTCCATAAATTCAGGTTGTCAAGGGGTGTCGCAAAAAATTCATAATCCCTTCAAAAAAACTTCCACTTTTTCTGCTTTTGCCCATATTTTGGCCGTTTGTGTCCCGTATCCCGGGGAACTTTCGCCCCGGTTTCGGGCCAAACGGGCCCAAAAAGGCCCCGGGCAGCTGCGCCGCCTGGGGCCGGAGTGCAAATGGGATTCAACTGCAAATGCGGCGCGCCGTCCGCCGCTCTTCCGGGCCTGGGACTTACTCTTTCCCGCTCCACAGGGCCTTCATCAGAATGGGGTAGCTTTCGTCCACCGCGTCCACCCCGCGCAGAATCAGCTCCATTCCCACCGGGCCGGCCGTTCCGGGGGCCACCACCGCATCACAGGCGGCCACCACGCCGCCCTCCTCATCCATATAAAAGTGGTACCACCGGCGGCGGCGGTTCAGCTCGTTCAGGCAGTGCTCCATGCGGGCCAGCTGGTCTTTGGGCACCCGGCACACGTCAAAGCAGCGCAGGGCCAGGTTGGTGTTTTCCAGGTCTGCCAGGATGTGCAGCTCCACCATGTCCAGGTTGTGGGCGCGGAAGCGCACCCTCACCGCGCCGCAGCCGCTCACAGTTTCGGTGCGGTCGTATTTGTAGTTGTTTTTGTCCAGATGGCTGCACAGCCGGTCCAGAATCTGTTCCATGGCGTTCCTCCCCAGGCATGGCGCGCCTGCTTTTCCTGTGATTGTTTTTACATTATATGAGGATCAATTAAAAATCGACCCGATTTTTTGGTGCGCCGGGGCAGCACTGCCCGCCGGGCCTTGTTTGCGGCGGCCGTCCAGCCCGCGGTTCCCGTTTGTTCCATTGTAGCATATTTTCGCCCGCAAGGCGAATTCCGCCGCGGGCCTGTTCCGCCCGGGTGAATTTCATGAAAGCTTAACATTTTCTGCATTGACTTTGCCAGCCCCCACCGCTATAATGTATCGCGTGCTACAAATTAGCGTGCTACATATTTAATTGCTTCTGATTTTAATTGGAAAGGAGGCCATTTCATGCCCGATTACCCGTTGGGCGTCCTCATCAAACACATTCAGATCCAAATCGGCAAGTCGCTGAATCATCGGCTGGAGCAGATGAACATCACCGGCTCACAGGCCCATGTGCTCGTCTTTTTGATGAACCGCACCGGCCAGCGCACCACCCTGCGTGACCTGGAGGAACATCTCCAACAGAGCCACGTGACCGTTACCGGCCTGGTGCAGCGTCTGGTGCAGAAGGGCTTTGTGGAGGCCCAGGTGGACGGACGCGACCGGCGCTGCCGCCTGCTGACTCTGACCCCCAAGGCCACCGGCACGTTGGAAGTGATCCACGCGCACCTGCAGTGCACGGAAGAGCAGCTGGTGCAGGGCTTCACCCCGGAAGAACGGGAGCTGCTTCAGCAGCTTCTGCTCAAGGCGGCCCAAAACATGGCGGCCCCCCTGCCGCCCACCCGCAATGGGCCTCCCATCGGACCTCCCCCCATCGAGCCTTGCTGACCGATTTTGCCGGTGCAGGCCGCAAATTTATTCTGATTCCTTTTATAAAAAGGAGGTAAAACCACTTGATCAAAAAACTAACCCCCTACATCGGGGAGTTCAAGCTTCCCTCTCTGCTCACCCCTCTGTGCATGATCGCTGAGGTGGTGTGCGAGATGGTCATTCCTCTGATGATCGCCTCTCTGGTGGATGACGGCGTCACCGTGGGCAACCTGAAGCACGTTGTTGTAATGGGCCTGGCCATGGCCGCCGTATCGCTGCTGGGCCTGCTGTTCGGCTCCCTGGGCGCCATCTGGGGTGCAAAAGCCTCCACCGGCTTTTCCCGCAATCTGCGCCAGGGTATGTTTGAGCACATTCAGACCTTCAGCTTTGCCAACATTGACCACTTCAGCACCGCCGGCCTGGTCACTCGCCTGACCACCGACGTGACCAACATCCAGAACGCCTACCAGATGATTCTGCGGATGTGCTTCCGCGCTCCCATCTCGCTGATCTGCGCCATTTTCATGGCCTTCCGGGTCAACAGCCAGATGGCCATGATCTACGTATGGGCACTGCTGTTCCTGTCTGTCTGCCTGGTGATCATCCTGAGCAGCACCATGAAGATCTTCCCCAAGGTATTCGAGAAGTACGACGAACTGAACGCCAGCGTGCAGGAAAACGTCTCCGCCATTCGCGTGGTGAAGGCCTATGTGCGCGAAAAATTCGAGAACACCAAGTTCAAGGCGGCTTCCGGCAACCTGTACAACCTGTTCGTGAAGGCTGAGCGCCGCATGATGATCGTCATGCCCCTGATGCAGCTGACCGTCTATTCCTGCATCCTGCTCATCAGCTGGAAGGGCGCGCACCTGATCGTTGGCGGCACCCTCACCACCGGTGAGCTGATGAGCCTGTTCACCTACTGCATGAACATCCTGATGAGCCTGATGATGGTGGCCATGGTGTTCGTCATGGTCTCCATGAGCATGGCCAGCGCCCGCCGCATCAGCGAGGTGCTCAGCGAGGATTCCAGCCTGACCAACGGCGAGAAGCCCGTAATGGAAGTGGCCGACGGCTCCATTGATTTTGAGGATGCCAGCTTCGCCTATAAGAAGGACGGCGCTGAGGTGCTGTCTCACATCGACCTGCACATTCCCGCCGGTTCCACCATCGGCATTCTGGGCGGCACCGGCAGCGCCAAGTCCAGCCTGGTGCAGCTCATTCCCCGCCTGTACGACGTGACCGGCGGCTGCGTGAAGGTGGGCGGCCTGGACGTGCGCCGCTACGACCTGGATACCCTGCGCGGGGCGGTGGCCATGGTGCTGCAGAAGAACGTGCTGTTCCGGGGCACCATTTACGAAAACCTGCGCTGGGGCGATGAGAATGCCACCGACGAGCAGTGCCGCGAGGTCTGCCGCCTGGCCTGTGCCGATGAGTTTATCGACACCTTCCCCGATGGCTACGAAACCATGGTGGAGCAGGGCGGTGCGAACCTGTCCGGCGGCCAGAAGCAGCGCCTGTGCATTGCCCGCGCCCTGCTGAAGAACCCCAAGGTGCTGATTCTGGACGACTCCACCAGCGCCGTGGATACCGCCACCGACGCCCGCATCCGCGCAGCCTTTGCCGAGAAGATTCCCGGCGTGACCAAGCTGATCGTGGCCCAGCGCATCTCCAGCATTCAGCACGCCGATTCCATTCTGGTGCTGGACGACGGCCGCATCAGCGGCTTCGGCACCCACGAAGAGCTGCTGAGCACCAACCCGATTTATCAGGAGGTCTACCGGTCGCAGATCCGCCCGGAGGACGAGGAAGGAGGCGAAGCCTGATGGCACCCAATGCAAGACCCATGCGCGGCCCCGGCGGCCGCCGCGGCATGATGGGCCGTGGCGGCCCCAAAGTCAAGAATCCCGGCAAGGTGATGACGCGCCTGCTGAACATCATGCTGCACTACTATGGCCCCCAGTGCCTGCTGGTCGTGGTTTGCATCCTGGGCTCCAGCCTGGCCATGGTGCAGGGCACCATGTTCACCCAAACCCTGATCGACGGCTACATTCTGCCCATGATCGGCCAGGCCAATCCGGACTTTGCCCCTCTTGGCCACGCCATGCTGAAGGTGGTCGGCTGGTACGCTCTGGGCGTGGTGTGCACCTGCACCTACCAGATGGTAATGATCTCGGTGAGCCAGGGCACCCTGAAGCGCATCCGCGACGACCTGTTCACCCACATGGAAAGCCTGCCCCTGCGCTATTTTGACAGCCATTCCCACGGCGACATCATGAGCCTGTACACCAACGACGTGGACACCCTGCGCCAGATGATCAGCCAGTCCATTCCCCAGATGATCTCCAGCGTGGTCACCGTGGTGAGCGTGCTGGTCAGCATGCTGCTGCTCAGCGTGCCCCTGACCATTCTGAACCTGCTGATGGTGGGCCTGATGATGCTCATCACCAAAACCGTGGCCGGTTCCAGCGCCGGATACTTCGCCGCCCAGCAGAAGAACCTGGGCAAGGTAAACGGCTTCATCGAGGAGATGATGGACGGCCAGAAGGTGGTAAAGGTATTCAGCCACGAGGAAAAGAACGTGGAAGCCTTCACCCAGCTGAACGAAGAGCTGTACCAGGCGGCCTCCAAGGCCAACGGCCTGGGCAACCTGATGGGCCCCATCAACATGAACCTGGGCAACTTCGGCTATGTGGTGGTGGCCATTGCGGGCGCTTCCATGGCCATTGCGGGCTTCGGCGGCCTGACGCTGGGCAAACTGGCCAGCTTCCTGCAGTTCAACCGCAGCTTCAACCAGCCCATCAGCCAGGTGTCGCAGCAGCTGAACAGCATCATCATGGCGCTGGCCGGTGCCGAGCGCGTGTTTGCCGTGATGGACGAACCCGGCGAGCAGGACAGCGGCTTTGTTACCCTGGTAAACGCCCGCGAAACCGAAAACGGCGAACTGGAAGAGGTGCCCGAGCGCACCGGCACCTGGGCCTGGAAGGTTCCCTACGGCGATGGCGAGACCATGCTGGTGCAGGTGAAGGGCGACATCCGGGTAGAGCATCTGGACTTCGGCTATGTGCCGGAAAAGACCGTGCTGCATGACATGAACCTGTTTGCCCGTCCCGGTGAGAAGATCGCCTTTGTCGGCTCCACCGGCGCCGGCAAAACCACCATTACCAACCTGCTGAACCGCTTCTACGATGTGCCCGACAGCAAGATCCGCTACGACGGCATCGACGTAAACAAGATCAAGCGGGACGACCTGCGCCGCAGCTTGGGCATCGTGCTGCAGGACACTCACCTGTTCACCGGCACCGTGATGGAGAACATCCGCTACGGCCGGCTGGACGCGCCGGATGAAGAGGTCATCGCCGCCGCAAAGCTGGCCGGTGCGGATAAGTTCATCCGCCACCTTCCCGACGGCTACAACACCATGCTCACCGGCGACGGCGCGAACCTGTCGCAGGGCCAGCGCCAGCTGCTGGCCATTGCCCGTGCCGCCGTGGCCGACCCGCCGGTGCTGATTCTGGACGAGGCCACCTCCTCCATCGACACCCGCACCGAGGCTCTGGTGCAGAAGGGCATGGACGGCCTGATGTACGGCCGCACCAGCTTTGTAATCGCCCACCGCCTGTCCACCGTGCGCGGCTCCGACGCCATTCTGGTACTGGAGCACGGCCGCATTGTGGAGCGCGGCAACCACGAACAGCTCATGGCCGAAAAGGGCCGGTACTACCAGCTGTACACCGGCAAATTCGAGCTGGATTGACCCCTGGCCCGCCAGCCCTTTCCGCCGCAGAAAACACATTAAAAAGCGCGCTGCATCTCCATGGCCATCGGCCTGTTCTTCGGCTACTATCCCGCCAACAAGGCCGCCAAAATGAACCCCATCGACGCTCTGCGCTACGAATAAGCGAGCGGCTCCTGGGGTACGGCAGCCGCCGCGCATTCCTAATTTCTCATTCCCATAAATTTTCAGGCTCAAAAAATCCCCGCCGATGCGGTTTCATTTCGCATCGGCGGGGATTTTTCCGTTTGTATCTTCCGTTGCATTCAGCGAGTGAAGCCCGCGGCTCACCACATGCCGTCCTCTGGGCGGGGGCCGTCCAGCTGGGTCAGAGCATAATCGCCCGCAAACCACATGGCCATGCGGTTGCTCTGCAAACAGAAGGTTCCGTGCAGGTCCATCAGCATCGGGGCGTACTCGCGCAAAAGGCCCTGCGCCAGGCGCAGGTTGGTCACCAGCAAATCCAGGCACATCCGCTGCCCGCCGATGGTGTACCCGATCAGCTTAGCCGCGTCCGCTTTGGTCAGCGGGTCAGCCAGGCTGTTCAGCCGCCAGCTGCACTCGCCGCCGAAATCCGGCACCGTCTCCCCGGGCAGGTCCACAAAAATGGAGAGAAGCGCGGTCTCCATGTCCTCGATCAAATGGTCGGCCAGGGGGCTGTGCCGCCCCATCACCAGCTGGTTGCTCAGCTCCAGGCTCCGGGTCACCACAGTCTGGCCCGGGCCACCGCGCATAGGCCGGTCCTGATGCGGGCGATAGCACACGGTGGGCAGCTCCTTCGGGTCCGGCTCCCGCCCGTCCAAAAGCTGGTCGATCTCCTGGCTCAGCATTCCCAGGTTGGCAAAGCCGCCGTTTCCGTCATCGCGCTCGATGTAATCCAGCCCCACAATGGTGGCCAGCATCCGCTCTTCGCCCACCTGGCCGCACAGATAGCGATAGGCGTCCCCGTTGGGGGCATCCTCGCGGCCCTCCGGCCGCTTCACCAGCATGGTCACGTCCAGCCGGGGCCGGTCGTACAGGCCGGTGAAAAACCGGGCCATGGGCGGGTCGCTGCGCAGGTCCTGCCCCTCCGGGCGGTACTTGTACACCCCGCGGGGCAGGCAGCTGTACACATCCCAGCTGCGCCGGAAGCCCGCCGGGGCCATGCGGGCCACAAAATCCATGTACAGCCGCAGCACCGAACTTCCCTGCCCGCTGAACATCAGGGCATACCGCTCGCCGTGCTTGGCCAGCTCCACCCGGCAGCCGGCCAGCGGCCCCAGATGCGGCCGGATGGTCTGGCGCACCAGCTCCGCCGCCTTGTCGTACTCCTCCGCGTCCACCAGCTCTCGCAGGGCCTTGTTCTTCTTGCTCAGCTTCTGCCAGGCCGTGGCTGCGGCCGCCTGCAGGGAATACCGGCTTTGCTCCTGCCGATAGGGGCAGCTGCCGTCCAGCCCCATCTCCAGATAGCAGTGCTCCTCCAGCTGCGTGCCGTCTCCCCCGTAGTGCAGGCAGCCGGGGCAGATCTTTTCCACCTTCTTCAGCAGCCGCGCGTCGTATTCCTTCCGGCTGAGCAGGTACGCCGTCACCGGGTACATATGCCAGGGCTTCAGCCGCACGGTCACAGTCTCCTGCTGGCCTGTCACAAAATAGGGGGGCAGGCAGTTTTTACGGCTCAGCCGCGTGACGTTCATCCGGATGCCCTTGCCGCCGAGGCTCGCCCGCAGCTCTTCCACCGTCAGGTCCTCTCCGGGCAGAAAGCAATAGTAATTTTCTTTATAATAAAAGGCCCGAATCTTTTTCATGCCGTGCCCTCCCTTCCGTTTGCCCCGCGTTGTCTGCGGGGTGGTTCGGATTCAGTGTACCATGTTTTCCCCCGTTTGTCATCGGATGTGCGGAAAAGCCGGAGCAACCTGTGCTCCGCTTGCGTACATTTGTAAATATTGTGACCGTGTTCCGCCGCCACACCCCTTATTTTTGTGGAAGGCTCCATTGCCACAGTCTCTCCCAATCGTTTATAATGGGGAAGTACGGTTCCCTCAAAGAACCGCTTTGGAGGGCCGGCACACTGCGGCCGGTTTTCCCAATTTCAGTACGGCGGCAGCGGATGGCTGCCGCATCACAGGAGGATTTGGAACAATGGCAAGAGTGTATAATTTCAGTGCAGGCCCGTCCATGCTGCCCGAGGAGGTTCTCAAAACCGCCCAGGCCGAACTGCTGGAGTACGGTTCATCCGGCCAGTCCGTTCTGGAGATGAGTCATCGCAGTCCTGTCTTTGATGCCATCTTCCAGGAGACCAAGGCCGCCGTGCGCCGGGTGCTGAACGTGCCCGAAGAGTATGAGATCGGCTTTTTCCAGGGCGGCGCCACCCAGCAGTTCGCCATGGTGCCCCTGAACTTCATGACCACCGGCAAGGCCGATTATCTGGTCACCGGCAACTTCTCCAACCTGGCTGCCAAAGAGGCCGCCAAGTTCGGTGATGTGGCCATCGCTGCCAGCAGCGAAGACAAAAACTTTACCTACATTCCCTCCATGAAGGATGTCACCGTGCGGCCGGATGCCAGCTATGTGCACATCTGCCACAACAACACCATCTTCGGCACCACCTTCAACGAGGTGCCCCAGGTGGAGGGTGTGCCCCTGATCGCCGATATGTCCAGCGACATCATGAGCCGCCCCGTGGATGTGAGCCAGTACGGCTGCATCTACTTCGGCGTGCAGAAGAACATCGCCCCCGCCGGCATGGCCATTGCCATTGTGCGCAAGGACCTGCTGGGCCACGCGGCCGACACCGTGCCCACCATGATGAACTACACCACTCTGCTGAAGAAGGACAGTATGTACAACACCCCCAACTGCTGGTGCATCTACATGACCGGCCTGGTGATGAAGTATTTGGAGAACACCATCGGCGGGCTGGAAAATATGTACAAGATCAACGCCGCCAAGGCCAAGGTGCTGTACGATTATCTGGACGGCCAGGATTTCTTCCACAACCCCGTTCAGAAGGAGTACCGCAGCCTGATGAACGTGACCTTTACCAGCCCCAGCAAGGAGATGGACAAGCTCTTCTGCGACGAGGCCGCCAAGAACGGCTTTGTAAACCTGAAGGGCCACCGCCTGGTGGGCGGTATGCGCGCCTCCATCTACAACGCCATGCCGGCCAAGGGCGTGGACGAACTGGTGGCCTTCATGAAGGAATTTGTGCGGGTGAACGGCTGAGCGCCGCCCCCGATCATTCGGCCCGGCGGCCGGTGCCCTGCATTGCGCCCCGCCTGCGGCCAGACAAGCAGCAAGGAGATAAAACGGATTATGTATCGTGTACAGACTTTGAATCAGATCGCGGCGGCGGGCCTGGCCCGGCTGTCCCAGAACCGCTTTCAGGTGGAAAATGACGCCGAAGCCCCCGACGCCATTCTGGTGCGCAGCGCTTCGCTGCACGAAAAGGAGCTGCCCGACAGTCTGCTGGCCATTGCCCGGGCGGGCGCCGGCGTGAACAACATCCCGCTGGACCGCTGCTCCGAAAAGGGCATCGTGGTGTTCAACACCCCCGGTGCCAACTCCGGCGCCGTGGCGGAGCTGACCATCGGTGCGCTCATCATGGGCAGCCGCAACCTGACCGCCGCCAACGCCTGGCTGAACGGCCTGAAAGGCAAGGACGTGGACCTGGCCAAAGAGGTTGAGAAGGGCAAAAAGCAGTTTGTCGGCCCTGAGCTGTACGGCAAAAAGCTGGGCGTCATCGGCCTGGGCGCCATCGGCGTAAAGGTTGCCAACGATGCCGTGCATCTGGGCATGGAGGTCTACGGCTACGACCCCTACATCAGCGTGGAGGCCGCCTGGAACCTGTCCCGCTCGGTGGTTCACTGCGTGAACCTGTCCGAGGTGCTGAGCAAGTGCGATTACCTGACCCTGCACCTCCCCGTCACTCCCCAGACCAAAGGCTTCCTGAATGCATCGGCCTTCGCCAGCATGAAGGAGGGCGCACGCCTGCTGAACTACGCCCGCGGCGAGCTGGTGGACGAGGCCGCCCTGCTGGACGCGCTGGACAACGGCAAGCTGGCCGGTTACTTCACCGACTTCCCCACCCAGGCACTGCTGGGCCGCAGCGACGTGATGTGCACGCCGCACCTGGGCGCTTCCACCCCCGAAAGCGAGGAGAACTGCGCCGTGATGGCCGCTGACGAACTGCGGGATTACCTGCTGAACGGCAACATCCGCAACAGCGTGAATATGCCCACCGTCACCCAGGAGCGCGCCGGCGGCCGCCGCATCTGCGTGCTGCACCGGAACGAGCCGGGCCTGATCAACGCCATCACCAACGTGACCACCGAGGCGGGCCTGAACATCGAAAACATGGTGAACAAGAGCAAGAAGGACATGGCCTACACCATGCTGGACGCCACCGGCACCTTCCACCCCGACCTGGTGGAAAAGCTGGCGGCCCTGCCCAAGGTGGTGCGGGTGCGGGTGCTGTAAGCGCCTGCTTCTAACCCGAAAAGGCTTTTGCGCCCGCTGCGGTTTTCCGGCCGCAGCGGGCTCTTTTTCGCTCCCCGCGCAGCCCGGCCGTGCCCCCGCCGCGCGTTTGGATGCAAATTCGATGGTCACTGTGCTATAATAGGAAAAATCAGAAATCGTTCTCCCACATCGGAACGCAGAGAGGTATGTTTATGGCAATGAAGCATTACGAGCCGGGCAAGCCCTATCATCGCCCCGGCCAAAAAAAGCGGAAGAAAAACCTGCGCCCCCTGCTGGCGCTTCTGGCCCTGCTGGCGGTTCTGGGGCTGGCCGTCGGCCTGGTGTTCGCCTGGCTGAACCGCCACAAGGCCCAGGTGCCTGAGGACGTTGCCCCCATCGTCACCGAGGCCCCGGCGGCCCCCACGGCAACCCCGGAGCCTACTGCGGAACCCACGCCCGAACCCACCGCCGAACCGCTGACCTTCAGCTGGGACACCACCGGCGAGGAGGGCAACCCCTATCTGATCGCGGTGAACCGCACCACCCAGACCGTGACCGTGTACGAAAAGGACGAGGAGGGCAACTACACCGTGCCCTTCAAGTCCATGATCTGTTCCACCGGGCGGGACACCCCCGTGGGTTTCTTCCACACCAGCGATCAGTATGACTGGCGGGCGCTGGTGGGCGGTGTGTACGGCCAGTACGCCACCCGCATCTCCCCCACCGATGGCATTCTGTTCCATTCGGTGCCTTATTACAGCGCCGAGAAGGATCAGCTGGAAACCGAAGAGTTCAACAAGCTGGGCACCCCCGCCAGCCTTGGCTGCGTCCGGCTGCAGATCGAGGACTGCAAGTGGATCTACGACGAATGCCCCAGCGGCAGCCCCGTGGTGATCTACGACGGCGATGAATCCACCGACCCCCTGGGCAATCCGGGCTTTACCCCCATTGACCCGAACAGCCCCAACGCCGGGTGGGACCCCACCGACCCGGACCCCGCCAACCCTTGGAACAGCTGACCCGCTGAGTTTACGCGCAAAACCCCGGCGCTTGCCCCCTTTCGGGCGGCAGCGCCGGGGTTTTGTTTGCGTCCGGGGCGTTTTTTGTGTTACATCCGGAAGTCCTTCATCATCCGGTCCAGCCCCAGCACCGCTTGCTCGGCGGTGTGGGCCGCCTTTTTTGCCATCTTTTTGTACTGGCGGCTGTTCTGCCCGGCGGCCCACATGGCCATGGCCCCGGCGGCGGCCCCAAGGGCCATACCGGCGGCCATGGCGGGCGCGTTCGACTGCTTGTTCATGGTGTTTTCCTCCTGTTGTTGGGTTCTGCGGGGCGGGCAAGCCGCCCCGTTACCGCTATTTTTCCCGGGAAATCTTGTCCCATACGCCTTTTTTTGCACGGGATTGTGTGTTACAATATCTATTGTGTATTTTCAGGCCGGAAGCTGGTTCCGGCCTGGCCGGGGTGTGTATGACCCGGCCGCAAGGGGAGGGACTCTGTTTTGTTCACCGACGCACCGAAGCGCATTCTCTGCATTCACGATCTTTCCGGGGCCGGGCGCTCCAGCCTGGCGGTGGTCACGCCGGTTCTGGCCGTCATGGGCCACCAGCCGGTCATGCTGCCCACGGCCCTGCTCTCCACCCACACCGGCGGGCTGGGCGACCCGGCCCGCCTTGCCACCGAGGATTGGTGCAGCGCCGCGCTGGACCACTACCAAAGCCTGGAACTGGAGTTTGACTGCATTTATTCCGGCTACCTCGCCAGCGAGGCCCAGGTTTCGCTGGTGGAAAAGGCCTTCGACCTGTGGCCCCGGGCCATCAAGGTGGTGGACCCGGTAATGGGCGACGGCGGCAAGCTGTACCGTGGGCTGACCCCCGGCCTGTGCCAGGCGCTGCGCCGCCTGTGCAGCCGGGCCGACCTGGTGGTGCCCAACCTGACCGAGGCCTGCTTTCTGCTGGATGAGCCCATGCCCAGCCAGCTGACGCGGGAGCAGGCTCAGGCCCTGGCCGCCCGCCTGGGCGAGCAGTACCCGGCGGCGGTGGTTACCGGGCTGCCGGTGGGGCGGTTTCTCATGAACGCCGGCGTGCAGAAGGGCCGCAGCCCCTTCACGGTGCAGCGGGTGAAAATCGGCCGCAGCTACCCGGGCACCGGCGATCTGTTCGGCAGCATTCTGGTGGGCGCCCTGCTGGAAGGGCAGGCCCTCTCCGCCGCGGCCGACCTGGCCGCCGACTTTGTGGCCGACGCCATTGCCGCCACCCCCGAAGAGGCCGACAGCCGCTTCGGCGTGCAGTTTGAGCCGATGCTGGGCCGTCTGGCCAAGCGATAACCGCAAAACGCCTTTTTCATCAACCACAAGGACGTGACCCATTTTGCCTACCCTGAACATTGTACTTTTGGAACCGCAGATTCCCCAGAACACCGGCAACATCGCCCGCACCTGCGCCGCCACCGGCGCACGGCTGCACCTGATCGGCCCCATGGGCTTCACCGTGGATGACCGCAAGCTCAAGCGGGCCGGGCTGGATTACTGGCATCTGCTGGACATCACCTATTACGACAGCTGGGAGGATTTCGCCTCCAAAAACAGCGGCCCCTGCTTCTTTTTCTCCACCAAGGCCCCCCGCCGCTATACGGATATGCAGTACCCGGACGGCACCTATCTGGTGTTCGGCCGGGAGGATGCGGGCCTGCCGGAGAGCCTGCTGCAGCAGCACCAGGCCGCCTGTGTGCGGCTGCCCATGCGGGACGCCGCCCGCAGCCTGAACCTCTCCAACACCGTGGCCGTGGCCGTTTACGAGGCCCTGCGCCAGTGGGATTTTCCGGATCTTCTGGACCACGGCCAGCCGCGCCAATTCCAGTGGGACGAGCCTTGACCTGCCCCCTTTTTACCAAATCACTGAAGGAGTATCGCCATGAGCAAAATTGCCATTCTCACCGATTCCAGCTCGGACATTCCCCAGGCGCTGGAACAGAAGTACGGCATTGACATCCTGTGCTTTCCCATGACGCTGGACGGCGTCAGCTACACCGAGCGCGAGGATTTCACCTACGATGAATTCTACAACATGATGCGCACCGCCCAGGGCGTGCCCACCACCGCCGCCATTACCACCCTGCGCTTTCTGGAGAAATTCTGCGAATACGTGGACGCCGGCTACACCGAGGTGCTGGCGGTGCTCATCAACTCCACCGGCAGCGCCACCTACAACAACGCGGTGATGGCCTACCGCCAGCTGGACGACGAGCGCCCCGGCCACAAGCTGAAGGTGCGCTTTGTGGACAGCCGCACCTACAGCATGACCTTTGGCTGGTATGTGTGCGAGGCCGCCCGCAAGATCCGCAACGGGGCCGAGGTTTCCACGGTCAAAAAAGAGCTGGAGCAGGTGTTCGCCCGGAATGAGATCTGCCTGGCGGCCTTCAGCCTGAAGCAGATGAAGAAGAGCGGCCGCATCAGCGCCGCCGCCGCTTTTGCGGGCGAGCTGCTGGGCCTGCGGCCCATTATCAGCCTGAACGACGGCGTTTCCTCGGTGAAGAGCAAGGTGCGGGGCGACGGTGCGGTCATTCCCGCCATGATCAAGTACGTGAAGAGCCGGGTGGAGAACGTGCAGGAGCTGGAGTACCAGGTGGCCTACACCGACGGCGAACGCGTCAACGAGCTGGTGAAGCAGTGCAAAAAGGAATTCGGCCACCCGCCGGTGAACGTGTTCCAGCTGGGCTGCGTGGTGTCGGCCAACACCGGCCCCGACGCGCTGGCCATCACCTTCCTGGGCAAAGACCGCGGCCCTCGGAGCTGAGTTTTCCACAAGTTTCTTTGAGAATGTGAAAAAGCCTGTGCAGAGCAATGCTCCGCACGGGCTTTTTGTGTTTTATGGTACGTTCTTAAATAACCGTGTCGGCGTTCGCTCAAGGGCTCAGCATAGGCGGCGGCTCCATCACCGGCCCCGGCAAGCTCATCGCCATCGGCGGCAGCGGCACCTTCGGCAACGGCGGCAGCGCCGCACCGGCCGCCTCCTCTCCCAAAACGGGGGATGGTTCCCATACAGAGGTCTGGAGTGCGCTGACGCTGCTGTGCATGGCCGGGCTGTTCCTGGGTCTGCGCCAGGCAAAGCGGAACTGATTGCCGCAAAGCAGCCCATCCCGGCTGCCGTGCGGCTCTCCAAGCTGTACGCTGCACCCGGCTCAAACCAACAAAAAAGCACCGCCCCCGCGGCCTTCGGCTAAAACTGCCGGGCCGCCGGGGCGGTGCCCTTTTCATTTGGCTGCTTACTGGTACAGTTCCTTCGTCTTGCAGTGCTTGCACAGCCGGGCCCGGTGCAGGCCCACCGCGCTGAACACAATGGAGGTGACGGACACCGTGATCCCGATGATGCCCAGGATCAGCCCGGTGAGACGGAATGCGGAACCACGCACTTTGTTTTTCATTGCTGTTGCCTCCTTGGGGCGCTGCGCCCTCGGGCCGCCCCGTTTCTCCTTTTGGTGCGGGCGCTCTGCTTTTTTCAAAACGCCCTTAGCTTGTTTTCAGTATACCACAGGCCGGGCGGCTTTTCCACCACGGCGCCGCGTTTTGCCCGCTCACTTTTTCTTGAAGATCAGCAGCTTGCTGAACACATAATTCAGCACCACCACAATCACGTTGGAAAACACCTTCACGCCAACGCCCCACAGCCCCAGATACGCCGCGGGCACCAGGGCGGGGCCCACCAGGTTGCCGCCCACAAACATGATCGCGGCGTCCACCACCAGCGTGCCCAGGCGGCAGGCCACAAAGCTGCCGAACTCCCGCAGCGCGGCGCTGCCGTGGGCCTTGCTCCGGAACACCCAGATGCGGTTGGTGAAATAGGCGAACAGAATGCAGAGCACATTGTCCGCCACGTTGCCCCAGCTGTTGGCCGCCTCGTAGCCGAACAGAGTTTTAAACAATACATACAATACAATGTTCAAAAGAGTGGCCAGCCCTCCAAAAAACAGGTAGGCAATTGGCTCCCGATACTTCTTCACCAGTTCCGTCAGTTTGTTCTGCATGTTCGTCATTCCTCGCGCTCGCATTTTTGCGGGCCGCCCCGGCCCCTTTTTTGGGGGTAGCAGCCCGCATCGGTTTCTGTCAGTATACCACAGCCGGGTACGCCGCGCCACGCTTCTTCCCGTCCGGGGCGCAAAAAGGGCGCGGCCGTCGTTTCACGTGCCGCGCCCTTCGGCCTTTACGCATCAATCCGAGGTTTCTCATTCCTCCGTGTGGCCGCTGAAGCAATGCAGCCCCAGATTCTGCGAGAGGAATTCCAGCGCATACCAGCCGCCGATGCTGTTGCCCCGCTTATCCAGCCCGGGGGCAAAGGTGGCCAGCCCCATCCGGCCCTCAGCCGAGGCCAGAATGCCGCCGCCCACGCCGCTTTTTGCGGGCAGGCCCACCTTGACGGCAAATTCGCCCGAGGCATCGTACATACCGCAGGTCATCATCAGGGTTTTTACAATGCGGCAGATCCAGGGGTCCACCAGCTGCCTGCCGGTGGCGGGGTCCTTGCCGTTGCAGGCCAGCACCAGGCCGTAGTGGGCCAGATCCCGCACGTTCACGTTGATGGAGCACATCTTAAAATACAGCTCCACCACGTCCTCGGCGTCCCATTCCAGCAGGTTTTCGCTCTGCATAAAATAGGCCATGGCCCGGTTGCGCCCCCCAGCCTGATACTCCGAGGTAAACACCTCCTTGTTCAGGCGGATGGTCTCCCGCCCGCACAGCGTGCGCGCCAGGCTGAGAAACGCCCCGAAGGGGTCGGCGCAGCCCTTGATGCAGCAGCTGGTGGTGGCAATGGCCCCGGCGTTGATCATGGGGTTCATGGGGTGGGTGGTCAGGGTCTCCAGCCGGATCATGGAGTTGAAGGCGTCGCCGGTGGGCTCCATGCCCACCTTGCTGAACACCCGGTCGTATCCGGCGGTCTGCAAGGCCAGAATCAGGGTAATGGTCTTGGAAATGCTTTGGATGGAAAACTCGGTCTGGCAGTCGCCCTGGCAATACTCCTCCCCGTCCGGGGTGCGGATGCAGATGCCCAGCTTTGTGGGGTCACCCTTGGCCAATTCCGGAATGTAGGTGGCCACCTTGCCCTGGTCCATATGGGGGCGGGCGTAGCGCTCCGCATCCTGCAGGGCGATTTCAATGTGCTTGTCCCGTGACATATCGTCCACTTCCTTCAATTCTGCGTTCTGGCGGCCCGGTGCAAATGCGCCCCTTCTTCGCCGCCGCTCCTTTTCCTGTTCGCTTTACCAGCGTCACCAGATGATTGTATCCGTCCGGGCGTGTCTTGTCAAAGGCCCACTGTAAAGTACAAAAGGGGCCGCTGGGTGGTGTTCCCGGCGGCCCCGTGCTGCACGAAGGATTTTACTTTTCGTCCTGCATCTCAAACAGGAAGTGGCACTGGCCATCCTTGAAGAAATGCTTGTCGTGAGTGCACTTCAGATGCTCGTTGTAGCCGCAGGCAATGGCCGGGTCGATGATCTGGCAGTAGTGAATGCCATACTTCTCATCGCCGTCGTCCGTCCAGGTCTTGGCAAACACGCACTTGGTGAACACCTGCTCCACTGAGTGGGACTTCACGTCATCCTCGCTGTAAAAATAGTCCGTTCGGCCCATGTCGTAGCAGGACAGATAGTGTTCCGCATCGTTGGCATGGCCCATCACCTCGGCGCGGTGGGCAATGTCCCGGCCGCGGCGCTCACCAAAGCGCTGCACACCCCGGCGCACGGCCTGAATTCCGGCCTCGCCGAAGTCGGCCTCCACCTCGCGGGCAATGTCCGCAAACATACGGGCAAACAGAACGTACATGTTCACCGGCTCCAACTCCAGGCTGGGGTCGGAACTGACGGCTTTCTTCTCAGCTTCGCTCATATTAAAAGTTCTCCTTTACAAAGCGGTTCATCACTCGCACAGCCTGTTCCAGATACTTCTCCTCGGTGAATTCCCTCCGGGAATGGCTCTGGCCGTCCCGGCTGGGGGCAAACATCATCACCGCGGGTACATGCCGGGCAAAAATCTGGGCGTCATGCCCGGCGCCGCTGTCCATCCGGTACACCGGCTGGCCTTCTGCCGCAAGGCAGGCCTCCAGACGGCGGCACAGGGTGGGGTCCATGGTAACCGGGTCGGCTTCGGTGCTGGGCTGGTGGTCGCATTTCAGCCCGGCTGCCGCCGCGGTCTCTTCAATCAGCTGCTCCACGTCCCGCCGTAAGGCCGCCATAACTGCCTTGTCGGTGTGGCGCAGGTCCACGCTAAAGCGCACGCTTCCCGGAATCACGTTGGGGGCGTTGGGAGCCACCTCCACATTGCCGATGGTTGCCACTGCCTTGGGGTAGCGCTTGGCCAAATCGGGCAGGGCCGCCGCGATCTGCCCGAACACCGGCATGGGGTCTTTGCGCAACTCCATGGGGGTGGTTCCGGCGTGGTTCTGCTCGCCGTAAATGCACCAGAACCCATGGCAGATGCCCACAATATGCTCCACCACCGCCAGGCCCCGGCCCTCATGGTCCAGCACCGGCCCCTGCTCCACATGGAATTCCAGATAGCCTCTGCATTCTTTGGGCAGGGCAATGTGCTCCGCCCGCTCCGGGCCGGTCAGCTGGCGCAGACTCTCGCCGGTGGTGCGGTGGCGCACCCGGTCCAGCGCGGCCTCGTCGATCTCGCCGCACACGCCCCGGCTGGAGAGGAAGCCCTCGGTGAGGGCCACCCCCTCTTCGTCGTTCAGGCCCAGAATCATCAGGGTGTAGGCCGGCACCACGCCTTCTTCGCGCAGCGCCTGTGCCACCCGGATTCCGGCGATCACGCCGCTGCACCCGTCGTACCGGCCCCCGTTGGGCACACTGTCGTAGTGGGAACCGATGATCAGGGTCTCCTCGCTTTTGCCCGGCAGCACACCGGCCACCGTGCCGTAAGCGTCCACCCGCGCCGTCAGTCCGGCGTCCTCCATCTGCCGCTTCAGCCACTGGGCAGCGTCCTGCTGCTGGGGCGTAAAGGGCAGGCGGGTCACGCCCTGGGTTTCCGGGTTCGTGCTGCTAAACGCGGCAAGGGCATTCAGCTGCTCGGTGAAAGTCATTTATTTTCCTCCGTTCTTGCGGCGCTCTGCCACGCCGTTCAGGAAGTACAGGGCCAGCCAGCAGCCCACATGAGAGGCCGGCTGCAGGCTGTAGGCATCGGGGTAAATCTCCACGAAGTCCAGCGCGCGGGCACCGGCCAGGCCGGCCTCGTGCACCATCATCAGCAGCTCAAAGGAGGTCAGGCCGCCCATGTCCTGAGGGCCCTGGGGCATAAAGGCCGCATCCAGCGAGTCGGCACAGATGGTCACGTACATCACTTCCGTGTCCTTGGAAGCCAGTTCGATGGCCTTTTTGATGGAAGCCTCCCAGCCATTCTTCTTGATCTCACGGCAGAGGATCACATTTGCACCGTACTTCTTGGCGTTGTTGAACTCCTCCTGATGGTTGCGGGGGCCGCGAATGCCGATGTGCACGATCTTGGTGGGGTCCATGTTGGGGTCGTTGTACAGCTGATAGAAGGGGGAGCAGCGGGAGTACGGATCGTCGCCGAAGTTGCTGTAATTGTCCAGATGGGCATCGAAGTGCAGCACGCCAACCTTGCCGGGATGGCGCTTGGCCAGCTCGCTGATGGTGGGGTAGGCAATGCCATGGTCGCCGCCCAGAATGATGGGCACCGCGCCTGCATCGTAGATCTCGCCCACCTTCTTGCGGATCTCGCCGAAGGTGAATTCATAGTTGCCGTTCTGCACCGCAATGTCGCCGTAGTCGCCCGCCTTCAGCTGGGAGAAGCAGTCCAGGTCAAAATCGGGCAGATAGCCGGTGTACCGGATGGATGCCGAGCGGATGGACTTGGGGCCATCGGTGCAGGAAGAATATCCGCCGATGGTGCAGCCGCCCTCCCAGGGCACACCCATCACAGCCACGTCCATCTGGGCCAGATCCTGCTTGTTTTCCAGCACAGGCAGGTTCAAAAAGGTGGGCACACCGCTGTAAATGTTGGTGGGCAGGAAATTCGGATCGTAAATGGTAGGCTTGCTGTTTCTCATGGTACTGCACTCCTTTTGTGTTTCAGATTGCCCGCAGTATGCCCGCCCCGCCGATTTTCGGCGGGGCGGGCCGGCTGTTCTTCCGTGCCTATGCCGTGCGGGCGATGGAATTCCTATGGTTCGCTTGTGTTGTTGTTTCTTGCGTCAGGAATTGAGAGAAAAGCGGGTGGGGAAAAGTCGCTTTGACTGCGGCCCGTCCGGCGCTCTTCGGAACAGTTTGCTTGCGGCTCAGAACAGCGATACCACGCTGCTGACGCCGATAATCAGAGAGATCACGAACACGGCCGTGCCCAGAATTACCTGGTAGGGCTTGTTCTTGTGCTTGCCCATCACGCTGGAGCGGCTGGCCAGGTACAGCAGCACGAACACGCTGACCGGCAGGAACACGCCGTTGACCGCCTGGGCCGCCATGATGATGGTGAGGGGGTTGAAGCCGGTGGCCGTGCCCACAATGCCGCACAGCACAATGGCGATGTTGGTGAAGAAGTAGCGCTTGTCGCTGCGGTCCAGCTTCCAGCCGAACAGACCGGCCAGCACATAGGAAACGCCCAGCGGGGTGATGACGGCGCTGGAGATGCCGGCGCAGATCAGGCCGACGGCCAGGAAGGGAACGGACAGGTTGCCCAGCAGAGGCTCCAGCTGTGCGGCCATGTCGATGGCGGAGTTGACTTCCATGCCGCGCATCACGGTGCCGGCGGTGATCATGACCGCGCCGGTGATGAAGCCGCCGATGACCATGGAGCAGCGCACGTCAAACTCGGCCAGGGGGATCTGCTCGGGGTCCTTCCAGGTCTGGCGGGAGCTGGTGGCATGGATGAACAGGTTGTAGGGAACCACGGTGGTGCCGATGAGGGCCACGCAGGTCATGATGGCGCCGCCGGGAACGGTGGGGATCACGCCCTGAAGCACTTCGCCCCAATTGGGCTTTACCACAAACATGGTCACGCAGAACACCACGGCCATCACGCTGACGCAGACGGTCAGCAGCTTTTCCAGCCACTTAATGGCGTTTTGATGGGCGTTCAGGAACAGGATGCACACGCCCCAGATGGGTGCGATGATACGGGAAGGCACGCCGGTGAGGGCCGAAATGCCGATGGCCGTACCGGTCAGGTCGCCGCTCATGTAGGCCACGCCGCCCAGAATAATGGCGGCGGACACCAGCGCCACCATAAAGGTGCGCAGGGCCGGGCGGTTTTTGAATTCGGTCACCAGGTTTTCGGCCAGGCCGTTCTGGGTAACAATGCCCAGGCGGGCCGCCATGCCCTGCATGATGATCACGGCGATCACCGAGAATACCACGCACCACAGCAGCTGGTAGCCGTAAGCCGCACCGGCGCGGGTAGAGCTGGTCACGGTGCCAGGGCCGATGAACGAGCCAACCACCAGCAGGCCCGGGCCCATCGCTTTGATTTTATCCTTTAATGTATACTTCTTGGTGGGGGTGTTGGTCTTTTCTGCCATAACAATTCCTCTCTCGTTTACGGGTTGTCCTTCGTATACTCACTATTGTGCTGGGTATCCGGGTAATGTGGAAGTGCAAAAAAGCAAGAGTCAGTCATCGAATCAAGCGATAGCAATCACTTAAATCATGGGCATTCTGGACGCGAAAGCGGAGCGCAGGTCAGCGGGCGGCACGTGTGCCGTTCTCTTTGCCAGTTCCGCGTTCGTCCCTGGTTTTGATCCCCTCTCCTTTGAGTGGTGTTCGTTATTGTCAAACGGCCGTTTGAACTTGTCTTTATTATGACAAATTCTCCGAGATTGTCAACAATGTCAAACAAGTTTTCGATATTATCAAACGCATAAATTGATTTTCGGCCATATTACCAAACTGCTCTCCATTTTCCTGTCTTATTTCCCGGTTTTTCAGTTTGACAATATCAAACATCTTTTGCCTTTCCCCGCTTCATGCTATAATGTTTTTATAGAAATAGGAAACCGCCGGGCCGCCCGGCAAGGAGATATCCCCCATGGAAAAGACCAGCACCGGAAAAATCATCCAGTCCGTTCAGCGCGCCATCGACATTCTCAATTGCTTTGACGACCTGAACACCGCCCTGACCCTCGGGCAGATCAGTGAGCGCCTTGCGCTGAACAAAAGCACCGTACACGGTATTTTGAACACCCTGCACTGCAACGATTTTGTGCGGCAGATCCCCACCGGCCAATATATGCTCGGCCCGGCCATGCTGGGCCGCCACCACCAGGAGGGCGAGGTGCGCCGCAAGGTGCTGCTGGAGTGCGCCCGCGACGCCATGATCCACATTGCCAACGAGTACCACGTCAATTGCAGCCTGTTTGTGCTGGATGTGGACGAGTTGGTTATCGTCAAACGCTTTTTGCCGGAGCACGCCATGTACACCGTCAACTGCTCCGCCGACAGTTACATCAATCCCCTGTACTGTACCGCTTCGGGCAAGATCCTCCTGTCCACCATGAGCAGCAGCGAGCTGGACACCTACCTGAAAAACCATGAGCTGATCGCCCACACCGTCAACACCATCACCACCAAAGAGCGGCTGATCCGCGCGTTGGACGCCATCCGCGCCGAGGGCTACGGCATCGAGAACGAAGAGCTGGGCATGGGCGTTTCGGCCCTGTCGGTGCCCATCTGGGACGCCGCCCACAACCTGGCCGCCACGGTCAGCGTCACCGGCGTTTCCTACCTGCTGAACAGCCGCCGTCCGGAGATTGTGGCCGAATTAAAAGCCCTGGCCGCCCGCATGGAGGAAAAGCTGTTCTGAACATCCCGCGGGCATTTTTGCAAAAGAGTTGACCCTGTGCCGCAAATTTGCTATAATAACTGGGCAGGCCGTCCGGCATTTTGCCCCGGCCGCCCCATTTCATGGAGATGTATCGAAGTGGTCGTAACGAGAACGACTCGAAATCGTGGTCGCTACTCGGTAGCTCCCTGACCGGAATCCCTTGATTTTTCGGGGTTTTTCGGGTGTTCTTAACTTAATATTTTTGCTTGTTCTCCCCATCAGTTCTCCCCGTTTTCTGAGGTACTGATGTTGAGATAAATACGGAGACGTATCGAAGTGGTCATAACGGGACTGACTCGAAATCAGTTGATCCGCAAGGGTCCGTGGGTTCGAATCCCACCG
>SFJO01000002.1 GCA_004555865.1 Oscillospiraceae bacterium
GAGCGGCTGAACCGTGAGATCCGCCGCCGCACCCGCGTAGTGAGGACGTTCCCTGATGGGAACTCCTCCCTCATGCTGGTCTGCGCCCGGCTTCGCCATATGACGGGCACCCAGTAGGGCAACAAGAAATACATGAACATGAAGCATTTAGAGGCGGTCACAGACGACGCCTTCATTGCCGGCTGACTTCATTCAACCAGAGCCTGCAAACAATTTTGCGCATAAATCTTGACGGAACCAACCGGCGTTATCACGATCCAGATTTCGCCCCCACACAGTTCCGGGCGAACGTTCCGTCCCAGGAACTCAGCGATGCACTGGTCAAAATGCTCAAATCCGATAAATAAAGACGACAAAAAGCCCTTAGCCATGAGTTACTACCCACAGCTAAGGGCTTTTCTATATGGATGCATTCAAAATATCACTCTGAATGCCTGTTGCACAGCCACCATTCCATCATTCTCCAACTTTGAAACCGCTGGATTACAAGAATCAAGGCTTTCACACAACTGTTATTGAATTGTTACCAAAAGACTTCTGAAAATGCCGGAACCCCGCATAAACGCTGGGCTTACTAAGCATTTTTGTTTACTCGAATTCAATCGTTGCCGGGGGCTTGCCGGTGCAGTCATACAGCACACGGTTCACATGGGGTACCTCGTTCACGATGCGGCTGGTCACCACGTCCAGCACTTCCCAAGGAATGCGGGCGGCAGTGGCGGTCATGAAGTCGGTGGTGTCAACGGCGCGCAGGGCAATGGCGTAATCATAGGTGCGGTCATCGCCCATCACGCCCACGCTGTGCATATTGGTCAGCGCGGCAAAGTACTGGCCGATGCTGCCCTGCAGGCCCGCCTTGGCCACCTCTTCCCGCCAGATGGCGTCGGCCTCCTGCACCATGTGGATCTTCTCCGGCGTCACGGCACCGATGATGCGAATGGCCAAGCCGGGGCCGGGGAACGGCTGACGGCTCACCAGATATTCAGGGATGCCCAGCTCGCGGCCGGCAGCGCGCACCTCATCCTTAAACAGATCGCGCAGAGGCTCGATCAGCTCCTTGAAGTCCACATGCTCCGGCAGGCCGCCCACGTTGTGGTGGCTCTTGATGACGGTGGACTCGCCGCCCAGACCGCTCTCCACCACGTCGGGATAAATGGTGCCCTGCACCAGATAATCCACCTGGCCGATCTTCTTGGCCTCTTCCTCAAAGACGCGGATGAACTCCTCGCCAATGATCTTGCGCTTGCGCTCCGGCTCGCTCACGCCGTCCAGCTTGTCGTAAAAGCGCTTGCGGGCATCCACGCAGATGAAGTTCAGGTCATAGGGACCATCGGGGCCAAAGACACTGCAAACCTCTTCGGCCTCATTCTTGCGCAGCAGGCCGTGATCCACAAACACGCAGGTCAGCTGCTTGCCCACCGCCTTGCTCAGCATAACGGCGGCCACGCTGGAGTCCACACCGCCGGACAGGGCGCACAGCACCTTGCCGTCGCCCACTTCCTTGCGAATGGCCTCGATGGAGTGCTCCACAAAGGAATCCATCTTCCAGTCGCCGGCACAGCCGCAAACGTTGAACACAAAGTTGGCCAGCATCTTCTTGCCTTCCGCCGTGTGCAGCACTTCCGGATGGAACTGCACCGCGTACAGGCCCTTTTCCGGGGCCTGCACCGCAGCCACCGGGCAGTTGTCGGTGTGGGCAATGATCTCAAAGCCGGGGGCAGCCTTTTCAATGTAGTCATTGTGGCTCATCCAGCAGATGGTGTCGGGGCTGACTCCCTCAAACAGCTTGGAGGAAGTGTCCACATGCACCAGGGTCTTGCCGTATTCCCTCTCGGGGGCCGGACACACATGGCCGCCCAGCAGATGCATCATCAGCTGGCTGCCATAGCAAATGCCCAGCACGGGCACGCCCAGCTCAAACAGTTCCTTGGAGTAGGTGGGCGCATCCGGCAGATAGGCACTGTTGGGGCCGCCGGTGAGGATGATGCCCTTGGGGTTCTTCTTTTTCAGATCCTCCAGGCTGGTCCGATAGGACACGATCTCGCAGTACACGTTGCATTCCCGCACACGACGGGCAATCAGCTGATTGTACTGGCCGCCGAAATCCATCACAATGACAGTTTCTCTTTGCACGCTAGTTCCTCCTGATTTGAAATGTTCCGGGGCTTTGGCCCCACCAAAGGCCGCTCAAACGGCCCGCTTCATCGCATATGCAGCAAAGGCTTTGGGCACACCCTGCCGCCGCGTTCTGCCCGGCCGGCGTGTCATCACAGTCTTTGGGCTATTATACCACAATCCTGAAAATTTTACATCCCTTGCCCCCGGGCACAGCTTGTAGAATTTGCGCGGCGTTGCCAAACACAAACACAGCACAACGCCAAAAAAGGCTCCCTGCCTTACGACAGGGAGCCTTGTATCTGAGAAACAAATCCAGAGATCAAAGATTACTCGATGATCTTGGAAACCACGCCGGAACCAACGGTACGGCCACCCTCACGGATAGCGAAACGCAGGCCCTCTTCCATGGCGATGGGGGTGATCAGCTCAACGGACATGGAGACGTTATCGCCAGGCATGCACATCTCGGTGCCCTCGGGCAGGGTGATGATGCCGGTCACGTCGGTGGTCCGGAAGTAGAACTGAGGACGATAGTTGTTGAAGAAAGGAGTATGACGGCCGCCCTCTTCCTTCTTCAGAATATAGACGTGGCCCTCAAACTTGGTGTGAGGATGCACAGAACCGGGCTTGGCAATAACCTGGCCACGCTCGATCTCGTTGCGCTGAATGCCGCGCAGCAGAGCGCCGATGTTGTCGCCCGCCTGAGCGAAGTCCAGGCTCTTGCGGAACATCTCCAGACCGGTAATGGTGCTCTTGCCCTTCTCTTCCTTCAGGCCAACGATCTCAACTTCCTCGCCAACCTTGATGGTGCCGCGCTCCACACGACCGGTGGCAACAGTACCACGGCCGGAAATGGTCATGACATCCTCAACAGGCATCAGGAAGGGCAGATCGGCCTTGCGGTCGGGGGTGGGGATATACTCGTCGACAGCGTCCATCAGCTCCAGGATGCAGGCGTACTCGGGAGCGCTGGGATCCTTGCTCTCGCTCTCCAGGGCCTTCAGCGCGGAGCCCTTGATGATGGGGGTATCGTCGCCGGGGAAATCATACTCGTTCAGCAGCTCGCGGATCTCCATCTCAACCAGGTCCAGCAGCTCGGGGTCATCGACCTGATCGACCTTGTTCATGAAGACAACGATATAGGGCACGCCAACCTGACGAGACAGCAGAATGTGCTCGCGGGTCTGGGGCATGGGGCCGTCAGCAGCGGACACAACCAGAATAGCGCCGTCCATCTGAGCAGCACCGGTGATCATGTTCTTGACGTAGTCAGCATGGCCCGGGCAGTCAACGTGAGCATAGTGACGCTTGTCGGTCTGGTACTCAACGTGAGCAGTGTTGATGGTGATGCCGCGCTCGCGCTCCTCGGGAGCCTTATCGATGTTGGCATAATCCATGAAATCGGCGTCGCCCTTCAGAGCCAGCACCTTGGTGATGGCAGCAGTCAGGGTAGTCTTGCCATGGTCAACGTGGCCGATGGTGCCAATGTTGACATGGGGCTTATCGCGGTTAAACTTTTCCTTAGCCATTGGAATTTCCTCCTTTGTATCAGCAGAATCGGATTTAAGGTTATCATACTAAAATCCCCCTGAAAAATCAAGAGATTTTGGGGAAATTTAGCCCTTCACCCGTTTTTCGCTCAGCCTTTCTTACGGCCGGCGATGATGGACTCGGCAATGCTCTTGGGCACCTCAGCGTAATGGCTGGGCTCCATGGAGTACTGACCACGGCCCTGAGTCTTGGAACGCAGGTCGGTGGCGTAGCCGAACATCTGAGCCAGAGGCACAAACGCATTGATGCGCTGGCTGCCATTCATGGCCTCCATGCCCTGGATCTGGCCGCGGCGAGCGTTCAGGTCGCCGATAACATCGCCCATGTAATCATCGGGAACGATGACGGAAACCTTCATGATGGGCTCCATGATGGCAGGATCGGCCTTAGCCATAGCATCCTTGAATGCCATGGAGCCGGCGATCTTAAACGCCATCTCGGAGGAGTCGACCTCGTGGTAAGAACCGCCCTTCAGGGTGACCTTCACATCCTCAACGGGGTAGCCTGCCAGGATACCGGTCTGCATAGCACCCTGAATACCCTGGTTGATGGGCTCGATGAACTCCTTGGGAACATCGCCGCCGACAACGGCGTTGATGAACTCATAGCCCTTGCCGCTCTCGTTGGGCTCGATGTCGATGATACAGTGACCGTACTGGCCCTTACCACCGGACTGACGAGCGTACTTCGTGTTGGAAGAAGCGGGACGGCGGATGCATTCACGGTAAGCAACCTGAGGTGCACCAACGTTGGCTTCCACCTTGAACTCACGCAGCAGACGGTCCACGATGATTTCCAGATGCAGCTCGCCCATGCCGGCGATGATGGTCTGACCAGTTTCCTCGTCAGTCCAAGTGCGGAAGGTGGGATCCTCTTCAGCCAGCTTGGCCAGAGCCAGACCCATCTTCTCAGAACCGGCCTTGGTCTTGGGCTCGATGGCTACGCGGATAACGGGCTCGGGGAACTCCATGCTCTCCAGAACGATGGGATGAGCGGGGTCACACAGGGTGTCACCGGTGGTGGTGTTCTTCAGGCCCACGGCGGCGGCAATGTCGCCGGCGTAGCAGCACTCGATGTCCTTACGATGATTGGCGTGCATCTGCAGGATGCGGCCAATGCGCTCGTTGTTGTCCTTCACGCTGTTGTACACAGTGGTGCCGGCCTCGACAACACCGGAGTACACGCGGAAGAAGCACAGCTTACCAACGAAGGGGTCGGTGGCAATCTTGAACGCCAGAGCAGCAAAGGGAGCGTTGTCGTCAGAGGGACGGCTCTCCTCTTCGCCGGTGCGGGGGTTCACGCCCTTGATGTCCTCAATGTCGGTGGGGGCGGGCATGTAGTCCACAATGGCATCCAGCAGCTTCTGCACGCCCTTGTTGCGGTAAGAAGTACCGCAGGTGACGGGAACCACGGTGTTGGCGATGGTTTCCTTGCGCAGAGCAGCCTTGATCTCGGCCTTGGTCAGTTCCTGACCGTCCAGGTACTTCTCCATGAGGGCCTCGTCGTTCTCGGCGATGGCTTCGATCATGGCGTCGTGATACTCCTGGGCCTTCTCCTTCATATCCTCGGGGATGTCCTCCACGCGGATATCAACGCCCATGTCATCATAGTACACATCGGCCTTCATATCGATCAGGTCGATGATGCCCTTGAAGGTCTCCTCACTGCCGATGGGCAGCTGGATGGGCACGGCGTTGCACTTCAGCCGGTCGCGCAGCATATCCACGCAGCGGTAGAAGTTGGCACCCATGATGTCCATCTTGTTGACGTACACCATACGGGGCACCTTGTAGTTATCAGCCTGACGCCAAACGGTCTCAGACTGAGGCTCAACACCACCCTTGGCGCACAGAACGGTCACAGAACCGTCCAGAACGCGCAGGCTACGCTCCACCTCAACGGTGAAGTCCACGTGGCCCGGGGTGTCGATGATGTTGATCCGGTGACGATTCTTCTTGTAGGCCGCGGGATCGTGCTGAGTCTCGGTATGGCTCCAGTAGCAGGTAGTAGCGGCAGAAGTGATGGTGATACCACGCTCCTTCTCCTGCTCCATCCAGTCCATGGTAGACGCACCATCATGGGTCTCACCAATCTTGTGGTTGACGCCAGTGTAGTACAGAATACGCTCGGTGGTGGTGGTTTTGCCTGCGTCGATGTGGGCCATGATACCGATGTTTCGGGTCATTTCCAGAGAAACGTCTCTAGCCATAGCAACCTCCTGTCAACGGATCAATAGCGGTAATGGGCGAAAGCCTTGTTGGCCTCGGCCATCTTATGGGTATCCTCGCGCTTCTTCACGGCGTTGCCGGTACCGTTCACGGCGTCCATGATCTCACGAGCCAGACGCTCGCTCATGGTGCGCTCGCTGCGGGCGCGGGAGTAGGTGGTCAGCCAGCGCAGACCCAGGGTCTCACGACGGGCAGCACGCACCTCAACGGGAACCTGATAGGTAGAACCGCCCACACGGCGAGCCTTAACCTCCAGGCTGGGCATGATGTTCTCGAGAGCCTTCTCGAACATCTCCAGGGGATCATTGCCGGTCTTCTCCTGAACCTCAGCAAAAGCATCGTAAACGATCTTCTGGGCCACACCCTTCTTGCCATCCAGCATGATGTTGTTGATCAGCCGGGTGACCATTTTGGAATTGTAAAGCGGATCCGCCAGAACGTCCCGCTTTGCAACGTTACCTCTTCTAGGCATCTTTCTTCCCTCCTTCACAGAATGATATCATCGGTACTCGAAAGTAAAAATACTCCCGTTGTGCCACAAAGAGCCATCCTTCTATCTACTATCGCACGCACACGCACTCAAATATCTATATCAGAAAGCCTTTGTTGGCGGAATGTCATTTTTTACTTCTTCTTAGCACCGGCCTTGGGACGCTTCGCACCGTACTTGGAACGGGACTGGTTGCGGTTGGCCACACCCTGGGTATCCAGAGTACCACGGATAATGTGGTAACGAACACCAGGCAGGTCCTTAACACGACCGCCACGGATCAGAACGACGCTGTGCTCCTGCAGATTGTGGCCGATACCAGGAATGTAAGAGGTGACCTCGATACCATTCGTGAGCTTAACACGGGCAACCTTACGCAGAGCGGAGTTAGGCTTCTTGGGGGTCATGGTACGGACAGCGGTGCAGACGCCACGCTTCTGGGGGCTGTTCTGATCGGTGTACGCCTTCTTCTGGGAGTTGTAGCTCTTCAGCAGAGCGGGCGCAGTGCTCTTCTGAACCAGGACCTCACGGCCTTTGCGTACGAGCTGGTTAAAAGTAGGCATTGTTTTCTCCTTTCTTTCGTTATTTTGCGGTTCGCCCCGCAATGGGGCATGTCCGAAAGGACATAGCTGTGCCTCCGCACAGCGATAATATTTTACCCGAAACCGAGGCTGATGTCAACATAAATTTGCAATATTTACGTCAAAAATCGAAAAATCTTTCCGCTCGCTTCCTGGCCTGCTTTACAGGTTCGCCCATGCAGAGAAAAAATATTCATTTTCGCTGCAAAGAATTCTAACAGGTTCCCGGCCTCTTTTGCACAGTTTGTCTTTAGGCGAAAGCCAATTGTTCAAGTTCTTTGCCACGCCGCAGAGTATTTTCCGCTGTTGCGATTGTTTTTTCGTTCTGCTTAAAAAATTTCTGTGATTTTCTGCACTTGCAGCGGCCGCAGCGTATGCAAATTTTATACAGATGCAGGCAATCCGGCTTTGGCGGTGACGGCACACCAGTTTTCGGAGGCATCGGGCACTCACGACAAAAAAGCACAGCGGTGCAGGCCCGTTTGGGCAGCTGCACCGCTGTGCTTTACTCTATAAAGTTGAAGCCGCTTTCCGGTCAAGCACTGCTTATTCGGCAGCCTTTTCCCGATCCATGATGCACTCGCCGGATTCCTCACGGCGAATCAGCGCCTCTTCCACCTCCGGCAGACCGGTGCCCGCGGGCAACAGCTTACCAATGATGACGTTCTCCTTCAGACCCTGCAGCGTATCGACCTTGCCCTTAATGGCGGCATCGGTCAGCACGCGGGTGGTCTCCTGGAAGGAGGCAGCGGACATGAAGCTGTTGGTGGCCAGAGAAGACTTGGTGATGCCCAGCAGCACCTGGCTGTAGGTGGCCTCACGCAGGCCGGTCTCGCCGTTGGCGATCCGCTCACGGATCTCTTCGTTGCGGGTCTCCACCTCGATGCGGTCTTCCAGCGCGCCGCCGATCAGGTTGGTGGAACCGGCGTCCTCCACGCGCACCTTGCGCAGCATCTGACGCACGATGACCTCGATGTGCTTGTCGTTCACCTCAACGCCCTGCAGACGGTAAACCTTCTGCACTTCGCTGATCAGGTAATCACGCACAGCGGTGGGGCCCTTGATGGCCAGGATATCCTGGGGATAAGCATGGCCCTCGGTGATCATTGCGCCCTTCTCCAGCACGTCGCCGTCCTGGATGCGCACACGCTGACCGAAGGGGATCAGGTAGCTCTTCTCCACGGGAGCGCCGTTCTCGTCCACACCGTTCACCACCACATGGCGGTTCTTCTTGGTGTCGTCGATGTGCGCCGTACCGGCGATCTCGGTCATGATGGCCATTGCCTTGGGGCGGCGGCTCTCGAACAGCTCTTCAACGCGGGGCAGACCCTGGGTAATATCCTCGGCAGAAGCAATACCGCCGGTATGGAAGGTACGCATGGTCAGCTGAGTACCAGGCTCACCGATGGACTGAGCCGCGATGATACCCACGGCCTCGCCGATGTTCACGGTGTCGCCGTTGGCCATGTTGGAGCCGTAGCAGTGTGCGCAGACACCGCGCTTCGCACGGCAGGTCAGCACGCTGCGGATCTCCAGCTCGGTGATGCCGGCTTCCTCGATCTTTTCAGCATCGTACAGGTCCATCATCTTGCCATAGGGTACGATGATCTCGCCGGTGGCGGGGTTCACCACATCCCTCACGGCGTAACGGCCGATCAGGCGCTCGCTGAACTTCTCGATTTCCTCCTTGCCCTCACGCAGATCGGAAACCATAATGCCCTCGGTAGCGCCGCAGTCCTCTTCGCGGATGATGACTTCCTGAGACACATCCACCAGACGGCGGGTCAGGTAACCGGAGTCAGCGGTACGCAGAGCGGTATCGGTCAGGCCCTTACGAGCACCACGGCTGGAAACGAAGTATTCCAGTACGTTCAGACCTTCGCGGTAGTTGGCGCGAATGGGCATCTCGATGGTCTTACCGGAGGTGTTGGCCAGCAGGCCGCGCATGCCGGCCAGCTGCTTGATCTGGTTCATGGAACCACGGGCGCCGGAATCCGCCATCATGAAGATGGGGTTGCGGGCGGGCAGGTTCTTGGCCAGCGCCTTGGAGACCTTATCGGTGGTATCCTGCCAAATGCGGATGACGCGCTCATAGCGCTCGTTGTCGGACAGAACACCCTTGTTGTACTGCTTCAGCACCTTGGACACCTGCGCGTCGGCTTCCGCCATCAGGGCGGGCTTCTCAGGCGGGATCACGGCGTCGCACACGGCAACGGTGATGGCGCTGATGGTGGAGTACTTGTAGCCCTGGGCCTTGATGTGGTCCAGCATCTCAGCGGTGGCGTGGGGGCCGTTCATGGTCAGGCAGCGGCTGATGATGTCAGGCAGGTTCTTTTTCGTAACCTGGAAGTCCACTTCCAGATCGAACATATGCTCGGGGTCCTCACGATCCACATAGCCCAGGTTCTGGGGAATGGGATTGTTGAAGATGATCTTGCCCACGGTGGTCTCCACCAGGCGATGACGCATTACGCCATCCACCTCGCGCTCGCGGCGCACCTGAATGGGGGCCTGCAGGGTGACCACATGCTCGGCATAGGCCATGATGGCCTCGTTCTCATCGCGGAACACCTTGCCTGCGCCCTTGTCGTCGGGGTTAACCATGGTCAGGTAGTAGCTGCCCAGGATCATATCCTGCGTAGGCACGGTAACGGGGCAGCCGTCGGCGGGCTTCAGCAGGTTGCCGGAAGCCAGCATCAGCAGCTTGGCCTCGCGCTGGGCCTCCTTGGACAGGGGCAGATGGACGGCCATCTGGTCGCCGTCGAAGTCGGCGTTGAAGGCGGTGCAGGCCAGGGGGTGCAACTTAATGGCGCGGCCCTCAACCAGCACAGGCTCGAAGGCCTGAATGCCCAGGCGGTGCAGCGTAGGTGCACGGTTCAGCAGCACAGGATGGCCCTTGATCACAGTCTCCAGGCTGTCCCACACCTCGATGCGGCTGCGCTCCACCATCTTGCGGGCGGACTTGATGTTGTTGGCAATGCCCTTCTCCACCAGGTCCTTCATGACAAAGGGCTTGAACAGCTCCAGAGCCATCTCCTTGGGCAGGCCGCACTGATACATCTTCAGCTCGGGGCCAACGACGATAACGGAACGGCCGGAGTAGTCAACACGCTTGCCCAGCAGGTTCTGACGGAAGCGGCCGGTCTTGCCCTTCAGCATATCCGACAGGCTCTTCAGGGGGCGGTTGTTGGGGCCGGTCACGGGGCGGCCGCGGCGGCCGTTGTCGATCAGGGCGTCCACAGCCTCCTGCAGCATACGCTTTTCGTTGCGCACGATGATGTCAGGCGCGCCCAGCTCCAGCAGGCGCTTCAGGCGGTTGTTGCGGTTGATCACGCGGCGGTACAGATCGTTCAGGTCACTGGTGGCAAAGCGGCCGCCGTCCAGCTGAACCATGGGGCGGATGTCCGGCGGAATGACCGGAACCACGTTCATAATCATCCACTCGGGGCGGTTGCCGGACAGGCGGAATGCCTCCACAACCTCCAGACGCTTCAGGATGCGCATGGCCTTCTGGCCGCTGACGCGCTGGCCGGGCACCGGCTCCAGCTCTTCCTTCAGCTGGGCGCTCAGGGCGTCCAGATCGATCTCGGCCAGCAGCTCCTGAATGGCCTCAGCGCCCATGCCGGCGCGGAACTCGTCCTCGTAGGTCTCCCGCAGCTCGCGGTACTCCTTGTCGTTCAGCAGCTGCATCTTCTCCAGGCGGGTCTCGCCGGGATCAATGACGATGTAGCTGGCAAAGTACAGCACCTTCTCCAGCTGACGGGGGCTGATGTCCAGCATCAGGCCGATGCGGCTGGGAATGCCCTTGAAATACCAGATGTGGCTGACGGGCGCGGCCAGCTCAATGTGGCCCATGCGCTCGCGGCGAACCTTGGCCTTGGTGACCTCAACGCCGCAGCGGTCGCAGATCTTGCCCTTGTAGCGAATGCGCTTGTACTTGCCGCAGTGGCACTCCCAGTCCTTGGTGGGTCCAAAGATGCGCTCGCAGAACAGGCCGTCGCGCTCGGGCTTCAGGGTGCGGTAGTTGATGGTCTCGGGCTTTTTTACCTCGCCATAGCTCCAGGCGCGGATCTGATCGGGAGAGGCAAGGCTGATCTTAATCGAATCGAAATCATTATATTCCATGAATCGAACCCTTCCTTAATTGAAACTGTGGTGTATGCTTCGGGTCGGTCTTGCCTTAGAAGTCCTCGCCCTCGGGCAGGATGCCGGCGTCGCCGTCATCGCTGAACAGGTCTTCCATGTCAGCGGCAGTGGGGCCTTCTTCCTCTTCTTCAAAGCCCTCGTCGGCGTTTTCAATGCTGTAATCGTCGTTCAGTTCGCTTTCCAGCAGCACGTCGTCGCCCATATCGCGGGAGTCAAAACCGGTCTCTTCGTCGTCGAAGTTCTGCTTCAGGTCAATTTCCTCGCCTTCCGCATCCAGCACACTCACATCCAGGCCCAGGCTCTGCATTTCCTTGATCAGCACGCGGAAGCTCTCGGGGATACCGGGCTTGGGCACATCCTGACCCTTCACAATGGCCTCGTAGGTCTTCACACGGCCCACCACGTCATCCGACTTCACCGTCAGGATCTCCTGCAAGGTGTAAGCAGCGCCGTAAGCCTCCAAAGCCCAAACCTCCATCTCGCCGAAGCGCTGGCCGCCGAACTGGGCCTTGCCGCCCAGAGGCTGCTGGGTAACCAGGCTGTAGGGGCCGGTGGAACGGGCATGGATCTTATCATCGACCAGATGATGCAGCTTCAGGTAGTACATATAGCCCACGGTAACGCGGTTATCGAACTTCTCGCCGGTACGGCCGTCGAACACTTCGCTCTTGCCGTCCTCATCCAGCTCGATCTTGCTGAAGTCGATGATGTGGCCGCGCTCGCCCATGATCTTGGGCAGCTGGGTGGGATACTCAGGGGCATTCTCGCCGTGGTTCTGCTCGGCGGCAGTGCGGAACGCCTCGTGGATGTCGCTCTCGTGAGCGCCGTCGAACACGGGGGTCATCACCTTCCAGCCCAGAGCCTTGGCGGCGTAGCCCAGGTTCACTTCCAGAACCTGACCGATGTTCATACGGGAGGGCACGCCCAGGGGGTTCAGCACGATGTCCAGCGGGGTACCGTCGGCCAGGAAGGGCATATCCTCCTGGGGCAGAATGCGGGACACAACGCCCTTGTTGCCGTGACGGCCGGCCATCTTATCGCCCACGCTGATCTTGCGCTTCTGGGCAATGTAGCAGCGCACCACCTGGCGCACATTGGGCTGCAGCTCGTCGCAGTTGTCGGGGGTGAACACCTTCACATCCACCACGATGCCGTAGGCGCCGTGGGGCACACGCAGAGAGGTGTCGCGCACTTCGCGGGCCTTCTCGCCGAAGATGGCGCGCAGCAGGCGCTCCTCAGCGGTCAGCTCGGTCTCGCCCTTGGGGCTGACCTTACCAACCAGGATGTCGCCGGCGTTGACCTCGGCGCCCACGCGGATGATGCCGCGCTCGTCCAGATCCTTCAGGGCATCCTCGCCCACATTGGGGATGTCGCGGGTGATCTCCTCGGGTCCCAGCTTATTCTCGCGGGCCTCGATTTCGTACTCCTCAATGTGGATGGAGGTGTACACGTCCTCACGCACGATCTTCTCGTTGATCAGAACGGCGTCCTCGTAGTTGTAGCCCTCCCAGGTCATGAAGCCGATCAGGGCGTTCTTGCCCAGGCTGATCTCACCGTTGCGGGTAGCGGGGCCGTCGGCAATCACCTGGCCGGCCTTCACTTCCTCGCCCACCGAGACGATGGGGCGCTGGTTCACGCAGGTGCCCTGGTTGGAGCGCATGAACTTAATCAGCTCATACTCATCGGTGGTGGTCTTGGAGGTGCGGATGATCACCTTATCGGCATCCACACGCTCCACAACGCCGTCGTGCTTGGCCAGCACGCAAACGCCGGAGTCGCAGGCGGCCTTGTATTCCATACCGGTAGCCACGATGGGCTGCTGGGTCACCATCAGAGGCACAGCCTGGCGCTGCATGTTGGAGCCCATCAGGGCACGGTTGGCATCATCGTTTTCCAGGAAGGGGATCATGGCCGTTGCCACAGACACCACCATCTTGGGCGAAACGTCCATGTAATCGACCTTTTCGCGCTCGATTTCCAGAATGTCATCGCGGCGGCGGGCATTGACGCGAGCCTTCATAAAGTGGCCGGCCTCATCCAGAGGCTCGTTGGCCTGGGCCACCACGTACTCGTCCTCCACGTCGGCGGTCATGTAGACCACCTCATCGGTGACGACCTCATCGATCAGCTTGCCCTCGTCGTCAAAGATCTTTTTCACCTTGCGGTAAGGTGCCTCAACGAAGCCGTACTTGTTGATCTTGGCGAAGGTAGCCAGATAGGAGATCAGACCGATGTTGGGGCCTTCAGGCGTTTCAATGGGGCACATACGGCCGTAATGGCTGTAGTGAACGTCACGCACCTCGAAACCGGCGCGGTCACGGGACAGACCGCCGGGGCCCAGGGCGGACAGGCGGCGCTTATGCGTCAGCTCAGCCAGAGGGTTGTTCTGGTCCATGAACTGGGACAGGGGGCTGGAACCGAAGAACTCCTTCACCGCGGCAACCACAGGCCGGATGTTGATGAGGGAGGCGGGGGTTGCGCCGTCGGCGTCCTGCGCCTGCAGGGTCATGCGCTCACGGATGACACGCTCCATACGGGAGAAGCCGATGCGGAACTGGTTCTGCAGCAGCTCGCCCACGCTGCGGATGCGGCGGTTGCCCAGATGGTCGATGTCATCGGTCACGCCAACACCGTGGTCCAGACCGTTCAGATAGTTGATGGAGGAGAAGATGTCATCCACGGTGACGGTGCGGCAGATCAGCTGATCGTGACGCTCTTCCAGCAGCTGCTTCTGCTTTTCCACATCGCCGTCGGTCTCATCCAGAATCTGGCGGATCTGAGCGAAGTTGCAGCGCTCGTTGATGCCGCACTCGGTCACGTCGAAGCTGAAGAAGGGCTGGGCATCCACACAGCCGTTGGTCACGACCTTGACCTTCTTGCCTTCCACGTCCAGCCACACCACGCTGACACCGGCCTTATCGGCCTCCAGCGCCTTCTCGCGGGTGATCTGCTCACCGGCGGTGATCAGGATCTCGCCGGTCAGGGGGGCGATGACGTTCTCGGCCGCGGTGAAGTACTCAATGCGGCGGGCCAGGCTCAGCTTGCGGTTCATCTTGTAGCGGCCGAACTTGGACAGGTCGTACCGGCGGGGGTCGAAGAACAGCATGTCGATCTGGTTCTGGGCGCTCTCCACCGTCGGGGGCTCGCCGGGACGCAGCTTCTTGTAGCACTCGATCAGGCCTTCGGCCTCATTCTTGGTCACGTCCTTTTCCAGGGTGGCCAGAATGCGCTCGTCCTCGCCGAAATAATCCAGGATCTGCGCATCGGTGCCCAGGCCCAGCGCGCGCACCAGGGTGGTGACGGGCAGCTTGCGGTTCTTATCAATGCGGACGTAGAACACATCGTTGGAGTCGGTCTCATACTCCAGCCAGGCACCGCGGTTGGGGTTCATGGTGGCGGTGAACAGCTTCTTGCCGGTCTTGTCGTAGCTCTCGTCGAAGAACACGCCGGGAGAACGAACCAGCTGACTGACGATCACGCGCTCGGCGCCGTTGATGATGAAGGTGCCGGAGTCGGTCATCAGGGGGAAGTCGCCCATAAAGACTTCCTGCTGCTTGATTTCGCCGGTCTCCTTATTCAGCAGACGGGCGGTCACGCGCAGGGGAGCCGCGTAAGTCACATCCCGTTCCTTGCACTCTTTGATGGTGTACTTGGGCTGCTTGTCCAGGCGGTAGTCGATGAAATCCAGCACCAGATTTCCGGTGTAGTCGCCAATGGCCGAAATGTCCTTGAAGACCTCTTTCAGGCCTTCATCCAGGAACCACTGATAGGAGTTCTTCTGAACTTCGATCAGGTTGGGCATTTCGATGACTTCATCGATGCGGGAAAAGCTCATTCTTTCGGTTTTGCCGAGCTTTACGGGCTTGACCTTCATCATAAAATGCGTCCTCTCCTCTTCTTTGAATTGGATATGATGGCAAAGCGCACAAGGCCAGCCCCGCATCTTTGCATCGTTTTTGTGAATTTTTCACAAACTTTCGGTGCTTTTTTGCACATGCGAAGTGGTCTTGGGCGTTCTAATCCATTTTGTTATACCATAGCAGTATAATGCCAAAAAAAGGCTATGTCAAGAGGTTTTTTATTTTTTTCAATTTTCAAAATTCATAATTAAACACCTGGCTCAGTGTGGACTTTTGCGATTACTGTACGGCTGCCGCCGGGTTCTCCGCCTCCGAAGCGGGCTTCTGGTCCGGCAGATGTTCGGCATCCCACAGCAGCATTTCAAAGTTCACGGCCTCCAGCTCCCGGTTGATGGTGCCGCTGATGCGGCTGAACACCCGCTGGAAGGCACAGCACCCGGAAGCCCCCCGGCTGCACTCGCCTGCATCCTCGCCCAAACAGCGGGAAAGCCGGTACGGGCCTTCCACGGCCTCGATCACCTGCCGCAGGGTAATCTGGGCCGCCGGGCGGGAAAGTTCGTACCCGCCCCGGTTGCCCTTGTAGCTTACCACCAGCCCGCTCTGGGCCAGCTTGCCCAGAATCTTGAGGGAAAAACGCAGAGAGATGGCCATCTGCTCGCTGATGGTGCGGGCATCCATCCGCCGGGCCTCTCTGGCCAGGCAGTAGACGATGCGCACCGCATAGTCGGATTCCTGAGTAATATGCACAAGAAACGCTCCTTTAACTATACCAGAACAATGTATTTTGCATCCTACTATTTATACCAGACTGGCCGCCGTTTGTCAAAGCAAGAGCGGTATGCACGCAAAAAAGCCGCCGGGCTTGTCCCATACAGGGCAGGCCCGGCGGCCTCGTTGTTCAAAAACTGCAATCAATCCAGGAAGTCGCGCAGCTTCTTGGAACGGCTGGGATGGCGCAGCTTGCGCAGCGCCTTGGCCTCGATCTGACGAATGCGTTCACGGGTAACGTTGAACTCCTTGCCCACCTCTTCCAGGGTGCGGGGGCGGCCGTCGTCCAGGCCGAAGCGCAGGCTCAGCACCTTGGCCTCACGGGGGGTCAGCGTTTTCAGCACCGAGCCCAGCTGTTCCTTCAGCAGGGTGTGGCTGGCGGCCTCGGCGGGCACAGGGGCGTCCTCATCGGGGATGAAGTCGCCCAGATGGCTGTCCTCCTCCTCGCCGATGGGGGTCTCCAGGCTCACAGGCTCCTGGGCCACCCGCATGATCTCGCGCACCTTATCCACGGGCATATCCAGCGCCGCGCTGATCTCGTCGGCGGTGGGCTCATGGCCGTTCTCATGCAGCAGCTGGCTGGACACCTTCTTCACCTTATTGATGGTCTCCACCATGTGCACCGGAATGCGGATGGTGCGGGCCTGGTCCGCAATGGCGCGGGTAATGGCCTGGCGAATCCACCAGGTGGCATAGGTGGAGAATTTGAAGCCCTTGGTGTAATCGAACTTATCCACCGCCTTGATCAGGCCCAGGTTGCCCTCCTGGATCAGATCCAGGAACTGCATACCGCGGCCCACATACCGCTTGGCAATCGAGACCACCAGACGCAGGTTGGCCTCGCTCAGGCGCTGCTTGGCGCGCTCGCCCTTGGGGCCGCCCTCCTGAATGTCCTTGGCCAGCTGGATCTCCTCATCGCTGGTCAGCAAGGGCACCCGGCCGATTTCCTTCAGGTAGACCTTCACGGGGTCATCGATGGCCACGCCGTCGGCAGACAGGCTGCTCTCGAACTGCTCCACGCTCTCCTCAGTGAGGGTAAAGTTCTCGGCGTCGTTCTCCGGCTCGTCCACCACTTCAATGCCGTTGCGTTCCAGCGTCTCGTACAGCTTGTCGATCTGCTCCACGTCAAAGCCGCTCTCCTCAATGGCGTCCGCGATCTCCTTGCCGTTCAGTTTGCCGGTGCGCTTGCCGTTCTCCAGCAGTTCCCGCAGCACATTCTTCTTTTCTGCCATATGTCGTTCTCCTCTTTGTTTGTTCGTCCCCGGCATCGGCCCGCCGCCTTCGGGGCAGCTTTCCCGGTTCGATGCGTTTCGTTCTTGGGGCAGGCGGTGCTGCCCGTTCTATGGTTCCCGGCAGGGGCACAGCCCTCCGGGCAGCTGCACCGCAGGCGGCAGCCTGCGGGATTCAGCGTTTTCAACGTGTGGTTCCGGGGCTTCCGCCCGGCTCCTCCGCGCCCTTTTTGCGGCGAAGGGTCTCCAGATAATCGTCCAGCTCCTGCACCGACATCTTCCCGGCTTCCCGGCTTCGGGGTAGGCTGCGCTCCATCCGATCCATGTACAGCTCCACGTCCTGATCGGTGAGGGCGATGTCGTAATTTCGCGCCAGCAGCTGGCTCAGCGTGGAAATCTCTTCCTCGCTCAGCATCCCGCTCAGCACGCCCAGCTCCGGCGGAACGCCCCGCGCCTGGCAGCCGCAGATGGCGGTGTAAGCGTTGCGCATATCCTCCATCAAAAAGCGCTCCGGCAGAATGCGCTGCTTCACCCGGGCAATCAGTTCCGGCCGCTTCAGCAGGGCACACACCAGCTGCTGCTCGGCATTGGCCACGCCCAGCGCCTCGCTGCCGCCCATGGTGTAGGGCACCTTGATCTGGGAGGCCACGCCCTGATGCATCAGGGCCTCCTGCCGCTGGCGGCTGGCCCGGCGCCGGGCCTGGGCAATGGCCCCGTCCAGTTGGGCCAGAATGGCCGCCTTGGAAACGTTCGTCTCCTCCGCCAGCCGGCCGGCATACACATCCCGCTCAGTGGGGGTCACCCGCCCGGCCAGCAGGCCGATGGCCTCCTTAATGTAATCCAGCCGCCCGGCCGGGCTGGCCACGTCGTGCTTTTCTTTGATGCGGGCCAGCTTGTACTCAATGGCGTTGCGTGTGCCGTTCAGCAGCGTCTCAAACCGCTCCCGCCCATATTTTTTGATGTACTCGTCCGGGTCCTTCGCGCCGGGAATGTTCAGCACGCTCACCCGGATGGGGCTTTGGCTGAACAGCTCCAGACTGCGGGCGGTGGCCTTTTGGCCCGCCTCGTCCGAATCGTAGCAGAGCACCACTTCATCGGCGTATTCGCTCAGCAGCTTCACCTGCTCGCCGGTCAAGGCCGTGCCGCAGGCCGCCACCGCCGTATCAAAGCCCGCCTGATGCAGGCTGATCACGTCCATGTAGCCCTCACAGAGGATGTAGCGGCGGGAGGTGCTTTTTTTTGCAATGTTCAGCGCAAACATGGCCTTGCTTTTTTTATACACCATGGTCTCGGGGCTGTTCACATACTTAGGCTTTGAGTCGTCCAGCACGCGGCCGCCGAAGGCAATGATGTTGCCCCGCAGATCAAAGATGGGGGTCATCACGCGGCCGAAGAACGCATCGTACAGATTGCCCTTCTGGCTTCGCTTGATGATGCCGGAGGCCAGCAGCTCCTCATCGGTGTAGCCCAGGCTTTTCAAGTGCTCCCGGCAGGCGTGGAAACCTGTAGGGGCATACCCCAGACCGAACCGGCGGATGGTGCTGTCCGACAGGCCGCGGCCTTTCCAGTAGGCCCGGGCGCGCCGTGCCTCCGCATTGGAGGCCGTGAGCTGCGCGTAGAAGAAGCGGGCCGCATCCCGGTTGATGTTCAGAATGCGGCTGCGCAGGCGACCCGCCTTGTCATCCTCCTCGGGCATGGGCATCCCCGCCCGGCCCGCCAGAGCCTTCACTGCCTCCACATAGTCCAGATTGTTGATCTTTCGCACAAAGGTGATGGCGTCGCCGCCCACGCCGCAGCCAAAGCAGTAAAAGCTCTGGTTTTCCGGGTAGACCACAAAGGAAGGGGTCTTTTCATTGTGAAACGGGCACAGCCCCGTCTGGGTGCGGCCCCGATGCCGCAGCTGCACATAGCTGCCGATCAGGTCCACAATGTCGGTGCGGCGCACCACTTCCTGCACATATTCCTGTGGGATCATCCCATCACCCCCTTCTGTTAAAGAAACTCTTTTCGGCTGTCCCGAATTTCACATTTTGCAAAATTGTTTCGTCCGGGCTGCCTTTTACAGCACATGCCACTTTTTCGGCACAAACCGCTCGGCAAAGGCACGGGTTGCAAATTCATCGCTCATGCCGCTGATATAATCGGCCACGGCCCGCTCCACACCGTCCTGCCAGGCCAGTTCCACATAAAAATTGGGCATCTGGTCCGGTGCGCGGCAGAAGTCCTCGTACAGCGCTTCAATCAGCCCTTCCACCTTATGCTCCTCTTTTTTGGCGGTCTCGTCCTCATACACCGTTGCGTACATAAAGTGGTGCAGCTCGTCATAGGCCTGCTGCACGGGCGTGCTGAATGCCAGCCCGACCCGGCTGGTTTGCACCAGGTCGGCAATGAGGGTGGTGATCCGCTGGGATTTCGTCTGCCCCAGCGTTTCCGTCACATAGCGAGGCAGCTGCTGTGGGCGGAGCACCCCGGCGGTGATGGCGTCCTCAATGTCGTGGTTCATATAGGCAATGCGGTCGGCATAGCGCACCGCCTGCCCCTCCAGCGTGGCGGCCCAGGCTCCCTTGGTGTGGGTAATGATGCCGTTGCGTACCTCCCAGGTCAGGTTCAGGCCGCGGCCCTCTTTTTCCAGCTTGTCCACCACCCGCAGGCTCTGCTGGTAGTGGGCAAACCCGTGGGGCATCAGCCGGTTCAGCGCATACTCGCCCGCATGGCCGAAGGGCGTATGCCCCAGGTCGTGGCCCAGGGCCACGGCCTCGGTCAGGTCCTCATTCAGCCGCAGTGCCCGGGCGATGGTCCGGGCGATCTGGCTCACCTCAAGGGTGTGGGTCAGCCGGGTGCGGTAATGATCCCCCTCCGGGGAGAGGAACACCTGGGTTTTCTGCTTCAGGCGGCGAAACGCCTTGCTGTGCAGAATGCGGTCCCGGTCCCGCTGGTACTCGGTGCGCAGCGGGCAGGGCTCCTCCGGCCGCCGCCGGCCCCGGCTGTCCGCCTCATGGGCCGCCCGCGGGGCCAGAATGCTTTCTTCGATGCGCAGGGTCTCTTCCCGGACGGTCATGCCGCGCTGCCCCCTCTCATTTATAACAAGGTGAAACGAAAACTTCCCCTATAATATATATACGACAGCGGCGGCCAAAACCCTTTTTATTTTCACAATTTTTTTTGGAATTTTTTCAGGTCATTCCTGGTCAGCGCCAGCGCGCGGCCCCGGTTTTCCACAAAACGGTCAGAAAGCCGTGTAAAACCCAGGCGACACCTCAATGGCGGCCGCGCCCCGGCTCCATTCCTGCAATTTGGGGATGAGCGGCGCCTCCTCGCCCTGAGGCAGCACACAGCGCAATGTGACCTGGTGGGTGAATTCCGGCTCCTCCATGTGGGCGCCGGCGGTGCGCAGCAGCAGGTCGGCCCGCTCATACAGCGGGTATTCCACCGTGACCGTCAGCCGCACGCACACGCGCATGGTGCCGCTGGGGGCAGCCTCCAGAGCCAGCTTGGCCGCCTGGGTGTAGGCCCGCACCAGCCCGCCGGTGCCCAGCAGAATGCCGCCGAAGTACCGGGTGACCACCACCACGCAGTCGGTCAGGCCCGCATGGCGGATGGCCTCCAGCACCGGCAGGCCGGCGGTTTTGGCCGGCTCGCCGTCGTCGGAATAGCGGGTGCGGTTGCCCTCCCGCAGCACATAGGCGTACACGTTGTGCCGGGCCGTGCGGTTGCCTGCCCGCACGCTGTTCAGCACAGCCAGGGCCTTTTCTTCCGTATCGGCAAATTGGGCCAGGCCGATGAACCGGCTGTGCTTTTCTTCATATTCTCCGGTTCCCTGCCCCAGCAGGGTGCGGTAGTCTTCCATGACGGCCTCTTTCTCTCGGGGCGTATTTTGCGTCGCAGAGCCGAAGGCCCAGGCGCAGGGATACACCGTACACAAAAAAGGCGGTTTGCATCGATAGCAAACCGCCTTGTGGGCTGGTACTTACTTGTTGGCAGTACGACCAAAGCGCCGGTTGAAACGATCGACGCGTCCGCCGGTGTCCACCAGCTTCTGCTTGCCGGTGTAGAAGGGATGGCACTTGTTGCAGACTTCCACGCGGATCTCAGGCCGGGTGGAACGGGTCTCGATCACATTGCCGCAGGCACAGGTGATCTTGCAATCCACATAATTGGGATGGATGCCCTGTTTCATGGTTCATTCACCTCTTTCTGGTATATGATTTTGTAGGGGCCATGCTCAATACATGCGCCCAATCACAACCTTCAATATCGGCCACCAGCGCGGTTCATGCGCCCGCGGAGCAGCCTTGGGAACGATTGCCTGAAAAGTATAGCACACCGCGTTTCAGGATGTCAAGCATTTTTTCGCTTTTTCAGGGGCATCGGCGGGCGTTTTGGGGGGCACAAGGCCGGTTTGCCGCGGCCTCAGCTTATCAAGCTGCCCTCATTCTCCTGCGCGCCCTCAAACTTTACCAGGTATCCCTTGCGGTATTCCAGCATTCCGCGCTGGCCCCGCTTCCAGGCGGCGCAGCTGCAGCCGTTCACCCACAGGCGCAGGGTGCCGCCCTGCGCGTCAAAGCAGGCAATGCTGCCGCGGCCTGCATCGTACCAATCCAGCAGCTCGGCCCGCACCACGGTGGTGGGGCGGTAAATCCCCGTCAGCCGGGTGCGCATCATTCCAATCATCGCGGCCGTGGCCGCCAGAAGCAATCCCATCAGCATCCAATCCATGGTTTGTCCTCCCTGCGGGCGCTCTTCGGGGCAGTCTCAGGCCGCCCGCGCGTTCTGCGCGCCGTTTTCTCGCATCACGTTTGCCTGGGCGGCGATTTGCTGCCCTGCCCGGTTTCAGGCTTTCCCGAACCGCCCCCGGCTTGAAACCGCCGGGGCACCAAGGGGTGCTGCGTTTCGGTGGAAGTTCCTGTTTGCCTTTAATACGAGAAGGGATGTCCGGATATTGCAGCGGATGGGCAATTGTCTCCTTTTTGTAATTTTGTCTTCACATTTGCAGCTTTTGTGCGCACAAATCCGGGTTTTGCTCTCGCGTTTTCCCGTTTTTCCGTCTAAAATTACCATGTCCTGCACACCGGAAAGCGGCAGCCACACAAAAATGCCGGGGCGGCTTTGCGGCGCACCCCGGCGTTTGAATTTCATTGGATGTTCGATCAGGCCAGCAGCGGCTTAATGGCCGCGCTCAGTGCATCCTTCTGGGCCTGGGCCTCGGCCAGGTCCTTGCCCAGGGTGGTGTAGTAAGCCTTGATCTTCGGCTCGGTGCCGGAGGGGCGCACAATGACCGAAGCGCCGCCCTCCAGCGTGTAGATCAGCACGTTGGCGGCGGGCAGGCCCGTCTCCTCCGGTTTCTTGTAGTCGGTCACCTTTTCCACCTTGTAGCCGGCAATCTCGGTCAGGTGGTCCGCCCGCAGGTCGGCCATGATCTTGGCCATCTTGTCCATGCCGGACAGGCCCTCGAACTCAAAGCTGTCCACCTTGTTCAGGTAGCGGCCGTACTGGCTGTAAATGCGCTCCAGCTCTTCCTTGATGGAGGAGCCGATGCTGCGGTAGTAGGCGGCCATCTCGCAGATCAGCATACTGCCGATGATGGCATCCTTATCCCGCACATAGCTGCCGGCCAGATAGCCGTAGCTCTCTTCGAAGCCAAAGATGAACCGCTCCACTTCCCCGGCGGCTTCCAGCTTGGCGATCTGGTCGCCGATCCACTTGAAGCCGGTCAGCACGTTGCGGCACTCCACGCCATAATGGGCGGCCACCTTGTCCGCCAGCGGGGTGGACACGATGGACTTCACCATTACGGGGTTCTTGGGCATGGTGCCCTTCTCAATGCGGCCGGCGCAGATGTAATCCAGCAGCAGCACGCCCACTTCGTTGCCGCTCAGCAGCTCATAGCTGCCGTCCTTGCAGCGCACGGCGATGCCCACGCGGTCGGCATCCGGGTCGGTGGCCAGCATCAGGTCGGCACCGCTCTTCTCCGCCAGCTCCAGGCCAAGGCGCAGGGCCTCGAAGATTTCGGGGTTGGGGTAGGGGCAGGTGGGGAAGTTACCGTCCGGATTCTTCTGCTCGGGCACGATGGTCACATCGGTGATGCCCAGATCCTTCAGAATGCGGGTCACCGGCACCAGGCCGCTGCCGTTCAGCGGGCTGTACACCAGCTTCAGCCCGGCGGTGGCGCACAGGCCGGGGCGCACGCTGCGGCTTTCGATGGCCTGATACAGGGCCTCACAGCAGTCGTCCTCCACATACTGAATCAGCCCGGCCGCCATGCCCTCTTCAAAGGTCATGGTCTTGGCGCCGGTCAGCACATCGGTCTTTTGAATCTCGGCGTATACCACATCGGCCGCCTCATCGGTCATCTGGCAGCCGTCGGGGCCGTAGGCCTTGTAGCCGTTGTACTTGGCCGGGTTGTGGCTGGCCGTTACCATAATGCCGGCGTTGCACTTGTAATACCGGGTGGCAAAGCTCAGGGCAGGCACCGGCATCAGGGCCTTATAAATGCGCACCTTTACGCCGTTGGCCGCCAGCACCTCGGCCGCCGCCTTTGCGAACACATCGCTTTTGATGCGGCTGTCGTAGCTGATGGCCACGGTCTGGCTGCCACCCTGGGTCTTAACCCAGTTGGCCAGGCCCTGGGTGGCCTGCCGCACCACATACACGTTCATGCGGTTGGTGCCCGCACCGATCACGCCGCGCAGGCCGGCGGTGCCGAACTTCAGCGCCACGGCAAAGCGCTCTTTGATGGCCTCTTCGTCACCGACAATGGAGGCCAGCTCAGGGGCAAGATCCGGGTCATCCAGGTTTGCGGCGCACCAGCGCGCGTATTCTTCTTGATACATATCTTCCACCTGCTTTTCTGAATTTTACCATAGGGCCGCGGCCGAAGCCAGGCGTGCGCACCGGGGCGTTCCTGCCCGTTTGTGCGCCGGCGTTTCCGGCCCGTTCTGATGCTTTTATGATAAACGCAAAGCCGTACCTTGTCAATGGCAGTAAGGCACGGCAAACCGTCCGTCATTCCCCTTCATTGCTCTTTTTTTCGTTGATTTTTCAGTTTTTATACATTTCTCTTCTCTCGGTCAGGCTTTGTGTATTGTACAAACCGGGCCGATGCCGTATACTTTTTACAAGAGAATCTTTGATCGCGGCCCAACGGGTGCATTTCCCGGTTCTGGCCGCTGTCGGAAAGGACGCACCGCCATGTTTGCAAAGATCACCAGCCTGGGCCTGCGAGGGCTGACCGGCTTCGCCGTCACCGCAGAGGCAGATCTGGCCCCCGGCCTGCCCGCCCTGACCCTGGTGGGCCTGCCGGACAGCGCCGTAAAAGAAACGGCCGACCGGGTGCGCAGCGCCCTGAAAAACCTGGGCTACACCTGGCCGGTCAGCCGCATCACCGTAAACCTGGCCCCAGCCGATGTGCGCAAAACCGGCCCCGTGTACGATTTGCCGGTGCTGCTGGCCCTGCTCTGCGCAAGCGGTCAGCTGCCCGCTGTGAACGAGCGCTTTGCCTTTATCGGCGAACTTTCGCTGGACGGGCAGCTTCGCCCCGTGACCGGTGTGCTGCCCATGGCGCTGGCGGCGGCCCAGCAGGGGGCCACGGCCCTGTTCGTTCCCCAGGCCAACGCCGCCGAGGCCGCCGTGGTGCAGGGGCTTACGGTGTACGGCGCGGCCGATGCCCGCCAGGTGGTGGCCCATCTGCAGGGGCAGCGCAGGCTGACCCCGGCGGCCCCAACCCGCTTTTCGCCCGCCCCGCCGGAGGAGTTGCCGGACTTTGCGGACGTGCGGGGTCAGCCCGCCGCCCGCCGGGCCATGGAGATCGCGGCCGCAGGCGGCCACAACATCCTGCTCATCGGCAGCCCGGGCACCGGCAAATCCATGCTGGCCAAGCGCCTGCCCAGCATTCTGCCCCCCATGGAACAGGCCGAGGCGCTGGAGACCACAAAGATCTACTCCGTGGCCGGGCTTTTGCCCGGCGGCGGGCTGTACAGCCACCGGCCCTTCCGCAGCCCGCATCACAGCGTCAGCCCGTCGGCCCTGTCGGGCGGCGGCAGTGTGCCCCGCCCCGGCGAGGTGAGCCTGGCCCATAACGGCGTGTTGTTTCTGGACGAACTGCCGGAATTCAAGCGGGACGCGCTGGAAATTCTGCGCCAGCCCATGGAGGACGGCCAGGTAACGGTGAGCCGGGTGTCGGGCAGCGCAGTGTTCCCCAGCCGCTTTATGCTGGTGGCCGCCATGAACCCATGCCCCTGCGGCTATTACGGCCACCCGACCCATCCCTGCACCTGCCCACCCAGCGCCATTGCCCGCTATCAGCAACGCATCAGCGGCCCCCTGCTGGACCGCATCGACCTGCACGTAGAGGTGGCCCCGGTGAACTACGACGAGCTTTCCGGCGAGGCCCAGGGCGAGGCCAGCGCGCCCATCCGCGCCCGGGTCGAAGCGGCCCGGAAGATTCAGCGCGCCCGCTACGCGGCCATGGGGCTGGAGGGGGTCTACTGCAACGCCCAGCTGCCCGCCGGGGCCCTGCGCAAAGTCTGCCTGCTGGAGCCGGAGGCCAGCGCCCTCATGCGGGGGGCGTTCAGCCGCATGGGGCTTTCCGCCCGGGCTTACGACCGGGTGCTGAAAGTGGCCCGCACCATTGCCGACCTGGCCGGTGCGCAGCGCATCAGCGCCGCCCATCTGGCCGAGGCGCTTCAATACCGCAGCCTGGACCGCACTGCCGCGTACAGCCTGTAACGGGCCGTTTTTCCGCCGAACCGTCAAATCAATTTCAAAAAGTCTGCCCACAATACAAGCACATAGAAAAAGGCCCGCGCCGAAGTTTTTTCTTCGGCGCGGGCCCTCTTTTTTGTTTTTTAGAACTTACTGCGAATCCGAGCCGCTGACTGCCTCGCTCTGTTCCGTGTCTTCCAGCTCTGCAGCGGTGTACCGGAACACGTTGCATTTCGAGGCGCTCACGGTGTACACGGCGCTGTCCTCCGTTACCGTCAGGTAAACGTCCCCGGTCACCGGGTTGGTGTCGCCGAAATACAGGGTATTCTCCGTTCCGTCCGCCAGGGTATAAATCACCGTCACCACCGGGTCAGTCATGCCATACTGCGCCGGGTCGGCCCCGGTGATGACCCGGTTGGAGGTCAGGCTGCACAGGGCCGTCACCATGCTGTCGGCACGGGTGGCCTGCACTGCTGCCTCGCTGCCTTCCAGCGTCCAGTTTCCGTCCTCGTCCCGGTTCAAGGTAGCGGACTGTTCCTGATAGATCCAGGTCAGCGTGCGGAGATCCGAGGCGGAAAAAGCCGAGATCGTCACGGTTTCCTCGCTGCTGGCCGCCTCATCCGCCGCCGTTTTCTGCGCGGTGTAGCGGGTCGCCAGAACCACGCCCAGCGCCAGCAAAAGCACCAGCGCCGCCAGAATGCCAAACATACGCTGCTTCTGCTTCATCTCAGCGTGCCCTCCGCTTCAAGGTAATCACCGCGCCGCACACCAGCAGGGCCAGCGGCAGCACCAGCACCGCCAGCGCACCATAGCGCACGGTTTGCCCGGCGGTAAAGGTCAGGGCATCGCTGGTCAGGCCCTTGGCCGCCACCAGCGTGGCCGTGGTGTCGGTGTCGGTCAGCCAGCCCACGCAGCCCAGCAAAAAGCGGCTGTTGCCGCCCGCCACCCGGCTGTCGGTCTGGGCATCATTCAGCGCCGCGCTGGCCGCCCAGACAATGCGGCTGGTCTGCCCGTCATCGCCGGTCTTTTCTGCCGCCACCGCCAGGTCAAAGGGGCCGCTCTGGTCTCCGTTCTCCCGGCTGGTGGTCTGCATATTGAATCCCGCCGCCTTGTTGTAGGCGCTGGAGCTGGTGGTAAGCAGCGGCGTAAGGGTAATGTCGGTCAAATCGCTCTCCATCTGAATGGCCTGGGCAAAGGGCATTAGCACCAGACTGCCGTTCATCTGGCTGGTGGCCGAATGGGTCTGCACGTCCGGCACCAGCCAGTAGGCATAGCCCTGGGCATGGTGGCCTGCATCTCCTTCCACCACCAGACCCTCCATGGGGCTCATGCCATACTCCGCCAGCAGGGCGTTCAGATGGGGGGTGTTGATCGAGGGGTCGGTCAGCACCAGCATCCGGCCGCCCTGATCCAGATACGCCCGCAGCAGGGTCAGATCGGCCTCTGTGTAGTCCACCGTCGGGCAGATCAGCGCCAACGCAGCGATGTCCTTCGAAATTTCGCTGATGCTCAGCAGGTTGACATCCTCCACATCCATGTTCTGCAGGCTCAGCGAACCGGTCAGGTCGCTGTTCAGGGCAGTCTCCCCGTGGCCGGTCAGGCGGCCAAGAACCGGGGTGCTGCCGCTGGTCACATACAGAATGGCGCTGGAGATCTGGTTCTCGGCGTCAAACTGGGTGCTCACGCTTCCGGTGGTGTAATAGCTGGCATAATCATAGCTGTAAAAATCGCTGGAGCTCAGGGTGCGCAGCCGGTCGCCGCACTGGACGATCAGCCCGCCCTCCTCCGCATCATCGGCGCCCAGCTGCTGGGCAAAGGTGGGATACACCGCCGGGTCCTTCTGCTGCCAGCTCACATGGCTGCTTGCCCCGGCGTACCGGTCCAGCAGGGCTGTAACCATGGGGTCCTCGCTGCCGGTCTGGGCCAGATAATACAGGTTCACGTCCTGGTCGATCTCCTCCAGCATCTGCTTGGTGGCATCGCTCAGGCTGTAAAGGCCGCTGGCGCTCAGGTCAAACTGGGTGGCCTGGCTGGGCAGCGCGTTCACCAGCAGATTGACCAGCACCACCGCCGCCAGGGCCAGAACCGCCACTGCCGTGGCCGCCGTGCCGTTTTTGAACACCCGTCCATCGCCGTTTTTTCCGGCCCGCTTTGGAAATTGGAACTTCTTCATGGGTACTGCACCTCCTCGCCATCAGTTCCACCGACGCTTTTCCAGCGTCTGGCAGGTAAAGAACAAGAACAGGGCGGTGACGCTCAGGTAATACACCACAGCGCTCAGGCTGAACAGCCCGCTCACAAATTTTTCAAATGGGCTGAACAGGCACAGCGCCCCCAGCAGCGAGGAAAACGCGCTGGTCAGCGCCGCACTGCGCAGCCAGAACAACACCAGAATGGCCGCGCAACACACGGTAAATACGCCAAGCCCCAGCCCCCAGCTGCGGCTGTGCCAGCCCGCATAGGCAGCCCCCAGCACGGCCAGCACCAGAAACACCCCCATGGCCAGCGCGCTGCCCACAGTGAACAGCGTCTGGATGCTGGGCATCAGGTAGGCCAGCAGCAGCACAAAGAAGCTGCACGCCGCCGCTACGATCTGGTTTTCATTCAGGCTGGAGAGGAACACCCCGATGGCAATGCAGGCCGCCCCCAGCAAAAAGAAGGCCAGCAGGGCCGCATAACTCTGGCGGTAGCTCACCGCCCCGCCCCGGCTCATGATGAGGGGGTACAGGGCAAACACCAGCACCGCCATGCCAAACACGCTGAGCACGGCCAAATATTTGCCCAGCACAATGCGCCACAGGGGCACCGGGCTGGTCAGCAGCAGCTGGTCGGTGCGGGCGCGGCGCTCTTCGGCAAAGCTGCGCATGGTAAGCAGCGGCACCAGCACCAGCAGCACAAACAGGTTGTTGTACAGGGTATAGCTCAGATCCGGGTAGCCGCTCATCAGGTTCATTACCGTAAAGTACAGGCCGCCCACCGCCAGGAAAAAGGCCAGCAGCACATAGCCCATCATTCCGGTAAAGAACCCTTTCAGGTCCCGCTTATAAATGGCGATCATTCTGCATTCTCCTCCTCACTGGAACGGTCTTCCGGCTCCGGCCGGGCGGAATCCTCCGGCGCCTCGGCCGGGGGCTCCGGCGCGGCCTGCTTTGCGGCCGCTTCCGGGGCGCTCTCTTCCACCAGCTGCAGGAACACGTCCTCCAGGCTGACGGCCGCGGTGCCCAGCGCCAGCACCGGGCACCCGGCGGCGGCCAGGGCGGCGCTCAGCGCACCCCGCAGGTCGCTGCCCGCCGGGGCGTTGGCCGTAAAGCTCACCTCGCCGTCCTTTTCGCCGGTGAGGGTCACATCGGTCAGCCCCTCCACCCCGGCGGCGGCCGCCAACACGCAGGCTGCCTCGCCCCGAGCGGTGGCCGTGAGGGTCTGGTGGCCCTCCAGCCGGCCCGCCAGCTCGTTCGGCGTGCCCATGGCCACCAGGCGGCCATGGGCAATGATGAGCACCTGATCGCACACCGCCTGCACCTCGCTGAGGATGTGGCTGGACAGGATCACCGTATGGGTGCGGCCCAGGTCCCGGATCAGCGCCCGGATCTCGATCATCTGGGCCGGGTCCAGGCCCACGGTCGGCTCGTCCAGAATGATGACCTTAGGGCTGCCCATCAGGGCGCCCGCCAGTCCCACCCGCTGTTTGTAGCCCTTGGACAGGTTGCGGATGAGCCTTCTGCCCACGCTCTCCAGCCCGGTGCGGGCCATGGCCTTTTCCACCTGGCTTGTGCGCTCGGCACGGCGCACGCCCTTCAGCTCTGCGGCAAAGCGCAGATATTCCTCCACCGTCATATCCGGATAGAGCGGCGGCTGCTCAGGCAGATAGCCGATGCAGGCCCGCGCCTCCCCCGGCTCCTCCAGCACATCGTGGCCGTCGATGGTCACGGTGCCGCCGGTGGCGGAGATGTACCCGGTGAGGATGTTCATTGTGGTGGATTTACCCGCGCCGTTGGGGCCGAGCAGGCCGTAAATCACGCCCTTCTGCACGAAAAAGCTCAGGTCGTCCACCGCCAGGTGGCTGCCGTACCGCTTGGTGAGATGCTGTACTTCGATCAAGAGTCCACACGCTCCTTCTTCCGCCGTTCTTCCACACACCGGCGGCATTTTGTTGAAAAGTTCCGCACCGCAGGGTCAAAATGCAAACGATTGTCCCCTCAGCGTTTTCACTTTTTTATCATTGTAAGGGCCATTTGTGAAACCCATGTGACAGAGCTTTGAGGATTTGGAAAAGCTCTTCGCCCCGCTTCGGCCTCCCGCGCGCCCCTGCGCTTCGGGCCGCGCCGCTTCGCGCCTTTGCCTGCCCCGCACGCAAAAAAGCAGCGCCTCACAAACCATGCAGGCGCTGCTTCGATTTAGTTTTGGTAAAAAAGGGCTTCTCACTTTTTGTTCTTATCCTGGCCGAACTTGTATTCGGTGCCGTTCAGCAGACGCTTGATGTTGGCCCGGTGCATCCAGATGACCAGCCCGCCCATCACGGCGGCACAGAAGGTGGTAAAGGCCACATCGTAGCCCATCCAGCCGGAATAGAAGAAGGTGAACACCGGGTAGAGAGCCGCCACCGTCACGCTGGAAAGGCTGACGATGCGGGTGGAAAAGGCCAGCGCAAAGAACACAACGGCCAACGCCAGCACCACCAGCGGCGCCGTAGCCAGAATGGCCCCCGCCGCTGTGGCAACGCCCTTGCCGCCCTTAAAGTGGAACCAGATGGGCCACAAATGGCCGCACACGGCGCAGAACGCTGCCAGATAGGCCCCGTAGACACCCAGGGCCGGATCTCCCGTTCCCCATTCCACAATGAAGCGGCCCAGCAGGGTGGAAACCGCGCCCTTGCCAATGTCGCCCAATGCGGTGAGCAGCGCCGCCTTCAACCCGAAGGTACGCAGAATGTTGGTGCTGCCCGCATTGCCGCTGCCGTGGGTGCGAATGTCGTCATGATACAGGTACTTGCTTACCAGAATGCCGAAGTCTACGCTGCCCAGAAGATAGGCCAACACGCCGCCCAGTGCCAGCATAACCCAGAATTTCGGGTCCGGGCCGGTCACAAAAATGGCAGTCGCGCCGTCCGCCCCGCCAATGATCCCCAAGCTCGTCATTTGATAACAGCCTCCTTCAGTGGGACCCGAACCGGCGCGCCGGCCGATTTCCGCCGTTGCGCCGGGTTCCAATCCACGCTTGCTGTGTTTGCTTTCGGTCAGGCCGCCCCACGGGCGGAAAAGAAACAATCACTTCGTGTTGCCGTCGCCGCGCTCGCGCACCACCATGCGCACCGGGGTGCCCTCCAAGCCAAAAGTCTCGCGAATCTGGTTCTCGATGTACCGCTGGTAGGAGAAATGGAACAGATCCTTCCGGTTTACAAAGCACACAAACGTGGGCGGGCGGGTGCTGCTCTGGGTCATGTAGAAGATCTTCAGGCGGCGGCCCTTATCGCTGGGGGGCTGCACGCGGGCTGTGGCCCGGGCCAGCAGTTCATTCAGCACGCCCGTGGGCACACGCAGGGCGTTCTGCTCGTCCACATACTTGATCAGCTCAAACAGGCGGTCAATGCGCTGGCCGGTTTTGGCACTGATGAAGATGATGGGGGCATAGCTCATAAAGCTGAAATCGTTCATCAGCTTTTTGCGCACCGTGTCCATGGTCTTGTCGTCTTTTTCCACGGCGTCCCACTTGTTCACGGCGATGATGCAGGCCTTGCCCTGCTCATGGGCATAGCCTGCCACCTTGGAGTCCTGCTCGGTAAAGCCCACGGTGGCATCGATCATAATCACGCACACCCGGCTGCGCTCCACGGCGGCCAGGCTGCGCAGAACGCTGTAGCGCTCCACGCCCTCTTCCACCTTGCCGCGCTTGCGCAGGCCGGCGGTGTCGGTAAACACAAAGCTGCCGTACTTGTTGTCCACCTGGCTGTCAATGGCGTCCCGGGTGGTGCCGGCCTCATTGGCCACGATCATCCGGTTTTCGCCCAGAATAAAGTTCACCAGGCTGGATTTTCCCACATTGGGGCGGCCGATGACGGCCACGGGAATGCGGTCGTCATTCGCCTCGTCCTCATCGGAAAAGTGCAGGTGCTGGCACACCGCATCCAGCAGGTCGCCGGTGCCGTGGCCGTGTACGCTGGAAACCGGGATCAGCTCGCCCAGGCCCAGCGTATAAAAGTCGTACAGCTCCATGGGGGCGTCGCCCACCTTGTCGCACTTGTTTACCGCAACAATCACCGGCTTGCCGCAGCGGCGCAGCATGGACGCCACTTCCTGGTCCTGTGCCGTCACGCCGGCGCGCACGTCCACCACCATCACGATGCAGTCCGCTGCATCAATGGCCAACTGCGCCTGCTGGCGGATGTGGCTTACAATGCCGTCATCGCTCTCCGGCTCGATGCCGCCGGTATCAATCAGCAGCATTTTGTGGTTCAGCCACTCGCAGTCGCCGAAGATCCGGTCCCGGGTAACACCGGGGGTATCCTCCACAATGGCAAGGCGCTGGCCCACCAGCTTGTTGAACAGGGTGGATTTGCCCACGTTGGGGCGGCCCACCACCGCCACGATCGGTCTGCCCATTGGCGTTCGCCTCCTTTTCTATTCACGGCAGCCCAGAGGGCCGCCCTTTGTTTGCGCATTCTCTTATTCAGTATGATACATCAAAACCGACCCAAGCGCCAGCGCCGCCGCGTCTTTTGCGGCAGCGGCCGGTGTTCGCAGGCCCGCGCTCAGCCTTCCAGAATGGCCCGCAGGTTCTCGGCCCCGGCCACCGGCAGGATCTTTACCCGCACACCCAGAGCTTCGGCCAGCTGTTCCACGGTCACATCGTCCAGAAAGCGGTCCTGCTCATCCCGCAGCATCACCTCGGGCACCCCCAGCACGTCGCTGGTGAGCTTGCCTTTGCACTGGTCAATGATGTCGGTGCCGGTAACCAGCCCCGCCACACTGATGTTGCCGCCGAAGAAGTTGTTCCGGATGGGATGCACCGTCACTTTGACCGAGGGGTGCCGCCCGTGGAGCGCCTCCATCATTTCCTGAATGAGAGGGGCCGCCAAGGTTCCGGTCACCACATCCATGCGGCGGATGCGCCGCCCGGTGCGGCTGTGGGCCAACGCCCCCAGGAACTCATCCCGGTAAAGCCGCCACATGCCCACGCCGTTTTCCAGCTGTGCATACTCCTCGTAGAAATCGCCCTCCGGCACCGGCCGCTCCGCCGCCAGGTACCACTCGTCGCCCGGGTAGATCAGCCGGGTGCCGTATTCCTTCACGCAGCGGCGGCCATATTCTTCCAGAATGTTCAGGGTCTGGGCCGCGGTCTCCCGGTCGTAGGGGGTCAGGGGGTACAGGCCCTTCCGGTAGCGGGTCACCCCCGAGGGCACCGCCGCAATGCTGAGGATGGACTCGTGCAGCTGGCACAGATCGTCCAGCGTGCGGCGCAGCTCCTCCCCGTCGTTGATGCCCCGGCACAGCACCAGCTGGCAGTTCATCTCAATGCCCGCCTCGGCGAACTGCTTCAGGTAGGCCAGCGTTTCACCTGCCCGCTTGTTGGCCATCATGCGCACCCGAAGTTCCGGGTTGGTGGTGTGCACCGAGATGTTGATGGGGGAAATGTGCATGTGACCGATGCGCTCCACCTCATGGGGGCTGAGGTTGGTCAGCGTGATGTAGTTGCCGAACAAAAAGCTCAGCCGCTCATCGTCGTCCTTAAAATATAAGGCCGGGCGCATCCCCTGGGGCAGCTGATCAATAAAGCAGAACATACAGTGGTTGGCGCAGGAGTGCTGCTTGTCGATCAGATAAGTCTTGAAATCGCAGCCGAAAGGCTCGTACTGATCCTTCCGCACCTGCAGCGTCCGGGTCTGGCCTTCCCGACAAACGGTCATTTCAAAACGGGGCGAAGAGGTGTAAAACTCATAATCCAGCATATCGTTCAGCGGGTTGCGGCCCACCGCCAGCAGCACATCGCCGGACTGAATGCCCAATTTCGCCGCCGGGGTGCCTGCTTCCACGCTCTGCACCTGGATTCCCATCGGTTTTGCCTCCTTTTCGCTCGAATCATTCAAAAACAGGCGCCGCTGCCCGCCCCGGCTTTTGGAAGCCGGGCGGGTGCCGCGCTTTGCAGCTCGGGCCGCCGGGCAGCCCGAACAGGTACAAAGAAAAAAGGGGAAGGCAAGCCTCCCCCTTTGCGCAGAAGCCGAAACTCAGGCTTCCTTCTTGACGATTTCCTTGCCCTTGTAGTAGCCGCAGTTGCCGCATACCTGGTGGGGAAGTTTATACTCGCCGCAATGGTCGCACTTGACCAGGGCAGGAGCCTCCAGCTTCCACACGGAGGAGCGACGTTTGTCACGCCGTGCCTTGGAAACCTTTCTCTTGGGTACCGCCATTCTTAAGCACCTCCTCGATGTGAATGTGAATCAATTCAGCAGTTGTTTTAATATAGCAAGCCTTGCATCGGCGGCGGGAAGTTCCTCTTCCGGCTGACAAAGACAGCCCTCCGATTTTTTCCTGCCGCATACAGGGCATAGCCCAGTACAATCCTCACTGCACAAAAGCAGCGGGGGCGCCTCCAGAACCAGCTCCTGATACAAAAGCTCATCCAGGTCCAGTACGCCGCGTTCATCCACCGGCAGCTCGTCCTCACCGGCCAGATCATGCTCCTTCACCTTCCACGAGCGGGTCAGGCTGCATTCCTGTGTAACCGGATCAAGACAGCGGGCACATTCGCCCGAAAGCTCTGCCGTGGCCTGAAGTTCCAAAAACACTTCGCTGCCCTGCACCCACGCCTCAAACAAGGCGCTGACCGGCTGGCTGACCCGGTAACCGGGCCAATCCCGACCGCTCAGATCCGCCGTGAATTCCTCACGCACATGATCGGGGCCGCGCAGCAGCAGTTTTTTTAAGTCAAATCGCATACTTCACCTCTAAGGCCGCCTGTCTAGTATAATCAATCCATCCGCGTTTGTCAAGCACAAATCGAAAACGGGAGCCAAAAATTTTCCGGCTCCCGCATCGAACACTGATTCTGCTTCCCAGATGGGCCGCTTTTACAGGTACTTTTTCACGCTGTCGGGCAGCTCAGCCTCATCGGCAGAGACGGTCACGATGACCTTCACATTCTCACCGGCCAGGGCATCCACGGCGGCCAGGGTCTTGCCCAGGGCCTCGTAGTCACGGCCGCCAACCTTCAGAATGCCGTCCACATACAGCTCGGTGATGTCGTAGTTGCCGGCCAGCACACCGCTGATGAAGCCGTACAGCATATCGTAGCCGCTGATCTTATATTCATCCATATCGATCAGGCGAGCCTTGTAATCGATGTGGTAAGTCAGGTTCATGCATTTCTCGATGACGACCACGTTGCCGGTGGTAGTCTGGGTAGCGTTGTTGATCATGTCAACCATAGCTTTGGTCTTACCGGAGCCCTTGGTTCCAACAATCAGCTTGATCATAGGGGTGACCTCCTTTAATTTTGCGGGTATTCGATGCAAAGCGCCCAAGCGTGCGCCGCAATCACTTCAGTTTGGCTTCCAGTTCCGCCTTGCGGTCCTCGTAGCCGGGCTTGCCCAGCAGGGCAAACATATTCTTTTTATAGCTCTCCACGCCGGGCTGATCGAAGGGATTGACCCCCAGCAGATAGCCGCTGATGGCGCAGGCGCGCTCGTAGAAATAAATCAGCTCGCCCAGGCTGGCTTCGTCCAGGCTGTCCACCTGAATCACGCCGATGGGCACGCCGCCGTCGTTGTGGGCGAGAATGGTGCCCTCCATGGCCTTGCGGTTCACAACGCTCATGTTCTGGCCGGCCAAGAAGTTCAGGCCGTCGAAGTTGCCCTCCAGCGGCTCAATGTACAGATCCCGGGTGGGCTTTTTCACATCCACCACCGTCTCAAACATCACGCGGGAACCGTCCTGCACGAACTGGCCCATGGAATGAAGGTCGGTGGAGAAGATCACGCTGGTGGGCATGAGGCCCTTCTGGTCCTTGCCCTCGCTCTCGCCGAACAGCTGCTTATACCACTCGTTCATCATGGTGAAGTTGGGCTCATAGCAGGCCATCAGCTCCACGCTCTTGCCCTTGCGGTACAGGATGTTGCGGGCCGCGGCGTAGCGGTAGCACTCGTTCTCAGGGCTGCACTGCGAGAATTTCTCCATGCCGGCCGCCGCGCCGGCCATCAGTGCGTCAATGTCGCAGCCGGCGCAGGCGATGGGCAGCAGGCCCACTGCGGTGAGCACCGAGAACCGGCCGCCCACATCGTCGGGCACCACAAACGTCTCCCAGCCTTCGGCATCGGCCAGCTGCTTCAGGGTGCCGCGGGCCCGGTCGGTGGTGGCGTAAATGCGCTTCTTGGCCTCTTCGGCCCCCACCTGCTCCTCCAGCATCCGGCGCAGCACACGGAAGGCCAGAGCAGGCTCGGTGGTGGTGCCGGACTTGGAGATGATGTTCAGGCTGATACGCTTGCCCTTGCAGCAATCCAGAATGTCCTGGAAGTACGCGGGCGAGATGGAGTTGCCCACAAAGAAGATCTGCGGGCCGTTCTTGACGGTACAATTGTACATCTGCCCCTTCACGGCCTCGATGACCGCGCGGGCACCCAGATAAGAGCCGCCGATGCCGATGACCACCAGCACGTCCGAATCCTCACGGATGCGGGCCGCGGCAGCCTTTATGCGGGCAAACTCTTCTTTATCGTAATCCTTCGGCAGACTTACCCAGCCCAAAAAGTCGTTGCCGGGGCCGGTTTTGGTCTCCAGCAGCCGATGCGCGGTCTCCACCTGCGGATAGAGGGCGGCGAACTCGCTGTCCTTCACAAACTGTTCCAGATGCTTGCTGTTATAACAGACACTCATGCGTGATCTTCCCCCAAAATTTTTGTGGATTCTGTTGCTAATACTATACCCTTTTGCAGGTGTTTCTGTCAAGACTGAATAGGACAAGTTTCCATGCCGCCCGCAAGTTTCTGCGGCCTGCCCGGCCGTGCCCCGGCCACCTTCGCCGCTGTCTCGTAGTTTATCCATTTTTCCTCACGGTTTACAATTTCAGCGCGGCCCGTGCCAGGCGGCGAAAACAGCGGCCGAAATCCAGCTGCGGCACCGCTTCCCCGGCCTGAACCGGCCAGCGGCCCAGCTCCTCCTCCCCGCTCATTACCACCGCAAAGCCGAGCGGCTGCCCCTGGGCCAGCGGGGCCTCGGCCCGCTCCGGCAGCTCCAGCCGAACGGTCAGCCCGGCGCGCTCGCCCTTTTTCAGCAGCAGCGTCTCGGGCAGGCAGTAGGTCAGCGGCACCGTCTCGGCCTCGCCCCGGCGCACCGGAAGGGTTTGGGGGGCATCGGCGGGCAGCGGGGCGGGGCCGGCCTCAAAGTTGGAGAAGCCGTAATCCAGCAGCGCGGCGGCCGCCTCAAACCGCTCGGCGCTGGAGGCCGCCCCCAGCACCACCGCAATGAGCGAAAGCCCTTCGCGGGTGGCGCTGGCGCTGATGCACACGCCCGCCCCGCCGGTGGTGCCGGTTTTAAGGCCGGTAATGCCGCTGTACCGCTTCAGCAGCTTGTTGGTGTTCAGCAGCTGGGTGGCCCCGCCGCGCAGGGAATCCATCCAGATCGTGGTGTAGCGGGTGATCTGCGGGTGGCGGTTCAGCATTTCCCGGCTCATCACAGCCACATCCCGCGCGGTGGAAAGGTGCCCCGCCTCGTCCAGCCCGCAGGCGTTGCAGAAGTGGGTGCCGCTCATCCCCAGCTCCGCCGCTTTGCGGTTCATCTGTTCCACAAACACCGGCTCGGACCCGCCGATGTACTCGGCCACTGCCACGGCCGCGTCGTTGGCGCTGGAAACGCAGATGGCTTTGAGCATCTCATCCATGGTCAGCTGCTCGCCCGGTTCCAGCCAGATCTGGCTGCCGCCCATGTTGTAGGCGTGTTCGCTCACCGGCACCACATCCGTCAGCGATGCCTTGCCGCTCTCCAGCGCCTCCATGGTGAGCAGCAGGGTCATCACCTTGGTGATGGAGGCAATGGGCAGCGGCTGGTCCGCCTGCTTTTCATACAGCACGGTCCCGCTGGCCTGATCCACGAGGATGGCCGCCCGGCAGGGCAGGTCAAATTCCGGCATCTCAAAGCTTCGTTCTTTCTGGGCAAAGGCAGGCAGGGCCGCCGCCAAAGCCAGCATCAGCAGGGCCAACAGGGCCGCAGCGCAGCGTTTCATTGGGCTTCCTCCTTATGATCCGTATTCAGGAGCGCCGCCGTCGCCGTTTCCGCCGGAGACGCACCGCCGTTACCACTGTATGCGCCCGCCGGGCCGAATAGCCGCTCATTCGCCGGGCGGCCCGGTGTTCGGGCAAGAAAATTCCATTCCCGTGCCCCATCGCCCCCTTGCGCAGGCCGTGCCTTGCCGATATACTATATACTGATTTTATATGGCCATCCCGTATGCGGCCATATGCGCCGCCCCGGCGCGTTTGACTTTTTGATTGGTTGAATTGTGAGAAACTATGCGTGTAAGTTTTTATACCCTTGGCTGTAAGGTAAACCAGAACGAAACCGGTGCTCTGGAGCACCTGCTGTGCCAGAACGGCTACACTCTGGCCGGGCCGGACGAGGCCGCCGACGTCTACATTGTGAACAGCTGTACCGTGACCGCCAGCGGTGACCGGAAGAGCCGCCAGTGGCTCCGCCGGGCCAAGCGCCAGAACCCCGGCGCCGTGACGGTGCTCACCGGCTGCTATCCCCAGGCCTTCCCCGAGGAGGCGGCCGCCGTGATGGAGGCCGACCTGGTGACCGGCAGCGCCAACCGACGCAGCCTGCTGGCGGACATCCAGAAGGTGCTGGACAGCGGTGAGCGGCTGGTACACATCACCCCTCACGAAAAAGGCGAGGCCTTTGAGGAGCTTCCCATGGAGCACTTCGAGGGTCACACCCGCGCCTTCATCAAGGTGGAGGACGGCTGCAACCGCCAGTGCGCCTACTGCGTCATTCCTCGTGCCCGCGGCCGGGTGCGCAGCCGCAGTGTGGAAAGCGTGCTGGAGGAATTGCGCACCCTCTCCGCCGCCGGATACCGGGAGGTGGTGCTCTCCGGCATCAACCTGCCCAGCTACGGGCTGGACACCGGCGTCAGCCTAGTGAGCCTGATCGAGCAGGCCGCCACGGTGCCGGGCATCCGCCGCATCCGCCTGGGCAGCCTGGAACCGGATCTGCTTTCGGATGAGGATATGGCCCGGCTGGCCAACGTGGACGCCCTGTGCCCTCAGTTCCATCTCTCGCTGCAAAGCGGCTGCACCGCCACCCTGCGCCGAATGCGCCGCACCTACACCTCCGAGCAGTACGCCGACACGGTCGCCCGCTTGCGGGCCGCCTTCGGGGAGGACCGGGTGAGCTTCACCACCGACGTGATCGTAGGCTTCCCCGGTGAAACGGAGGAGGAATTCTGCGAGAGCATGGCCTTTGTGCAGCGCATTGGCTTTTTGAAAGCCCATGTGTTCCCCTACTCCCGCCGGGCCGGCACCCCCGCCGCCGATTTTCCCGATCAGATTCCGGAGGAGGAAAAGGCCCGCCGGGTGCACCGGATGCAGACCGCCGCCGACGCCACGCGGGATGCACTCATCGCCCGCATGGCAGGCAACCGGGCCGAGGTGCTGCTGGAAACGCCCCTTTCCTCCAGCCTGTTCACCGGCTACACCAAGTTGTACGTGCCGGTGGTGGTCAGCGCGCCGGGGCACAAATCCGGCGAGATCCTGCCCGTCACCCTCGGGGAGTTTGACGGCCAGCGCTGCCGGGCCGAACTGGCCCTGTAAGCGCCCATACAAATCCAACGATTTGTACGTTCATGGGCCGCTTTCCCCTTGCACCGCGGGCAAACCTATGTTATTCTTTTGTCAGAGTATGGGGTGTGCTTGGCCTCACACCCTCCGGTAGGCTGTCTGCGGCAGTCCGCCGGGGCAAACCCGTTTGCAATTGCCCATCCACGGCTTTGGAAATAAAAGGAGATATGAAGCATGAGAGGAATTTACACACCTGTAATCGACGTGCGCCGCAAAGTGTTCACGGAAGTGGCCCGGATGTCTTACCAGGGCGGCAGCTCTTCGGATTACGGCGAGCAGATGCGCAAGTTGCCCTATAAGATCATCCCCGGCGAAGAGAGTACCCACAACATGAACATCTGGCTGGAGCGGGCCATCGTGTCCGAGCGCATTCGTCTGGCCATGGGCCTGTCTCTGCGCCCCATCAGCCAGCAGGTGGCTACGGATGAAGGCCTGGAGCACAGCGTCATCGCCGACAAGTACTATGAGCCGCCCCTCATCAACGTGATCAAATTCGCCTGCAACCGCTGCCCTGAAAAGCTGGTTCAGGTCACCGATCTGTGCCAGGGCTGCCTTGCGCATCCCTGCCAGGAAGTCTGCCCCAAAAAGGCCATCTCCTTCCAGAACAACCGCTCGGTCATCGACCAGGACCTGTGCATCAAGTGCGGCCGCTGTGTGGACGCCTGCCCCTACCACGCCGTGGTGAAAACCGAGCGCCCCTGCGCCGCCGCCTGCGGCATGGGCGCCATCGGCAGCGACAGCCTGGGCCGCGCCAACATTGATTACGACAAGTGCGTTTCCTGCGGCATGTGCCTGGTGAACTGCCCCTTCGGCGCCATTTCGGACAAGGGCCAGATCTTCCAGCTCATTCAGGCCATGAACCGGGGCGATAAGGTGCACGCCATCGTGGCCCCCGCCTTCCTGAACCAGTTCCCCGGCCTGACTCCCGAAAAGCTGCCCGCTGCCATGACCCAGCTGGGCTTTGAGGACACCGTGGAGGTTGCCATCGGCGCCGACCTGTGCACCATTGACGAAGCTGAGGACTTCATTGCCGAGGTTCCCGAAAAGATCCCCTTCATGGCCACCTCCTGCTGCCCCGCTTGGAGCATGATGGCCAAGAAGCTCTTCCCCGAGCGCGCCAACTGCATCAGCATGGCCATGACCCCCATGGTGCTGACCGCCCGCATGATCAAGCAGGCCAACCCCGATGACCGCATCTGCTTCATCGGGCCCTGTGCCGCCAAGAAGCTGGAGGCCAGCCGCCGCTCGGTGCGCAGCGATGTGGACTTTGTGCTGACCTTTGAGGAACTGGCCGGTATGTTTGAGGCCAAGGAAGTGGACTTCAGCGCGCTGGAAGCCAGCGACGACCTGCAGTACGGCACGGCCGACGGCCGCGGCTTTGCTGTGGGCGGCGGTGTGGCCCAGGCTGTGGTCAACTACATCAAGGACAAGTACCCCGACCGCGAGGTGAAGGTTGCCAGCGCCCAGGGCCTGGCAGACTGCAAAAAGATGCTGATGCTGGCCAAGGCCGGCAAGTACAACGGGTACCTGCTGGAGGGCATGGGCTGCCCGGGCGGCTGCATTGCCGGCGCCGGTACGCTGGCCGACCCCGCCCGCACCGCCACCCTGCTGACCAAGTACAAGAAGGACGCACCCATTCAGCATTCCGCTGACAGTGACTTCAAGGATTACGGCAAGCTGCTGCATGACTGATGCGGCGCCCCCGCTGATTCCGTAAAAACCGCCCCCGATGTTTCAAAGGCATCGGGGGCGGTTTTGTCATCTTAGTGCGTTCATGCGTCTCAAAGCAGCCGGTCCGGGCGGCGCAGAACAATTTTATTCCCATTATTTCCGGAAGAGCAGTTGATTCTTGCCAACCTTTTTTGTATAATCAATATATCTGATAATTCTTTTATATTTATATCAAAAGGCAATATGGAATGGTTGATCAGGAGATGAGCCGTATGGCAAAAGAAAAGTCCCCCCGTGAAAAGAGTACTCCCAAAAGCGGCACACCTGCCGGAATGCGGGAGGGCATGAAGAAAGCCACTACCGGGATGCTGGTGCTGTTCCTGCTGCAGCAGAAGCCCATGTACACCTACGACATTATGCGCCGGGTGGAAGAGATCACCAAGGGGGCGCTCACCTTCAACACCCTGTACATCGCCATTTATCGCCTGAAGGAATTCGGCTATGTGGAAGAATTTGAGCGCCGCCTCTCGGAAGACAACCACGCCCGTGTTTATTTCACCATCACTGAAAGCGGCCGCCAATATCTGAAGGACATCATTGCCGAATACCGGCAGATGACCGCCGCCATTGACGCCGTGCTTTCCTCCGGCGGCGACGAAGCGTAATCCCCGTTTGCCCGCTGCCTGCCCACGGCTGTTTCATACAAATACAGCGCCCCGCCCGGGAAAATTCCGGCCCGCGGGGCGCTGTTTTTTTGCGTTTTGCTGTGCAGGGCGGGCAAATCTCACTGCTTGCAGTTCGCCAGGGCCACCACGCCCCAGCCGTTCACGCTTTTCACCCAGGCCTTGCCGTCGCAGGCGGTGGCCGCCTCGTCAAAGCCGAGGTTTGTCTGGTACACGTCCGCCAGATTGATGTAATTCCATTTGCCGTTCATGCGCACGGCGGCAATGCCGGTGTCAAACGGCAGCACGTTCTCGTACTTGCAGTGGATCTGCATCTCGCCGTCCTCGTCCACATAGCCCCACAGCCCGTCCACTTTCACCGGGAACAGCCCGCTCTTGCACAGCTTATAATCCTGATATCGCTGCTGGTTCAGCGGCTTGCCGGTCATACTGTCGGCCTGAAGATATTCGCCGGTCTCTTCCACCTGCAGGGCAGTCAGGGTGCCGTCGGCATTCACCCGGTACGGTTCGCCCACATCCTCCCCCTGGGCCAGGGTGCGGAGACTCACCTTCACAATGGGGGCCATAAACGAGCCGGAGCCGCTCAGGCTGCTGCTCCAGGGCTGATACTCGCCATAATCCAGATAATACAACTGGCCACTGGTTTCATCGTACTGGAAGGTCACGGTCTCGCTGCCGTGGCCGCCCGCGCCGGTCACTTTGCCGGAGCGGTCAAACACCTTACTCTCATCATCGTTGGTCAGGCCGCACACGGCGCACCAATGCACGTCCTCGCTCTCCGGGATCACCACGACCCCGTTCAGGTCCACCACGCCGGTCTTTCCGTCCCGGTGGAACAGATACAGCTCTTCCCGGTGGTCCATGGGGTTCACGGTGTTCAGGGGGTAATCCGCCAGGCTCTGCACCCATTCGATGCTGCTGTCCGGCTGCACCAGCCAGGGAATGCCGTCCGGCTGGGACGCCGCGCTGGCCGCCGTGCTCTGGCCGGCCTGGGGCACGCTGGTGGTTTCCGGGGTGATGGTGGTGCTGCTGAAGCTCTCTTTGCCGCAGCCCGCCAGCAGCAGGCAGGCGGCCAGGCAGGCCGCCCCCATGCGCAGAGCGTTTGAAGTGGTCATCGTTGTCATGCTCCTTCCCCTGGGTGCGGCTGAAGCGGCCGAAGCCAGCCGCAGCTGCACCGCAATCTTTCGCGTGTTGACGCCATTATACATCCTCGCCGTTGTTTTGTCCAATGAATTTTCTATGTACTGGCCTTCGCCTTGTTCACTTGTGGTACTTGCTTCCCGCGTTGATGGAAAAGGCCCGGTAGATCTGCTCGCACAGCACCAGCCGCGCCAGCTGATGGGGCAGCGTGATGCGCCCCATGGAGAACCGCAGTGCCGCAGCCTGCTTCACCGCCGGGGCCAGCCCGTGGGAAGAGCCAATCACAAAGGCCAGGTCGCCGCAGCCGCCGACCCCCTGCTTCTCGATCCATCCGGCCAGTTCCTCGCTGGAGAGCTGCTTGCCCTCCACGCACAGGGCCACCAAGGCCGCCCCGCGCTTCACCTGGGCCAGAATGGCCGCGCCCTCTTTTTCCAGCGCCTTATCGATCACCGATTGGCTGGCGTTTTTTTCCCGGATGGTCTCCTCCGGAAGCTCCACAATGCGAAAGCGGCAGTAGGCCCCCAGCCGCTTCTGGTATTCCGCCACGCCCTCGGCGCAGTAGGCCGCGTTCAGCTTGCCCACACAGATCAGATCCACGTTCATCATATGCCGCGCTCCTCCTTCTTCCGGATGCCTCTTCAGAACAAAATGTTGTCGCTTATCTGGCTGCGCTTCTGTGCCTGAATGATCGTTCCCTTTTCCGGCGTGCAGCCCGCCATGGCCAGCGTGCGGAACACCGTGCCCAGCGCCAGGTCGGGGGTGTTGTTTTCCTGGCTTAGGTGGCACAGGGCAAACCGGGTGCAGCCCTCCTGAAGCAGTTCCAGAATTTTGGCCGCGCACTCATCGTTGCTCAAATGGCCCCGGGTCGAGGCAATGCGCTGCTTTAAGTAATAGGGGTACGGCCCGTTGCGCAGGCTGTACGGATCGTAATTGGCCTCCAGCGCCACCAGATCGGCCCCTGAGAGGTTCTGATGAACCGGGGTCGTCAGTTGCCCCAGATCGGTGGCAATGGCCATCACCCGGCCGTCCGGTGTATGGATTCGGTAGCCGCAGCAGGGCACATCGTGGCTGGTGGGAAAGGCCGTCACCTTAAAGCCGCCCACATCCAGTGTGCGGCCCTCAACGGCCTGGGTCTCCAGCCCTGCGGGGAGCACCCCCATCGCATCCAGAGCGTCCAGCGTGTCCGCCCCGGCGTACAGGGGCACCGGATGGTTCTTCAAAAACACCTGCAGCCCCTTGATGTGGTCGCTGTGCTCATGGGTCACCAGAATGCCCTCCAGGTCGCTCAGGGCCAGCCCCAGCTCCTTCAGGGCGTTCACGGTGATGCGGCAGCTCTTGCCCATATCAATCAGCAGATATTTCTGCCCGCACTGCACCAGGCCGCAGTTTCCGGACGAACCGGAATAAAGGGTGGTAAAACTGGCCATAGCTCCTCCTGATCGTTCCAACAACGTGCAGAGTACATCTGCAACGTTTCATCAAAAGAAGGGCCGCTGATGAGCGGCCCTTCCAAACAATTCTATTACAAAAATCAGCCTTACATGGCCTGCTCCGCAGCCGGGGCTGCGGTCTCTTCCCGGTGAATGTCCGCCCCGAGGCCCTGTAGCTTTTCCACCAGGTTCTCGTAACCGCGCTCAATGTAGCCGATGCCGGTGATCTCGCTGGTGCCTTGGGCCGCAAGGGCCGCCACCACCAGGGCCGCGCCGGCCCGCAGGTCTGAAGCGCGCAGCGGAGCGGGCAGCAGCTCGGGCACGCCCTCGATCACCGCCACCTGGCCGTCCACCTGAATGTTGGCGCCCATGCGGGTCAGCTCATCCACATAGCGGAAGCGGTTCTCCCAGATGCCCTCTGTAATAATGGAGGTGCCGTGTGCAACGCTCAGCAGCACGCCCATCAGCGGCTGCATATCCGTGGGGAAGCCGGGATGGGGCATGGTTTTGATCTTCAGGGGCATCAGATCGCCGGTGCGGTACACCCGCACGGCATCGTCAAACTCTTCCACCGTGGCTCCTGCCAGTTCCAGCTTGGCGGTGATGGGTTCCAGGTGCTTGGGGGTGACGTTCTTGATGAGCACATTGCCCGCCGTCATGGCCGCAGCCACCATAAAGCTGCCGGCTTCGATCTGATCCGGAATGACGGAATAGCAGCAGCCGTGCATCTTTTCCACGCCGCGGATCTTGATCACATCGGTGCCTGCGCCGCGCACGTCTGCGCCCATCATGTTCAAAAAGTTGGCCAGATCCACCACATGGGGCTCCTTGGCCACATTTTCCAGCACGGTCAGGCCGTCGGCCAGCACCGCAGCCAGCATGGCGTTCATGGTAGCGCCCACGGAGACCGTATCGAAGAACACATGCGCACCCTTCAGCTGCTTGCCCTCCACCTTGATCATGCCGTACTCCACCGAGTCGGCCGCGCCCAGGGCGCTGAACGCCTTCAGGTGCTGGTCAATGGGGCGGGGGCCAAGGTTGCAGCCGCCGGGCATGGCCACCTGGGCCGAGCCGAAACGGCCCAGCAGCGCGCCCAGAAAATAATAGCTGGCGCGCATCTGGCGGGACAGATCGTCCGGCACCTGTGTACTGGTCAGGCAGGTGGTATCAATCTCATAGGTATGCTTATCCAGCAGCCGCACCTGTGCACCCAGGGCGGCGAGGGTCTGCAGAGAAACGGCCACGTCGTGAATGTCGGGCACATTTTCCAGAACACATTTATCGGCGGCCAAAATGGTCGCGGGTAGCAGGGCCACCGCTGCATTTTTCGCACCGCTGATGGTCACTTCGCCCATCAGGGGCTTGCCGCCCCGAATGACAAACTTTTCCAAGCAAAACTCTCCTTTGGGCCTGATGTACATCCGCCGCACAGAGGGGCTGTGCATCCCGTTGCCGGTATGGGGCAGCCTGCCGCGCACCAGCTGATATATTATACACCGCCACGCAGGAAAATGAAAGTATCAAGGGTATTATTAGCGTATCGCACAACAACTATCCATGTTTTTCGGCGAAATTTGTCCATGTTACAGCGCATCGAAGTTTTGCCGGTTCCTTTTGTGCAAAAAAGCACCCTTCAGCGGGCAAAACCGCCGAAGGGTGCCATTATTTTCCGTGCCTGTGCAGTACAAAAAGCGATCAGAAGCCGGGGAAGTAATTCCGGGCGCTTACCAGCGTACCGCCCACGCGAATCTCAAAGTGGCAGTGGTTGCCGCTGGACTGGCCGGTGGAGCCCACCAGGCCGATCAGCTCGCCCTGCTTCACATACTGGCCGGAGCTTACCACAACCGACGAGCAGTGCGCGTACAGGGTGGTCATGCCGCCGTGGTTGATGATGATGGAATAACCATAGCCGCGGCCCGCCGCGTTCCAGCCGGCGGCGATCACCACGCCGCTGTCGGCCGCATAAATAGGCGTGCCGTAGGGCGCGCAGATGTCCGAGCCCTTATGGCCGCTGTACATCCAGCGGCTGACCTGGCTGTAGCCGGGCACAGGCCACATCAGGGTGCCGCTGCCGCCGGAACTGGGCGCGATGGAACCATTGGGCAGGCGCGTGCCCTTCACCACTTCTTTGGTAACCGGCTCCTGCAGCACCGTTTCCTCAATGATGTCGCGATTGGTCTCAATTCCGCCCACCGTGGTCACATCCGCGGTGATCTCCTTGACGCCGTCCACGCCCTCCTGCACCGTCTTGGTGGTGCCGTACGAGTAATCCTCCGAGGTGGTCTCGTTGGTCTCAAAGGGAATGGCCACCTGATAGGTGATCCGGTCAATGGTCTTGACCTCCAGGAACGGCCGTTCCTGGCCCAGAACCAGCGTATCGCCGATGTACATGTTGTAGCTGCTGGCGCTCATCTGGGGGTTCAGGGCGTACAGCTCGCTCAGGGTCAGGCCGTTGGCCGCGGCGATGGTCCAGGGGGTATCGCCGCTCTGCACGGTATAGTCCACCTGAGCCTGCTCCAGGCCGGTGATGCGCTGGCACACCGCGTCCGCATCGGTAAAGGAATCGGTGAAGTAAATGCCGTCCACCAGTTCCACATCCTTGGTGAATTCCACCCGATGGTTGGGGTCGCTCTCATCCTCGTAGGGAGCCTTGATGTCATCCAGCGTCTGGCGCACTGCGTCGCCGTCGGTGGTCACCGCCACCAGATCGCCGTCCACATACAGGGCGGTGCCCTTCTGAATGTCCTGGCTGGAGGCCTGCAGAATGGCGTCCACCATCTGGTTTTCGTCCAGCACATCGCCCTGAATGGCCAGGGTGAAGGTGGGCTCCACCTGCCAGGTCTTGCCCTCTTCCGCGCCCACCGAGTCAATGCGCTGCTGCACATCCTCCCGCGCGGTATCAAACACAGTCTCGTTGGCCACATAGCCTACGTTCTGGCCGTTCACTTCCACCGCCAGAATGTAGTTGTAGTTCAGCACGGTATGTACGGTAAAGCAGAACACACCGGCCGCAGCCAGCGGCAGCAGGTAGCTCATGGCCCCGCGGCTCAGGATACCGAAGCGGGAAGCGCCCCGCCGCATGGCCCGAGCCAGCACCTTGGCGGGCGAGCCGCCCTCCTTCCGGGCCTGCTCCATCTTCTGGTTGACGCTGCGCGCACCGTTCCAGAGATACACCAGCGGGGCGGCGATCTCATGCCGCACATGATTCAGGAGGTGCAGCGCCCCCAGGCCGGCTTTGCGGGCCAGCCGGGCCGTTTTGCTGGCCAATGCAAGCGCCCCGTGGCGCACCCCTCTTACAAGCCGGACCAGGGTGTACTCACTCCAGAAGCCGACCTGATACAAAAAGTCACCCAGCCAAGCCACCTGCGTGCTGTGATGGAACCACTTGCTGAACCGCTGACGGTAAAGTTCCAAGCGCTGGCGCTGGGCGCTGGGTTGTTTTTCTTTCAGCTCCAAAGACGATCTCCTTTCCCAGGTTTTCGGGCCGAAACGCCGGCCCCCCCGGTGGGCAAAAGCCGCCGCAGTGCCGCCGGCAAAACCGGCGAACGGGCGCTGCCCCTTGGTTGATTTTCGTGTCGTTTGCCCGCCGGGCCTGTGCGTTCAGGCCGCTGGCCGGGCAAAAAAGCCACATGTTTTATTATACACCCATGCCTTTTTCAGGCAAGGCAGCTGGTGAAATTTGACGATTTTTTCACAGCTTTGTCATAGTTTCGCAAAGCGCCGCCATGTCCGGCGGCAGGGGGCAATCCACCGTCTGCACCCCTTCGACCCCCGGCGATTCAAAGGTCATGCGGGCACAGTGCAGTGCCTGCCGGCCGATGCGCGCCCGGCTTCCGCCGTACAGCTCGTCCCCGGCCAGCGGGCAGCCGATGTGGGCAAAATGCACGCGCAGCTGATGGGTGCGCCCGGTGATGGGCCGGGCCGCCGCCAGGCTCAGCCCCTGCCCGGCCGCAAGCACCTGATAGCAGGTTCGGCTGGGCTTCCCCTGCGGCCCCACCTGCCGCAGAATGATGCTGCCCGACGCCCGATCAATGGGGGCGTCGATCTCCCCCTGAAGCCGGGCCGGCACGCCCTGCAGAACCGCCAGATAGACCTTCTGCACGTTCCGGGCCAGCGCCGCGGCGGCATAAGCGTTTTTCGCACACAGCACCAAGCCGCTGGTGTCCCGGTCAATGCGGTTCACGGGGCGGAACACCCCGGTTTCGCCCCGCCGGTGCAGCAGGCCCATCCAGGCGTTGGCCAGGGTGCCGTCCGCTGCGTTCAGGGTGGGGTGTACGGTCATGCCCGCAGGCTTGTTCACCAGCGCCGTGTGCGCGTCCTCATACACCAGCTCAATGGGCAGGTCCTGCGGCGGCACCGTGGTCTCCTCCTCGGGGGGCAGCGCAAAGCGCACCGTCTCCCCCGCTTCCATGCGATGGTCGGTAAACACGGCCCGGCCGTCCACCAAAAAGCCCTCACCCCGGTATTTTACCCCCTTGATGAGGCTGGCAGACACTCCCTGCTGGCGCAGGAAGTTCCGCAGGGTCAGCCCCGCTTCCTCCGGCCGGGCGGTGAAATTCAGCCACAGCGGCTGGCCCATGGCACTCGCCCCTTTCTCCGAAAAACCGGCGGTAAACTTTGCAAAAGCAAAATAAGTATAACACAAACGGCCGTTATTGGCAAATTCCCTGCCGCTTTGCGGTTGCCAAACCGGCGTTTGCATGGTATAATTCTTCACGGAAAACGAGTGGAACATACGGCGGCGGGGCGGCATTGCGTTCGCTCTGAGGAAAGTCCGGGCTTCACAGGGGCATGGTAACTGCTAACGGCAGCCGGGGGTGACCCCAGGGATAGTGCAACAGAAATAGACCGCCGGGTTTCGGCCCGGCAAGGATGGAAAGGCGAGGTAAGAGCTCACCAGCGCACTGGCGACTTTGCGGCTATGTAAACCCTACCAGAAGCAACCTCCGTATGGGACATATGCGCTGCCCCGCGCGTCCCGGAGAGGGCGTGAGCCTTGCGGCGACGCAAGGACAAGATAGATCGTCGTTTAATACAGAACCCGGCTTACGGTCCGGTCGTTTTCCGCCAAAAGGCCCCTTCCCGCATGGGAAGGGGCCTTTTGGCGTCTTTTTCTATAAAGTTTGATTCAAACCTGGGCCGTGCTGCGGTGCAGCAGGCTGTGGGCCGCAGCAAAAACACCCACGGCCAGCAGCAAAAGGCTGCCCCACACCAGAGCCATACCCAAGCGGGCCCACAGCCATTGCACGGCCTGCATCTCCCAGCGAAGGCCGATGCAGAGCGCACAGACAAGCCACAGGCCCTTCGCCCCGAAGCGGTTGATCATTGCGCCGCCCAGAAACTCTGCGGCCAGCAGGCCGAAGAACAGCGCCGGGATAAGCCAGCCGGGCAGCGCGGCGGCGATCGCCACATAATCCTCCGGGGTCAAATAGGCGGGCACGCCCCGAAGCAGGGGCAGCAGGGTGCTCTCCAACAGAACCGTGAGCAGCTCCAGCGCCAGCATCTCCACGTTTTGGCACAGGCACAGCCACAATTCAGCGGCCACCATCTGGCGGCGGGTGGCCCCCATCTGAAGCCCTATTCCGAACTCGGTGGTAAAGCGCACCACCCCGAACACCGCCATCAGGATCGGCCCGATGACCAGCCCGAGCAGGCTGGCGATTGGGATGATCGCCCCCTCTTCGCTGAGCAGCGGGCACACGATCGCCTCAATTGCCGCGAGGATCAGGAACGCCGCACCCCACACCAGGGCGGTCCATCGGAAATCCTCCTGATGAAGCCAGAGCTGCCGCAGCAAAAACGAGTTTGATTTCATAACGTTCACCTCCGCACCACCATCCGGGCCACCTTGCTGTGGAACCAAAAGCACATGCCGGCCGCCAGCACCAGGCTGGCCGTCCCCAGAAGCGGCCGGGCCTGCCTCAATGCAAGGCTCGGCTCCTCATAGCCCAGAAACAGCGCCCCGATCAGGAACACAAGCGTCGCCATCGACACTGCAATTGTCGCCGCCACCAGATACCAGCTGTGCTTGGCGCGCCCCAAAACCAGCCCCAGCTGGCACAAAAACAGCAGCACGGCAAACAGCAGCGGCAGGCTGCCGGTGAACTGGCCGCTGAAGTTCAGCTCTTCCGGCGGAAGGAGCCGATGGGCCAGCCAATCTCCGGCCTTGCCAGCCGCCAGCATCGCCAGCGCATACAGCAGTGTGGCCGCCTCCAGCCCGCGGAAGATCTCCCGCCGGGCAGCGCCGAAGCACAGGGCCTCTTCCGCATAATTGCGGCTCATTGTGTAGGGCATGATTAGGCTCAGCAGCAACACGATCAAGGGAATGGACGTCAGGTAGGTGCTGAACAAGCCCGGGTCGCCGTTTCGGACCTCCAGCAGCGCCCCCACCGCAAAGCCCGCACCGGCCGCAGCGAGCATACCCACGGCCTGAAGATAACACAGGCCAAAATAGCGCAGGGTCTTATTCATGGTTCAGCACCTCCCCATGGCCGCATAGGGCCACAAACACCTTCTGCAGGTTCAGGGCCCCGGCGTCCAGCTCGGCCGGCAGAGCTGCCAGCTTCTCCGGCGTGCCCCGCACAACACAGCTCAGGCGGCGGCCAAGGTACTCTTTGCTCAGCACTTTCAGCCCGGCACAGACCGCTTCCACCGCCTCGGCAGGGCCATCCACCAGCCGGAACTGTTCCAGCAGGCTGTCGGTGGGGGTATTTTCCAGCACCTTGCCCTCGTCCAGGATCACGACCCGCTCAAACACGCCGTTGGTCTCGTCCAGAATGTGGGTGGACACCACAAATGTGCGGCCGGTTTCGCCGTAGTCCTCCAGCAGCAGTTGGTAAAACCGCTCCCGGGCCACCACGTCCAGGCCCGCCACCGGTTCATCCAAAAACGTAAAGGGGGCACGGCTGGCCAGCGCCAGCGTGATGGTGACCATACTCATCATGCCCTTGCTCAGCTTGTCCACCCGGGTCTTGCGCTCCTTGTCCAACCCGAATTCCTTCAGCAGCCGTTCGGCATAGGGCGCGTCCCAGTTCGGGTAATAGATCGATGCCGCCCGCAGGTAGTCCTTCACCCGCAGGGCATTGGCCCCGCCGGTTTTCAGGGCGGGGCTTAACTCCCGGGCAAAGCACAGCTGGTCCAGCGCATGGCGGTTCTCCCACACCGGTTCGCCGTTCAACGTTACCTCTCCTTCGTCCCAGGTATTCTGCGCCGTGAGAATGCTCAGCAGTGTGGTTTTTCCGGCCCCGTTGCGCCCGATCAGCCCGTAAATGCAGCCGGGCAGCAGCTCCAGGTCCAGCCCGCGCAGCACGTCCTTTTTGCCGTAGCTCTTGCACAGTCGGGTTGCTTTCAACGTTCCTTCACTCATTGTTTTCCCTCCTCGGCGGCACGGGCCACCATTTCGTTCAGCTGCTGCACCGTCAGCCCCAGGCCGGCAGCTTCCTTCACCATGGGGCACACAAACCGCTTGTAAAAGGCGGCCTGGCGGCTGGCGCGCACAGCCTGCCCGGCCCCCGGCGCCACAAACATACCGATGCCCCGCCGTTTGTACAAAATGCCCTGCTCCACCAGCAGATTGATCCCCTTGGCCGCGGTGGCCGGGTTGATCCGCAATGCCCGCGCCAGTTCGTTGGTGCTGGGCACCTGCTCTTCCTCCCGGTAAATCCCCCGCAGGATGTCATCCTCGATCATATGGGCGATTTGAAGGTAAATCGCCCCCTGATCGCTCAATGTTTCGTTCACGTCCGCGCCTCCCTTATTGGTTCATTACTTATGTAACTAACCATACCACCAGCTCAGCCGTTTTGCAAGAGGAAAGGCAAAATTTTTTCCAATAATTTTTACACACAGAACGGGCCTGCCCTCCTGAGCAAGCCCGTTCTCTTTATGCAAGCCCCAGCACCGCCCGCAGCACCAGCAGCGTGATCACCCCCGGCGCGCCCAGCACCACGCTTGCATAGGCGGCGGCATAGTTCAGTGCCAGCGTTACGCCGGTGTAGCTGCCCAGCAGGTTCACGGCCCCCAGCGCTCCCAGCCCGCAGAAAGCCCCGGCCAGCACCCGCGCCGCCGGGTGGTTCTGGCGGCTGGCAGCCCAGGCCACACACACCAGCCCCACTGCCGCCAAAACCGCCCACGCGCCTTTCACAGAATGGCCCGCAGCCCCAGGGCGCGGGCCTTGCGCTGTAAGTAACGGTAGCGGCACAGCAGGGCGCTGCGCTCATAAATGCGCTGTTCCACCAATTCCGGCTCGGTTTCCAGGTCAAACAGCAGCTGATTGCGGCGCATCTCGGCCAGGCAGTCCCGCAGTTCCTGTTCCAGGGTCGGGCGGTAACGCTCCAGTTCCGGGTCCAGCGGCTCGTCCCGGCGGGGACGTTTCAGGGCAGCAAACTTCATCGGGCTTTCCCACTCCTTCAACGTGTTTTTATCATGCATATGCAGCCCTTCGTGCCGGTATGCTGCCGCACGCAAAAAGGCTGCCCGGCACCTCAAATTCTGAGATGCCGAACAGCCTTGCTTCATCTTGCTTGTTTTTTGGATTCCGGCGCTTACTCGTTGCTCTCGCCCGCCAGAATGAAGTCGATCTTGCCCAGGGCCACGTCGGTCTTGGCGACCTGCACGCGCACCTCGTCGCCCAGACTCCAGCTCTTGCCGGTGCGGGGGTCTGCAAAGCGCATCCCCTCGATCAGCTCGGGCTTGTCCTCGCACAGGTGGCTCACATGCACCAGACCCTCCACGGTGTTGGGCAGTTCCACATAAATGCCGTGGGGTGCCACGCCGGACACCACGCCCGTGAACACCTGGCCCAGCTTGCCGCGCATGAACTCGGCCTTGTAGCAATCCTCGGTGCTGCGCTCCACATGCAGGGCTTCCACCTCGCGGGCGCTGGCCTGGGTGCAGGCCTCGGCCGCAAAGGTTTCATAGCGGCGGGCCAGCAGCTCCGGCTCTTCCCCGGCCACCAGGTCGCTGAGAATGCGGTGAATGGCCAGGTCGGGGTAGCGGCGGATGGGGCTGGTGAAGTGGGTGTAGTCGCTCAGCGCCAGGCCAAAATGGCCCTTGGGGTCCGGCTCATACTTGGCCTTGCCCATGCTGCGCAGAATGCTGGTGTGCACGCAGCACTCCAGCGGGGTGCCGCGGGTCTCGTCCAGCAGCTTGGCCAGCTCCTGCTGGGTGGGGGTCTCGCCCGCAAAATGGGCGTTCAGGTTGCAGGCGGTGAGGATGTTCTTCAGGCGGTCCAGCTTTTCGGCTTCGGGGGCCTGATGGGTGCGGTAGACGAAGGGCACCCGGCTGGTGCGGCCCTTGTTGGCGGCGCACTGGTTGGCCAGCAGCATGCACTCCTCAATGATGGCCTCGGTCAGGCCGCGCTCATGGGGCCGCACGTCCACGCAAACGCCGTTCTCATCCAGCACCAGCTGGCTTTCGCCGCTCTCGATCTCCATGCCGCCCCGGGCACGGCGAGCGGCGGTGCGCAGCTCGTACAGTTCCTTCAGCAGGGGCAGCTGGCCCAGAACGCCGGCCTCCTCGTACTTCTGGCGCACCTCAGCGGTCTCGGTGCCGTCATAAATGCTGTTCAGCTCGCTGTACACGCCCTTCACCCGGCTGCGGATCACGGTTTTCACGAAGCGGTAATCCTGCACATCGCCCTTGGCGTCCAGCTTCATCAGGCAGCTGAAGGCCAGGCGCACCACCTGGGGGTTCAGGCTGCAAATGCCGTTGGACAGCTGCCGCGGCAGCATGGGAATGACCTGATCGGCATAATACACGGATGTGCCGCGCTGGAAGGCTTCCTTGTCCAGTTCGCTGCCCGGGGTGACATAGTGACTCACGTCTGCAATGTGAACGCCCAGCTCGTAGCCGTCGCCCACCTTGGCCAGGCTCACTGCGTCGTCAATGTCCTTGGTGGAGGCCGAGTCGATGGTGAAGATGGGCAGAGCGCGCAGGTCCAGGCGGCCCTTCATGTCCTCTTCCCGCACCTCGGCGCCCTCCAGCTGGACGGCCTCCGCCTTCACGGCATCGGGGAAATGCTTGGTCAGACCATGGGCATACAGAATGGCCTTGGCACAGCGCTTGGCCTCGTCGGCGCTGCCGAAGCGCATAGCCACGCCCACGCGGTGCTCTTCGTGGCGGCTGCCGCGGCTCAGAATCTCCACCGCAGCCTTCTCGCCCGCCTCTACGCCGCCGTCGGCGCTCTTCTTGATGAACAGCTTCACGGCTGGGCAGGCATCCGGCTCCAAATACAGGCGGTCGCCGCCCTCTTCCTTGCGCACGGTGCCCACAAAGGTGTTTTTCTCTTCGGTGATGTAGGCGACCTCGCCCTCATCGCTGCCCTCCACACGGGGCTGGTCAAACTTGTGCACCAGCACCTTGTCGCCGGGCATGGCGCCCTTCAGGCTGCGGCCGGGAATGAAGATGTCGCCGGAAAGATCCTCCCGCATGGCAAAGCCGAAGGTGCGGCCCAGCTTCACAATGGTGCAGGGGATGCAGTCCTCGGGCTTCGGGGGGGCCACCGCCGGGTCGCCAGGCAGGTAGTAGGTGCCCATTTTCTGCACCAGCTTGCCCTCGCGCACCAGATTGTTCAGCTCCCACATCACCTTGCGTTCCACGCCCACACGCTCCTGAATATCCCGCAGGCGGCGGGGGCGCTTCTCCACTTCTCTCAAAATTTTGCTTCTGATGGACATAATTGCTTGTTCTCCTCTTTCGCTTCCCGGCTGCGCCCTTCCTCTTCGGGTGCAGCCACCACCGCCGGGCAACCCGGCAAACATTTCCCATTCCGGCAAACTCGCTTTGCCGGGGCGGCCCCGCTGCCGCCCGTTTTGCTGCTGGGTCATCGGGCCGCCCACCGGGCGCCCCACATAGAAAAAAGCCCGCAGAACTGCGGGCTTTTCTTGCTTTGTTTAGCCCAGACGGACGCTGAGCACGCTGACCAGCAGGGTGACAGCCACAAACACGATGCCACAGATCTTGGTCAGTTTGGCCATTTTGGCGTCGTTGCTGCGGCTGCGGCCGGCGCTCATGGTGTCGCTGCTGCCCATGATGGCACCAGACAGGCCGTTGCTCTTGTTTTCCTGCGCGCCGGTGAGCACGATGATGGCCAGGGCCACCAGCACCAGAATCACGCCGCAGATAATCTCAAAGATATTCATAGTGTGAACGCTCCTCCACTGATTATACACGTTATGCGTTGTTATCATATCATACCGAGGGTTCAATTGCAAGCATAAATTCGCCTTGCCGGGCAGTTTTTCGCTGATTTATGCCCTCAGCCCAGGGTGAGCTGCTCGGCCGTGTCCTCGCCGCGGATCAGCGCCCCGGCGGCGGGCAGCGTGCGCACCCGGTAGCGGTGGGGGGCGGTCAGTTCCAGCTGCTCGGCAGGGCCGACCCAGGTAATGTGCTGGCTGCGCTTCAGGGTGATCACGGCCACGCCCTGGCTGTCGCGGGTGGCCTTTTCCGCAATCTGGGCGCTGCCCACCAGCAGCAGACGGCTGCCGCTGGTGCGGATGGCCAGCTCGCTCTCCTGCGGCAGATAGAGCAGGGCGGCCAGCGGCTCCTTGGCGGAATAGGCCTTCAGCAGCTTTTTGCGGTTCTGCTTGGTGGCATAGCTCTCCATGGGCACCCGGGCGCACTTGCCGCTCTCAAAAAAGAAGAGCATATGGCCCTCATAGCCGGAGGTCACCGCCAGATACAGGGGCGTTTCGCCCTCGTCAAAGCCCAGGCGGCTGGGCACAAAATCGCCCATTACGCTGGCCTTGGTGTCCTCAAAATCTCCGGCGCGGCACTTATACACCTGCTGCTGGTTGGTAAAGAACAGCAGCCAGTCGTCGTTCTTTGCCTCGATGCGCTGGGTGATCTCATCCCCTTCCTTCAGCTTCTGCTCACCGGACATACGCAGCGACTGGGGGGTGATCTTTTTGAAGTAACCTTCGCGGGTGAAGAACAGCGTCACCGGATAGCTGGCCATGGCCGGCTCGCCCTCGCCCTCGTTTTCTTCGGCGTAGTCGTAAACGATCTCGCTGCGCCGGGGCTGGCCGTACTTTTTGGCCACGTCGTTCAGTTCATCCACAATGATGCGGCGCATTTTGCTCTTGCTCTCCAGCACCTCCTGCAGGCGGGCGATCTCCCGCTCCAGGTCCTCAATTTCGGTGGTGCGCTTGAGGATGTACTCCCGGTTCAGGTGGCGCAGCTTGATCTCGGCCACATACTCGGCCTGGGTTTCGTCAATGCCGAAGCCGATCATCAGGTTGGGCACCACCTCGGCATCCTCCTCGGTCTCCCGTACAATGCGGATGGCCTTGTCAATGTCCAAAAGAATGGCCTCCAGGCCCTTGAGCAGGTGCAGGCGCTTCTGCTTGCCCTGAAGCTCAAAGTAGGTGCGGCGGCGCACGCAGTCGGTGCGGAAGGCCACCCACTCCTTCAGGATCTCCCGCACGCCCATCACCCGGGGCTGGCCGCCCACCAGCACGTTGAAGTTGCAGGCAAAGCTGTCCTCCATGGGGGTGGAGCGGTAGAGCTTCTGCATGAGCTTGTCCGGGTCCTGGCCGCGCTTCAGGTCGATGGTCAGCTTCAGGCCGTTCAGGTCGGTCTCGTCCCGCATGTCGCTGATTTCTTTGATGCGGCCGGCCTTCACCAGATCGGCGATCTTATCCATGATGGCCTCCACCGTGGTGGTGGGGGGAATCTGCGTCACCTCAATGCGGTTGCCCTCTTTTTCATAGCGGTACACGGCGCGCACCTTGATGCTGCCCCGGCCCTGCTCGTACACCTTTTCCATCTCGGCTGCGTCGTACAGAATCTGGCCGCCGCCGGAGAAATCCGGGGCGGGCAGCGGCACCGACAGATCGGTGTTCTCATCCTTCATCAGGGCCACGGTGGCCTGGCACAGCTCCGCCAGGTTGAACGAGCAGATGTTGGAGGCCATGCCCACGGCAATGCCCAGGGTGTTGTTGGCCAGAATGGTAGGGAAGGTCACGGGCAGCAGGGTGGGCTCGGTGGTGCTGCCGTCGTAGTTGGGCACAAAGTCCACGGTGTCCTTGTCAATGTCCCGGAACAGCTCCTCGCACACCGGCTCCAGCTTTGCCTCGGTGTATCGGCTGGCGGCACAGGCCATATCGCGGCTGTACGCCTTGCCGAAGTTGCCCTTCGAGTCCACATAGGGCACCAACAGGCTCTCGTTGCCCCGGCCCATGCGCACCATGGTGTCGTAAATGGCCGCATCGCCATGGGGGTTCAGGTGCATGGTGCTGCCCACGATGTTGGCGCTTTTGGTGCGCGCCCCCTTGAGCAGGCCCATCTCATACATGGTGTACAGCAGTTTGCGGTGAGCCGGCTTGAAGCCGTCGATCTCCGGCAGCGCGCGGGAGACGATCACGCTCATGGCGTAGGGCATATAGTTGCTCTCCAGCGTGTCCACAATGGGGGTGTGCAGCACCACACCGGCGGAGAGGATCTCGACCTCATCGCCCAGCTGCGGGCGCACCGGAGTGCTTTTCCGTTCCTTTTTGGTTTGTTTCTTTGCCATTTATCCTTGCCTCGTTGTAAAAGCCCGGCCGCCTGCCTGGTGCAGCGGGGGCTTATTGGGTTGGTCGTCGGACCGGGTCAGGACACATCCAGATCGTCCAGATACTCCGCCCCGTGCAGGGCGATGTGCTCTTTGCGCCCGGCCAGGTTGTCGCCCAACAGCAGGTCAAACACCCGGCTGGTCTCCTCCGCATCTGCGGGCAGCACCTGGATCAGGCGGCGGCTGGCCGGGTTCATGGTGGTCAGCCACATCATCTCCGGGTCGTTTTCGCCCAGACCTTTTGAGCGCTGAATGGTATATTTTTCGCCCTCAATGCGGGCCAGAATGCCCGCCTTTTCCTGCTCGGTGTAGGCAAAATAGGTCTTGTTTTTGGTGTTGATCTCATACAGAGGGCTTTCGGCAATGTAGACGTAGCCCTTCTCAATGAGCGTGGGCACCAGCCGGTAGAGCATGGTGAGGATCAGGGTGCGGATCTGGTAGCCGTCCACGTCTGCATCGGTGCAGATGACCACCTTGTTGAACCGAAGCGAGGCCAGGTCAAAGGTGGCCAGGTCCTTTTTGCTTTTGCCGCCCAGCTCCACGCCGCAGCCCATCACGCGGATCAGGTCCGTGATGATCTCGCTCTTGAAGATGCGGTCGTAGTCCGCCTTCAGGCAGTTCAGGATCTTGCCGCGCACCGGCATAATGGCCTGAAACTCGGAATCGCGGCTGGTTTTCACCGCGCCCATGGCGGAATCGCCCTCCACGATGTACAGCTCCCGCACCGAGGCGTCCCGGCTGCGGCAGTCTACAAATTTGGCCACCCGGTTGGCGATGTCCAGTTGGCTGGACATGGTTTTCTTGATGGATTGGCGGGTCTTTTCGGCGTGTTCCCGGCTCTGCTTGTTGATGAGCACCTGCTGGCAGAGCTTCTGGGCCTCCTCGGGCTTTTCCAAAAAGTAGACCTCCAGCTGGTGCTTGAGGAAGTCCGTCATGGCCTGGGCCACGAACTTGTTGTTGATGGCCTTCTTTGTCTGGTTTTCGTAGCTGGTGCGGGTGGAAAAGCTGGAGGAAACAAAAATCAGGCAGTCCTGCACGTCGGCAAAGGTAATCTGGCTTTCGCCCTTTTTGTACAGGTTCTTGGCCTTCAGATAGGCGTTGATCTGGCTCACAAAGGCCGACCGCACCGCCTTGTCCGGGCTGCCGCCGTGCTCCAGCCAGCTGGAGTTGTGGTAGTATTCCAGCAGCTGCACCTTATTGGAAAAGCAGAAGGCCGCGCTCATCTTCACCTTGTATTCCGGCTGGTCGGCCCGGTCACGGCCGGTGGCGCTGCTTTCGCAGAACACCACGGGGGTCAGTCCGTCCAGCCCGGCAATCTCCTGCACATAGTCCTGAATGCCGTTTTCGTAGTAGAAGGTCTCTTCGGCGGGCTCGGCGCCGGTTTCGTCCCGCAGAATCAGCGTAATGCCCGTGTTGACCACGGCCTGGCGCTTCATCACATCCCGGAAGTACTCGGCGGGCACGTTGATGTCGGTAAACACCTCGTCGTCGGGCTTCCAGCGGATGATGCTGCCGGTGCGGCGGCCCTTGTAGGGCTCCTTGTGCAGGCCGCCCACGTTCTCACCCTTTTTGAAATCCAGGTGGTAGTGCTGGCCGTCCCGGTAGATGTCCGCGGTCATCCAGTCGCTGGCGTACTGGGTGGCGCACAGGCCCAGGCCGTTCAGGCCCAGGGAGAACTCATAATTATCATCCCCGGCCGTGTACTTGCCGCCTGCGTACATCTCGCAGAACAGCAGCTCCCAGTTGTACCGATCCTCGCCCTGGTTGTAATCCACGGGCATACCGCGGCCGAAGTCCTCCACCTGAACGCTTCCGTCCTTGAAGCGGGTGACAATGATTTTATCGCCGTATCCTTCCCGGGCCTCGTCAATGGAGTTGGAGAGGATCTCGAAAATGGAATGGGCGCAGCCCTCCATGCCGTCGGAGCCGAAAATAACGGCTGGGCGCTTGCGAACCCGATCCGCGCCTTTCAGGCTGGTAATGCTTTCGTTGTCGTAGGCTTGTTTGTTTGCCATGGGTGCCTCCGTACTCTATCCATCCGATTTTTCGGCCGAAGCGCCGCGCCCCGGCTTTTGGGCCGGGAAAATCAGATTCTGTAAATCGAAACAGGCCCGCTTCAGGCAGATTGAAAAATCCGCGATGAAACGCCCGGAATTTGGTTGACGTCCGCCAGATGCCTTGAGAGCGATGCGAGCGGTAATTTTTATTAAACCACGGCGGCAGGGCAAATGTCAACCGCCCCCCGCCGATTCTGCACATCCGTAAAAGGAAGAGCGGCCAGACATCTGACCGCTCTTCCCTGCGTATTTTCTCTTTGGCCGCGGGGCTGCGCCGTTACTTTACAAACAGCTTTACCCACAGATAGCCGACCAGCGCGATGATGGCGCACACCACCACCGTGATGGGCGGCGCCCACCGGATGATCTTTTTGGCCAGCTCGTCCGGGTCCTCCGGCAGTTCCTCCGCCTCATCCTCTTCCCCGTAGAACCCCTCGGGGGGCAGGGTGGCCGTGGTGCGGCGGCCGGGCTGGGCAATGCGCATATCCCCGTCGTCCTCTTCCACGCGGCCGGTGATGGCGGCCCGGTCCTGCTCGGTCAGGTCGGTCACCACGCGGGTGGGGCTTTCGTCCTTGATGGAGGTCACCATGCGGGTGGGTTCCTCGGTGGTGTGGCCCTGCTGCAGCAGGGTGGACAGGGCATTCTGCATAAGGATGCGGTCGCTGCCGCACTCGCTGCACCAGACGCAGTTCTCCTCAATGGGATGGAATGCGCCGCAGGCGCAGTACCAGCCGTATTCCGTCATCTGGGGGGCCACCTTCAGGTCCGCCTCGCTGCCCACCTTCTGCTTCAGGCGGCGGGCCAGCTCCGGCGGAAGCGCCTTGGGCACAGGCAGGCGCACCCGCTTGAACTGCTCCAGCGAAAGGGATTCGCCGCTTGCAAATTCTGCGCTCTTCAGTTCCACATCCACGCTGCCCACCGAACCGCTTGCCACATACACCGCGTCGTCCTGGCCGAACAGCTCTCCCTGATTCACGTTCAGGCTCTCATAATGATAAGGGGCCTCGCACACCACCTCGCCGGCAGCATTCTTGCACTTAAAGTTGATCACCAGATCGGAGAGCACCTCCTGGCTGATGTTCTTGAACGTAAGGCAGACCGCCACTTCGCCGGTCACGTCCCCCTTCAGCAGCTCCACACGCACAAACTGCACCGGGCTGCCCTTGGTGTAGTAATTGGCGCGGGACTGAGCCAGCAGGTCAAAATTCTGTTCCATTTCCATGCACTCCTTCATCCGAAGCCGCCCGGCCGGGCAGGCTGCGAAAGGGTTTTGTCAGAGCTTCGGCTCCTGATTTTCCGGGTTCTCGCCGGGCTGCTCCTGCGCCGTCTCCGGTGCAGCCGGTTCCTGCGGGGCGTTCTCTCCGTCCGCTTCTGCTTCGGGCGCGGCGGGCACTTCGGCAGCCTTCGGCGCCGCTTCCGGCTCTTCCAGCGGGGGCAGCTCGCCGCCCTCCATGATGATCTTGAATTCGTCGCCGGAGATCTTCTCCCGCTCCATCAGATACTTGGCCAGCTTGTGCAGCTCCGGCATATGCTCGGTCAGAATGCGGCGGGCGGTCTCGTAACCGTCCTCCACAATATCCCGCACCTCGCTGTCGATCTCGGTGGCAATGGCCTCGCTGTATCCCTTGCCCTGGCCCAGATCGCGGCCCAGGAAGGTCTGGGCCTGATCGGTGCCGTACACCACGGGGCCAAGCCGCTCGCTGAAGCCGTAGCGGGTCACCATGCTGCGGGCGGTGCTGGTGGCGCGCTCCAGATCGTTGGAAGCGCCGGTGGAGATATCCTCCAGCACCAGCTGCTCGGCCACACGGCCGCCCAGCAGGGTCACGATGCTCTCCTGCATGGCGGTCTTGGTCACATAGCTGGCGTCCTTATCAGGCAGATACATGGTAAAGCCGCCCGCCTGGCCGCGGGGCACAATGCTGATCTGGTGCACCGGGTCGTGGGTGGGGCAGAAATAGCCGGTGATGGCGTGGCCGCCCTCGTGGTAAGCGGTCAGGCGTTTTTCCTTATCCGTCACCACATGGCTCTTCTTTTCGGGGCCTGCCACCACCTTAATGGAGGCCTCTTCGATCTCCTGCTCGGTGATGGCCTTGCGGCCGCGGCGGGCCGCAAGCAGCGCCGCCTCGTTCACCAGGTTCTCCAGGTCAGCACCGGAGAAGCCCACGGTGGACTGGGCGATGGTCTTGAGCTTCACATCCGGGGCCAGGGGCTTGTTGCGGGTGTGCACCCGCAGAATGTCCTCGCGGCCCTTCACATCGGGCAGGCCCACATACACCCGCCGGTCAAACCGGCCGGGGCGCAGCAGCGCCTGGTCCAGAATGTCTGCCCGGTTGGTGGCGGCCATCACGATCACGCCCTCGTTGGCGCCGAAGCCGTCCATTTCCACCAGCAGCTGGTTCAGGGTCTGCTCGCGCTCGTCGTGGCCGCCGCCCAAGCCGGCGCCGCGCTGGCGGCCCACCGCATCAATCTCATCAATAAAGATGATGCTGGGCATATTCTTCTTCGCCTTGTCGAACAGATCGCGCACACGGGAGGCACCCACGCCCACGTACATCTCCACAAAGTCTGAACCGGAGATGGAGTAGAAGGGCACCCCGGCCTCACCGGCGCAGGCGCGGGCCAGCAGCGTTTTGCCGGTGCCCGGAGGGCCCACCAGCAGCACGCCATGAGGAATGCGCGCGCCCAGGGTATTGAACTGGCCGGGATTCTTCAGGAATTCCACAATCTCCTGCAGCTCGGCCTTCTCTTCATCGGCGCCGGCCACATCGGCAAAGGTGGCCTTGCGGCCGCCGTCCTGCTGATCCTTGACCTTGGCGCGGCCCACGTTCATCACGCTGCCGCCCTGGCCGCCCCGGAACATCATGAACAGAATGCAGACCAGGCAGCCCATAGAGAGGCCGCTCATCAGGATCTCGGCCCAGGGGAAGCTGGTTTTCTGGCCCACAATGTCATACACCATGGGGGCCGAGGGGTTGGCCGCATCGTAGGAATCAATGTATTCATCCATATGATTCACGAAATAGGCCAGGTAGGGGATCTTGTAGCTAACCACCACTTCGCCGCCGTTCAGCGGTTCCACCTTGTTGGTGCGGTCTGCGGTAAGCACCCCCTGCAGAACGCTTTCGCTCTGCTGGTTTGCGGCCGTGGTGTCCGGCAGCTCCACGTCGCCCTGCTTCAGGCTCAGCTTAATCACGCCGGTGTTCAGGTCCAGCGCAAAGCCAGTGACCTGATTGGCCTTGAAGTAGCTCACCACCTGCGAATAGCCCATGGTGGAGCTTTCGCTGTCCGTTCCCGAGGTAAACAGGGTGACAGCCATCAGCACCAGTACCATCAGCACCGCCAGGTACATAATATTGCGATGAGGTTTCCTTTGCAAAATATCAACTCCTATTCAGCAGGGGCCAAGCGCCGCTCCTGCAAGGCGGTGGGCGCACATCGCCCGGAAACGGCCGGAATTACTTCTTGTACACTTCCGGCTTCAGGATGCCCACATAGGGCAGGTTGCGGTATTTTTCGTCGTAGTCCAGGCCATAGCCGACCACGAACTCATCCGGCACCTGGTAGCCCACATAGTCGGCGCGCACGGCGGCACGGCGACGCTCGGGCTTATCCAGCAGCGTCGCAATGCGGATGCTGTTGGGGTTGCGGTCCTGCAGCAGCTGCTTGAGGTAGTGCAGGGTCATGCCGGTGTCCAGAATGTCCTCCACGATCAGCAGGTCTTTGCCGGCCAGGTCGGCATCCAGGTCCTTCACGATCTTCACCACGCCGCTGGTCTTTACGCCGCTGCCGTAGCTGGACACCACCATGAAATCAATGGAGCAGGGCACGGTGATGTGGCGCATCAGATCGGTCATAAACACGACTGCGCCCTTCAGCACGCTCACCAGCAGCAGGTTTTTGCCCTCGTAGTCCTTGCTGATCTGGGCGCCCAGTTCCGCGCACTTCGCTTCCAGTTCTTCCTCGCTGTACAATACGCGCAGGATATCGTCATTCATGCTCATAATTCCATTCCTCGCTTCTTTCAAATTCCGCTGTTTCTGCTCGCTGCACCGTCAACCTCAGCACCTGCCGGGTTTGGATGGTCGGTTCCAGTCCGGCGCCGAAGCCCTGCCCGTACAGCCACAGCACCCGGCCGCCCGGTGCGGCCAGAAGCGGCAGTGCGGCCCGCTGGGCCACCGGAACATGCCCTTCGTTCAAGAGCTTTTTTAGCGTTTTTGTGCAGTTTCTTCCAGGCAGCTGAAAACGGTCGCCCGGCATTCGGGCCCGCAAAATCGGCTTATACTGTTGTATTTTATCATAATCTGCGCAAGAGTTTAAGTCTTTTTTGTGAACAGGCTGAAGTTTTATGAAATTTTCATACTCCATCACCTGCGCGGTGATGCGCCAGCCCCCCGGCCAGTCGATGGTTCCCGCGGTCAGCGGCCGCTCCGGCATGGGGCCCGGCCCACCGTCCGTGGCATTGCCGGAGCGCCGGCGCAGGTGCCGCGGGGCAAGCGATTCCAGCCGCAGCAGGCCCTCCTGCGCCCGGGCCAGCAGGCCGCCGGGCAGCGGCTGTGCCCCCTGCCCCGCCCGGGCCAGCGCCGCCAGCCGGGCCACCGCATCCTCCCGGGCATTGGGGCCAAGAATCCGGGCAAAGGCCTCGTCCCGCACCGCGGGATGCGCCTCGTTCAGGGTGCTCAGCCGCCAGCCGCTCCCCTGCTTCGCCGTCTCTAACAGGGTGTCCGCCTGGGCGGCCAAATACCCGTCCACCAGGGCCATTCGGTCACAAAAGCGGGCCAGGGCCTCCACCGCCTGGGGGTTTACCGTTTCCAGAGCGGGAAGCGCGTAGCGCCGCACCCGGTTGCGGGCGTAGTTGTCGGCCGCGTTGGTCTCATCCATCACCCAGGGCTGGCCCAGCGCCCGGCAATAGGCCTCAGTCTGGCGTCGGCTCACCGTGAGAAACGGCCGGATGACCGCCCCCCGCACGGCCGGGATGCCGGCCGCACCTGCCGGGCCGCAGCCCCGGGCCAGGTGCAGCAGCAGGGTTTCGGCCTGGTCGTTTTTGGTGTGAGCCGTGGCCAGCTTTGCCCCATACTCCTGGCACAGCCGCTCGAAAAAGCCATAGCGCAGCTGCCGCGCCCATGCTTCCCCGGCCCCTTCGGGGGGCACAACCCCCTCCTCGGGGGCGCTGAACCGATGCAGCGGCACCCCCCTCGCCCGGCAGAACGCCGCCACAAAGGCCGCGTCCCGGGCCGAGGCTTCGCCCCGCAGGCCGTGGTCCACATGGGCGACCTCCACCGTCAGGCCCAGGGCCGGGCCGCACCGCAGAAAAAACAGCAAAAGGGCCATGGAGTCGGCCCCGCCTGAGACCGCCGCAATGACCCTGTCGCCGGGCTGCACCAGCCCGTGCCGTTTCAATTGTTCAAGCGCCGCCGCTTCCAAGGCGGCAATGGGTTCAGTTGTTTCCATGGCTGAAATCCAGATTCATAAAGCGGGTGTGTGCGCCGTCCCATCCCAGCTGGACCGTACTGGTCTCGCCGTGACGGTTTTTGGCCACAATGCACTCCGCCGTGCGCTCATCGGCCTGCTGCTCTTCCGCGCCGTCCTGATGTCTGTTGTAGTAGGCCTGCCGGTACAAAAACAGCACCACGTCCGCGTCCTGCTCGATGGAGCCGGAATCACGCAGATCGCTCAGCTGGGGCCGATGGTCGCTGCGGCCGGTGGCCTTTTCCGCCGAACGGCTCAGCTGGCTCAGTGCGATGACCGGAACGTTCAGCTCCTTGGCCATGATCTTCAGGTTTCGGGTAATGTCGCTGATCTCCTGCACCCGGTTCTCGGTTCGGCGGCCGCTGGTCATCAGCTGCAGATAATCGATGATCACCAGGCCGATGTCCGGTCGGGACGGGTCCTGGTTGATGCGGCGGATCTTCGCCTTCACCTCGGGGATTGTAATGCCGGAGGTGTCGTCCATATAAATGGGCGCATCGTGCAGCATTTCCGAAGCCCGGGCCAGGTCGTCCCAGTCCTCCTCCTTCAGCTTGCCGGTGCGGAAGGCCTGGCTGTCAATGCCCGCCTCCGCCGAGAGAATGCGGCTGGTCAGCTGATCCTTGGTCATTTCCAGGCTGAAAATGGCCACGGGGATCTTCTGCTTTTTTGCCACGTTTGTGGCGATGTTCAGGGCAAAGCTGGTTTTGCCCATGCCGGGGCGGGCCGCCAGAATGATCAGGTCCGAACGGCCCATGCCGGTGAGCACCGTGTCCAGATAGGTGAATCCGGTGGGAATGCCCGCGTACTTGTCCCGGTCCGGCCCAGCGATTTTCTGCAGGTTCACCAGCGTATCCACGATTACGCTGGAAATGCTGGTGAGGGCGCTGGTGTCCCGCCCGGAGCGGATTTCATAGATCTTCTGCTCGGCGCTTTCCAGCAGCAGGTCGGCATCCGGTTCCTCGCCACTCTGCTCCAGAATGTCCTTGGCGGCCCCCATCAGCTGGCGCACCAGGTACTTTTCCTGCACGATTTTCGCATAGGCCTGCACATTGCTGATGGAGGGCACCGTTTCTGCCAGCCCGGTGAGGTACACCTTGGCCGCATCCGCGCTCTCAAATACGCCTTCCCCGGTCACCGCATCCAGCAAAGTAACAAAGTCCACGGTCTGGCCTGCCGTAAACAGGCGGACCATCTCTGCAAAGATCTGGCCGTTCTGGCGGGCATAGAACATCTCCGGGCGGAGAAGTTCCACCAACTCGGGAATAATGTCCGCCTGAAGCAGCGCCGCGCCCAGCACCGACTGCTCCGCCTGCATACTGTAAGGCAGGTTCACGCCCATGCTTTCCAGGTTCAGCTCTGTGCCGCCCGTGCGGCGCAACCCCTGTTCGGCCATGGTCAGTTCATTTCCTCCACCTTTACCTTAAAGGCAGCGGTCACATTGGTGTGCAGCCGCACGGTAGCGTTGTAGGTGCCGAAATCCTTGATTTCCCGGTCGATCTCCACCTTGCGCTTGTCGATCTCGGTGCCGGCCACCTGGCTCAGGGCCGCCGCCACTTCCTTGGTGGTCACTTTGCCGAACAGACGGCCCGAAGCGCCGCCCTTGGCCTTCACGGTCACGGTGCGGTCGCCGATCTGGCTGGCCAGCTGCTTGGCGGCTGCCAGCGCCTCGGCCGCGTGATGCTCCTTGGCCTCGTTCTTGGTGCGGGCCACGTTCAGGGCCGCAGCGTCCGCCTCAGCGGCCAGGCCGCGGGGGAACAGGAAGTTGCGGGCGTAACCGTCCGACACCTCATGGATCTCATCCTTTTTGCCCAGAGACTTCACGTCCTGCTTCAGAATCACTTTCATGTCAGTCACCTCAATATTTCGCTTCGCCCCGCGGCAGACGCCGGGCGGTCGTTTGTGTTCCGCGCCCCGTTCCGCCGGGGCTATTTTAATAGAATGGCATATTTTCGGATGGAATGCAAGCCTTGCCCGCACATCCGGCGGGTTCATTCCGTCTGGGCGGCGCTGCTTCGCGCCTTTTCAGCCTGCTCCTGGCGGAAGGCGCGCACCGCGTCCTGAATCCTGCGGCGGGCCTCATCCTGGTTCACGCCCTTCAGCTGGGCGCCCGCCATGGTCAGATGGCCGCCGCCGCCCAGCGTTTCCAGAATCACCTGCACGTTCACCGCGCCCATGCTCCGGGCCGAGATGTTCACCCCGCCGTTTTTCTCCACCGCCACAAAGCTGGCCTCTACGCCGTCAATGGTCAGCAGGTCGTTGGCGGCCTGGGGCACCGCCACCTGGGCCTGGGGCGGCAGCTCGCCCGCCACGCTGATGGCGCAGCCCAGATACACCTCGGCATTTTCCACCAGGCTGGCCTTGGCGGCGTATTCCTCCAGGCTGGTGCTGAACAGCTGCTTGACCTCTTCGGTGCGCGCGCCCATGCGCCGCAGCCAGGCGGCCGCCTCAAAGGTGCGCACCCCGGTGTGCAGGGCAAAGTTGCGGGTATCCAGCATGATGCCCGCCAGCAGGGCCTCGGCCTCCAGCGGGGTGGGCTTGTCGCCCTTTTCGCCCGCGTACTGAAGCAGCTCGCTCACCAGCTCGCAGGCAGAGGACGCATACGGCTCCTGATACCACACCGCCGCATTGGGAATGGCCCCCATCGCTCGGCGATGATGGTCGATCACCGCCACCCGGGCGCACTGCTCGTACAGTTCCCGGCTTTCCACCATGTGTACCAGGCAGGTATCCACCACCACCAGCAGAGTGTCCGGCGTCACCGCCTCACTGGCCAGGTCCGGGTCAATGAAGCTCTCCTCCAGGCCCGCTTCCTCAAAGCGATGGATGAGGCTGTCTGCCAGCGTGGCATTTTTGCGGATGGCAATGGCCGCGGGCACATCGCAGATGTGGCACACCCGCAGTACGCCCAGGGCCGCGCCCACGCTGTCCAGGTCGCTCATTCGGTGGCCCATGATGAGCACACTGTCGCTGCGGCGGATGGCATCCACCAGTGCGGCGGCCACCATGCGGCTGCGCACCTTGCTGTGCTTTTCAATGCTGCGGGACACGCCGCCGTAGAATTCAAACCCGTTTTCGGTTTTCACGGCGGCCTGATCGCCGCCGCGGCCCAGGGCCATGTCCAGGCTCTGGCGGGCCATCTGCTGGCATTCAGCCAGCGTGCCCCCATGCCCCACGCCGATGGAGAGGGTCAGGCCCACGTTCTCATCCAGCGCCCGCATTTTGTCCAGAATGTCAAACTTGCCCGCGATCATCTCGGTGAGATGCCGCTCTTCCACCACGGCCACATAACGGGTGCTGGCCACCCGGCGCAGAAAGCCGGTGGTGCGGCCGATGTAGTGCTCCAGCAGCAGGTTCACGCCCTCCAGCAGGCGCGCCCGCTCCGACTCCCGCAGGTTTTCCAGCAGCACATCCGAGCCGTCCACCTGGAACAGCATGTACACCGGGCGGCTGGCCCGGTACTCGGCGGCCTGGGCGCTCACGTCGGTCACATCCACCAGATGCACCACCGCCAGGCTCCGGTCCTTGTCCGACGGGGAAGAAAACACCCACCAGCGGCAGCCCTTGCATTCCAGGCTCTGCCCGCCGGGCTGGCAGGCCGAGTGCAGCTCCAGCCCGGGCAGCACCCGGCTCACCGGCTGAAGCACATAGTCCTCATCGTCCAGCAGGGCCTGCCGGAACGCGTCGTTGTACCACAGCACGGTTTTGCCACCCAGCAGCAGGACCGGGTTGGGCAGCCCGGCCAGGCTGAACTGCACGCTGCTGCCCTCAAACACATCGCCGGAGAGATACCGGGCAATGGCTGACCGCAGGCCGCCGCCCCACAGGGCAAGCAGCACCCCGGCCGCCGCCGCCAGCAGCAGCACCCCCAGCAGCAGCACCGGCTGCTGAACGGCCAGCGCCGCGCCCAGCCCCAGGCACAGCACGCCCAGCACAATCAGCAGGATCTCCAGTTCTCCTCTTGGCTTTGGATTGGACTTCATGGCTTACGCCTCCTGTTTTGTAACGCTCTGCGTTTCGGGCCGCTTTCGGTCAAACCGGCAAAAGCGCCCCGCTGCCCCGCAACGAGGCCGCGAAAGCGCTTTTCGCCCTTCATTGCGCGCCCCAAACGTCTGTCTGTAAAGGCAGGCGCTCAGATCTCCATCAGAATGGGCAGGATCATGGGGCTACGCTTGGTTTTCCGGTAAATATAGGAGGAGAGTGCCTCCCGCACGCGGGTCTTGACGCTGTTCCAGTCGCGCACATGCTCGCCGCGGCACTTTTCAAAGGTGTTCTGCACCAGGCGGCGGGCTTCGTCCATCAGTTCTTCGCTCTCGCGCACGTAGACGAAGCCGCGGCTCACCAGGTCCGGCCCGGCCAGCAGCTCACCCGTGGCGTTGTTCACGGTGGCCACCACAATCACCAGGCCGTCCTCGGAGAGGTGGCGGCGGTCCCGCAGGACCACATTGCCCACATCGCCCACGCCCAGGCCGTCCACCATCACGCTGCCGGCGGTGACCGGCTCGCCCAGGCTCAGGCCGTCCCGGGAAACGATGAGGCATTCGCCGTTTTCGCCGATGTGGATGTTCTTGGGCTGAATGCCCAGCTTGGCGGCGGTTTCGGCGTGCTTTTTCAAATGCTTGTATTCGCCGTGCACTGGCATGAAATACTTGGGCTGGGCCAGGGTCAGAATGAGCTTCTGCTCCTCCTGGCAGGCATGGCCGGAAACGTGCACGTCGTACATGGACTCATAGATGACCTCCGCGCCCAGCTTCAGCAGGCCGTTGACCACCTTGGTGACCATCTTCTCGTTGCCGGGAATGGGGTTGGCCGAGATGATGATAAAGTCGCCGGGGCCGACGCGCACCTGGCGGTGGCTGGCGGACGCCATGCGGGACAGGGCGCTCAGCGGCTCGCCCTGGCTGCCGGTGGTGATGAGCACCACCTGATCTGGCGGATACTTGTTGATCTCTTCAATGTCGATGAGCACCCCGTCCGGCGCGTGCAGATAGCCCAGATCCATGGCCATCTGGGTATTGCCCACCATGCTGCGGCCGCTCACGGCCACCTTGCGGCCGTTCTCCACCGCCAGGTCAATGATCTGCTGAATGCGGTAGATGTTGGAGGCAAAGGTTGCGATGATGATGCGCTTTCGATCCGCCTGGCGGAACAGGTTGCCCACGCCCGCCGCCACCTTCTGCTCGGTGGCGGTAAAGCCCGGCCGCTCCGAGTTGGTGGAGTCGCTGAGCAGCAGCAGCACACCCTTGCGGCCGTACTCGGCAATGGTGTCCAGATCGGTCGGCCCGGCAGACAGCGGGGTGTAGTCGATCTTGAAGTCACCGGTGCACAGGATCACACCCGCCGGGCACTCGATGGCAAAGCCCACCGAGTCCGGGATGGAGTGATTCACATGAATGGGCTCCACGGTGAAGCAGCCCAGCTTGAATTTGCGCTTTGGGGTGATCTCCACCAGCTTGGTGCGGCCCAGCAGGTTGTGCTCTTCCAGCTTGTTCTTGATGAGGCCGATGGTCAGCCGGGTGGCGTAGATGGGCACGTTGATCTGCTTGAGCAGGTAGGGCAGCGCGCCGATGTGGTCCTCATGGCCGTGGGTGATGATCACACCCTTGATCCGGTCCTTGTTCTGCACCAGATAGGTGAAATCGGGGATGACCAGGTCCACGCCGTACATATCGCTGTCCGGGAACACCAGGCCGCAGTCCACCACCACCAGGTCGTTCTGGCATTCATAAACGGTGATGTTCTTGCCCACCTCGCCCAGGCCGCCCAGCGGCATTACCTTCACGGACACAGCAGGCTCCGTGGGCTGGGCCGCCTTGCGGGGGCGGTTGTAATAGTTGCGGCGGTGCTGGGGCCGGGGCGTACCCGCCGCCGGGCGCGCAGGCTGCTGCCCGGGTGCGGCCGCGCGGCCTGCCCAGGTGCCCTGCTGGCCCGCAGGGCGGTTCTGTCCGGCCGCCTTGGGCCGGTTCTGACGCTGTACTTCTGCCATTCGTTTCCTCCAAACTTTCCGGCATGCCCGCGGCTCAGCAGGCCCTGCCACGGCCGGGCGGGCCCAAACGACCCGATGCGGCGGCACGCGGAAGGCTGCGCGGCCCCTGTGTGCCGATGTTTCGGCAGGCCGCTGTCCTCACATTCTTCCGCCGGTTCCCGGCAAATGTTTTAAAAGGGGTACGGCAGCGCGTTCGGCCTGCCGTTCCCGTCATGTACCAACGAAGCCGCGGCCGCGCCGCAGCTTTTATGAATCGTATACGCCCTTCCGGCCGTTCGCCCCGGGCCGCGCCCTGCTCATTTTTCCCGCATTGGGGGCACAAAAAAACAGAGCACCGCCCTGCCCAAACGAAACTACGAAAAAGAAGCCCGCCGTCTCCTGCATGGCGGCCCCGGCGGAGCGGTGGAACATTGCGCGCCGGAAAGCCAATGAGAGACACTGTGAGCGTCCGAATGCGCCATTGCGGGCCGCCTTGCCTTACGGGAGCAGCGGCGGCCGCCAACGGCCAAACTGTTTTGGGCGCATAGGGTTCATTTGCTCAATGCAACCCTGGCCCTGGCAGAAAATCACGTACACATCATTCGTTGTGTACATTATACGTCCCTTTTCCGGGGATTGTCAATCAGTTTTGCCCGCATACGTTCCCCCCAAACCCCACGCCCGCACGAAATTGTTCCCCCGCGGCCTGCTTTGCATTGCCAGTGGGGCGAAGGCGCGCTATAATAGAGGAACTTTGCACTCCCGATCAGGCGCTTTAGGGCCATGCGCCCCCCTGCGCCCCGTTTTTCGGCAGGTGCGCGTTCCGCAATTTCAACGAAAGGACCTCCTCTCATGAAACACATCCAGATCTTCACCGACGGCGCATGCAGCGGCAACCCCGGCCCGGGCGGCTGGGGGGCCATTCTGCGCTACAAGGCCCATGAAAAAGAACTGTCCGGCGGAGAAGCCGAAACCACCAACAACCGCATGGAGCTGATGGCGCTCATCGCCGCGCTGGAGCAGCTGAAGGAGCCCTGCGAGATCGACCTGTGCAGCGACAGCCAGTATGTCATCAACGGCCTGCAGAAGGGCTGGGCCAAGGGCTGGCGCGCCCGCGGCTGGAAAAAGGCGGACAAGTCCCCTGCCTTGAACAGCGACCTCTGGGCCCGCCTGCTGGACCTGAGCGAGGCGCACACCATTCACTACAACTGGATCAAGGGCCATGCGGGCCATCCGGAGAATGAGCGGTGTGACCGGCTGGCCGTGGAGCAGAGCAAGCGCTTTGGCGGCCGCCAGGCATAACGCCCCTGCAACCCATGCGCATTTTCCTGATTTCTGTATGGATTTTTCGGCCATACTGTGGTTAAACCCACCAAAACACTTCTTTAGGGGAGATTTCTTGTGGTGAGGGCTTGCAAACTCCACCATTTCGGTGTAGGATATGGAAGGAAGCGGAGAGTGCCACCGCACCGCCGCCTTCGTTTTGAGCAACGCCCCATTCCCGCGCCCAAGCGGGCCGGGGCTTCTCCCCATAATTTTTTACAGGAAGCGAGATGCGTATCGTGGAAAAAATTGTATATCTGGATAACGCCGCCACCACCCCGGTGGCCCCTGAAGTTCTGGAAGTGGTCACCAAGGCCCTGAGCGGCGCCTGCGGCAACCCCTCCAGCCATTACAGCGTTGGCTATGAAGCCAAGGAATTTGTGGACACCGGCCGCGCTCAGGTGGCCAAGGCCATCAACTGTCAGCCCGGCGAGATCTTCTTCACCGGCTGCGGCTCCGAGGCCGACAACTGGGCCATCAAGGGCACGGCCCTGAAACTGGCCAAGAAGGGCAAGAAGCACCTCATCACCTCTCAGTTCGAGCATCATGCCGTGCTGCACAGCATGAAGGCGCTGGAGCGCGAGGGCTTTGAAGTGACCTACCTGCCCATCACCTCCGACGGCTTCGTCCGCCCCGAGGACGTGGAGGCCGCCATCCGGCCCGACACCGCGCTGGTCACCGTGATGATGGCCAACAACGAGATCGGCACCATCCAGCCCATCAAAGAAATCGCCGCCGTGTGCAAAAAGCACGGTGTGTGGTGCCACACCGACGCTGTGCAGGCCGTGGGTGCCATTCCCATCGACGTGCAGGACCTGGGCGTGGATATGCTGAGCATGTCCGGCCACAAGTTCAACGCCCCCAAGGGCATCGGCGCGCTGTACATCCGCCGCGGCATTCTGCCCTACAACCTGATCGACGGCGGCGGGCAGGAAGGCCGCCGCCGCGCCGGCACCGAGAACGTGGCCGGTATCGCCGGCATCGGCAAGGCGCTTGAGATGGCCACCGGCCACCTGGAAGAGAAGATGGCCCATCAGCGCGAGCTGCGGGATTACACCATCAACCGCATCCTGAAGAACATTCCCCTGGCCCGCCTGAACGGCAGCTGGGAGAACCGCCTGCCCGGCAACGTGAACATCAGCTTCCCCGGCCTGGAGGGCGAGACCATCCTGCTGGATCTGGATATGCACGGCATCTGTGCTTCCACCGGTTCTGCCTGCAACAGCGACAGCCTGGACCCCAGCCATGTGCTGCTGTCCATCGGCCTGCCCGAGGAGATCGGCCATGGCAGTATGCGCTTTACCTTCGGCCCGCAGAACACCATGGAAGAGGCTGAGTACCTGTGCCAGACGCTGGAGGAGATCATCCCCCGCCGCCGCGCCATGAGCTGCATGTGGCTTCAGAACGAAAACACCGTGCGTGATTTCAACCTGAAGAAGTAAGACACTTTGGGCAGTGCCCTTTCCCGCCGGGCGGCGGCTCAGCGTTTGCCCCGCCCCGGCTTTTGAACCAACAAAGGAGAGTTTCAACATGGCAAGCATGTATAGTGAAAAAGTTATGGATCATTTCGCCCATCCCCGCAATGTGGGCGAACTGCCTGACGCCAACGGCGTGGGCGAAGTGGGCAACCCCAAGTGCGGCGACATCATGCGTATGTACCTGAAGATCGAAAACGGCATCATCAAGGACGTGAAGTTCCTGACCTTCGGCTGCGGCGCCGCCATTGCCACCTCCAGCATGGCCACCGAGCTGATCAAGGGCAAGAGCATTGAAGAGGCCCTGAAGCTGACCAACAAGGCTGTGGTGGAAGCGCTGGACGGTCTGCCCCCCATCAAGGTGCATTGCAGCGTTCTGGCCGAGCAGGCCGTGAAGGCCGCCCTGAGCGATTACTATCGCCGTCAGGGCATTGATCCCGAGCCCATCGTCGGCAAGCTGGAAGAGGATTGCCACGACTGCAACGGTGCCTGCGGCATCTGAGCCAAATAAAGCATAAAACGCGCGCCATGCGCAGGGAATTTTCCCTGAACGCATGGCGCGCATTCTTTTTTCACTTTATAAACGCTGTCAACTGCACTTGTGCACAGCCGTGTGGTAAAAAACCGGGGCAAACGCGCGCTTATTCTTCGCAGGCCGAGGCTGCAGGTTTTCCCGTTGTTTCTTCGTCGGCTCTGCACGCCCGCTCCAGGTTCACCACCAGCTTGCTCAGCGCCAGAAGGGCCAAAAGGTTCGGCAGCACCATCAGGCCGTTGAACAGGTCCGCGGCGTCCCACACCAGCTGCACCTTCAGGCAGGCGCCGACGGCAATAAACATCACTACCAGCAGGGCGTAGGGCTTAACGGCCCGCTCGCCCAGCAGGACCTTCACGTTCATCTGGCCGAACAGATACCACCCCACAATGGTGGAAAAGGCAAAGAACAGCATACACAGGGCAATAAACACATTGCCCGCTTTGCCAAACACCGTGGCAAAGGCGTACTGGCTCAGGGCCGCACCGGTCAGGCCCGAGGCCGCAGCCCCCGTGGAGAGAATGACCAGTGCCGTCAGGGTAAGAATGACAAAGGTGGTGAGGAACACCCCGATCATGGCGGTAATGCCCTGATCCTGCGGTTTTTCCACCTTGGCCAGCGCGTGGGCGTGGGGGGTGGACCCCATGCCCGCCTCATTGGCAAACAGGCCGCGGGCCACGCCGAAGCGCATGGCCTTCTGCACCGTAATGCCGGCTGCACCACCCAGCACTGCGGCCGGGTCAAAGGCTGCCACAAAAATGCTGGCAATCACCCCCGGCAGGCTGCGCCAGTTGCAGGCCAGCACGATCAGGCTGCCGCCGATGTACAGCAGGGCCATCACCGGCACCAGCTTTTCGGTCACCGACACAATGCGCTGCACGCCGCCCAGAAAGATAAACCCGGCCACCAGCGCCACCGCAACGCCCACCACAATTTTCGGCACGCCGAACACATTGTACATGGCATCGCTGATGGAGTTGGACTGCACCATATTGCCCATAAATCCCAGCGCAAGAATAAGCGCCGCGGAGAAAAAGCCCGCCAGCACCTTGCCAAAGCGGTTTGGGAACGCCGCCCGGATGTAATAGGCCGGGCCGCCCACGGCTTTGCCGTTTTCATCGGTGGTGCGGTACTTCTGGGCCAGAACCGCCTCGGCGTAATTGGTGGCCATGCCGAAGAAAGCGCTCGCCCACATCCAGAACACCGCACCCGGGCCGCCGGAGACAATGGCCGTGGCCGCGCCCGCAATGGTGCCGGTGCCCACCTGCCCTGCCACCGCCGTGGCCAGCGCCTGAAAACTGCTCATGCCCTGATGGTCGGCCTTTTCGCCCCGCAGGGTCAGGCCGCCCAGCGTGAATTTCAGCCCCTGGCCCAGCTTGCGCACCTGCACAAACCCAAGCCGAATGGTGAAGTACACGCCGGTGCCCACCAGCGCCACCAACAGAAGAGAATTCCAAAGATACTGGTTGAGAATCTCAACCAAACGCAAAATCGCATCCATTAAATTTTACTGCGCGGCGAGGCGTGTCGGTTCCAAACGAACCGATGGCTCCTCCGGCCCCGCGCTTTTCCTTTTCCCATTGTTTCGCACCGCCCGGGCCTGTCCTCTCGTTTTTCAGGCCGCCGGCCCAGGCAGCGCAATTTTATAATGATAGCATGATTTGGCCCGAAAGGTCAATGTACCAAAAGTACCATAAATTCGCATTGAAATTATACGCAAAATATAAATCTATGCAGCAAAAAAGCACATCAAAACCGAAATTGTCTCTCGGTTTCGATGTGCCGAATGGTTTCAGATTCTAATTGTATTGTTCCGCAGTGCTTTTCACTTGCTTGCGTGCTCGGCCGCCTTTTCCGCCGCTTCCTCGGCCATATGCTCCTTTTCCAGCCGGGTCATCAGATTGCTCAACGCCAGCAGGGCCAAAAGGTTCGGCAGCACCATCAGGCCGTTGAACATATCCGAAGCGTCCCACACCAGCTGCACCTTCAGGCAGGAACCGATGGCCACAAACGCCACCACCAGCAGCGAGTAGACCTTAATGGCCTTTTCACCCAGCAGGCTTTTCACATTGGCCTGGCCGAAGAAATACCAGCCCACAATGGTGGAAAAGGCGAAGAACAGCATGCAGATGGCAATGAAAATCTCGCCCGCCTTGCCGAATACGGAGGCAAAGGCATACTGGCTGAGGGCAGCGCCGGTCAGGCCGGAGGCCGTGGACCCGGTGGACAGGATCACCAGCGCCGTGAGGGTCAGGATGATGAAGGTATCCAGGAACACGCCCACCATGGCCGCAATGCCCTGATCCTGCGGCTGCTTCACCTTGGCCAGCGCATGGGCATGAGGGGTCGAGCCCATACCGGCTTCGTTGGAAAACAGGCCGCGGGCCACGCCGAAGCGCATGGCCTTCTGTACGGTAATGCCGGCCGCGCCGCCCAGCACTGCGCTGGGGTTGAAGGCCGCAGTAAAAATGCTGACGAACACGCCAGGCAGGTTGCGCCAGTTGCACACCAGCACCGCCAGGCTGCCCACGATGTACAGCAGGGCCATCACCGGCACCAGCTTTTCGGTCACGGAGACAATGCGCTGCACACCGCCCAGGAAGATGAACCCGGCCACAAGCGCCACCAGAATGCCCACCACGACTTTAGGCACGCCAAAGGCGGTGAACATGGCGTCGCTGATGGAGTTGGACTGCACCATATTGCCCATAAAGCCCAGGGCCAGAATGATGGCCACCGAGAAGAAGCCCGCCAGGAATTTGCCGAAGCCATTGGGGAAGGCTGCCTTGATATAATAGACCGGGCCACCCACGACCTTGCCTTTTTCATCCGTGCTGCGGTACTTCTGAGCCAGAACCGCCTCGGTGTAGTTGGTGGCCATGCCAAAGAACGCGCTCACCCACATCCAGAAGATGGCACCGGGGCCGCCGGAGACAATGGCCGTGGCCGCGCCCGCAATGTTGCCGGTACCCACCTGGGCGGCCACCGCCGTAGCCAGCGCCTGAAAGCTGCTCATGCCCTCGTGGTCTGCCTTTTCTCCGTGCAGCGTCAGGCCGCCGAAGGTATGCTTCAGGCCCGCGCCCAGCTTGCGCACCTGAATAAAGCGCAGGCGAACGGAAAAATACACGCCGGTGCCCACCAGCAGAAACAGCAGTACATAGTTCCACAGGTAGTTGTTCACCACCTCAACCAGGTTTGTCAAAAAGTCCATGAATGTTTCCTCTCTTCCGCCAAATTGCCCGGTTGTTTCTTTGCGCCGGGCTGAACGTTGTTTCTCTTGCCGCGCTGTTATGGTATCATGGAACGCTCCGCGCGGTCAATGTTCCTTCAATACCAATAGAATCGTATTTTTTTGTCATTCGAATACAATATTCATCCAATAAAAAAACGCTTCCGCAACTGTCGTCAGTTTTACGAAAGCGTTTTTCAGAAACAATTTGACGTTTTGGGTAGTGAGCTGCCGCGGCATTTTTCCTGTTTCACCGATGTTTTTCAGCGGGCTGAGCTCCCCGCACGGCGCCGGTGCGGCTGTGCAGTTTGTACCGATCAACGGGTCAGGTGAATGCACTCGGCGGACGGATTCAGCCCATTCTCCGCCAGGAAGGCCTCGATCTCCTCATCCCGGCTCAGCAGGATCAGATAGTCGTAATTTTCATACAGCTCCTCCAGCGTGTACCATTCATCCTCGTATTGCCAGAACTTCGCAGTGTTGGTGTTCAGCACATAGCGGGCCACATACCGCAGCGACCAGGTGTCCACGTTCCCGCCGCGGGTGTAGAACAGATAGCGGCTGCCGTCCGTCAGGCCGTATTCCTGCTTCAGGGCCAATACCGGCTGCTGGCTGTTATCCGGGTCCTGATAGGGCGCCCGGCTGACCAGTGCGGCCAGACCATTGTTTCCCGCCAGGCAGAAGGCCGCGCCCAAAGCCAGCACGGCGGCCCCGGCTGCGGCCGGAAGCGCACCGCCCGCCTTGCCCTTGGGCAGGGTCAGCAGCAGCCAGGCCGCCAGCGCCGCCGCCAGAAATTGCAGTGTGGTGGTGTGGTAGCGCTGAATGGAGGCCAGCACCAGCATCTCGTTGGTGTTCATGGAGAACACATAGGTGCCCCACAAACAGCCGATGTACGCAAGCTCCGCCCCCAGGCAGGCCCCGGCCGGCAGCAGCACCGCCCGCAGAGAGCAGCGGGTGTACCACCGCACAAACAGGCACACCAGAATCAGCAGCACCGCAAAGGCCAGCATCCGGCGGGTGTCCCCCTCCGAAAGGCTCAGCAGGTGGCTCCGGAACAGCCCGTTGAACCGGGCCAGCTCCTCGGCGGTTTTGTCGCCCAGAATGGTTTCGTAGCTGCCCAGGCTCACCGCGTGCTTGCTGGAAGCGCCCGCCGGGTACACCAGCGCCACATGCCGCAGCCACAGCCAGTAGGCCGCAAAAGGCACCGCCGTGCAGGCAAGGCCCGCCTTGAGCTTCGCCGCGTGGGGAGCGCTGCCCCTTGCCAGCCAGTACCACAGCACCGCCAGCACACAGGCAATGAAAAACAGGCCGCTGTTTTTTACCAGCGCCAGAAAGCTCAGGCAGGGCAGCGCCGCCAGGGCCGCTTTCTCCGGGGTGTACCGCAGCGCCAGCACCACGGCCAGCGCCCCGGCCCCCAGCGCCGCCAGCAGCGTATCCACCCGCAGGTCGGCCAGCGGAACGTTGCCGCCCGCCAGAACCAGCATGGCACCCGCCGCCGCCAGCCAGCCGCCCGGGCACTTTTGGGGGCACAGCCCCCACAGCGCCCAGGCCCCAGCCAGCACCAGCAGCCCCTGGCTGAACATCATCATGCCGTCGGAAAGGCCCACTGTGCCGCACACATAGTCGATCCAGCAGGCCGTGGCGGGCGGATAGCCCACAAACTCCACCGCCGTGTTGGCCGTGTTGGGCAGCTGGGCCTGGGTAATCACGGTTTTGGCCATGATGGCCCAATGGGCAAAGTTGTCATGCCCCGGCACAAGGCCGCCCCTGGTAAGCACCAGCAGCCAGGCGCTCAGCACCGGAAAAGCCGCCCCTCGCAGGCTCAGCCAAGGGGTAAGCGCCGCCCTCTGGCGCACAAGCACCCAGACCAGAGCCGCCAGGCCGCCCAGCGTCAGCGCCCAGCGCACCGGGGTGAGAATGTTCAGCAGCCCGGCCCCGCACATGGCGCAGCCGATGGCCGAAATGGTCACCAGCGGCGTCTGCTCCACAGGCAGCGCAAAGCGCCGGGCCGCCCACAGGCACCACCCCGCCAGGCTCAGGGCAAACAGGCCCAACCGGGCCAGCAAAAGCAAGGTATTCAAGGTTCCCTTCTCCTTAAAACTCCATGGATGCCAGCGGCGTGCCGTCCAGAAGCTTCTGGACAAAGCAGCCGCCCTCGTAGGTCATATAACTGTGGGTGCCGTCCTTCGGGATGGACACGCTGCCCGGATTGAGAATGAGGATGCCGTCCTTCCATTCCAAATGCTTCACGTGCACATGGCCGAAGGCAAAGGCGCTGCCCGCCGGAATCGGCGGCAGATGCTCCGGGTCAAAGTGGTGGCCGTGGGTGGCAAACAGCAGCTTGCCGTTTTCCAGCGCAAGGGTGGTGTACTCCGCCATCACCGGGAACTCCAGCACCATCTGGTCCACCTCCGCCTCGCAGTTGCCCCGCACCGCAACGATCTTCTCCTTGATGCCGTTCAGCATGGGAATGACCTGCTTGGGCGCATAGCCCTCGGGCAGGTCGTTGCGGGGGCCGTGGTAGAGCAGATCTCCCAGCAGAAGCACCCGGTCCGGCGCTTCGGCTTCAATGCGCTTCATCAGCTGGCCGGTGTACAAAGCCGAACCATGCAGATCGGATGCGAGCACCAGCTTCATGACAGGCTCCTTTCTTCTTTGGGCGGGCCTTTGTGCTGCAAAGTCAGCACAAACTCCGCGTTGGGATACAGGGCGATGGGCATGAGATACAGGGTCATATTCAGCCCGGGCGACAGGCAGTGCTCCATCACGGCATACACCGTAAACATGGCCACCGCCAGCGCCAGGGGCAGGTCGCCCTGCTTCAGCAGCCGGTAGGTGAGCAGCACAAAGCCCAGGCAGATGAGCGCCACCATGATCGGCCCACATAGATAGTAGTAGTAGATATAGGAATTGTCCACCCGGTAAAAGCCGTCGGAAATAAACGCCTGCCCGAAAAAGAAGTGCTGGTTGCCATAGAGCTTTTCCATACCGAAGGTGTTGTAGGCCAGTGAAATGCGGCGGCTCAGCACAAAGTCAATGGCGGCCATCAGCTTGTTGTCCTTATCGTACACAAGGCTCAAGGCCCAGGTAAAGGCCGCCACAAGCGGGGCTGCCAAGCACAGCAGGGCCTGCACCGGCTTTGCCGCAAACAGCTGCGGCAAACAGCGGGCCAGCACCAGCAGCACGGCAAACCCCAGGCCGATTATCACCGCGCTGCGGCAGTTCGGCACCTGCTGAATGAACACCAGCACCGCCCCGAAGGGCAGCAGATGCCACAGCTTGAAGCGGGGCCGCAGGGCCAGCCACAGAATGGCCATCTGTGCCAGCGCAATGCCCAAAAAATTCACGCTGCCGAACTGCAGGTCCGCCCGCAGGCGGCCGGTTTCCCAGCGTTCGGCCCAGCCGGCGGTAAACACCCCCGCCCCGATCAGGGCCAGGTGCACCGCCAGCTTGGCAAAAATGCTGCTGCTCAGCCAGCGCAGCGACCAGCGCAGATCCACATCCTTCAAAAGCAGCATGGCACATAGGCTGTTGGCAATGGGATCGTAGCCGGTGATCATGTGCGAGAACGCAAACCACAGGCACAGCCCCACGCTGACCAGCAGCTGCCGGCCGGAATACCGGCTGGCAAACAGCACCTTCGCCAGCACCAGGCAGCAGGTCAGGGTGGCGCCCACGGTGTCCCACAGTTCCGGAATCTCCGGCAGGGCCAGCAGCTTCTGGGCTGCCAGTTCTCCGGTGCCCCAAAGCCATTCCACCGCGAAATAGGCCGCGACCAGCGCCGCTCCCAGCCGTTGGCGCACCGCTGTGCCGCCGTCGGCCCAAAGCCAGCGCTCGCGGTTCCACAGGCCTTGCGTGCTGCCGCCGGGCAGGGCCGCCGCCCCAAAGCCCAGCACCAACAGGCCGGGCAGCAGGCGGATGAGCAATTTTACCGTCATTGCGTCTCCTTTCGGGAAGTTCAGGCGTTGGCTTCGGCTTCGCCGTACCGGCGCACGATCTGCCCCATCTCGTCAAAATGCTGTTCCATTTCGGCCACCAGACGGAACTGGGTGCGGCTGCGCACCAGGTTGTGGGTGGGATAATCGGTTTTAAAATACACGTCGCCCTGCAGGTAATCGGCCAAAAAGCGCATTCCGCACTCCAGCGTCAGCAGCTTTGCGCCCCAGACCATATACTCACGCTCCTTGGCGGTGAGCACGCCGCCGCAGCCCTCCAGATAGCCCTTGGTGTACAGTTCAAACAGGTTCATGTCGAAATGCACCTTTTCCAGATTCGGCTCATCCTCGTCGGCGGTGGAGGCCCCATAGCGGATGGCGTCGCCGTAGTCGTTCAGGGCCGTGCCGGGCATGATGGTGTCCAGATCAATCAGGCACATGCTGTGGCCGTTCCGGTCAAACAGCAGGTTGTTCAGCTTGGTGTCGTTGTGGGTCACCCGCAGAGGCAGGCTGCCGTTGCGGATCTGCTCCATCAGGATGCTGCAATCGGCCTGACGGGCCAGCACAAAGCCGATCTCCTCCCGGCAGGTGCGGGCCCGGTCCTTCACATCCCGCTGCACGGCCTTCTTGAAGTCCGCCAGGCGGCTCTCGGTGTCGTGGAAGCGGGGAATGGTCTCGTACAGGGTGTCCACCGGGTAGCCGTCCAGCTGACGCAGGAAGCGGCCGAAGCCCAGGCCCGCCTCGTACATCAGCTGCGGGTCGTCGGCCGTCTGGTGGCACACCGCGTCGGCAATGTAATTGTAGCAGCGCCAGGGCATTCCCTGATCGTCCTCAAAATAGGGGTCGCCGCTTTTGGTTTTGATGTAGCTGAGGGTCTCCCGATCCGGGTTTCCGCCCTGGGCCCGGATGGACTTGCGCAGATACTCGGTAACGCCGAAGATGTTGGCCATCACATGGTCCGGCCGATGGAAGGCCACGATGTTCACCCGTTGAAGCACATAGGTCAGCTCATCGCCTGCCTCCCCTGCCATGTACACCGCATAGGTCTCGTTGATGTGCCCCGCGCCGAAGGGCTTGACGTAGCTGCAGTCGTTGCCGAAGCCGAAGGCGTACAGGGCGTCCTCCAGCTGGCGGCTGTCCACCCCCTCAATGGGCCGCCGGGTGGAAAAGATGACCTCGCCGGCCTCCACCTTGCGCAGAGGGGCAATGTGGCAGTTGGCCTTCACCACGCTGCCCAGGCCCACGTGGGCACCGTCTCCCACGTCGCTGTCGTGGTCCACGATGGCGCCGCTGTTGATCAGCACGCCCTTGCCCAGCTTGACATGGGTGTTCAGCACGGCGCGCTGCATCACAAAACAGCCGGCCTCCATCTGCACCGAGGGGCTGACAATCGCGCTGGGATGGCACAGGCAGGGCACGTCAAACCCCGCCTCCTGCAGCTTTTCCACCCAGGCCAGACGCATCCGGTTGTTGCCGAAGGCCGCCACAGCGTGAGGGAATTTCTCCCGCCAGATCTGGTAATCCACGCATTTGCCGATGACGCGGCTGTCCTTCGCCGCGTCATCCAGAAAGGCGATCTCCTCGTACTTCCCGCTCTGCCGGGCACATTCATAGACCATATGGCCGAAGCCGCCGGCCCCAAGGATCAGAAGGTTGCTCATGGGTCGTTCCTCATTTCTTTTATGGGTCACCGTAGAGGTTCCTGCGGTTGGTTTCTTCGGGTTTGCCGCGTGAAAAGCGGCCTTTCAGCACTCTAGCGGCAGGCTCCTGCGCTGGTCAGCCAGGCGGTGTGCCAGCGAATACCCACGCCAGAGCCGTTCCAGCAGCCACCGGCCCGCCGGGCTGCACCGAAGGGATGCAAAGCCGCAGGCTGCCCGCAGCTGCTCCAAATCCACCACGGCCTCTTTGTTCATGCGGCTGCCGCCGCCCGCCACCAGGGCATTCAGCTGGTTTGCCATCTCAATGGCACGGTATTTGTTCTTTTTGTAAAACAGCCACCGCCACAGAACGCATTGCCGGGCCGACAGCTGCCGCCCCAGATAGTATTCCTGCACAATGTCGGGCAGATAGTCTTTCACACGGGCCGAGCCGTTGTTGGCCCCAATGCGGTAATCGTAAATGTTCTGGGGCAGAATGTAGCACCGGTGGTTGGCAAACAACCGCACCGCCAAAACGTAATCGTCGTTGTAAAGGATGTCCTCACAGCCGGGCTGCCGGTCCCGTCCGAAGCCGCCGCAAGCCACAAAGGCGGAGCGGCGGATGAACGACCCGGTGGTGCGCCCGGCCGCAAAACCGAAGTTCAGCCTCCAGGCCCCCTGATAGCGCAGACGGTCCGCTCGGGGCGGCACCGGGGCCAGCAGCCGGGCAAGGCCTGCCTCGTCCAGCTTCTCGCCCTCAAACTGGTTGGCCAGGTTGAACACCGCATCCATCTGAGGATACGCCCGCACGGCGGCACACATTTTCTGCAGGAAATTTGCGGTGAGCAGGTCATCGTCGTGCAGCGTGCACACCCATTCAGAACGAGCCAGCCAGTAGCACATATTCCAATTGTCCATCAAGCCCAGATTGTGCCGGTTGCGGTAGTACACGATTCGAGGGTCGTTCAGCTGACGCACTAACTCCTCGGCTGGGCTGAGCGCGCTTTCGTTCTCCTCCATGCCGTCATCGTCCACAATCAGAATCTGATAGTCCGTCTCGCCCTGCTGATTCAGCGCGCTTTCCAGCGCAGGGCGCAGCAGCGCTACCCTTCGGTAGGCGGGAATGGCTACCGTCACCAGCGGCGGGGTGTCCCAGTGATGGCCCCAGCGCAGTTGGGCCTCGTTCTGCCGAACGCGGGCCAGATTGTCCTCTCCGTGCAGGTAATCGCGCTGGCGAATGTAGTCCAGAGTCGTCTGTTCCATCTGCCGCTCCTCATTTCTTGTTGGTTTGTTTGGCCCGCAGCATCCGCTTGTATTTGCCGCCCCAGATCTTAAAGCGGGGCCACAGCCCCCTGCCCCAGCCATACACCGCCGGAATGACGTGGAACCGCTCCTTCAGTGCGTTTAGCTGTACCGCCGTGTGCCCAGCCCGGTATCGCCCGCTGGCCGCCAGATGCCGCAGCGGGGTGCTTGCGCTGAACTTTTCCATGGCAACGGTGTCGTAGCTTTGGCCCACCCATTCCAGCGTTTCGGCGTCGGGGGCCTGGCCCAGAATGTTCTTGCCGCTGCGCAGCCCGTGCAGGGGCCGCACCTCATAGCGTCCCGGGCAGCGGGTCATGGCCCAGGTGCCGTAGGTTTCAAACTCACTGAAGCCGGAGCCTTTGAGGGCATCCAGCGGCACCGCCGCCAGAATCTTCTCCCAGAAGGCGGTGCCGGGCAGCCGGTCGTTGGCTTCGATCTCGTCCAGCATCCGGCAGGCCAGTTGGGTGTCGAAGATCATATGCTCCGCAATAAAGCTGTCCTCCTGGCATTTTTCCAGACCCAGCAGGGTTTTCATCGTGTCAAAGTAGGGCTTGTTGTACTCCGGCCGCACGTTGAACAGATACTGCCCCTGCTCGTTTTGGAAGGAGATGGGCCGCACCGGCACCGTGTCGGCGTCCCACACAATGTAGGCCTTCTCCGTGCATACCCGGGCGTAGCCCAGCTTCAAAAACTGCTGGAAGTACCACCCGGCCCGCTTGTCCGTATAAATGCGGGCATACATGGCCTTTTTTACGCTGGCCAGGGTCAGGCCCTCCATCAGCTCGTTCTCGTTCACAAACACAATGCGCTCATCCCGGGGCAGCAGCGGCTCCAGGTCGGCCCCGCTGAGCACCACCAGCCGCCGGATGGGCAGGTTTTTGAACACAAAGGGCAGGTTCACCTGAGCGGCGGGCCAATCCCGCTTCAGAATGGGCATGACCACATCGTAGGTTTCGGTCCAGGGCTGTTTGTTCATTTTTTCCAAATCCCCTTTTTCACCAGAAAGCGCTCGCCCTTTGCGTACCATTTCCACCAGCCCATGCTCTCCAGCCGGGCGGCCTGACGGGCGTTTTCCTCATACTTGGCGGTCCAGAAATCCCGGCTGCGGCGGCGGCTGCCCTCCGGGCCCTGTTCCACAATATGGTGCATGAAGGCCCCGAAGGGGTTGCCCTCGATCTCCTGCCGCACCCGCTCGGGATCGGTAAAGGCGGGCTGGCGCAGCATATGCAGCCACCGCTCCCGATCCTCTTCCACGGCCCGCACCTTTTCCACCATGTCCTGCACGCTTGTGCAGGCGGTGCAGTCGATGAAGGCCTCTGGGTTGTAAATGCGCGCCACCTTCGGGTCGCCCCAGTAAATGGGCACGGTGGCCGCCGCAAAGGCATCCAAGATCTTCTCGGTGCAGTAGCCCATGGTCTGGGCGTTTTCAAAGGCCAGGCTGAATCGGCACTGCTGCTGGAAGGCCAGCTTGTCCGCCACCGGCTTGCCGTCCGGCTGGTTGTTTCGGCTTCGGCCGCCGCTCTCCACCCGCTTGTACCGGCTCAGAGTCTCGAACATCTGCTCCCGCATGGGGTTGGCCCCATAGTTGGATACCACATAATTGCAGAATTTTTCCTTGCTCCGGTACACTTCCTCCGGCAGCGTGTGCTTTGCAAGCGCCAGCTTGCCCAGCTCTTTCCAGCGGGGGAAGGCATACCACTGCAGCGAGAGAAAGCGATCCTCGTAGGTCATCCAGTCGCTGCCCACCGCATAGTCGTACAAATTAAAATCCGGCCGCTGGTTCTCGCCGGAAACCAGAATGCGGGTGCAGTCATAATGGCGGTACTCCTTGCCGAAGTGGCTGCACAGGATGTAATCCGGGTTGTCGCAGAACTCCACCTCGCCCAGGTCGGCCAGGCCATCCCGCAGCATCTGGGCAAATCCGTCCCTCATATCCTGTTCCCGCAGGAAGTCCACATACTTCACTTTGATTTTCATGGCTCGTCCTTTCCGGGCTTCACCAGCGCCCGCAGGGGTGTTTTGTTCAGCACAGGGGCCAGCCTCCGCAGAATGCCCTGGAACTCCTCACTTCGGCCGTACACCGCCAGCAGCACCAGATTGGGCACCGCGGCGCTGATCACGCCCTGCGCCAGGAAGGTGAAAACGGTCGTCTCCTTCACCCAGGCACAGCACAGGCTGGTGAGGGCCACGCAGCCCACCGTAAGCAGCAGCTGCCGCAGCATTTTGAAGAGGAACGGCACCGGCGGCAGATGAAAGCCGTCCTGGTACACATAAAAGCCCTTGGGAAAATAGGTGGTGCCCACCTCGGAAAGCAGCGTTGCCAGGTAAATGCCCAGCAGCCCCAGCCGGGGGGCCAGCACAAAGTCCAGCACCAGATTCAGCACACCGCCGAAAATGGCCAGATAGCACCCCTGCCGCAAAAGGCCCATGGAGGTTTTGAAGGTATCCAGCACGTTGGCCGCGGTGCCGAAATAGAAGTGCAGCACCAGGCAGGCCACCAGATCCATGCTCAGAACCCCGGCCTGCAATTCCGGGCGGTCGCCGTAAAACAGGCGCACAAAGGGGGTGAGCAGCTGAAACAGGCACACCGAGGAAACGCAGCTGATCCAGAAATTGGCCAGATGAAGCTGGCCGAACACCTCCAGCTTGCGGCCGAGGGTTTCCTTCGTCACCAGGTTGCCGATGCTGGCCCCGAAGGACACCGTGAGCATGGCAATGACCATGACCACCTGGTTGATGATTTTGGTGTAGGTGGAGGCATAGCCGATGAGAATGGTGCTCAGCAGCGCCGAAATTACCAGATTGTCCGTGGCGGAGAGCAGCTTGAAGGAGAGGTTGTTCAGGAACATGGCCCGCACATCCCGGAACATCCGCTGCATGGCCTGCCTGGGAATGGGGTCCGCCGTCTTTTCCCGGATGAACGGGTACAGCTGGTCGGCCTTGCGGGCAATGACCAGGTTTTTGGCCAGCCCAATGACCAGCTCCGTCACCAGCGCCGCCACAAAGTTGCGGGTCAGCAGCACCACGGCGCACTTACCCAGGCTGGCGGCCACCGTGAACACCGTGTTCAGGTTGTTGATGAGGTAGCCCTTCTGATCCGCCGAGATGATGCTGGACTTATAGGCAAAGAACCAGTAGCTGCTCACCGAATTGAACAGAAACAGCAGGTAGACCAGATACAGGTTGATGGGGGGTGCATTGTCAAAATTGACCAGCCGGTTCAGCACCGGCACCAGGCACAGCCCCAGAAGCAGGATCACCCAGCCGATAACCCGGTAACACTTTTTGTAAAAGTGCATATAGCTCTGGATGGCCCGGATGTCCTTCTCGGCCAGCGGCTTATAAAGATAGACCGTGATGGCCGAGCCGACCCCCAGTTCCGCCAGCGAGAGGAAGGTCAGCACGCTGCTGAACAGACCGTCCACGCTCACATATTCCATGCCCAGATAGTGAATGAACACCCACTGGGAGAAGAACGCAATGAAAATGGCGGACAGCTTTTGAATCACGCCGGTCACAATGGCCAGCACCGAGTTTACTGTGCGTGAATTTTCCAACTTTGCTTACGCCTTTCCTCCTCCCGTTCGGTCAGGCCGTCCAGGATGGAAACAAAATTCTGGTAATACTGCTGCGGGCTGTATGCCAAGGCCGCGCGCTCGCCCGCAAGGCCCATGGCCCGGCAGCGGGCGGGGTCATCCATCAGGGTGCGCAGGGCGTTGGCCAAGTCCTCCGGCAGATTCGGGGTGAGGGGCACCAGCAGCCCCGCTTCAGCCGGGATGTATTCCGGAATGCCGCCGGAGCGGGTGGCCACCACCGGCCGGCCGGAGGCCATGGCCTCCACCGCCACAAGCCCTGCGGCCTCCTGCCCGATGGTGGGCATACAAACCGCATCGGCCAAGGCATAGTAACGCCACAGCTCGGTGTTATGTACAAACCCGGTGAACACCACCCGGCTGCCGCCCTGCTGGGCCAGCGTGTACAGCTCCCGCTCATAGCTTTCTTTGGTGGAAAGGCCGAAGTTCGTGCTGCCCACCGCCACCAGAACCGCCCGCCGGGGCAGCTTCTGCATGGCCAGCAGCAGTTCCTTCACGCCTTTCAGGGGCACCATGCGCCCGCAGTACACAATGGCAAAATCCTCGGGGGCAATGCCCAGCGTTGCGCGCAGGGCCGCCCGCTCGCTCTCGCTCAGGCGCTGGGCAAAGGTGTCCAGCGCCGCGCAGTTCGGCCACACCGAAACCTTCTCTGCCGGGCAGCCGCTCTTTTCTTTCCAGCCCTCGCCCACAAAGCGGCTCACCGCCAGCAGCTGACCGAACTGTGCATCCCGCCAGGGGGTGGGGCGGCCCACCCAGTGCAGATGGTACAGCACCTTTTCCGGCGGCACCTGGGCCTGACGGATCATCTCCAGCTCGCTCTCAGCCAGAACGTAGTCAAACTCCTGCCAGTGGCGCTTCAGCCAGGCAGCCGCCTCCACCCGCTGATAAGGGAAGGGCAGCTCCTTCTGCTCGCCGGTGCAGTTCAGCGCCAGCGTGCGCACCCGCCACCAGACCTTATTCCAGAGCGTATGGGGCTTGAACCACACAAACGCTGCGTGCCGAAAGCCCGCCGCCAGCGCCTGGGCCTTCGGTTCGTCCACCGTCAGCACCGTGAACTCGATCTGCGGGTCTCGCTCGTTCTGCTCCAGCAGGTGCTGGGCCAGAGCTTCCACCGCACCGCCCAGCGTGGCCGGCACCGGCAGCTTGCCCACCAGCACCATACAAACATGATAACGCGCCATCAGTATTCCTCCCATAGTTTAGTGTTCCCCCCATAGTTTCCGGTACAGATGCGTGCCGCCGCGCAGCCCCGCCAGCCGCAGGCACAGGCCAAAGCGCTTCGGGGTATAGGCCAGCAGATCCCGGTTGGCCGTCTCCTCCCGGGCGATCTCCGCCAGCTTTCCGGCCGCCGCCGCCAGAATCAGCCGCTGCTGCCAGGCCAGAGCGGCACTGCGCAGCAGAAACCCCCGGCGCACCGGGTCGTTTGCAAAGGCAGCGGCCTCCGCCTTCAGGGCCGGAACCACCTGGCCAAAGCCGTCCAGCCGCTTGGCCCACCGGGCCGGATTCATGCAGGTGCTGTCTCGCCCCTGCTCCGGGGCGTCCCGGTAGACATACAGGGCCTGTTCGCACACCGACGCTGTTTTTGCGCGGGCCAGCACCTTGGGGCACCACTCGCAGTCCTCATGATAGATGCCCTCATGGAACCACAGCCCCTGCTCCATCAGAAACTGCCGCCGCACGGCATAGCGCCACGGGGCCGTCACAAAGGGGTACTCCACAATGCACCGGCGCAGATACCCATCCAGCCCGTCGGCAAACTGGGCGGCCCGGAACGGTGCCCGGATGGTTTCGTCCCGGGTCGAATAGCTGTTGTACAGCACCACATCCCGCCCATCCTTCAACTCACCGGCCAGCGCGGCCAGAAACTCCGGCCGCACCAGGTCGTCGCTGTCCACAAAGGCGAGCCATGCGCCCTCCGCCGCCCGGATGGCCTGGTTGCGCGCGGCGGACTGGCCGCCGTTTTCCCGGTGCAGCACCCGCACCTGCCGGAAGGCCTTGGCGTATTCCTCGCAGACCGCCCCGCTGCCGTCGGTGGAGCCATCGTCTGCCAGAAGCACTTCATAGGAAAAGCCGGCCGGGCAGGTTTGGTTCAGCAAGCCGTCCAGGCAGGGGCGCAGATAGGCCATTACGTTATACACCGGAATAATAATACTCAGTGTAATTCCCGCGTGTTCCATGAACCTGCTCCTTTTTGCGCAAATCTGCGTGTGTTTTCGGTCAATCGCTGCGGATGTTCGGGCTTGCAGTTCTCCCTGCTGCGTTTTCCACCGTTTTTTGATGTTGCGTGGAAAACGCAGGCCCAATTACAAGGCCTTCCGGTATTCCGCCAGCATTCTGGCGGCAATGCGGTCCCACAAAAAGTCCCGCTCCACCGTTTCGTGGGCCGCTTTTCCCACCGTTTCCTGCCGCTGCGGGTCTGCGGCCAATTCGGCAATCACACGGGCATAAGCCTTTGCGTCAAAGCCGCGCTGCACAAAGCCGTTGACCCCGTCCTGCACCAGCAGGTCCGAGCCGCCGTTCAGGCTGGTGAGCACCGGCAGGCCAAAGTACATGGCCTCCAACAGCACCATGCCGAAAATCTCATAGCGGGTGGGCAGCACAAACAGGTTGGCCCGGTCGTACAGTTCATGCACCTGGCTTTGGGGCACCCGCTCAGTGTAGTCGATCCGGTCCCACACGCCAAGCTCTTTGGCGTAGGCAAAGCATTCATCCCGGTAGGCCGCCTCGCCTTTTCCCACCAGCGTCAGGCGCAGGCCGGGCACGGTTTTGGCCGCCTCGGCCAGCACCTCGAACAAAAAGCGGATGTTCCGCCGCTCTTCCAGCACGCCGATGTACAGCAGCTCAAAGTCCTCCCGGGCCGCAGCGGCCGGCCTGGCCGAAGGGTCATAGGCGGCCTTCAGCGTGTCCTTATCCAGGCCGACCCCCACCGGGATCACCCGCTCGAAGCCCTTTTTGCGCAGGAACTCGGCCGCCATGCGGCTTTTGGCAAACGCGGTCACCGCCCGGTTTTTACCGGGGCGATTGAACAGTGGGTCAAACACACGGCATTTCAGATTGTACCCCCGGGTGAAGTCGCTTCCGTAGGGGCCGTGGTACAAAAACACCGGTCGGCCGGGCTTTTGATGGCGGTACAGCTGCCAGCTGGTCAGCTGGTCATACTCCGACACCTGCAGCACGTCGTACTGCCGGATTAGGTCGCCCAAGCCGGGAAAGATCGCATTTTTGAACAGATCGTACCCCTTGCGCCAGTGGATGATCACCGGGGTATCGCTGCCCGGGGTCTCCACCACCTGGTCATAGCTGGGGGACGAGGCGTTGTAGTACACAATGTCGCATACGTGCCCTGCCCGGATGAAGGCCCGGGCCAGGCCGATCTCCTGGCTGTTGTAGCTGGCGGGGTTCATCACGCTGGCAAAGGTGCGCACAAGCAGGATTTTCATGGGAGTTCCTCACTTTTTGATGCAGTGCTTCAGGGCCAGATACCGCTCCCGCCCAAGCAGGCGGGCTGCCAGCCCGATGGCCCGAAAACGGGCCTTGCGCCACCAGGGCGACCAGGTGGCCGAAAAATGATGGATGGACCGGGTGTTCTCGGTTTTTACCACCATCTGGGTCTCATGTTCAAAGGGGCAGAAATACTCGCTGGGGTACAGCACAAAATTGCCCACCTGCTGCATCCGGTTGCCGCCGGTAAAGCCGTGGCGGCGCAGCATCTCGGTGGTGTAGGCCACAATGGTTTTGGTGTTCAGGCTGCCATCCTCCTGCACAAAGTGCAGCTTTGCATAGTCCTCCAGCAGCTCGCCCAGCAGCTCATCCCCCGGCAGGGCCGAGATGATGGAGCCGGGGTTGATGGTGTCCCGCAGCTCAAAGCCCATCAGATAGGGCGTCTCATCCAGCAGGTCGTCCACCGGGCGCAGCAGCTCCACGTCGGTGCACAGGCACACCCCGCCGAAGTGATACAGAATCCAAAAGCGGGCATAATCCGCCACAAAGGCATATTTCTTCGCCCCGTAGGCCTCCGCCGTGTAGGGGATGCTCTCCACGTCGAAGTTGTCCTCATTCCACTCCCGAATTTCCCACCCGGGCATTTTTTCCCGCCAGGTGGCAATGCACCGCTGAATGAGCGGGGATTTTTCTCCCCGGCCGAACCAGCAGTAGTGAATGACCTTGGGCAGGCCCTTTGCAGTGTATTCCATGGGGCAAGCTCCCTTTCTGTTTGGTTGATGGACAAAGCCGGCTCAGCGCCGCCGGGCCGCTGCCCGCTGATACAGCGCCAGCGTATCCCGGGCGTTCTTCTCCCAGGAATAATTCTGCCGGATGTACTCCGCCTGGGCCTCGCCCGCCGGGGGCGGGGCCTGCAAAGCCCGGTTCAGGGCCTCGGCCAGGGCAGCCGGGTCGCCGTGGGCAAAGCTGGCCCCGAACTTCTCCAACAGCTGGGTGTTTTCGGGGATGTCGCTCACCAGGCAGGGGGTGCCGTAGCTCATGGCCTCCAGCAGGCTGATGGGCATCCCCTCCAGGTCGCTGGGCAGCACATACAGGGCCGCGTTCGTAAACAGCTCGTCCTTCTCCGCCCCGCGCACAAAGCCGGTGCGCACGGTGCGCGCGTCCTCGTCGGCTTTTTGGCACATTTCTTCATAATAGCCGCCGGAATGGCTGTCGCCCCCGGCGATCACCAGCTTTTTGCCGGTGTGCAGGCTGCGAAAGGCTTCCAGCAGGTAATGCAGACCCTTTTCGGGCACGATGCGGGCCAAAAACAGCACATAGCCGTTTGGCTCAAGGCCGTATTTTTCCCGAATGATCCCGGCCGGGCGGCGGGTCGGTTCCGCCACGCCGTTGGGAATGAGGGTGGTCTCACGGCCGTAGGTCTCGCGGAAATACCGCTGCACGTTCTCGCTGAGCACGATGACCTCATCGGCGTACCGGGCAATGACCTTCTCCCCCAGCTTCAGGTACCAGGTTCCGAAGCCGCCCCACTTGGCCCGCTGCCAGTCCAGCCCATGGACGGTGGCCACCGTGCGCTTCCCCAGAAAATGCGGCAGCGCCAGCATCACGCTGGGCCCCAGGGCGTGGTAGTGGATCACATCGTATCCGCCGAACAGGGCGTGCAGGGTGGCCAGAAACGAATAGATCACCGCGTCCAGGCTTTTTTTGTTGACGGTGGGCACCGTGACAATCCGTGCCCCGGCGTACTCGCTGCATTTGGGGGTGCCCTTTGCGGCCCGGTTGTACAGGGTAACGGTGTGGCCCATGGCGGTCAGCTGGCCCGTCAGCTCTTCCACCACTACTTCCACGCCGCCTTCCCGGCCGGGCACCCGCTTGTGGCCGATCATGGCGATGTTCATGAACAAGTCTCCTTTTATCGGGTCACTTCTTCTGCGCTTCGGGAATGAAGGCGTTCTCGCTCAGGCTGTATTTGCCGCCCTTGAGGAACTTGTGCTTCACCACCCACCAGCCGGGCACCCAGATGTACTTGTGCATGGCCGGGGACACGCTGCCGATCATCCAGCAGTTGCGGTCGCACTGCTTGGTCTGGGCGCGCACGGTTTTGGCCTGCTCGCTGTTCCACAGGGTATCCCAGTCCGGGCTTTCCTTCAAGTTTCCCATCACGGCCTTTTTTGCCATGCCGTTGCAGGGAATCACGTCGCAGAAGGGGTCGATGAAGAAGGCATCCTTGGACATATCGCAGGGCAGCAGCCGCTTGTTGCCGTAGATGTAGTTGATGAGGCCATGGTTGAAGTAGGCCCGGAACCACTTTTTGGGGCTTTTGCTCTGCAGCAGCTCGTTGATGAGGGCCTCAAAATTCTGGGCCACATGGTATTTGTCGTCGATCCTGTTGTCGGTCTTGCGGAAGTAGAAGCTGTTGTGCAGGGTGGCCGTGGCAAATTCCATGCCCATCTCATCGCTGAGCTTGTACAGCGGCACCAGGTCCTCACAGTTCATGTCCTGCACGGTCATGCCAAAGCCCACGTCCGGGTGGCCCATCTCCACCAGCGTTTTCAGGGTCTCATAGCCCCGGTTCCAGCCATCGGGAATGCGGCGGATGGCATCGTTGGTGGCCTGCATTCCCTCGATGCTGATGCGGATGCCGATCTTGGGGAACTGCTTGCACAGGGCGATGATCCGGTCGGTGAAGTAGCCGTTGGTAGAGATGACGATGCGGTCGGTTTTTTTATACAGCTCTTCCACAATCTCCGGCAGGTCGCGGCGGATAAAAGGCTCGCCGCCGGTGATGTTGGTGAAGGCCATTTCCGGCAGCTTCTTGATGGTATCCATCTGGATCTCTTCCTCCGGGCGGGAGGGGTCGCGCCAGCAGTCGCACATATTGCACTTGGCGTTGCAGCGGTAGGTAACAATCACTGTGCCATACAGGGTCCGTCTTGCCATAAACTGATCCATCCTTTCAAAAGGGCACCGGGCAGTGCCCGCCATGCACCTGCCGCAAGCAATGCGGTTTCTCCGCAATTGTTCGCTTCAGCGCGCATTCTGTCAATACAATTCGTATTTAATCGTGTCAAAATACTTTTCGTTTTATTGTTTTCCAGTCAGCCGTTCATAAATGGGCAGCAGCTGGGCCAGATAGGCCTCCTCGCTGAAGGTCTCGGCGGCAAACGCGGCCGCGCTGCGGCAAAGGGCCTGATAGCCCTCCTCCGTCAGCCCATACAGCCGCCCGATGGCCGCCGCCAGGTCCTCGGCGTCGCCGGGGCGGAACAAAAAGCCGGTCTGACCCTCCTGCACCATTTCGGGAATGCCTCCGATCCGGCTGCCCAGCACCGGCTTGCCGACCGCCAACGCTTCCATCACCGAATAGGGGCCGTTCTCATACCACTCGCTGGGCAGCACCACAGCCCGGCAGGCATTCAGCCGCTCGGTCAGCGGCTGGCCGGTCAAAAAGCCCAGGAACTTCACCCGGTCGCCCAAGCCCAAATCGCGCACCTGCTGTTCCAGCTCGGCCCGCTGGGGGCCTTCCCCGGCAATTTCCAGGCAGGCATCCGGGCAGGCGGCCAGGGCGTTCAGCAGGGTGGGCAACCCCTTCTCCGGAGTCAAGCGGCCCAGATAGAGGAGCTTTGCCTGCGCCTTGCAGGGCACCGGCGCAAACACCGTCCCGCCGGGCAGAAAGTTGGGAATATGCCGGATGGGCGCTTTGGTAAAGCCGGCCCTTTGCAGCAGGTCGCGGTAAAAGCCCGACGGCGTAATGTAGCAGTCGATTTTGTTGTAGCTGCCCCGCATCCGGTACAGCACCGCCTCGGCCGCGGCCAGCAGGCTTTTGGCCCGGCTGCCCTTCACGCAGCGCTTTTTCACGCAGGGGGCAAAGTTCCCCTTCAGGCAGTCCTCGCAGATGCCGTCCGGTGCCAGGCAGGTATAGTTGGGGCACACGCAGATCAGATCGTGCTGGGTGAACACCACCGGAACCCCGGCGGCCTTCGCCGCATCCACCACCGAGAGGGTGATCTGCCGGTGCACCAGGTTCAGGTGGACCACATCCGGCTTTTCCGCGGCCAGCAGGGCGGCGAACTTCTGCTTTGCCTCGTGGGAATACAGCAGCTTCAGGCCGCTTTTCAGCTGAGCCGCCGCCCCTTGCGGACCATTATACTCCACATTTGTGACAAAATATTGCGCCTGCTCACAGGGCAGATTTTTTTTGCTGTCCATTGCAAAAAAGATCACCTGATGACCGGCCCGACGCAGCGCCTCCGCCAGCGCAAAATAGTACGTTTCCGACCCACCCTTGCGGTAGTGGAATTTATTCACCAGCAGGATCTTCATACAAGCCGTCCTTCCGGGATGGTTTCCCTTGTTCTCCATGCCTTTGCCGCTTCCGGCTCCGGCTGTGCGGGGCGGCCCCGGGTTCCGGCTGCTGCCCATACCAATACAGAGTATAGTATACACCAAATCGACGCTCTACGCAATGAAAAGCATCCCGCGGCCGCGCTCCGCCGGGCACCGGGCAGCCCACGGCGGGCCGCCCGCGCAGGGCTGTTTTCGTTCCCGGCCGGCGGGGCTTCTGCGGGGCCGCTTCTTTTTGTGGGATAAGGCCGAAAGGGCCGCCATTTGCATCCTTTTGGGGAATATTTGATCTTTTTATTACGCTTTGTATTTTTGCTCTGTGTTTTTACGGTGTGAATCCAACGTGCCGAGACGTGCCGCACCGTCATGCCCTGGCGAAGTCCCGGGGCTCTTTTTGTGAAAACGCTCAAAAATAAACGGACAGGCCGCTTTTGCATTGCGTGCTTGTCCGTTCGCGTTGTTTTTTCGATTGTTTTCTGCGGTGCGTCCCACCCAGGCGGGCACCGCGTGTTCCGGTGCTTCCGGCAGCCGGGCCGTATTCGCTCAATAAGCGCCGTCCCCCCGCAGCACCACGCCCACGGTGCGGGCAATGATGCGCAGGTCGGTCCAAAGGCCCTGCTCCTCAATGTATTTCAGGTCCAGGCGCATCCACTCATCAAAGCTCAGGTTGCTTCGGCCGCTCACCTGCCAATAGCAGGTCAGGCCGGGGCGAACGGCCAAACGGCCCCAGTCCCAGTCGCTGTACTGAGCCACCTCTTTGGGCAGCGGCGGGCGTGGGCCGACGATGCTCATGTCGCCCTTCAGAATGTTCACCAGCTGGGGCAGCTCGTCAATGCTGGTTTTGCGCAGCCAGCGGCCCACCGGGGTAATGCGGGGGTCGTTGGTCATCTTGAACACCGGCCCGTCCACCTCGTTCTGATCCTGCAATTCGGCCAGCCGCTCCTCCGCATCCTGATACATGCTGCGGAACTTGTACATATAGAATTCTTTGCCGTTCTTGCCGGTGCGCTTCTGCTTAAAGATCACCGGGCCGGGGCTGGTGGCCTTCACGGCAATGGCGGCCCCCAGCATCAGCGGCGAGGTGAGCACCAGCCCTACCCCGCTTCCCACCAGATCCATCAGCCGCTTGGTGGCCGCCCACAGGGGGCCTTTGTCCGGTGCGCGGCGCACATTGATCATCTTCAGGTCCGCCACCGTTTCCACATGGGGGCTGGCCGGAATGAAATCGTTGTAGGAGGGAATGATGGAGATTTTCGCGCTGTATCGGCCGCTGGCGGCCACCAGGTCGCCGATGCAGTCCGCCTGCCGGGCCGGCAGCGCCACCACCACTTCCTCGATTTTTTCCTTCTGCAGCACCTGTCGGAACTGGGCTACCGGGCCGCGCCAGGCGCCCATGTCCGCCACCTGCTCGTCCGACACATAACCCCGGTAGTTGTAGCCGGTGTAAGGCCGGGCTTTCAGTTCTTCATAATAGCGATGGGCCAGCGGGCCGCTGCCCACCAGCAGCACCGCCCGGGTGTTGTGGCCTTGGGTGCGCACAACCCGCAGCAGGGCGCGCAGCACCGCGCGCTTGCCTACCAGACCAACCACGGAGAACAGCAGCAGAAAAGCAACCTGCCAGCGGGCAAAGTCACCCATTTTCAAGAAATACAGCACAAAGCCCAGGGCTACCACGCCGAAGCCGTTGGCCATGGCCAGGCTCACCGTCTCCTTCCAGAAACTTCGGAAGCGGTAGCTGCCGTACATATTCAGGAAAACCAGCACCCCCACCATCAGGGTACTGTACACCAGCGCCATGGGGATGTAATGGTCCTCCAGCAGCAGCGCCGGGTTGGTAATGCCGAACATCAGGCCCTGCCGGATGTACACCGAGAGCAGATAGCTCACCACCAGCACACACCAATCCAGGGCGGCGTTGATGAAATTGAACAATTTCTGGTGTCCGGTCGTCTGCATGTTCTTGCTCCTTTATGGGCGGCGCTTTTGTGTGGTTCCCAAAGCGGCCCTGTGTTTTCTGCACGGACGTCCCTGCCAACCCGTTTCCAGGGGCTTTGGGGCGGCGCGGTTTATTCCACGGTGGTGATGTCCTTCTCCAGATCCACCAGCCAGCAGCACACCGCCGGGTCGGCCGAGAGCTGGGCCTGTTTGGTCATGGCCTCGTCCTCGTCCTCAAACCAAAGCAGGAAGAAAAAGCCCTCGTCCGGCTTGCCGTAATACAGCCAGGTGCCGTCGGCGTGCATTCCATCTTCCAGATGATCCAGGTCCAGTTCGTCCTGAAGGGCCGTGCCCTCCTCGCAGTACACAGTTTCCGGCTCCACCTGCATGGAGGCAATGGCCCGCAGCGAGCAGTCCAGATATTCCCGCCGGGTCAGGCCCTCACTGTCCGCCCGGCCGTAGCCGGAAAGAAATGCGCTGACCAGCAGGTCCCGCAGCTCGATCATCTTCATTTCGCTCATAGGTTCTCCCCCGCCGCACACAGCCCGCTCGGTTCGCGGCGGTGTGCGTTTCTATCCTGCAAAGTTGCTGTTTTTTATGATTTGTATCGAAAACATTGTACCACGTTCCGCCGCTTCTGTACAGCGGCAGACCGCGATGCCCCGCCGCTAAAATAGGCTCCTGCAAAACGAAAAAACGCCCCCGCCTTTGCAGACGGGGGCGCAAAGCCTGTCCGAGGACAAGCCTAAAAAATCAGAGGAACACGGGTTGCTCCGCAGAGCAGATCAGCAATTCGCTTATTCAGCAGCCTTGGCAGCCTTGATGGAAGCGATCAGCTGAGGCACGACCTTGAACAGGTCGCCGCAGATGCCGTAATCGGCAACACCGAAGATGGGAGCCATGTCGTTCTTGTTCACGGCAATGATCATCTCGGAGTCCTGCATACCGGCGACATGCTGAATGGCGCCGGAGATACCCAGAGCCACGTAGATCTTGGGATGCACGGTCTTACCGGTCTGGCCGACCTGATGGTCAGAGCTGATCCAGCCGGAGTCAACCACAGCACGGGAAGCGCCCACGACGCCGCCCAGCTCAGCAGCCAGCTCCTCGGCCAGCTTGATGCCAGCCTGAGGATCCTTGCTGATACCACGGCCCACAGACACAACCACGTCGGCGCCGATCAGGTCAACCATCTTCTTGGCAGCCTTCTCGATGCTCAGAACCTTGGTCTTGCAGTCAGCCTCGGTCAGCTCGAAGGCGGGCTTCACGATCTGGCAGGCCTCAGCCTTGGCAGCGTCAAACGCGCTCTTCTTCATAACGCCGGGACGGACGGTGGACATCTGAGGACGGAAACGGGGGCAGATGATGGTAGCCATCAGATGGCCGCCGAAAGCGGGACGGGTCATCTTCAGGTTACGATCTTCCATGTCGAACTTCTGGCTGTCCACATCGATGGTGGAGGAGGTGCGCAGGAAGTCCATGTACTTGGCGGTGTCGATGTCCAGGTGAGTGGCATCGGCGGTCAGGCCGGTGTGCAGACGAGCAGCGCAGCGGGGGCCCAGGTCACGGCCGATGTTGGTCGCGCCGATCAGGAACACCTCGGGCTTGTACTCGTGGATCACATCGCAGATAACCTTGGTGTAGGCATCGGTGGTGTAGTCCTTCAGCAGGGGGCTGTCGCAAACCAGAACCTTATCGGCGCCGTAGCCGCCCAGTTCCTTCGCAATGCCCTCAACGTTCTCGCCCAGCAGCAGGCCGGACAGCTCGCAGCCCAGCTCGTCGGCCAGCTTGCGGGCCTCGCTGATCAGCTCAAAGTCGGTGGGCATCAGCTTGCCCTCGCGCTGCTCGCAGAAAACCCAAACGCCCTTAAAGGCGGCGGTATCAGTGCAATCGTATGCCATAGTTGGTGAATCTCCTTTCATCAAATCAGGTGCTTAGCAGCCAGAATACCGGCCATCTGAGCAGCGACGTCATCACCCTCCAGCATGGTGCCGGCGCCCTTCTGGGGCGGGGTGAAGGACTTGAACACGTTCGTCGGGGAGCCCTTCAGGCCGATGGTATCGACCTCGATCAGGGGATCGTCCTTCAGAGCGTTGTAGTCGAACACGTCCATGGGCTTGGAGTAGCACTCGAAGATGCCGCCAACGGACATATAACGGGGCTCGTTCAGCTCCTTAACGCAGGTCAGCAGGCAGGGGGTCTCGGCCTGAATCATCATGAAGCCGTCCTCCAGCATGCGCTTGGCGGTCACAACGCCGTCCTCCACCTTCACGTCAGCCACATAGGTGATCTGAGGCAGGTGCAGCTTCTCAGCGATCTGAGGACCAACCTGAGCGGTATCGCCATCGATGGCCTGACGGCCGCAGAAGACAACATCGCCCTTTTCCACGCCGATCTTGTTGATGGCAGCGGCCAGGATCTGAGAGGTAGCGAAGGTATCGCTGCCGCCGAACTCACGGCCGGAAACCAGCACGGCACGGTCAGCGCCGCGGGCAATCAGTTCACGCAGCATGCCCTCTGCCGGCGGGGGACCCATGGTGACCACGACAACTTCGCAGCCGGTCTGATCCTTCAGACGCAGAGCAGCCTCAACAGCAGCCAGGTCATCGGGGTTGGTGATGGTGGCCATGGACGCACGGTCCAGGGTGCCGTTCTCGTTCACCGCAACCTTACCGGAGGTATCGGGAACCTGTTTCACACAAACAATTGCTTTCATCTCGTTTTGCCTCCTTACTTCAGCAGATCGCCGGAAATAACCATCATCTGCACTTCGCTGGTGCCCTCGTAGATCTCAGTGATCTTGGCATCGCGCATCATGCGCTCGATGGGGTAGTCACGGGTGTAGCCGTAACCGCCGAACAGCTGCAGGCAGCGACGGGTCACATCGCTGGCGGTGCGGGCGGCGATCAGCTTCGCCTCAGCGGCCTCCACGGTGTAGTGCTCCTTGGAGCCCTCCATGGCAGCCTGCTTCTTCATGGCAGCACGGTAAACCAGCAGACGGGCAGCCTCCACACGGGCCTTCATCTCAGCCAGCTCGAACTGAGTGTTCTGGAACTGAGCGATGCTGCGGCCGAACTGCTTGCGCTCCTTGACGTAGGCAACGGTCTCGTCCAGAGCACCCTGAGCAATGCCCAGAGCCTGAGAAGCGATGCCGATACGGCCGCCGTCCAGAGTCTTCATAGCAATCTGGAAGCCCTTGCCCTTGACGCCCAGCAGACGATCCTTGGGGATCTTGCAGTCTTCCATGATCAGCTCGCAGGTAGAAGAGCCACGGATGCCCATCTTCTTCTCATGCTTACCGACGGAGAAGCCCTCATCGGTGCGCTCCACGATGAACGCGCTGATCTCCTTAACCTTGCGGCCCTTCTTGTTCACAACGGTACCGGTCACGGCGATGATGATGAACACATTGGCGTAGCCAGCGTTGGTGATGAAGATCTTGGAGCCGTTCAGCAGCCAGTAATCGCCCATATCCACGGCGGTGGTCTGCTGGCCCTGCGCGTCGGTGCCGGCGCCGGGCTCGGTCAGGCCGAAGGCGCCAATCCACTCGCCGCTGCACAGCTTGGGCAGGTACTTCATCTTCTGCTCCTCGGTGCCGTTCTCAAAGATGGGAGCGGCGCACAGGGAGGTGTGAGCGGAAACGATAACACCGGTGGTGCCGCAGACCTTGCTCAGCTCTTCAACGGCCATCGCGTAAGACAGCACGTCAGCGCCGGCTCCGCCGTACTTCTTGGGGAAGTAGATGCCCATCATGCCCAGCTTGGCCATCTTGGCCACGGTCTCCTCGGGATAGCGCTCCTGCTCATCCACTTCGGCGGCCAGAGGCTTGACTTCGTTCTGAGCGAACTCACGGTACATCTTCTGAACCATCAGCTGCTCTTTGCTCAAGGTAAAATCCATGGTAAGTCCTCCAGTTTCTTTAATATATGTAACCCATACCAGGGGCGGGCATCCGCTACCCGCCCCTGATGGGGAACATGTTTACTTGCTGTAGTTGTAGAAACCGACGCCGGTCTTGCGGCCCAGCTTGCCGCCACGAACCATCTTCTTCAGCAGAGGATGGGGGCGATACTTGGGATCGCCGGTCTCGTCATACAGCACATTCATGATAGCCAGCACGATGTCCAGGCCCACCAGGTCGCCCAGCTCCAGGGGACCCATGGGATGGTTGGCGCCCAGCTTCATGGCGGTGTCGATGCCCTCAACCGAGGCAACGCCATCGGCGTAGATGCCGATGCCTTCGTTGATCATGGGGATCAGGATGCGGTTGACCACGAAGCCGGCGGCCTCGTTCACCTGCACGGGGGTCTTGCCGATCTCAACGCTGATGGCCTTGATCTTCTCAACCACCTCATCGGGGGTGTTCAGGCCGGCGATGACCTCAACCAGCTTCATAACCGGAGCGGGGTTGAAGAAGTGCATGCCAACCACAGGGCGGTTGATGCCCTTGCCGATCTCGGTGATGGACAGGCTGGAGGTGTTGGTGGCAAAAATCACGTCGGGGTTCTTGCAGATGGTCTCCAGCTCCTTGAAGGTCTGCTGCTTCACAGCCATGACTTCCAGAGCAGCCTCAACAACCAGATCGCAATCGGTGCAGATGTCCTTCACGCCGGTGTGGATCTTGTTCAGGATGGCATCGGCAGCAGCCTGATCCATCTTGCCCTTGGCGATGCGCTTCTCAAAACCAGCAGCGATTTTCTTCTTGCCGTTGGCGGCAAACTCCTCGTTGATGTCGCACAGATAAACTTCGTAGCCCTCAGCCTGAGCAAAGGCCTGGGCAATGCCGGAACCCATGGTGCCGGCGCCAATGATACCAACCTTCATGGTAGGATCCTCCATAATTCAGCGCAATGCGCTTGTTTGATGTTTAACGTTATTTTTTTGACATTCCGGAGTAAAGAACGGCGACCGGCTGTTGTGCCAGCCGCCGTTCTTCCGAAATTGATCAGTTGTTGGTGAAAACCGCCTTGGGCTTCGGCTTTTCCTTGGAGAGGAAGCAGCCCATGCCCTCCTTCTGGTCGTGGGTCTCGAAGCAAGCGCCGAAGAGCTTTTCCTCAATCACCACAGCCTCGTCCATACCAACTTCTAGGCCCTCGTTGATGGCCTTCTTGCAGTTGCGCACGGCGATGGGAGCGTTGCGGGCGATCTTGCCCGCCAGCTTCATGGCGTTCTCCATCAGTTCCGCCTGCGGATACACCGCATTCACCAGGCCAATGCGCAGGGCCTCGTCCGCCTTGATGTTCGCGGCGGTGTAGACCAGCTGCTTGGCCATTCCGGGGCCAACCAGGCGCGCCAGGCGCTGCGTGCCGCCGAAACCGGGGGTGATGCCCAGGCCAACCTCGGGCTGGCCGAACATGGCGTTGTCAGAGCAGATGCGGAAGTCGCAGCACATGGCCAGCTCGTTGCCGCCGCCCAGAGCGAAACCGTTCACCGCAGCGATCACCGGGATGGGGAAGGTTTCGATCATGCGGAATACGTCGTTGCCCATTTTGCCGAAGGCTTCGCCCTCCGCCTTGGTCATCACGCTCATGCTGCCGATGTCGGCGCCGGCCACGAAGCTCTTTTCGCCCGCACCGGTCACCACCACACAGCGGATGGCGTTCTGATCAATGCCCTCAAACACGGCCTTCAGATCGGCCAGCACCTGGGGATTCAGAGCGTTCAGGGCTTCGGGGCGGTTGATGGTAACCAGACCCACAGCGCCCTGCGCTTCATAGTTTACAAAACCCAACTTCGTACACTCCTTTACAGTCGTGTTGATTGGATTGGCGAAAGGCCAAACTCAGTCACGCTCCACGATGGTAGCGCAGCCCATGCCGCCGCCGATGCACAGGGTAGCCAGGCCCTTGTGAGCGCCGCGATGCTTCATGGCGTACAGCAGGGTGACCAGGATACGAGCGCCGGAAGCACCCACGGGGTGACCGATGGCGATGGCGCCGCCGTTCACGTTCAGCTTGCTCTGGTCAAAGCCCAGAGCCTCGCCCACGGCGATGGACTGAGCAGCGAAAGCCTCATTGGCCTCGATCAGGTCCATGTCGTTCACGGTCAGGCCAGCCTTGGCCATGGCCTTCTTGGTGGCGGCGATGGGGCCCAGGCCCATGACCTCGGGCTCAACACCGGCCAGAGCGCCGGAAACCCAGGTAGCCAGAGGCTCGATGCCCAGCTCCTTGGCCTTCTCCTCGCTCATCACAACGATGGCAGCGGCGCCGTCGTTGATGGCGGAAGAGTTGCCGGCGGTCACAATGCCGTCGGGCTTGAAGGCGGGCTTCAGCTTCGCCAGGGTCTCCATGGTGCTGGCGCGGGGGCCTTCGTCGGTATCAAACACGATGTCGCCCTTCTTGCCCTTGATGACAACGGGGACGATCTCTTCCTTGAAGGCGCCGTCGGCGATGGCCTTCACGGCCTTCTCCTGGCTGTGGCAAGCGAAGGCATCCAGCTGCTCACGGTTGATGGGGCTGTAGCCGTACTTCTTCTGGTAGGTCTCGTTGGTGCAGATGTTCTCAGCGGTCATGCCCATGTGCTTGTTGAAGCCGGTAGCATCCCACAGAGCATCGTTGACCATGGTATCGATCAGCTCGCTCTTGCCCATGGGAGCGCCCATGCGGTAGCCGTAGCGGCCCTTCATCATAGCGAAGGGAGCCATGTTCATGTTCTCCATACCGCCAGCAACCACGATGTCGGCATCGCCGGCCTCGATCATCTGAGCGGCCATGTTCACGCAGTTCAGGCCGGAACCGCAAACAACGTTCACGGTCACAGCGGGGGTCTCGATGGGCAGGCCAGCCTTCAGAGCGGCCTGACGGGCAACGTTCTGGCCCAGACCGGCCTGGATAACGCAGCCCATGTACACATGGTCAACCTGCTCGGGCTTCACGCCGGCGCGGTTCAGAGCTTCCTTGATCACGATGGAGCCCAGCTCAGCAGCGGGCACATTTGCCAGAGTACCGCCGAACTTGCCAACAGCAGTACGGCAGGCGCTGGCCAAAACAATCTTTTTCATTGGGGTAACCTCCTTAAGTTCCTGATACATATTTTGCACACACTCTATACAAACCGGGTGTAGGGCCCGGTGTGTATCAAATTAAATAAGAAGCAGCCGGTTTTCAGCCTCTGCTCACCGCGCGGCACCGCCGTGCTTTTCGCGGAACTTCTCTTCCATGCGGCGGGCCACATTGGGGGTCACAAACGAAGAGACATCCGAACCATAACAGGCAACTTCCTTCGCTATGGTACTGCTTAAATACGCATATTGCAAGCTTGTTGTGAAAAACATTGTGTCGATGTTCGGCTCCACAATGTGGTTGGTCTGGGCGATCTGCATCTCGTATTCGAAATCCGTCACCGCGCGCAGGCCGCGCACCATCACGTCTGCCTTCATCTTGCGGGCAAACTCCACCGTCAGCCCGTCAAATGTTTCCACCTGAACATTGGGCCACTGGGCCGTGCATTCCCGCAGCATCTCCACCCGCTCTTCCACGGTAAACAGCGGCGTTTTTGCACTGTTGGCCAATACGCCGATGATTACCTCATCCATCACCCGGGCGGCCCGCCCGATGATGTCCAGATGGCCCCGCGTCACAGGATCGAAACTGCCGGGGTAAATTGCTCGTGCCATAACACTGATCCGTCCTTTAGGAATAACAAAGAGGCGCAGCGCTGCACACTTCACCTAAGACTACTATAACATAGCAGCCTGTCTTTGCCAAAGATTTATCAATGATTCCACAGAGAAACCGAAAAATTGGCGCAATGCACACAAAAACCGTTGTTTCTTCGGCATTGCCGCTTCATCGTTTCCGCGAACCAAACCGGCCTGCCGCCCCGCATCCGCCCTTTTCGGCGCATCATGAGGGGGCCTGCCGCCTATTTCTCAACACTCGTCTTGCCCGCCTTGGGCTGCCCCTATGGCCGCCCGGCGGAATCGGGCCGCGCCCTTTTCCGTTTCCCTATTTATAATAGGAAGTGCAGGAAAAGAAAGCCCCCGGCAACAGAAAGCCGTGGATTTCAACCCGGTTTTCTTGACCCCTTGTGCGAATGATGTTACAATGGGGCCAGAGCCTGTATATTCGATATTATAAAGCAAAGCGTCGTAAATGACAATAAAACCATCAAAAAAAATCTCAAAGAAAATGAAAGGATTTGTGAACAATGGATCTGAAAGAAATTTATGCTTCGAAATTGGTCAGCGCCGAACAGGCCGCTGCCGTGGTGAAGTCCGGTGACTGGGTGGATTATGGCTGGACCACCGGCACCCCCGTGGCCGTGGATAAGGCCCTGGCCGCCCGCCTGCCTCAGCTGGAGAACGTGAATTTCCGCGGCGGCATTCTGATGTGGGTGCCCGAGATCTTCAAGATCGAGGACCCCGCGGCCCACATGACCTGGAACAGCTGGCACATGAGCGGCATTGAGCGCAAGGCCGTGGCCCAGGGCTTCAGCTTCTATTCCCCCATCCGTTACAGCGAGCTGCCCCGCTATTACCGTGAGTCCGCCAACAAGCCCGACGTGGCCATCTTCCAGGTTGCCCCCATGGACGAGCACGGCTACTTCAACTTCGGCCCCAACGCCAGCCACATGGCCGCCCTGTGTGAGACTTCCAAGTGCGTCATCGTTGAGGTGAACGAGAATATGCCCCGCTGCCTGGGCGGCATGGAGGAGAGCGTCCACGTATCCCAGGTGGATATGATTGTGGAGGGCGACAACCCCACCATTGCCGAGATGGGCGGCGCTGCCGCTGCCACTGAGGTGGACCAGGCGGTTGCCAAGCTGATCGTGGAGCAGATCCCCAACGGCGCCTGCCTGCAGTTGGGCATCGGCGGTATGCCCAACGCCGTGGGCAGCCTGATTGCCCAGAGCGACCTGAAGGACCTGGGCGTTCACACCGAGATGTACGTGGATGCCTTTGTGGACATTGCCAACGCCGGCAAGATCACCGGTGCCAACAAGGCCATCGACAAGGGCCGTCAGGTGTACGCCTTTGGTGCGGGCACCAAGAAGCTGTATGACTACCTGAACAATAACCCCGCCTGCATGAGCGCCCCCGTGGATTACACCAACGACGTGCGCACCATCAGCCAGCTGGACAACTTCATGTCCATCAACAACGCGGTGGACCTGGACCTGTTCGGTCAGGTAAACGCCGAGAGCGCCGGTGTGAAGAACATCAGCGGTGCAGGCGGCCAGCTGGACTTCGTACTGGGTGCCTACCTGTCCAAGGGCGGCAAGAGCTTCATCTGCTGCTCTTCCACTTTCATGGACAAAAAGACCGGCCAGCTGCAGAGCCGCATTCGCCCCACCCTGGCCAACGGCTCCATCGTGACCGATACCCGCGCCAACATTCACTATCTGGTAACCGAGTACGGCCTGGTCAACCTGAAGGGCCTGTCCACCTGGCAGAAGGCGGAGGCCATCATCTCCGTGGCACACCCCGACTTCCGTGACCAGCTGATCGCCGACGCCGAAAAGATGCACATCTGGCGCCGCAGCAACAAGCGCTGAGTTTGAATCGGAACCCATTCTGCGTTAAGAGTTTGTCTTGATTCTGGTCTACCAATTGCAATAAAACGCCCCGGCTGCATGGCCGTTTCCTTTCATTGAGGAACTCGCAATGCCGCCGGGGCGTTTCGTTGTTTCAGGCGCGCTTATCCCGTCGGGCGTATCGGATCGTTTGTGCGGTTTATGAAGCCATGGGCACCGTGCGAGCTTGGCAGCAGCCGATTGAGCTTGGCACTGGGAATTCAGGAGGTGGGTTCAGCTGCTGGCAGGCCCCCTTGCGAGGGCGATGTTCCGGCTGCTGTTCCGCCGCGTGAACGAAACCGAAGAAGCCGCGGTTGAAAAAGAGCTGCGGAACGAGGGCATTGCGGAGTAAATAACCGCCATGCATGAAATTTAATGGATGCCCAAGGGACAAAATCCCCCCCTTGGACATCCATTACTTTTTTATATCATGTTTTTTACAAATTCAGATTCTCCACAGACCTTTGGCCTTTTCAAATAAAATGTATCCAACCATTAAAGTTACTCTTTGAATGCAGAAAAACCGCCAAAAAGGCGGTTTTTCTGCGAAAGGTGGTCCGAGTGACAGGATTCGAACCTGCGGCATCCTGCTCCCAAAGCAGGCGCGCTACCAACTGCGCTACACCCGGTTGTATACTGCTGCGGCAAAACGGCATCCCGCCGCAACAGTTATTATACTGAATTTTTCAGAGGCCGTCAATGTGCGGGCCGCAACTTTGTCCTTGCCTGCTGCAAAATACCGCTTTCACCGCATTGCAGCAAAACGCTCAGCATCCCTCAACCCACCAGATACAGCAGCAGAGGTGCCAGCGCCACCGCGGCGCTCAGGGCAAAGCGCGCCCAGAGGGTGCCACCGTCCACGGCCAGGCTGCCCTCCCGCTGGGGGCGGCTGGCCCGCCATGGGGCATACAAAACCAGCATACCGCCCACGGCCAGCACCAGAACCGCCATCAAAAGGGCATCGGTATTCTGCAAAGCCCCTTCCGACAGGCGGCCCAGCAAATTCACCAGGGCATCCCCTTCCCGGCTCCAGGGCTTCAGCCGCCCGGCCAGCATCCAGCGCAGGTTCATCTCGCCGGAGTACACCGCCGTGTAGGTGAGCACCGAGCAGCCGAAATAGGCCGCCCCGGCCGCCGCTTCCAGCAGCACGGTCTGCTTGGCATAGCCCGGCCACACCAGCAGCGCCAGTGCAGCACAGGGGGCCAGCACCACGGCCCAATAGGGGTAGGCCGCCGCGCCGATGAAAAAGCTGCCGTATCCGGCCAGCACGGCCCACAGCGCCCAGGCCGGGCGGGCCTGCTCGTCCATACGGCTGAGCCAGCACACCAGCACCGTGGCCCCAAACAGAAGCACAAAGGCCGAAATGGTTGCACCGCCCAGGTCCAAGTTGCGGCCGAACAAAAAGCGAATGAACCGCCGCTCGTCAAACTGGGTGGGGGTATTCATTTTGTCCCGCAGGAACAGCAGCTTCGACAGCAGCGACAGACTGCACGCCCCAGCGCTTGCCCCGGCAATGCGCCACAGCCGCTTTTCTTCCAACAGCAACAGGGGCAGAAAGACCATGAGGGCGAACATCTTAAAGGTGACGGCCAGGGCAAACCAGCCGATGAAGCCCCGCTCATCCTTTTTCAGCCAGGCCCACAGGCCCATCAGGGTGAAGAACACATTGAAAATGTCGATCTGCCCAATGCAGAACAGGCCGTTCAGCAGAAACAGCGAGGTGGAAAAGCCCCAGCAGGCCCACAGGCCCTGCTCCTTTGGGCGGCCCAGCTGGCGGGCAATGCCCAGAATCGCCCAGTTTGCCCCCACAAAGGGCAGCATTCCGGCCAAGCGCACCCACACCATGGCGATGAGGTTGGTCTCAAAGGTCAGGCCGGTGGCCAGTTCCCACAGGTACACCGGCAGGTTCCACACCGCAAGCAGCACATACACCCAAATGTCGTAGGGCACCTCGCCGGTCTGGCCGGTGGCCTGGCCGATGGGCAGCGCCGTGGCCAGCTGGTAAAACTGATTCAGGCGGCCGGTGCGCAGCGCATCCCAAAAGCTGATGCTGTGGCGCACGATCAGGGGCAGGTCGGTGTAGTTGTAGCACACCAGGCACACCGCCAGCAGCACGGTCAGGGCGGCCCAGCGCACCCGGCCCGGGGCCGCCTGGGTTGCGGGAAGTTCCGGCTGCCCGAACACCCCCAGCCGGGGCAAAGGGTGCCGTTTCTGATTCTTCGCAGCGGTCATGGCAAAAACTCCTCTTGTCTTTCGTGTGGCTGTTTCACTTCCGGCAAACTTCCATGCAAAAAGGCCGTCGTACCGCGCCTGGGCCGTATAGGGTCAGGGGCGCGGCACAGGCGGCCTTTGCTTTTTTGCGTTGGGGCATTGGGCGCTTGATTCAGCGCAGCGGCGCAGCATCAAAATACTTTCGGGCTTTTTCGGCGGCATTCATCACGCAGGCGGTCAGATCGTCCAGATGGGCGAATTTGCGGCTGGGCTCCAGAAATGCATAGAACTCCACCACCGGGCGCTGGCCATACAGCTGCCCGTCAAAGCCCGGAATGAAGGTCTCGCAGGTGGCTGCCGCCCCCTCCTCGCTCACCGTGGGCCTCCGGCCGAAGCCGGTCGCGCTGGGGTACCAGGTACCGTCCACCAGCGTGCGGGTGATGTACACCCCCTCTTCGGGGGTCTGGAACCCGGCCGGGTACACCTGATTCAGTGTGGGAAAGCCCAGCGTATGGCCGAGGCCCTTTCCCCGCTGCACCGGAAAGTCGATCTGATACGGCGCGCCCAGCATGGCGTTGGCGGCGGGCACATCACCGTGCAGCAGCGCATAACGGATGCGGGTGCTGCTCACCGGGCGGCCCTCAAACATCTGCATGGGCACCACCTGAAGGGTCAGGCCCCGCTGGGCGCACAGCTGCTCCAGCACCTCCACGTTTCCGGCCTTGTTCCTGCCAAAGGTAAAGTTTTCGCCGCAGCACAGCACCTTGGCCCTAAAACAGCCCACCAGCAGATCGTCCACGAACTGCTCCGGCGTCAGGCTTCGGAACTCTTCAAAGGCCGGGGCCATGTAGTGCTGCACCCCCATGGCCGCCACCCGACGGTGCTTTTCCTCGGTGGGCAGCAGGCGCGGGCCTTTGATACGGCTTTCCGGCGGCAGGCGGAAGGTAAACAGCGCCGGGGCCAGGCCCTGCCGCCGGGCGGCTTCCACCGCCGTTTGGATTACCGCCTGATGGCCCTTATGCACACCGTCAAAAAAACCCATCGCCACGGCGCTGCCCTGCAGGGGCACCGCCATGGCCCGCATCTGCTGGGCCACTTCCATTCGCTTTAACCTCTCTCCACAAACAATTTTTCCACCTTCAGGGTACCGCCCTCGGTGCGGGCCAGCCCCAGAAAGGTTCCATCCGTCCCATACACACGCCAGCGGCCGTCCGGCTTCCGGCAGCGGTAGGTGGGGGCACCGTTCATCAGGCGGGCCACCGTTGCCTCATCGGCCTGATACTCGGGCAGGTGGGCAAACACGGTATCCGTCGGCAGAAGCAGCTCGGCCAGGGTGCCGTTTTGCTTTGCCTCATAAATTTCTTCCAGCGTATGGCTGTCCTCCAGCCGGTATTCTCCCGCCTGAAGCCGCTGCAGGGCGGACATGGTGGCCGGTACTCCCAGGGCGCGGCCGATGTCCTCCAGCAGCACCCGCACATAGGTGCCCTTGGAGCAGGCGATCTTCAGCCGGTATTCATCCGGCCCGGCCTGGCCCATGTAGTCGAGGGAATACACGGTGATGGGCCGCGGGGTACGCTCCACCTCCAGCCCCTGGCGGGCCGCCTTGTAAAGGGGCTGCCCGTTCACTTTCACGGCGGAGTACATGGGCGGAAGCTGCATCTGCTGCCCCAAAAAACGGGGCAGAACCTTCTGCAGCTCCTGCGCGCCCACATTCACAGGGGCGGTGCGGGTCACGGTACCGGTGATGTCGCCGGTGTCCGTGGCCATGCCCAGGCGCATGGTTGCCAGATAGGTCTTATCGTGGTTTTCCTGCATATCCACTGCTTTGCGGGCCATGCCCACAAACACGGGCAGAACGCCGGTGGCCATGGGGTCCAGCGTTCCGGAATGCCCCAGCCCCCGGGTGCCCAGCACCCCGCGCAGCTTTGCCAGCACGTCAAAGCTGGTCCAGCCGGTGGGTTTGTTCACCACCAGAATGCCCTGATACGGACTTGGGCCTTCATTCCTTCTGCTCACAGCGCGCCAGCTCCTTCTTCACTTCGGCCAGAACGGCAGCCTTGGCATTGTCCAGGTTGCCCATCAGCTCACAGCCGGCCGCCCGCACATGGCCGCCGCCGCCCAGGCGTTTTGCAATGGCGCAGGCATCCACCTCATCGGTGGTGCGCACGCTGATCTTATAGCTTCCGCCGGGCTGCTGGCGCAGGGTCAGGCCCACCTCCACGCCCTCAATGGCGCGGGGCAGGCTGGTCAGATCCTCCAGGTCGCTGGGGGCTACCCCGCTGGAGAGAATGTCCTCCCGCGTCAGGTAGATCAACGCGCAGCGGCCGTCAAAATAGTACTCCAGGTTGTTCAGGGCCAGGCGCTCGGCCTCCACCCGCTGGGGCTTTTTGCTCTCGAACAGGCGGGCGTTCAGCTCGCTTGCGCGGGCCCCCGCCTCCATCAGCCAGGCAGCCGTAATGTGGCTGCGGGCCGTGGTGTTGGCAAAACGGAAGCAGCCGGTGTCGGTGGCAATGCCGGTGTACAGGCAGTCAGCGATCTGGGCGGTGATTTCCACCCCCATCTGCCCCAGCAGATCGTACATGATCTCGGAGGCAGCCGCCGCGTCTGCATCCAGCAGGGTGGCGTCGGCATAGCCGGAGTTGCTGGAATGATGGTCGATGCACAGCTCGATCTGATCCACATACCGCTGCAGGGCATCGCCGAACAGCTGAATGCCTGCCACGTCCACTGCCACCACATGGGCGGGGGTGAACTGGCCCTCGAAGCACTCAATGTTCAGATAATCATACTGCGCGGGAATGGGGTCGTTGCACAGCACCGCCGCCTGCTTGTTCAGCGCGTGAAAGGCCCAGTACAGTGCCGCGCCGCAGCCCAGAGTGTCGCCGTCCGGGTTTTTATGGCACAGTATGAGCACATTGTCCATGTCACACAGCCGCTGCGCGGTCTGGCTCAGATCCAGAAATTCAGTCATGGTCTCCTCCTGGCGGGGTGTTTCGCGGTGCAAGGAACCCCGCACGGCAGCCCCTCCGCTGCCTGTTACTCCTCTTCGCCGGCGGCCTCGGCGGGCGCTGCGCCCTCCTGCAGGTCTGCCAGCAGCTGGTTGATGTGGGCCGCATAGGCAGCGCCCTCATCCACCACAAATACAAACCGGGGGGCCTTCCGGATGTGCATCCGGCGGCTGATCTCGGTGCGCACGTGGCCCGATGCCTTGTTCAGGGCCGCCACTGCGCCTTCGGGGCCGTCCTTGCGGCCCATCACACTGATGTGCACCTTGGCCACATCCAGATCCGGGGTCACATCCAGCCGGGTGACGGTCAGCAGGCCTTCGGCCAGGCGAGGGTCCTTCATCTGGCCGATGATCCCGATCAGCTCCCGCTTCATATCCTGGGCCATCCGGCCCTGGTTCTTGCTGTTTGCCATTTGTTCTCTCCTATGGCAGGGCTGCACCCTCCTTCCGCCAGGCGGTTGGAACGGCACAGCCCTGCCCTGTTCCCGTTACGGGTTTCTTTCTTCAAAAGCAGGCCGGGAACGCAGCGCGCTGCGGAATATCAATCCCGGTACTCCTCCAGCACATAGGCCTCGAAGACGTCGCCTTCCTTCACGTCGGCAAACTTCTCCAGCGTAACGCCGCACTCGTAGCCCTGGGCCACATCCTTCACGTCGTCCTTGAAGCGGCGCAGGCTGCTGATCTCATCCTCGGCCATAACGATGCCGTCACGCACAACGCGGATCTTGCTGGCGCGGGTCACCTTGCCCTCGGTCACGTAGCAGCCGGCCACCTGGCCCACGCTGCTGATCTTGTACACCTGACGCACTTCCAGACGGCCCTGCTCCACTTCGCGGATCTTGGGGGCCAGCATACCCTTCATTGCGTCGGTCACATCGTTGATGGCGTCGTAGATGACGCGGTACATACGCATCTCCACTTCCGCCTTGGCGGCCTCTTCTTTGGCGATGGGGTCGGGGCGCACGTTGAAGCCGATGATGATGGCGTTGCTGGCGTCGGCCAGCATCACGTCGCTGGTGTTGATGGCACCGACACCGGCGTGGATGACCTTCACCCGCACCTCGTCGTTGCTGATCTTCTCCAGGCTCTGCTTCACAGCCTCGGCGCTGCCCTGCACGTCCGCCTTCACGATGATGTCCAGCTGCTTGCGCTCGCCCTCGGCGATCTGGCTGAACAGGTTATCCAGAGTGGTCTTCTGGTAGCTGGCGAACTGCTTCTCCTTGGCTTCCTCGGCGCGCTTGTCGGCCAGTTCACGGGCCAGGCGCTCATCCTGCACGGCCTCGAACAGGTCGCCGGCGGCGGGCACCTCGGTCAGGCCGGTGATCTCCACGGGGGTGGAGGGGCCGGCCTCGTCAATGCTGCGGCCCTTATCGTTGCGCATGGTACGCACACGGCCCACAGCGGTACCGGCAATGATGCAGTCGCCCTTGCGCAGGGTACCGTTCTGCACCAGAATGGTGGCGATGGGGCCCTGGCCCTTGTCCAGACGGGCTTCCACCACGGCGCCCTTGGCGCGGCGGTTGGGGTTGGCCTTCAGCTCCTTCACTTCCGCCACCAGATTGATGTTCTCCAGCAGCTCGTGAATGCCCATGCCGGTCATGGCAGAAACGGGCACGCAGATCACATCGCCGCCCCAGGCTTCCGGAACCAGCTCATACTTGGTCAGCTGCTCCATCACGCGCTCGGGGTTGGCGGTGGGCTTATCCATCTTGTTGATGGCCACAATGATGGACACATTGGCAGCCTTGGCATGGTTGATGGACTCAATGGTCTGGGGCATGATGCCGTCGTCGGCAGCCACCACCAGAACCGCAATGTCGGTCATGTTCGCGCCGCGGGCACGCATGCTGGTGAACGCCTCATGGCCCGGGGTATCCAGGAAGGTGATGGGCTTGCCGTCCACACTGACCTGGTACGCGCCGATGTGCTGGGTGATGCCGCCGGCCTCGCCCTGGGTCACATGGGTCTTGCGGATGGCGTCCAGAATGCTGGTCTTGCCGTGGTCAACGTGACCCATAACCACCACAACAGGGGGACGCTCCACCAGATCGGCCTCGTTGTCCTCTTCCACCTCGAACAGACGCTCCTCGATGGAAACATGGACCTCATGCTCGACCTTGGCGTGGAATTCCTCGGCCACCAGAGAGGCGGTGTCAAAATCCACCACGTCGTTCACGGTGTGCATCTCGCCCATCATCATGAACTTCTTGATGACCTCGGCGGCGCTCTTCTTCAGGCGGGTGGCCAGCTCGCCCACGGTGATCTCATCGGGGATCATCACCTTCAGCTGGGCCTTGCGGGCCTTCTCCAGCTGGATGCGCTGCAGCTTCTCGGCCTCGGTCTCACGGCGGCGCTGGAAGGGCTGGTTCTTCTTGTTCCGGTTGTTGAACTTCTGCTTGTTGCCGGCTGGCGTGGGCTTGCGGCGGTTCTCCACGGGCTTGGTGGAGGCCAGCTCGGTGTAGCGCTCGTTGTACTTATCCAGGTTGGTGTCGCTGGTGCGGGTGTCCACGGTCACAGTCACCTGCTCGCGCTTGATCTGCACGGGCTGGGCGCTGGCCTGGCCCGGCTTGAAGGCGGGCTGCGCCTGACGGCCGCTCTTGCCGGTGTTCTCCGGCTTCTTATGCTCGGGCTTCTTGGCAGCCTGCGCGGCAGCCTGGGCAAAGCGGGCAGCCTTCTCGGCAGCGGCCTTCTCAGCGGCCGCTTTTTTGGCAGCGGCTTCCTCGGCGGCGGCCTTTTCCGCAGCGGCCTTTTCGGCGGCAGCCTTCTCGGCAGCAGCCTTGGCGGCGGCTTCGGCGGCCGCTTTTTCAGCCGCAGCCTTCTCGGCGGCGGCCTTTTCCGCAGCAGCCTTCTCGGCGGCGGCGCGCTCCGCCACTTCCTGGGCGTGCTGGGCCACCTGCTGGCGGCGCTTCTTGCCGTGGGCCAGCTCCACGATGGAACCGTCGGCGCGGCGCAGCACAGCGGCAGGCTCCACTTCCTGCTTCGGTTCTTCCTTCTTCGCGGGGGCAGCCTCCTCCTTGGCGGCAGGGGCGGCGGGCTTCTCGGCGGCCTTGGGGGCTGCCTTCTTCTCCGCCTTGACGGGGGCAGACTTCTGCTCGCTCTCAAAATAGGCGGTCAGGTCCTGCTCCTGAGCGCCCTTGGTCAGCTGATCCATCACCAGGTTCAGCTCTTCTTTGCTCAGGTTTGCGCCGGGCTTCTTGGCCTCGCCGGTCACGGCGGCCAGCTCGTCGATCACCTGCTTGGCAGGCTGGCCCAGGTCCCGGGCCAGGTCACTCACTTTATACTTAATCAGCAAATCGTTCGCCATTCGCTTTTTCCTCCTTCTCTGTATGAGGCAGGCCGCTCAGGTGCTTTTCGCACAGGCGGGCCAGGTTTTCGTCCGTAACGGCATATACGCCCACAGGCTTATGGGTCACAGCGCACAACTGTTCCTGGGTGAGCGGCATGGACTGAACGTGCAGAATGCCCTCACAGAATTCTCTGGTTTTGCGGGCGGTGCGGGGGCTGATGTCCTGAGCCGTAAGCACCAGAACCGCCTTGCCCTTCATCACGCTTTCGGCCACGGCGTCAAAGCCCATGACCAGTTTGCCTGCCTTGCGGCACAGGCCCAGCGCGCCCAGCATCAGGTTCTGGTCAGCCATCCGCTTCACCTCCCAATTCCTTCTCCAGCCGGTCGTATACCTCCGGGGGGATGGGCTGCTCGAAGGCATGCTCCAGCCGCTTGGCCTTGCGTGCCTTGGCCAGGCACTGGGTGCTGCGGCACAGGTAAGCCCCGCGGCCGGGCATCTTGCCGGTCAAATCCACGTTGATTGCCCCCTCGGCGCTGCGCACAATGCGCACCAGCTCCTTTTTGGGCTTGCCCTCATTGCAGCCGACGCAGCGGCGAATGGGTACTTTTCTCGGTTGCATGTTCCTTCTTCAGCTCCTTTGTTCCGGCGAGATTATTCCTGCGCTTCTTTGGCAGGGCGCTCCTCGCCGTAATAGCCGCTCTCGGGGCAGATGTCAATATTATAGCCGGTCAGGCGGGCGCACAGGCGGGCGTTCTGGCCCTTGTTGCCGATGGCCAGGCTCAGCTGGTTGTCGGGCACCGTCACGCGGCAGGAGCGGTTCTCGCCGTCCAGAATCTCCACGTTCAGCACCTTGGCGGGGCTGAGGGCGGCGCTGATGAACTCGCTCACGTCCTCGCTCCACTTCACCACGTCGATCTTCTCGCCGTTCAGCTCCTCCACGATCTTGGAGACGCGGGCGCCGTGGGCACCGATGCAGGCGCCCTGGGGGTCCACGTTGGGGTCCTTGCTGGCCACGGCGATCTTGGTGCGCATACCGGCCTCGCGGCTGATGGCCTTGATCTCCACGGTACCGTCGAAGATCTCGGGCACTTCCATCTCAAACATACGCTTCACAAGGCCGGGATGGGTGCGGCTGATGAGCACCTTGGGGCCGCGCTCGGTGACGGCCACGTCCACCACATACACCTGCACCACCTGACCCTCGGTGAAGGTCTCGCCAGGCACCTGCTCGTTCTTGGGCAGGTAGGCCTCGCCGCCCTTGCCCAAATCCAGGGCAACCACGCCGCGCAGGGTGTCGATGCGGGTGACGGTGCCGGTGACGATCTCATGCGCCTTGGACTGCATCTCGGTGAACTGCTGGTTGCGCTCGGCCTCGCGGATGCCCTGCCGAATCACGTGCTTGGCGGTCACAGCGGCAATGCGGCCGAACTCCTTGGTCTTGAGGGGGGTCACCAGCCGGTCGCCGGCCTCCAGGCTCTTGCGGAACTCATGGGCCTGGGCCACGCTCACCTGGGTGTGAGGGTTCTCCACCTCTTCCACCACGTCCCGCACCAGGGACACATTGAACTTGCCCTTGGCCGGGTCGATCTCCACCAGAACGTTGTCGTCCTCCACCTCGTAGTCCTTCTTCACGGCGATGATGATGGCGTTGCTGATGCGCTCGATGAGATAATCGGCGGTCAGGCCGCGCTCTTTTTCCAACATGGCCAGGGCTTCAAAAAACTCTGCGTTCATTTTTCTGGTATCCTCCCATGATCTGCGCCCCGAAACACGGGGCGGTCTGTTGTTTTGTTGGCTGCCGGGCCGCGCACTGCGGCGGCCGGCGGGGCGGCCCATCGGGAAATTCCGAAGCCGCCGTTTTCTGTTTTACGCAAGGTTATTTATGGAATGCAGACCATCGGCCTGCGGGGTCACAGTTCAGAACAGGTCTTCATCGTCGCACAGCTTCACAAAGCTGGCGGCGGAAATGTCAAAGCTCACAGCGCCCTCAGCGGTGTCCAGCGTAACGGTGCCGCCCTCACGCCCGGCCAGAATGCCCTCCAGCTCCCGGCGGCCGGCCTCGTCCGGCCGGATGAGCCGCGCAGCCACCTTCTGGCCCTTGAGCTTATCGTAATGCTCCTCCCGGGTCAGCCGGCGGCCCAGCCCCGGGCTGCCCACCTCCAGAAAGTAGCTCTGATCAATGGGGTCCGCCTCATCGATCACCGGATCAATGGCGTGGGAGACCAGCGCACAGGTGTCGGTGTCCATGGTGCCGTCGGGCTTGTCGATCAGCACGCGCAGGTACCAGTCCGGGCCTTCCTTTTCAAAGCGAACGTCCCAGAGGGAAAGGCCCATGCCCTCCACCACCGGGCGCACCAGCGTCTCCACAACACCTGCGGTATTTTTGCCTCCCGCCGTTTTTGCCATGCTTAAAAGCCTCCCACATACAAGAAGAGCGGACCTTGCGGTCCACTCTTCTAAGTTAACTATCATCGTACTATGCCACTATAACACAAACCCGTTCGCTTTGCAAGCATTCCCGCAGAAAAACCCGACTTTTCGCACATATTAGGGCTGTTTTGAGGCTGCTCGGGCCAAATTTCAATCTTTTTGTGCAAACAGGCGGCGCTTCAGCCAGGCCGCGGCCGGCTGTTCGGCATACCGCGTCATCAGCGCCGACACAAGCAGGGCCGTGCCCCAGCACAGCAGATTGTACGCCTGCTGCCAGTTTGCGTCCCCCAGCTGGTTCGGCGGGGTGTCGCCGGCCCAGGGCGGCAGATGCCAGCGGTATTTCAGCCACACCGCCAGGCTCTGGTGCCATAGGTAGAAATTGTAGCTGATGGCCGCCAGCCACTGCCACAGCCGCCGGCCCGGCAGCTGCGGGCCAAGGCACAGGCCCAAAAGCGCGATGCACTGCAGCAGCGCCAGCGGCAGCCGATGCACCAGCTGCCAGCGCTGGCCGTTTGGGGCATAGGCCAGATCCTTCTGCATCTGAAAAACACACCAGAGGGCCGCAAGCCCCACAGCCAGCGCCGCCGCCCGGAAGGGCAGGCGGGCCGCGTACCGGCACAAAGCTTCATAAAGCTCCGCCCCGGCCATGCCCATGGCCCACACGCCCAGAAAGGCGGGCAGTTGATTGAACGCCATCTGGTAGGCCGCGCCGGAGCATTTCAGTGCAAAGCCCCAGCTGTACGCAAGCTGCCCGGCGTACAGGGCCGCCAGGCACCCCAGCGGCCAGCGCCAGAAGGCCCGGGCCAGCAGCGGGAACAGCAGATAAAAGCCCGCCAGCACTCCCACCGTCCAGGTGACGCTGCCCAGGCTGGTAAACAGGTAGCTGCGGGGAAACAGCGTATGGGTCAGCGTCAGGTGCGCGGCCAGGTCCTTCCCCAGCCCGGCCGACCAGCCCTCGCTGCGCAGGGCAAGCAGCAGCGCAAGCAGCACCGCCGCATAATAGCAGGGCAGAATGCGCAGGGCTCTGCGCCGCCAGAAGCCCTCGCAGCCGGGGAAGCCGCCCCGGGCCGCCCGGGCCCGGGCATAGGGCAGCCACAGGCAGAACGCCGACAGCAGGATCATGCCGTCCACCCAGATGTACCCGGTGCGTACAGCCAGCTGCAGAGGGCCGGGGTTGATCCAGGTCTGCTGCCAGATGTGGAACCAGCCCACCATGCCGACCGCCATCGCCCGGAACACATCCGCCCCCAGCGGGCGCTGGGGTTCCTGCGGCGGCAGCAGCCGGCCCAGCACCTCGGTACCGCCCCGGCTCAAAAGGCCCATTCCCCGTTTTTGAAGATCTGCACGGTTTTGCCGTCGGCAGTCAGGCCGGTGATGTCCATATCCGGGCTGCCCACCATCACATCCTCGTGAATGGCCGAGTCGTTCATGCCCAGGGCCTGCCGCTGTTCCCGGGTCATGGCCGTGCCGCCCTGAATGGTGCCCGGATACCCGGCGCCAAAGGCAATGTGGCAGGCCGCGTTTTCGTCAAACAGAGTGTTGTAGAACAGCACGCCGCTGCGGCTGATGGGGCTGGAGGCGGGCACCAGGGCCACCTCGCCGATGTGGCAGGCCCCCTCGTCGCTGGCCAGCAGCTCTCCCAGCAGCGCATCGTTCTTCTCCGCGCTGTGGGCTACGACCGCACCGTCCCGGAAGGTCACCGAAAAGCCCTCGATGAGCTGGCCGTTGTACACATAGGGCTTCGTGCCCTTGACCACGCCGTTCACACGCAGGCGATGCGGGCAGGTAAACACCTCTTCGGTGGGCACATTGGCAATGAAGTCCACCCCGTTCTCCGCCTTGCTGGAAGCGCCTTCCCACAGGCTTCCCTCGGCCAGGCCCACGGTCAGATCGGTGCCGTTGGCCGCGGTCATGTGAATGCTCTGCAGCTTCCAGGCGTTCAGCTGATCCCGCCGTGAGCCGGTACGGGCCACATGTCGCCGCCACTCGCCCACCGGGTCGCCGCCGGTCACCCGGCACACGTCAAAAATCAGGCTCCATAGCTTTTCCACCGCTTCGTCCACCGGCAGCCCGGGGAATACTTTGGCCGCCCAGGCCGGAGCGGGCACCGCAGCCACGCACCACTGCACCCGGTCGTTCATGGTGTAGTCGTTCCAGGGCTTCATCGCCTTGCGGCGGGCCATACTCACCCGATTCAGCTTGGCGGCATCCAGCCCGGCAAATGCCTCCGGGTCGCTGGCATGAATGGCCAGCAGGCAGCAGCCCCCATCACTCTCGGCATAGTCCAGCCAGCTGCGCAGCTCATAGGGCAGCACCTGGCTCAGGGCGTTCTCCTCCCCCATCTCCATGCGGATGCGGGCCAGCTGCTCGTCCTCATAGCGAACGATCACGTCTCTGGCCCCGGCCTCATAACCGGCCCTGGCGCAGCAGTGGGCAAAAAAGGCCATGTCCACCGGGCAGCGAATGAGAAACGCCTGCCCCGGGCGCACGTTTACGCCCACTTTTACAATAAAATCGGCATATTTCTGAAGAAGTTCCTGATTCATGGGAATCCCTCGCTTTCCTGTTGTTCTGAATATGGTTTGGGGTAACTGATTGCTTTTTCGCCGCCGCTTTTCGGCTTTCCATCGAGGGGAAGGCTTTTTGCCGCGGCAATTAACCAGCCGCCGGGCATTGGTACACGTGCACCGTGTAGGTCGCCAGGCGTCCATCATGGCACACCTCCCGGGCCGTGCGGCCCTCGGCGGCCAGCCAACTCTCCAGCCCCTCGTCCAGATCGCCGGAAAGCAACAGCCAATAGGTTCGCCCTTCTTCCAGTTCCGGCGGCTCACTCCGGTCAAAGTCATCGTGCTCATTTTCCGGGAAGTAATACTCCAGGCTGGTCCATTCCAGATAATACATATCCGTGAGGATGCCGTCTGCCGGGGTCAGGTCTGCCATCCCGGCCAGCACCTGCCGGTAGCGCTCGTTCTGCTCTTTGGCCGATTCCACCTTGTCCTGATAATCCGGCACGCCCACGGCCACGACCACCGCCGCCAGCAGAACGCTCAGCAGCGTGCCCCACCGCATACGGCTCAGGCACACGCCGAACAAAAGCCAGACAATCACTGCCGCCGGGTACAGGTACTTGGTGGCAAACATGGGCCGGATCAGGGCCGACACGGCCAGCCCCACCGCCATGGTGCCGAACACCGCCGCCAGTCCGGTCAAAATCCACAGGCTCGTGCCGTTCAGGCCCACCACTTTTTTCTCGTCCGGCCGCCGGGCAAGGCCCGTCTCCCGGGTCAGGGCCATGCCCACTGCGGTGACAAACAGCAGCAGGCAGAAGTAAATCGCCGTTCCGCTTCCGGAATCAAACAGGAACTCCAGGCACTGGCGCAGAGTCGGCGTCTTGGTCATCCAGTAGTCCTCGGTGGTGCGCCGGAAGGTGGTAAGCAGCACCACAAACCAAGGCAGATAGCCCGCCACCGTGGTCAGATACACCGCCGCCAGCTTTTTGAAGGGAACCAGTTTGCACAGCACCCCGGCCAGCAGGCCCACATACAGAAAGGCCACCGTCACCAGCGCGTAATAGTGGCAGTAGGCCGCGGCCAGCGAGGCCAGCACAAAGCCCACACAGTCCCGGTTTTGCGCACCTTTGGTGAGCAGGCGGTACAGCTCATAAAAGGCCAGCAGCACAAACAGCGCGGCCCAGCTGTACATGCGCACCTCCAGATCGTACTTCTGGGCGCAGAGCAGAAAGGACGAAAACAGGCACAGCAGCGCCCCCGGCCACCAGCCGAACTCCCGGCGCAGGAAGGTAACCGCCGCGGCCAGCGTCAGCCCAAAGGGCACCACCGACGCCAGATGATACACCCAGCCATGGTTGCCCAGCAGCCGGTTGAAGCCCATCAGGATGAGGTAATACAGGGGCGGGTGCACATCCTCCGCCGTGCTCTCCAGCATTTCCGGAATAGTCTGCCGGGCCAGACGGATGGAAAACCCTTCATCGCCCCAGAAGTTGTTGTCAAAAATGCGGGCAAAGTGCAACCCAAACAGCACCGCCGCCAGCAGCGCCGCCCACAGCCAGGCCGTGCGGGCCAGCCACTCCGGCAGCCGAAACGCCGCCTGCGCCCGGGCCAGCAGGCGCTCGGCCAGCACCCCCGCCAACGCCAGCGCGCAGGTGAGGGCCAGATACTTCAGCGCAAACAGCCCCGATTGGCTCAGCGCCTGCATCACCGGGACCTCCACATGAAATCTCGCGTCCAGAAGGGCCAGCGCCAGAGCATTCAGCCACAGGGCCGCCGTTCCAAAGTGCAGCAGGGCCTCTCCCGTGCTCTCTTTGCCCAACAGCCAGCGGCGCAAACCGAGGCTGAAGGCCGCCGGAGCAAAAAAGCAAAATGCAGCGATCCGCATGAATTTGTATCTCCTTTTGCAGCGCCCGCCCGTTCCGCCGGTGCGCCGTTGTCTCTGCGTTTTTCTCGTATTCCTTATATAATACGGTATAGTTATAACAGACCACCCGATTTTTTTCAATCGGGCATTCCCTTCTCTATGACCGGTTTTCGCATAAAACAAACGGCAGGCCGCCCGACCTTTGCGGGGTTCCGCAAACGTCGAACGGCCTGCCGGGCGCGTTCTTTCGGGCGCGTCGTCAAACCATCAATTTTACCACACGGCGGCCAGCAGCACGGTGAGCAGGCCCGCCACACCAATGGAGACGCCGCTCATGGCGCCCTCCAGCTCGCCCATCTGCAGAGCGGTGGTGGTGCCCGCCGCATGGCTGCTGGTGCCCACAGCCACGCCGATGGCCACCGGGTCCTTGAAGTGCAGCAGCTTTGCCAGCGTGGGGGCCAGCACCGCGCCGGTGACGCCGGTGATGATGACGCACACCGCCGTCACGCCCTTCAGGCCGCCGCACTGCTCGCTGAGGGCCACCGCAATGGGGGTGGTCACGCTGCGGGGCAGCAGGCTGTACAGCAGGCTGTCCTCCAGCATGAACAGCTTGCACAGCCCGTGAATCAGCGCCACATTGGTCAGGCTTCCCACCAGGCAGCCCAGCACCACCGGCAGGAAATTCTCCTGCAGCACCTTGCGCTGCCGGTAGATGGACAGGCCGATCACCGCCGTGGCCGGGGTGAGCAGCATGTTGATCATATCGCCGCCCAGGTCAAAGGCCTCCAGCGGGATGTTGCACACGCTCAGCACCGCCGCCGCCAGCACAATGCCGATGAGCATGGGGTTGGCAATGGGGGTCTTGAGCTTTTTGTTGATCTGCACGCCCAGCTCGTAGGCGGCCAGACAGATGAAAATGCCGGTGACCGGCGTGGAAAGAAGCATCTCTCTCATCGTTTCTTCTCCTTTCCGTTCATGAGCTTCTGCAGCAGCGTCACGGTAAACCCGGTGATTGCAAAGGTAATCACCGTGCAGAATACGCACACACCCAGCAGCAGCAGGCCGGTGCTTTTCAGAATTTCCAGCTCTTCCAGAATGTTGGCGCACATGGGTACAAAGAAAAACGCCATATTCTTCTGCAGAAAGTCGGCCACATCCTCCACCTGTTCCACCTTGACGATGCCAGTCATCAGGCAGACAAACAGCAGCACCATGCCCACCACGCTGCCGGGCACCGACACCGGCGAAAGCTCGCCGATGACCGCTCCCAGCAGGCACAGCCCGAACAGCACCAGGCACTGCTGCAAATGATTGAATCGCTTCACAGTTCTTTCCCTCCTCGCTCATGCTTTGCCGGCGGCCGCGCCGCCGTACCCCTTCTTTTTGCTGCACCGCCGCGTCAATGTGAAAAAACGGCAGGCACGAAAACAGGGCCGCGAAGTGAATCTCGCGGCCCTGCCCGGTCTGAATTACGCTTTGCTGTATGCCTGAAAAGCTTCCGGCGTACTGCCCGGCGCTTTTCAGAACTCGATCTTCTTTTCGATGTATTCCTTCAGCTCGCTGATGGGAATGCGCACCTGCTCCATGGTGTCGCGGTCACGCACAGTCACGCAGCCGTCGCCTTCTTCGGTCTCGCTGCCGAAGGTCTGGAAGTCCACGGTGATGCACAGGGGGGTGCCGATCTCGTCCTCACGGCGGTAGCGCTTGCCGATGGAGCCGGCGTCGTCAAAGTCCACCATGAAGTGCTTGCTCAACTCCTGCCAGATGGGCATCGCCTTGTCGCTCAGCTTCTTGGACAGGGGCAGCACCGCCGCCTTATAGGGGGCCAGCGCCGGATGCAGGCGCAGAACCACGCGCACATCCTCCTTGCCCTTGGCATCGGTCAGGTGCTCCTCATCGTAGGCCTCGCACAGGAAGGCCAGAGCCACACGGTCCGCGCCCAGCGAAGGCTCGATGACGTAGGGGATGTAGTGCTCGCCGGTCTCGGGATCGAAGTACTCCAGGCTCTTGCCGCTGGCCTCCTGATGGCGGCCCAGGTCGTAGTTGGTGCGGTCGGCAATGCCCCACAGCTCACCCCAATCGGTGAACGGGAAGGCGTACTCAATGTCGGTGGTGGCACGGCTGTAGAAGGCCAGCTCGGCGGGCTCATGGTCGCGCAGGCGCAGGTTCTCCTCCTGAATGCCCAGGCTCAGCAGCCAGTTCTTGCAGAAGTCCTTCCAGTAGGCGAACCACTCCAGATCGGTGTCCGGCTTGCAGAAGAACTCGCACTCCATCTGCTCAAACTCGCGGGTACGGAAGGTGAAGTTGCCGGGAGTGATCTCATTGCGGAAAGCCTTGCCCACCTGGCACACGCCGAAGGGCAGCTTGCGGCGGGTGGTGCGCTGGATGTTGGCAAAGTTCACGAAGATGCCCTGGGCGGTCTCGGGCCGCAGATAGCAGGTGCTGGAGGAGTCCTCCGTCACGCCGATGGCGGTCTTGAACATCAGATTGAACTTGCGGATGGGAGTGAAGTCGTGCTTGCCGCACACGGGGCAGACCATATCTTCATGCTCGGCGATGAACGCATCCATCTCATCAAAGCTCATGGCGTCCACGTTCACCTCGGGATGCTCCTGGCTGATGAGCTTGTCGGCGCGATGACGGGCCTTGCAGCTCTTGCAGTCCAGCAGGGGATCGGAGAAGCTGGCCACATGGCCGGTGGTCACCCAGGTCTGGGGGTTCATGATGATGGCGGCATCCAGGCCCACGTTGGTGGGGCTTTCCTGCACGAATTTCTTCATCCAGGCCCGCTTTACGTTGTTCTTGAACTCCACGCCCAGAGGGCCGTAGTCCCAGCTGTTGGCCAGGCCGCCGTAGATCTCGCTGCCCGGGTATACAAAGCCGCGGTTCTTGCACAGATTGACGATGGTTTCAAAGGACTTTTCGCTGTTTTTCATATTTTACTCCTTACTGCACGGCTGGCTGCCGCACCGCATTTCAAGCGGCCGCCCGGGCGGGGCTTCTCCCGCTGCCCTGCGGCCGCACGTATGGTTTTTATTATAAGCGCAAGCGCCCCCGGTGTAAAGGTGCGCGGTGCTTCTTTTTTGTCATTTGTGCTAAAAAGCCAGCAATTTTTTTGGTGTATGGAATGGTCCGTGTGCCCAAGCGCCGTTCGTTTTATCCGGTGCTTCCCCTCTTCGGCCTGCCGCTGCCTTCCTTATGCGGGCTGCCCTTGGGCCGGAGCGGGGTTATCTGCTGAGCCACCGCGGCCCCATTGTGAGCGGCAAAAGCCTGATGAATGCCTTTGAAGCCATGGAAGAGCTGGAGCAGACCGCCTGGCTGGCCTGGCAGCTGCGCAGCTGCCCCGAACTTGTTCCCCCGATGGAGGCTTCTTATGTATCAATCTCATGACCAATACCCCGTTCAGGTCATCCCCAACATGAAGGGCGGCGAAGGCCGCTTTGATGTGGAAACGCTGGTTCCGCCGCCGATGTTGGGCAAAGCCGGTACGCTGTTTGCCCGCGGCACACTGCCGCCCGGCTGCAGCGTGGGGCTGCACACCCACACCGCCAACATGGAAGTGTGCTACGTTCTTTCCGGCAGCGGCCTGGTCGAAGATGCACAGGCCGGATGTACCCGCCTGACCCCGGGAGGCGCCCACATCTGCCTGCCGGGTGACGCACACAAAATCGTCAACGACGGCACCGTTCCGCTGGTGTATCTGGCTGTGGTGCTGAATCCTTGATTCGATCCTCCGCTTTCGTTTTCTCACAAAAGGCCCGCCGCCGGAATGCTGCTACGCATTCCGGCTGCGGGCCTTTGTTCGTCCAAACCGATTATTGCTTCTGCTTCTTCCCGCTCTCCCGGGCAATAAGCAGCACCATGCTGAGAATGGCGGCCACGCCCAGCACATCGCAGAGCGTAAAGCGGGTATGAAGCCACACGGCCGAAATCACCATGGCCGCCACCGGCTCCGCGCAGGCGATCATGCTGGCCTTTACGGCGCCGAGGCAGGCAACGCCCTCCAGATAGAGGCTGTATGCGCCGGCCGTGCCCAGCAGCACCACCACCGCCAGCGTCAGCAGAACCGACGGGGTCAGGTGCACCGGCTGGGCCCACATGCGGGTCGCCGCGCTAAGCACCACGCCGCCGATGAGCATACCCCAGCCGGTAACCACAGTGCTGCCGTACTTTTTGATCAGCCGCACCGGCAGCAGGGTGTACAGCGCCAGCGAAAGCGCCGAGGCCATGCCCCAGGCCAGAGCCAGCGGAGAAATGGCCAGGTTGCCCAGCTTTCCGTGGGTGGCCAGCAGGAAGGTTCCGCCGACGGCCAGAACCACGCCCACGCTCTCCAGCCGGGTGGGCCACCGACGAACCAGGATGCAGCTGTAAATCAGCACCAGCACCTGCCCGGTACACTGCAGCGCCGTGGTTGTGCCGGAGTTGGAGTAGGAAATCGCCGTCATATAAGTATACTGGCTGAACATCAGCCCCAACACCGCAAACAACAGCAGGCCGGCGGCATCCTTTTTATCGCGCCACACGGCGGCATAGCTTCGCCCCTGCTTGGCCAGCCCCAGTGCAATCAGCACCACGCCCGCGCCCAGCATACGCACGCAGGTCACCCACTGCGAGCTGGCTGCTTCCTGTTGAAAAATGTACTGGCCGCAGGTGCCGGAAAAGCCCCACAGAATGCCGCCCAGCAAGGTGACCAGCATTCCCCAGGCCGCGTTGTTGTTCTTCTTCATTTGTTCTGTTTCTCCTCAATGATCAAGGCATCGCAACAGGCAGCCTGGAAGCGATTTGGCAGTTCCGCGCTGCCGGCTCAGTATAACAGGCCGCCGCGTTGGAGGCACCCCCTGCCCCTTCTGCGGTACCGAATGCAAGAAAATTTTTCCTGCCGCCAAAATTCTGAAACATTTTCCCTCTGCCGCTCGTATTATAAACAGTGCAGGGCAACGCCTCTGGGCTGCCCGCACGGGCAGGAAGCCCCCGCAAGCCGCTTTCTGCCTGTATTAACTGCCATTCTCTTCCTTTGCAAATAACCCCTAAGGCGCAGAAAGCCCCTGGTCGGTTCCGTTTAGCCGCCCGGGGGCTTTCTGCGTCTTACAGTCGCTTACCATGAAATCACAGCGGCCAGTCGGTCAGCCGATGCAGCCGCACATCGGCAAGCGCTTCCATCCGGGGCCAATCCTCCCGGCTGGCCTCGTCGTCCACCATCACGGTCAAAAAGCCCGCATCGTGTGCCGTGCGCAGGGCCTGAAGAGAATCCTCAAACACCGCCGTGCGGGCCGTGGCTGCCCCCAGCTGTTCGGCGGCCGCCCGATAGATGGCCGGGCCCTGCTTGCTGCCGTACTCATCGCAGGTGAGCACCGCGCGGAATTTATCCCACAGGCCCAGCCGGGTCATGGCGGCCTGCACATCCCGGATGCTGCTGGCGCTGGCCAGGGCCATGGGCACACCCCGGGCCGCAAACCGCTCCACAAGCTCCTTTGCGCCGGGCTTGAGCTGCAGGTGCTCGGCGTACTGGCGGCGGGTATACTCCGCCGTCTGCTCCGCCAGCTGTTCCGGGGTGACCGGCAGATGATACTCCTCCACCATCAGCACGGCGCACTGCCGGGCGCTGAGAGGGATCAGCCGCCGGATAAAGCCCTCCGGCGGGTGGACCCCATACCGCCCCAGCAAAACGCCGGGTGCGTTGGCCCACATCTGCATCGAATCCAGCAGGGTACCGTCCATATCAAACACAGCGGCTTGCAGGGCAGGCAGGTTCGTTGTTTTCATCGCTCACAGCTCCTCCCATTGGGCGCGTGCGGCCAGCGTGGGGCCGTCCAGCCGGTTTACGGCATCAATCAGGCGCACCCGATAGCTGCCGCTGCCTTCATCGGGGGCCAGGGCCGCCCTGGCCAGCTCCCCCGCCGTTTTCATCGCGCACACGGCCGTACACACGGCGGCAAATGGCTGCTCCGGGCTGGCCGCCAGCAGCGCCCCGGTGAGCGCGCTGAGCATACAGCCGGTGCCGGTTACCAGGCCCATCTCAGCGCAGCCGCCCAGGCAGCGGGCCGCCCGGGCGCCGTCCGTCACCAGATCCGTCTCGCCGGTCACGGCCACCACTGCATGAATGCGCCGGGCCAGCGCCTCGGCCATGGCCCGCTCCTGCTCGGGGGCGCATTCTCCCGGGGCCGCGTCCACGCCGCCGTGGTTTTCACCGCCGGCCGCCAGCACCCGGATCTCGCTCCCGTTGCCCCGCACGGCGGCAAACCGCACCTCTTCCAGCAGGGTGTACGCCGCCCGGGTGCGCAGGGTCGAAGCCCCGGCCCCCACCGGGTCCAGCACCACGGGGATGCCCATCCGGTTGGCCTGGTGGCCGCTTTTCACCATTGCCTCCAGCTTGCGGGGGCTGAGCATCCCCAGGTTCAGCACCAGCGCCCGGCAGGCGGCGGTGATCTCGGCGCTCTCCTCCGGGTCATCCGCCATGATGGGCCTTGCCCCGGCCGCCAGCAGCACATTGGCGCAGTCGTTGATGGTCACGCTGTTGGTAATGCAGTGAACCATGGGCCGGGCCGGGCGCAGGGCCTCAAAGCAGCGTTGCAGCATGGGTGTTCTCTCCTTTTCTGCGCGGCACAGGGTGGTTTCTGCCCGCTTGTTGCAATACTGATATTATAAACGCCGGCGGGGCAGCTGTCCACCCGCCGGGCACAGGCCGCAGCAAAAAAGCAGGTTGGCGGAGATTCAGCGTCTGCTGCTCCGTCGGCCTGCTTTCGGGTTCGCTGTTGTACAAGCGGTCAATTCATGGTTGCTGCCATAACCGCCTTGATGGTATGCATCCGGTTTTCGGCTTCGTCAAACACGATGGACTGGGGCCCCTCGAACACCTCGTCGGTGACCTCCATGGCGTCCCGGTTAAAGCGCTCGCCCATCTCCTTGCCCACGGTGGTCTCGTGGTCATGGAAGGCGGGCAGGCAGTGCATGAAGCGGGCCTGCGGGCCTGCGTTGGCCATGAGGGCCGCGTTCACCTGATAGGGGGCCAGGTCGGCAATGCGCTCGGCCCAGATCTCCACCGGCTCGCCCATGCTCACCCACACATCGGTGTAGATGATGTCGGCCCCCTTGGTGGCCTCCATGGGGTCGCTGATAAAGCGCAGGGTGCTGCCGCTCTCCTTGGCAATGGCCTGGCAGGTCTTTACCAGCTCGGGATCCGGGAAGTACTTCTCCGGCGCGCAGGCCACAAAATCCAGCCCCAGCTTGGCGCAGCCCACCATCAGCGAATTGCCCATGTTGTAGCGGGCATCGCCCATGTAAACCATCTTCAGCCCCTTCAGGCGGCCGAAATGCTCCCGAATGGTGAGCATATCCGCCAGAATCTGGGTGGGATGGAACTCGTTGGTCAGGCCGTTCCACACCGGCACACCCGCATAATGGGCCAGCTTCTCCACGATCTCCTGCCCATAGCCCCGGTATTCAATGCCGTCAAACATACGGCCCAGCACACGGGCGGTGTCGGCAATGCTCTCCTTCTTGCCGATCTGGCTTCCGGTGGGGTCCAGATAGGTCACCTGCATGCCCAGGTCATGGGCGGCCACCTCAAAGCTGCACCGGGTGCGGGTGGAGGTCTTTTCAAAAATCAGTGCGATGTTGCGGCCGTGCAGGGTGTCGTGGGGAATGTGTGCCTTCTTCTTGGCCTTCAGGTCCGCGGCCAGGTCCAGCAGGCCCTCGATCTCTTCCGGGGTAAAATCCAGCAGCTTCAAAAAGTTTCTGCCCTTCAAATCCATTGCCATAGGGGTCTCCTTCCATATTCGGCAGCAGGCGGCGCGGTTTTCAAGCCGGTGTCCCGCTTTGTGCTGCATATTTTTTGGAATATACGCATTTAATTTCAGTTCCGACGCATATTTATGCAAATCATGGTTCTATTGTAGCCCACTGCCCGGCAAAATGCAAGGGGGCACGCAGGGCAGGCTCCGGGCATTCACCTCATTACCTACTGATGTACTTGACAATATTGGTATAATTTAACTGACCCCTTTTTCTTTTACCTTTAAGATACTTTTCTGCGTTCCTGCGCGGGGCGGCTTCTCATCGGCCCTGGGGGGCGCTTTTTACACCATCCTCTGCCGGGCTGCTTTCAGGCCCGGCCGTTTACACGTAAAGGAGACTGCATGAGCCAGACCATTCTGCAATTGCAGAACATTGAAAAATCCTTCGACGGCACCCCGGTTCTGCGGGGTATCTCGCTGGACGCTGCCGCCGGGGAGTTTATCACGCTGCTCGGCTCTTCCGGCTGCGGAAAAACCACCACACTGCGCATCATTGCCGGGTTGGAATGCCCCGATGCGGGCCGGGTGCTGCTGGAGGGCCGGGATGTGACCGGCACCCCGCCGGAAAAGCGGGATGTAAACACCGTATTCCAGAATTACGCCCTTTTTCCCCATATGACGGTAGCCGCCAACATCGGGTACAGCCTGAAGCTGCGCCGCCGCCCCAATGAGGAGATCGCCAAAGCCGTGGCCCAGGCGCTGGAGCTGGTGCAGCTGACCGGCTACGAAAACCGGATGCCCGCCCAGCTTTCCGGCGGGCAGAAGCAGCGGGTGGCCATCGCCCGGGCGCTGGTAAACCGGCCCCGGGTCCTTCTGCTGGACGAGCCCCTCGGCGCGCTGGACCTTCAGCTGCGCCGCCAGATGCAGCTGGAGCTGAAGGCCCTTCAGCAGCAGCTTGGCATCACCTTCATCTACATCACCCACGACCAGGAAGAAGCCCTCACCATGTCCGACCGCATTGCCGTGATGCGGGACGGGCAGTTTGTGCAGATCGGCACCCCGGCCCAGGTATACGATGAGCCCCGCACCAGCTTTGTGGCTCGGTTTGTGGGCAGCGCCAACATCCTGCAGGGCACCGTGGTGGCGGCCGAGGGCGGCCTTGTCGCCGCCCGGGTGGCCGGCTGCCCCGTGTGCGCCCGGGCTGGGCAAACCGAGTTCCTGCCCGGCCAGCCCATCGCGCTGGCCCTGCGCAGCGAACAGGTGGACTTTGCCCCCGAGGGCAGCGGCATTCCCGCCGTTGTAAAGGAAAAGAGCTTTGCGGGCGGAATGCTTCGCATTGCGCTGGAGCTGCCGGACGGCAGCCGCCTTGTGGTCAGCCGCCACGGCATTGACCAGAGCCTTGCTCCCGGCCAAAAGCTCTGCGTACGCTGGGCGCCCGAGGCCGCCGTGCCCGTGGAGGTGGATGACTGATGCCAAGCCGCAAAAACACCCGGCGCACCCCGCTTACCAGCCGGTGGATGGGGCTGACGCTGGTCCCCCTGTACCTGTTCACGCTGGTGCTGGTGCTTGGCCCGCTGGTGTACATGCTGGTGCTCAGCTTTGAAACCCGCGCCGATGTGTGGGGGGTCATTCCCCAGTTCACCTGGGCCAACTACAAAAACATTTTTCAGCCCGTCTACCTCAACACCTTTGTGCAGTCGCTGAAACTGGCGCTGCTGTGCACCGGGCTGATTCTGCTCATCGGCTACCCCTTCGGCTATTTTATAGCCCGGCTTTCGCCCCGGGGCAAGAAATTCATGACGGCCGCTTTGATGATCCCCTTCTGGACCAACAGCCTCATCCGGCTGTATGGCTGGATCATCGTGCTGCGCAGCGGCGGCACACTGGACAAGGTGCTCATGGCGCTGCACCTGACCCAGCGCCCCCTGAAGCTGCTGTACACCTACCCGGCCGTGGTGGTGGGCATGGTGTACGCCCTGCTTCAGTTCATGATTCTGGCGGTGTATTCCAGCGCCGAAAAGATGGACTGGAGCCTGGTGGAGGCCGCCCGCGACCTGGGGGCCAGCCCTGCCCAGGCCTTTTTCACCGTCACCCTCAAGCTGACCATGCCGGGCCTTCTCTCCGGCGTGATCCTCACCTTCATTCCCAGCATGGGGCTGTTCTTCATTGCGGACATTCTGGGCGGCAACAAGGTGGTGCTGGTGGGCAGCCTGATTCAGGATCAGCTTCTGCAGGCCCACAACTGGCCCTTTGCCGCGGCGCTGAGCGTGGTGCTGATGCTTCTCACCAGCCTGATGATCGGGCTGTACAAGCGGGTGACCCACACCACCCGGCTGGAGGGCCTGCTATGAAAAAAAAGCGCCGCATCTCGTTTTCCACGGTTTATCTGGCCCTGGGGCTGGTCATCATCTATCTGCCCATTGCCCTGGTCATTCTCTACTCCTTCAACGAGAGCAAGATTTCCAGCGTGTGGGGCGGCTTCTCGCTGAAATGGTACCGCACCCTGTTTGCGGATAAGGCCATGTTCCAGGCGCTGGGCAACAGCCTGATCCTGGGGCTTTCCTCCAGCCTGGCCGCCGGTGTGGTCGGCACGCTTGGGGCCGTGGGGTTTGACCGGGTGCGCCCCCGCAGCCGCAGGCTGATCGAATACCTGACCAGCCTGCCCCTCATGACCCCCGAGATCATTCTGGGCATGGTGTTCATGGCGTTTTTCGGTATGCTGGGCATTCCCTTCGGCATGGGCACCCTGATTCTGTCCCACACCACCTTCTGCATCCCCTATGTGTTCATGCTGGTGCAGGCGCGGCTGGTGGGCATGGACCGCAGCCTGGCCGAGGCCGCCCGCGACCTGGGGGCCGGGGAACGGCAGGTGTTTTTCACCATCACCCTGCCGCTGCTGCTGCCTGCCATCGTCTCCGGTATGCTTCTGAGCTTCGCCATGAGCCTGGACGATGTGATCATCAGCCTGTTTGTAACCGGCGTTAACGTAAACACCCTGCCCATCAAGGTGTACACAGCCCTGAAAACCGGTGTTACGCCGGAGATCAACGCCCTGTGCACCCTGCTGCTGGCGGCTACCCTGCTGCTGGTGGGGCTGAGCATGCTGTGGAGCAAGATCAGCCGCCTGACCGGCAGCGGGCGCTGAGCCTTCCTTTCCTCGATTTTCCCGGCAGCTCGGGTGACTTTTCCACCAGGCACATTCGGCTTCGTGGAAAACTCCGCCCGTCTCTTCCGGCAAAATATCGCCCCGATCTGGGGCGCACACACTGTTTTTTACACAGGAGGATTTTTACCATGAACCGCAAACTGAACTCCGTTCTGGCTCTGGCTCTGGCGGGCAGTCTGGCTCTGCTCTCCGGCTGCGGCCAGGCCACTTCCAGCAGCGAGGGCGCTTCGTCCGCCGCTTCCGGCGATACCCTGCTGAACCTGTACACCTGGGAGGGTATGTTCCCCCAGGAGGTGCTGGACGGCTTCACCGCCGAGACCGGCATTCAGATCAACTACTCCAGCTTTGATACCGATGAGACCATGCTGGCCAAGCTTGAGGCGGCCAAGGGCAGCGATTACGATCTGGTGATCGCCGACGACTACATTGTGGAAACCGCCATCTCCGAGGGTCTGGTGGCTAAGCTGGACAAAACCAAGCTGAGCAATCTGGGCAATGTGAACCCCATCTATCAGGGCCAGTTCTTTGACCCCGAGGATGCCTACACCGTGCCCTACGGCGCCGGTGTGCAGACCATTGTGTACGACCCCGCTCTGGTGGAAAAGCCCATCACCTGCTACGCCGACCTGTGGGATGAAAGCCTGAAGGACAATCTGGCCGTCATCGGCAACTACCGCGTGGTGGACGGTATGGCCCTGAAGGTGCTGGGCGAGAGCTACAACACCGCGGACCCCGCCGTGCTGGAGCAGGCCAAGGCCAAGCTGCTGGAGCTGGCCCCCAACATCCGACTCATCAAGGACGCCAACACGCAGGATGACCTGCTGAGCGGCGAGGTGGGTGCCGCCGTGATGTACACCAGTCAGGTGACCACGGCCTGCCTGGCCAACCCGGACCTGCAGGTGGTTTACCCCACCGAGGGCGTGGGCTTCGGCATCATGGCCCAGTTCATTCCCTCCAACGCCCCGCATTCCGATGCAGCCCATGCCTTCATCGACTACATTCTTCGCCCCGAAGTGGCCAAGAGCTGCTTTGAGTGGATGGGCTACTACTGCACCAACAAGGCCGCCGACAGCCTGATCGACCCCGCCTACCAGTCTTTCCTGACCCTGCCGGAGGACTTCGACGGCAAGACCGAGATGATCCAGAACGTGAGTGCCGAAACCGAAGAGATCCACGCCCAGATGTGGACCGAGTTCAAGGCCGCCTGCGGGCAGTAATCCCCACACAAACCCAAATGCACCCCGGCTGGGAAGCGCAGTATGCTGCGTTTCTCCGCCGGGGTGCTTGTTGTTTTTATGGAGCCATTGATGTGCAGGCGCTGCCGCTCAGCCCAGGCCGAACAGCTGCTTCAGCCGCTGCCAGAAGCTGGGCTTCTCGGTCTGCTGGGCCGTGGTCTCGGTCTCGCTGGTCTCGGCGGCCGGAGCCTCCGGCTCCTCCACCTTCATCACAAACTTGATGCTGGCCTCCACGCCGTCCGGGGTACCGGTGTAGGTGGTGTAGCTCTCCGCCTCGGTCTGCAGGGCGTCCAGGGTATCCAGGGCATCGTCGATCTGCTTGGTGTCCACATCACCGGCCTTTTCCTCGATCTTATCCCGGAACTCGTCCACGCCGTCCAGCAGCTCCTGGGTGCCGTCCACCAAATCCACCGTGCCGTCCAGCAGTTTCTGCGTGCCGTCCTTCAGGTCGCCGGTGCCATCCAACAGCTTGCCTGTGCCATCGGCCAGATCGCCAGTGCCGCTCTTGAACTGGCCAATGGCCTCCTTGAACTGGCCGCTGTAGCCGCTCAGGGTTGCGGCGCCGCCCACCAGCTGCTGCGCACCGGCAGCCAGCTGGCTGGTGCCGCCGTAGATGGTCTCGCCGTCCAGCGGGTTCTCGCCGTTGTACAGTGAGGTGGTCAGGTCATTCATCAGGCCCATCAGCTCGTTGGCGGTGGTGCTCACCTGGCCCACCTGCTGCTTCATGGCGGTGGTGTCCAGCCCGGCCACGGGGGCCAGTGCCTCCTGAATGGTCTTGCCCTGAGCCGCCACCTGGGCCGCGGTCTTTTCACCAGCCGCCTGGGCGGCCGCCGCCACGGCTTCCTGATTGGCCTCGCTCTGCAGGCCCTCCGCTACACCCGCAAGCGCCGCCTGCACGGCCGCCTTCTGCTCTTCGCTGAAGCCCAGTTCCTCATTTTCCAGCAGCTCTCCGATGGCTTCTGCATAGGCCTGGGAGGTCTGCGCGGCGGTGTCCGCTGCCGCATCGGCCACAGCCTGGCCCGCAGTGCTCGCCGCATTGGTGGCCGCATCGGTCACGGCTTGGGTCACCGTATCCTGAGCCGCTTTCAGCTGGCTGGTTTCGGGGATGCTGCCCAGTACGCCCTGAATGTCGCCCATCTGGCCCTCCAGGTCCGCCTGAAGCTGGGCCGCGCGGGCCAGCCCGGGCAGCATCCGTTCGTCCATCTGGCCCTTCATCTTGGCCAGACCGGCGTACAGGGTCTCCGTGCCGCTCTTTGCGCCGCTCACACCCGCGTCAAACTCGGTGTACTTGGCGGAGAACTCGCCCATTTTGTCGTTCAGCTCTTTGGCGCCGTCGTCCAGGTCCTTCGCGCCATCCTTCAGGTCGCTGGCGCCGTCATCCAGCTCCTTCGCGCCGTCGTGCAGGTCGTGGGCGCCGTCATCCAGCTCCGCCGAGCCGTCCTTCAGTTCGTCCATGCCGTCCCGCACCTCGTTCAGGGTCTCGTCCAGCGAGGGGATGTCGTCCACGGTGTCCCGCAGATCCTCCACGCTGCTGGAGGCCGCCAGCAGAATGGTGGGCATCACAAAGGCGTCGGTGTCCGCTTCCAGCGTCACCTCGTCCAGCAGCTTGTCGTTCAGGTCGGAGAGGTCGCCGGTCAGCAGGCCCTTGAAGGTCTCCTGCATACCGGGCAGGGTCACAAAGGCCACCAGCTGGGTCTGGGAATCGGTCTGCACCGTGCCGTGCTCCGCCTTGACGTTGGTGAAGTCATCGGCACCCAGCGCCATGCTCACCACCGTGGCAAAGGGGGTGTACACACTGCGGGCCGCCCCGCCGATCTGGTAGGTCTTTTTCAGGTGGTTGGTGAGCTTCACCGTAATTTTCACATGGCCGGCCTTGCCCAGCATCTCAGCGGCGGTCATCTCCTGGCCATTCAGCTCATAGCGGATGCTGGCGGTAACCGGCGGGGTCTGGGTGCTGTTGCCCTGATAATACACATCGTGGTCGTCGGTGTCCCAGGTGAGGGCATCGCCATTCAGGGTATAAGCCGCATCGCTTTTCAGGTTGGTGATGTCGGTCAGGCTGGTGCGGTCGGTCACGCCCCGAAGGCCGTTGTCGCTGTGCAGCCAGTCGCTGACGACCTGGCTCTGAATGCTGCCGTCCGGGTTCAAAAACAGGAAAACATTCTCATCCTTGGTCACCGGGCTGTCGGCCGCAAAGGCCATGGTGCAGCACCCTGCCGCCAGGGCGGTGCAGGTAATCAGACTGATGGCTTTTTTCATGGAAGTATTCATCCGTTCAGACCTCTTTTCTCGTTTTGTGGAAGGCAAACGCTCCATGCTGCGCCGGGGCAGCTTCCGCCTTGCCGGGCTTGGGCCAGCGGCGGGTGGTGTGGGCGATGACCGGCGCAAACACAATCAGCAGCGCCGGAAGGATCAGGATAATCACGGCCATGCTGATCAGCGCGCCGCGGCTGATCAGGTGGCACAGGCTGCTGATCAGCTCCATTTGGGAGATGGCTGCCACGCTGGCGGTGGCCGCAAAGAAGGTCAGGCCGCTGGTCAGAATGCTCTGGCTGCACTGTTCCACCGCAATGTGGGCGGCCTCTTTCACGCCGGCCCCCTTCTCCAGCTCCTCTTTGAAGCGAGTGGTGGTCAGAATGGCGTAGTCCACCGTGGCGCCCAGCTGAATGGTGCCCACCACGATGCTGGCCACAAAGGGCAGCTGGGTTCCGGTAAAGTACGGAATGCCCATGTTGATGGCGATGGCGCTCTCGATCGCGCCCACCAGCAGCACCGGAATGGACGCGGAACCGAAGCTGATGAGGATGATGACAAACACCGCCGCGATGGAGGTGACGTTCACATTGCGGAAGTCCACATCCGCCACCTGAATCAGGTCCTTGGTCATGGCGCCCTCGCCGCTGATAACGCCCTGGGGGTCGTAGCTCTTCACAATGGCGTCCAGCTCTTCCAGCTGGTGGTTCTGCTCATCTGCGCCGCTCTTGTAACTGGAGTTTACCAGAATCATCCGGTGGCCGCCTGCATGGAAGATGTCCCGCAGATCGGCCGGCACCAGAGTTTCGGGAATGGCCCCGCCCAAAAACTTTTCGTAGCTGAGCACCTGGTTCACGCCGTCCACCGCCGCCATCTCATTGGAAAGCTCGGTGAGCTGCCGGTTGGTGAGGTTTTCGTCCACGATCACAAAATGGGAGGTGGTCATGTTGAAGTCGTCCTTCAGGCGGTTGGTGCCCACAATGCCGTCCATGGTCTGGGGCAGGCTGTCGAACAGGGTGTAGTAGATGTCCACCTTGTTCTGGGCAATGCCAAAGGGAATGACCAGAATCAAAAAGCAGATCAGCAGCGGCAGGTAATGCTTCGTCACAAACTTTGCCGTGCGGGGCAGCTTGGGAACCAGGGTGCGGTGGTTGAACTTCTCAATGGGCTTACGGAACTGCATCAGCAGAGCTGGCAGCACCGTAACGGTACACACAACGCCCAGCGCAACGCCCTTGGCCATCACAATGCCGATGTCCGCGCCCAGGGTCAGGCTCATGGTGCACATGGCCAAAAAGCCCGCGATGGTGGTGAGGGACGAGGCCGAAATGGATGAAGCCGTGTTGCAGATGGCCCGGGTCATACACTCTTCCAACTGCGCGTCGGTAAGATTTGTGCCTCCCAGGTCGGCCTTTTCTTCCTCAAAGCGGTGCAGCAGGAAGATGGAGAAGTCCATGGTCACACCCAGCTGAAGCACCGTGGCCAGCGCCTCGGTGATGTAGCTGATCTGGCCCAGGAAGATGTTGGTGCCGAAGTTGTAGGCAATGGGGAACGCCAGCCCCAGCATAAAGATGAAGGGCACCACCGTGCTCTTCAGGCTGAGGAACAGCACCACCAGCGAGCAGCCCACCGCACACAGCACATACAGCGGGATCTCCTGGTCGATCAGGGCCTTGGTGTCCGCCAGAATGGCGGACATACCGCCGATGAAGCAATCCTTGCGCAGGATCGTTTTGATCTGCTGAATGGCGGCCATGGTCTCGGCGCTGGCGCTGGTGCCCTCAAACTGCACCAGCAGCATGGTGGCGCCGCTGTTGTTGTAGAAAAAGTCCCGCACATCGGCCGGAAGCATCTCGCTGGGAATGGTCACATCCAGCATATCGCTGGTCCAGACCACCTTGCGCACGCCCGGCACCTGGGCAAGTTCCTCCTTCATCTTCAGGGTCTCAGCGGTGGGTAGGTTTTCCACCGTGAGCATGGCCGTGCTGGCCATGTGGAAGTCGTCCTCCAGATAGGTTTCGCCGATCATGGAGTCCAGCTCTGCCGGAAGATAGGTCAGAATGTCGTAATTGATGTAGGTGCCGATCGCGCCCAGCAAAGACGGAATAAGCAGCAGCACTGCCACAAACAGCACCAGCCTCCGGTGGCGAACCACAAACCGGGCAAGTCGTTTCATGGGATTCTCTCCTTTCAAAATGACTATTAGTCAATTTTGTCTCATTCAGTATACGAGTTTCGCAGTGCAAATGCAATAGTGAAAATGACCAATAGTCAATTTCAAATAAAACCGACTATTAGTCATTTTTAATCAATTGGGCGATTCGCCCTTGTAAATCCCCCTTGAATCGCCTATACTTTGAACAGCGAACCGCAAAATGCGCCGAATCCTGCCGGGCCGAACAGCCGTCCCAACCGGCCTTTTGGCAGGATATACGCCCGCCGGGCCGGGTATTTTCCGTGCCCCGCGGAGCTTTTTCACAGAACAAGGAAAGGAGAGCCGTCGTATGCCCAAACAATCCCCAACCCAGCGGGAAGACCGGGAGCAGAACCTTCTGGATGCCGCCTACCGCCTGTTTATGAGCAAGGGCCAGCCCAAAACCTCCATTGACGACATTGTGCAGGAGGCCCAGGTGGCCAAAGGCTCTTTTTATACCTACTTCAAAAATAAGGACGACCTGACCCAGAAGCTGGTGGACCGGCTGTGCACCCGCATTCTGCGAGAGAGTTACGCCGCCAGCCGCCAGATGCCCGCCGCCGACTTTGCCGACCGGGTGGTGCACCTGATGGACCAGATCATCGAGCACTTCAAGCGCAACAAGCTGCAGCTGTACCTCATCCGCCGCAACTTCAGCTGGCCCATGGTGGAGCATGAGCTGAGCCAGCCCTCCGACCCGGTGTGGCAGGATCTGGCCAGCGCCCTGGAGCATAGCCCCCTGATGGAGCGCTACACCTCGGAAGAGCTGTTCCGGCTGATCTTTGTGCTGGTGGAAATGTGCGGCTCCATCTGCTATGCCTCCATCATCGAAGGCCGCCCCGCCGGCATTGAGCAGATGAAGCCCATCCTGTACGACATTGTGCGCAAGAGCCTGGAGGGCTGACCGGCGCACTTCCCCGCTTTTGCAGGCCGCCCCGCGGCTTATACGCAACGAAACACCACAAAAAACAGCGCCTGACCGGACGACCGCATCCGATCAGGCGCTGTTCTGTTGTTTCTGTTCTTGCAGTTTCAGCCGTTCAGGGGGTTGTGTGCCGCTCTGCGCACACCGGCATTATTCCTGCGTGCCCGGCATATCCTGCGGCAGCTGCGCCGCAGGCTCGTTCAGCATGGCCATAAATTCATCGCCGGTGATGGTCTCTTTTTCATACAGGTACTGGGCCAGCTGATCCAGCTTGCCGCGGTTTTGCAGTAGCAGCTGGGCCGCCTTTTCATGCTGCTTTTTCACCAGGGCCACCACCTGCCGGTCAATGTTGGTCTGGGTTTCGGTCGAGCAGGCCAGCGAGGCATCGCCGCCCAGATACTGGTTGGTCACGGTTTCCAGCGCCACCATGTCAAAATCTTCGCTCATGCCGTATCGGGTGATCATGGCACGGGCCAGCTTGGTGGCCTGCTCAATGTCGTTGGAGGCGCCGGTGGTCACCGAGCCGAAGGCCACTTCCTCGGCGGCACGGCCGCCGGTGAGGGTGGCGATCTTGTTTTCGATCTCCACCTTGCTCATCAGGTAGTGGTTGCCCTCGTCCACCTGCATGGTATAGCCCAGCGCGCCGGAGGTGCGGGGCACGATGGTGATCTTCTGCACCGGGGCCGAGTGGCTTTGCAGCGCCGCCACCAGGGCATGGCCGATTTCGTGGTACGCCACAATGCGCTTTTCTTCGTCGGTGAGAATGGCGTTCTTTTTCTGGTAGCCAGCGATGACCACCTCAATGCTCTCCTCAAGGTCCGCCTGGGTGGCCGAATGCCGCCCGGCCCGCACGGCCCGCAGGGCTGCCTCGTTGATGATGTTGGCCAGCTCTGCGCCGGAAGCGCCGGAGGCCATCCGGGCGATCTTGCCGAAGTCCACATCGCCCGCCACCTTGATCTTCTTGGCATGTACCCGCAGAATGGCTTCACGGCCCTTCAGGTCCGGCAGCTCCACCGGCACCCGCCGGTCAAAACGGCCGGGGCGGGTCAGGGCCGGGTCCAGCGAATCCGGCCGGTTGGTGGCCGCCAGAATGATCACGCCGGTGTTGTCCTCAAAGCCGTCCATCTCGGTCAGCAGCTGGTTCAGGGTCTGCTCCCGCTCGTCGTTGGTACTCAGCTGGCCGTCCCGCTTTTTGCCGATGGCGTCGATCTCGTCAATGAACACGATGCAGGGGGCCTTCTCCTTCGCTTGACGGAACAGGTCGCGCACCTTGGAAGCGCCCATGCCCACGAACATCTCCACGAATTCCGAGCCGGACATGGAGAAGAAGGGCACGTTGGCCTCACCGGCCACCGCCTTGGCCAGCAGGGTTTTGCCGGTACCCGGAGGGCCCACCAACAGCACGCCCTTGGGCATGGAAGCGCCGATGTCCCGGTATTTGTTCGGATTGTGCAGGTAATCCACGATTTCGGAGAGGTTCTCCTTGGCCTCGTCCTCACCGGCCACATCCGTAAACTTGATGCCCTCCGAGGATTTCACATAGACCTTCGCGTTGGATTTGCCCGCGCCGAACATCATGGAGTTCGGCCCGCCCATTTTCTTCATCATCTGCTTGGTGAACATCTGCCCCAGGCCCACAAAAATCACAATGGGCAGCACCCAGCTGAGCAAAAAGCTCAGCACGGGCGACATCTGCTCCTGAATCTCGCTGGCAAACTGTGCCCCGTGGTCATACAGGCGCTGGGTTAGTTCCGGGTCGCTCATCAGGCCGGTTTTGTACAGCTGCGTGTTGTCCTTGTCCGTAAAGAGGATCTGATTGTCCTGCAATTCCACCTTGCCGATGTTGTCGTTGTAGGTCATCTCCATGAAGGTGTTGTAATCCACTTCCTTGACCTGCCGCTGGCTGATCATGGGCATGACCAGCATATTGAACAGCAGAAGAAGCAGGATCACAATGCAGTAATAGGAGATGAGGGGTTTCTTGGGTGTTTTTACCTCATTCATGAAAAAAACTCCATTCTGTATGGGAATCCAGCCTGCCCAGCGGCCCCTTTGCACGCCGCCGGCTCCAAATTTTTCCGGCCGAATTCGGATGATGTAACGGTTATACCATTCAAGTATGTACAAACTTGTAACAAACCTTGGCGTGTTTGCAGAGGCTTTTTACCAAAATCAAATTTATGTCTCAAACCGAGGTCCCGTCTCCCGCTTCGGTGCCGCATTTCATGCGCCCGGCCCGCCCAACCTGCCGCAAAAAAGCAGACAGCCCGCGGAGGTGCTTTCCCCCATTGACTTGTCTGCCTGTTTATCCCGGCATTTTTCCCGCATTGTTTTTCCGGCTGTACTTTTTTGAGCTAAGGCAACACCGCACAATTTCCGCCGGGCGGCTTAAGCACCGCTGCGGTATTGCCCCCAAAATCATCCCAGCTCGTTCAGGCCGCTGACGCACAGAATCACAAAAAACCCCAGCAGCAGCACCCACCCCAGCACCTGAATCATATAAAAGGTGTCGCTCGGCTCTACCTCGCCCTTCACGTACCAGCTGAGGCTGATGCGATTCAGCGATTCTCCGAACAAAATTATCAGCACCGCAAGGCCCAGCACCAGGCAGGCCATCCCATAATACTTCAGGCTGCCCTTCACCACGGTGTCACCGGCGGCGGCGCGGCCCAGCCACCCGGGGCTGACCCAATCGTCCAGCGCGCGCTCGCCTGTTTCGTAGCTGAAGCCCACATCCGGAATCAGCGCACCGCTTTCGTGCCGCTCGTAGAGCTGGCCCTGCCCATCCGCAAAGCCCTCAAAAACGTTCTTTTCCTGCCAGGTGATGGTCACCGGCCAGCAGGGCTGGCTTTTCTCCAGCCCCAAGCCCTCTTCGCGCTGCTCCTCGCGGCCGAGGGTCACCCGGCCCTCGCCGGTTCCGGCCTGGGCAGCGTCCACCCGCACATACACCGTTTCACCGGGTCGATAGTCGCCGTCCACCTGCACCGTCACCGGCGTATCGCCGTATACGGTGCCCTGATACAAGCCATCGCCGCGCTGGCGCAGGCTGCCGTTGCCAAAGGCAAGCACCGGCTTGCCGCCAGCCAGCAGGTAGGCCGCCAAAAACACCGCAGCCAGAGCGGCCGCCAAAATCAGAGCCGCTCTGCGCCCCCACAGAAACTTTTCCCGGGTTGTTTTTCGGCCGAACTCATCCAGAAACCGTTCGAGCATTCGATAGCCCTCCTTTGCTTTTTTCCGGGTTGCGGCCAGGCCCGACCGAACTGTACGGAACATTTGTATTGTACCACAAAAAGGGTGGGTGCCCAACGCGAGCACCCACCCTTGTGATTCCTAATACATTGGTCTCAAAGCCTCATCTCAGATGTGGAAGTGGTGAACGGATGAACATTTCATAGGGTCCACGTTCCTTCTTTTTCTGATTTTGGAATTGATGCAACGTTTTAGCTGTTCATTGGTTTCAAAGCCTCATGGTTTGGATTTCCGTATCTCGCGGTGGGTGGATAATTTGCCCATCGTGGCTTCTTACACCGGCCCAAATGCCGCGCGCCTTGGGGAATGCTGCTTAGTACATCGGTTTCAAAGCCTCATCTCAAAGGTTGGAATTGAACCATCCGTCTCTGTCACGCTGCCGGCCTGCTCCGGCCCAATGTCAGGGGTGGATGTGGGGACGCATCACAAATCGCTTCATTCTGCGTCATCCTTTCCTTGGTTTGGTTGGGGATGTTCTTCAGTACATTGGCTGCAATGCCTCTTTGCCATCCGGCTTATCCATGCGCCCGGTCCGCCGTCGTGCGTTGCGGGTGCGTTTGTTTGGTGCAAACCATTCGGGGTTCTTTGAACCCTCTGTTGTTTCAGCTGTTCATTGGAGTAACCCTTTGTAGATTTCTGGTTCGTGTGAAACGAGATTTTATGGTTGCTTCCGGCAGCCTTTGCGCCGGGCCGTCAAATCACTTTTCGCTTGGCTCAAAATCTATATTAAAAGGTTTTTTATCGTTCTCTCCGGCAGTCGACCGGGGTTCTGGTCCGTTTCTTACGGTAAAGCCCTTCCTTGGTCTCTTACAGGATCACATCCTGGGGTGTGAGGGTACCGTTTATCTGCCGACCCCGGGCTGCCAATGCTGCACGGGTTCTTCAGTCTTTGCCATCGGGATCAAGCTCCTTTCCGACCACCGAGGGGGTTTGGATTTCGGCATCCCCTTCTGCTTTTTGCTTCGGTGGTGTTCTCTTTTGTTTGATTTTATTATAGCCAACTCCCGCCTTTGTTTCCATTGACAAATTGCACGTAGTTTGTTGATTGTTTTTGTGCAATTGTGTTGCACATATGGACAATTGTTTCATTTTTATATTCAAATCAAACGAAATAAAGTTGTTTTTCAAATTTACATTGTGGCACGTTCCGGTCAATGGTTTTCCCGTTTCCGGTACTTCACGCTAAAAAATTCCGCTGCATCGATCCAAAGCGGCCAAACAAAAAAGGCGGCGTGCCGCCGCCCGCAAAACGGGAGGTTGGCACGCCGCCTGAATGCAGCGAAGGGATTACTTCTCCTCGATGCTGTACTCGAAGCCGTACTCGGCCTTCAGGGCTTCCACCTGATCCTTGGTGTCCTCAATGAAGGTCGGCTCATACACGCTGTTGCCGTTGTGAGCCTTCTTGTAGTCCTCCAGAATCTGGGTCAGCTTGCCCCAGGCTTCGTCCTGTGTGGCCTGTGCCATCTCCTGGGGGAACTGGATGATGTACTCGCGATGTTTGGGAATGCGTGCTTTCATGGTAATTTCTCCTTTTATTGGTTCAATCGTTGTGCGGTTCAAACGGTTCCGGGTCCGCCCTCTTCCAGGCCGAACACCCGCCGGGCGTTGGCCGCGGTTCGGGTCAGCAGTTCCTCCTCGGGCACGTCCAGCTCCCGGGCCAGCACGGCGGCGGTGTGGGCGATCAGCCCCGAGTCGTTCCGCTTGCCCCGGAAGGGCACCGGCGCCATATAAGGGCAGTCGGTCTCCAGCAGCAGCTGTTCCGGCGGGGTCGCCTTGGCCGCCTCCAGCGCGCGGCGCGCCCCCTTAAAGGTGGCCGACCCGCCAAACCCCAAATACAGCCCCTGGGCGGTAAGCCATTCGGCGTCGTCCGCACTGCCGGAATAGCAGTGCAGAATGCCCTTGGGCTTATACTTGCGCAGCAGCTCGTACATGGGGGCATGGGCCTCCCGGTCGTGCAGGATGATGGGCTTGTCCAGCTCCCGGGCCAGCTTCAGCTGGGCTTCCAGCAGGTCCAGCTGGGCCTGCTCCGGAATGGGCCAGTGGTGGTCCAGCCCGCACTCGCCGACGGCCACCACCCGCTCGTCCTCAAACAGAGGGGCCATATCCCGCAGCTCGGCAACCCAATCGCCCCGGTACACGGCCACCGTGGCCGCGTCTTCCTCAATCAGGCTCTCCGGGTGAATGCCCACCGCGGCCCACACATAGGGGAACTTGTGTGCCAGCGCCACCGCCAGGGCGGCATCGCCGGAGTGGGTGGCGCACTCGCACACCCCCACCACGCCCTCTTCGGGCAGGCGGGCCAGCAACTCCTCCCGGTCCGGGTCGAAGCGGGTGCTGCAATAGTGGGCGTGGGTATCAAAAATAGGGCCTTTCATCGCGTTTGCCTCAGCAGAGCTGAGCGCCGGGCTTCACGGTCTCCGGCAGCTGCAGCACCGTCACGTTGCCCTCATCGTCCTCGGCGGAAACGATCATGCCCTCGCTCACATACTTGCCCTTCATCATGGGCCGGGGGGCCAGGTTGGCCACGATGCACAAATGCTTGCCGATCAGGTCCTCCGGGGCATACCACTTGGCAATGCCGGAGAGGATGGTGCGCTCGCGCTCGCCGTCAAACAGGGTAAACTTCAGCAGCTTCTTGCTCTCCTTCAGGCGCTCACAGGTCAGCACCTTCGCCACACGCATCTCGCACTTGGCAAAGTCGTCGATGGTGATCTCGGGCAGATGCTCCTGCTCCTTCGCCTCAGCCTGCTCGGCCTTGGGGGCCTCGGCGGGCTTCTCAGCAGCCTTTGCGGCCTCGGCAGCGGCCTTGCGGGCAGCGTCCTGCGCGGCCAGCTCGGCCAGCTCCTTGTTCACGTCAATGCGGGGGAACAGCGCCTCGCCCTTGTGGACGGTGTAGCTGGCGCGCTTGCCCCAGCTCAGGTCCTCAAAGCTCAGCTCGCCCTCGGCCAGGCCCAGCTGGGCAGCCATCTTGGGGGCGGTGTTGGGCAGGTAGGCATTCAGCAGAATGGCCGCCATGCGCAGGCTCTCGCACAGGTTGTACAGCACCTGCTGCAGTTGCTCCTTCTTGCTCTCGTCCTTGGCCAGGGCCCAGGGCGCGGTCTCGTCAATGTACTTGTTGGCCCGCTGAATGGCCTTGAAGATCTCCTGCAGGGCCTGGGGAATGAGCAGCTCGTCCATATCCTTGGCCACCTGGGCGGGCATGGCGCTCACCACAGCCTTCAGGTCCTCGTCAAACTCGGTGGCTGCGCCGGTGGGGGCCACGGTGCCGCCGAAGTACTTTTCGCACATGGCCACGGTGCGGCTGAGCAAGTTGCCCAGGTCGTTGGCCAGGTCGGAGTTGATGCGGTTGATGAGGGCCTCGTTGGTGAACATACCGTCGTTGCCGAAGGGGATCTCACGCAGCAGGAAGTAGCGGATGGCGTCCACGCCGTAGCGCTGGCACAGGACCACAGGGTCCACCACGTTGCCCACGGACTTGCTCATCTTGCCGCCGTTCATCAGCAGCCAGCCATGGCCGAACACCCGCTTGGGCAGGGGCAGGTCCAGCGCCATCAGCATGGCAGGCCACAGAATGGTGTGGAAGCGCAGGATCTCCTTGCCCACCATGTGAATGTCGGCGGGCCAGAACTTGTCGTAGTCGCTGTATTTCTCGTTGCCGTAGCCCAGCGCGGTGATGTAGTTGCTCAGGGCGTCCACCCACACATACATGGTGTGCTTGGTGTCAAAGGGAACGGGAATGCCCCAGGGCACGGTAGTGCGGGACACGCAGGTGTCCTGCAGGCCCTGCTTGATGAAGGCGATCATCTCGTTCTTGCGGCTTTCCGGCTGGATGAACTGAGGGTTCTCCTCATACCACTTCAGCAGACGGTCGGCGTACTTGCTGGTCTTGAAGAAGTAGGCTTCCTCCTCGGCCTCGTACACATCGCGGCCGCAGTCGGGGCACTTTCCGTCCTTCAGCTGGCTGTCGGTCCAGAAGCTCTCGCAGGGCTTGCAGTAATGGCCCTTGTACACGCTCTTGTAAATGTCGCCCTTGTCGTGCAGCGTGGTGAAGATCTTCTGGCAGCTCTCCATATGGTAATCATCGGTGGTGCGGATGAACCGGTCATAGCTGATGTCCAGCAATTTCCACAGGTCCTTCACGCCGCCGGGGCCTTCCACAATGTTGTCCACATACTGCTTGGGGGTCACGCCGGCCGCGGCGGCCTTATCCTGAATCTTCTGGCCGTGCTCGTCGGTGCCGGTGAGGAACATCACCTCTTTGCCCTGCAGCCGCTTGAAGCGGGCCAGCGCATCGCAGGCCACGGTGGTGTAGCTGTGGCCGATGTGCAGCTTATCGCTGGGATAGTAAATGGGGGTGGTGATGTAGAACGTATTCTTATCCATGTTGTTTCTTCCTTTCACAGAAGGCCGCGAATGGAACGGACCTTCGTATTGCCTGCATGGCCGGCAACCGCCGACCCATAATAATCTATTATAGATTATAAAAGGCTTTGCCGCAAAGTCAAGCGGCCCACCACGGCAGCGCCCCGCCGGTTTGTTGCCAAAGTCACAGAAATTCTGCCTTCGGTTTGTATAAACTGATGATGAAACGGTGCAGACGAAAGGGGCCCGCCCGCCGTTTTCCGGGCGGTGAAGCCCGGCCGTATGCGCGGTTCCGTGCATGGACAAACGCTGCCGGGGCCGCTATAATCGAAGCACGGGGGTGTTCCTGCCCCCTGCTGGTTTTTGATTCACCCGGTCAAGATTATAAAAAGAAAGAAGGCATTCTTCATGAAAGATGTGCATCTTATCGCAGCCGATACCTATTGGCTGGGCGGCAGCGACCGCCGCCTGGCCATGTTTGAGAATCTCTTTCCCATTCCCCGGGGCGTGAGCTACAACTCCTACCTGATCCTGGACGAAAAGACTCTGCTGCTGGATACGGTGGATTCTGCCGTGGCCCAGCCCTGGCTGGAGAACCTCACCGCTCTGCTGGCCGGCCGCCCGCTGGACTATCTGGTCATCAGCCACATGGAACCGGACCACTGCGCCCAGATCGCCCGGCTGACCGCCCTCTGGCCCGACCTGAAGCTGGTGGTAAACGCCAAAACCTGCCCCATGCTGCGGCAGTTCTTCGGCACCGACTGGCCCGACCGGCAGGAGGTTGTGGCCGAGGGCAGCACCCTGAGCACCGGCCGCCACACCCTGCGGTTTGCCATGGCCCCCATGGTGCACTGGCCCGAGGTGATGGTGAGCTTTGACGAGGCCACCGGGGCGCTGTACACGGCCGATGGCTTCGGCACCTTCGGCGCGCTGGACGGCGCGGTTTTTGCCGATCAGGTAAACTTTGAGCGGGACTGGCTGGACGATGCCCGCCGCTATTACGCCAACATCGTGGGCAAATACGGCGCTTCCGTGCAGGGGCTGCTGAAAAAGGCCGCCGCACTGCCGGTAAAGATGCTCTGCCCCCTGCACGGGCCCATCTGGCGCAAGGATCTGGATTGGTTTCTGGAAAAGTATGACCGGTGGAGCCGCTGGCAACCGGAGGGCAGCGGCGTGATGGTGGTGTACGGCAGCATGTACGGCAACACCGCCCGGGCGGCCGAGCTGTTCGCCGGGCTTCTGGCCGAGGGCGGCGCTGAGGACCTGCGGGTGTACGACGCTTCGATCACGCCGGTCAGCCATCTCATCGGCGAGGCCTTCCGCTGCAAGCAGATCGTTCTGGCTTGCCCCACCTACAACGGCGGGGTGTACCCGGCCATTGAGGCCTTTGTAAACGACATGAAGGCCCTGGCGCTTCAGGGCCGCACCTTTGCTCTGCTGGAAAACGGCAGCTGGGCCCCCGCGGCCGCCCGCCTGCTGCGCCCCAGCCTGGAGGCCATGAAGAACACCACCGTGCTGGAGCCGTTGGTCACCATCCGTGGCGCTTTGCGGGAGGACCAAATGGAACAGCTGTCCGCCTTGCGGGATGCCGTTCTTGCCGGCTGCTGAGCCCTGCCTCGCCAAAAGCCGCTTTTCCCCCACAGAAGGCCGCCTGTCCGCACCGCTTCTTGCCGGCCCGGGGCCGCGGCTCCTCAGCAATTTTTCGGATTTGTCTATTTTTTAACAAATTTTTTCATTTTTCCCTTGCGCCCCGCCCCAAGGTACTGTATACTGAGGGCAATGAATCCGGCCGGCCTTCTGGCCAAGGGCCAGCGCACCCGCCCATGCTGACAGGGCAGGGGCGGCAGGGCGGCCCGGCCAACAAACCTTTGCGGATAAAACAAGGAGGCAATCGTATGGCAACTGCAAAAATGCGCAAGCACTTCATTCTGGAAGGCCAGGTTCAGGGCGTGGGTCTGCGTTTCCGGGCTGAGTACGCCACCCAGATGATCCCCGTCACCGGCTGGATCAAAAACTGTGAGGACGGCGTGGTCGAGCTGGAGCTTCAGGGCAGCGAAGAGGACATCAACCGCTTCGTGGCCGAACTGGAGAAGGGCCGCTATGTGCAGGTGGAAAAGCGCATTGTGAAGGACCTGCCTCTGGTGGAGGACGAAGTGGGCTTCAAAGTGCTTGAGTGATTCCGGCGAGCCGTTTTGTCCATATTGCAGCACCGCATTCAGTTCAAAGCAGCGCCTCGGGGCCAGTGCCCCGGGGCGTTTTTATATTCCGAAGCGTCCAAAAGTCATACTTTTCCCCGCTGCTTCCCGGGGTTCTATGCGTCCGGATGTGTACTCTTTGCACGCACAATTGGAACATTTATCCTGCTTGGCCCGGTGCGCCGGACGGCCCTTTGGCATAAACGCCGAAACCGTTTCGCGCGCGCCGTTTTGGCTTGCCCACACCCCGAAAAGATGTTATAGTAGATTTTGGGCCGCGCAGGCGGTGTCGCCTGTGCATATGCAGGCCCCAGGCAAGTCAGCCGGGGGGTGAAGCCCACCCTATGCCGGTATGGAAAAGGACGGTAATTGCTATGAAGAGTGACATCGAAATCGCCCAGGCTGCCCAGATGCAGCCCATCACCCAGGTTGCCGAAAAGCTGGGTCTCACCGAGGATGAGATCAGCCTGTACGGCAAGTACAAGGCCAAGATCGACCATCGCCTGCTTCAGCAGCCCCACAAGCAGGGCAAGCTGATTCTGGTAACGGCCATCAGCCCCACCCCCGCGGGCGAGGGCAAAACCACCACCAGCGTGGGCCTGGCCGATGCAATGAATGCCCTGGGCAAAAAGACCATGCTCTGCCTGCGTGAGCCCAGCCTGGGCCCCGTGTTCGGCGTAAAGGGCGGCGCGGCCGGCGGCGGCTACGCCCAGGTGGTGCCCATGGAGGACATCAACCTGCACTTCACCGGCGATCTGCATGCCATCGGCGCAGCCAACAACCTGCTGGCCGCCATGGTGGACAACAGCGTCTATCAGGGCAACCCCCATAACATTGACCCCCGGCGCATCGTGTGGAAGCGCTGCGTAGATATGAACGACCGTCAGCTGCGCTTTGTGGTGGACGGCATCGGCGGCAAGGTGAACGGCACCCCCCGTGAGGACGGCTTCGACATCACCGTTGCCAGCGAGGTCATGGCCATCTTCTGCCTGGCCACCGACCTGGAGGACCTGAAGGCCCGCCTGAGCCGCATTGTGGTGGCGTACAGCTACGACGGCAAGCCGGTCACCGCCGGTGACATCGGCGCGGCCGGCGCCATGACGGCCCTGCTGAAGGACGCCATCGACCCCAACCTGGTGCAGACGCTGGAGAACAACCCCGCCATCATCCACGGCGGCCCCTTCGCCAACATTGCCCACGGCTGCAACAGCGTAATGGCCACCAAGCTCAGCCTGTCTCTGGCCGATTATGTGGTCACCGAGGCCGGTTTCGGCGCCGACCTGGGCGCGGAGAAATTCCTGGACATCAAGTGCCGCATGGCCGGCCTGGCCCCCAGCGCCGTGGTGTTGGTTGCCACCGTGCGCGCCCTGAAGCATCACGGCGGCTGCCCCAAAACCGAGCTGAACCAGCCCAGCGTGGAACTGGTGAAGGCCGGTGCTGCCAATCTGGCCCGCCACATCGACAACATGAAGAACCAGTTCGGCCTGCCCGTGTGTGTGGCCGTGAACGCCTTCCCCACCGACACCCCGGAAGAGCTGGCCGCGGTGGAAGAGCTGTGCGCTGAAATGGGTGTGCCCTGCGCCCTGAGCGAGGTATTCGCCAAGGGCGGCGAGGGCGGCAAGGCCCTGGCCGAGCAGGTTCTGAAGCTGATCGAGAGTGCCCCCGAAGGCGGCTGCCCCATCCGCTACACCTACCCCGCCGAGGCCAGCCTGACCGAGAAGATTGAGGCTGTGTGCAAGAACATCTACCGGGCCGACGGCGTGACCTACTCTCCCGCCGCCAAGAAGGCGCTGGACGAGTTCACCGCCCTGGGCTACGGCAGCCTGCCCGTGTGCATCGCCAAGACCCAGTACAGCTTCAGCGACGACGCCAAGCTGCTGGCCGCGCCCGAGCACTTCACCATGAACGTGCGGGATGCCCGCCTGTCGGCCGGTGCCGGGTTCGTGGTGGTCATCATGGGCAACATCATGACCATGCCCGGCCTGCCCAAGAAGCCCGCCGCCGAGTCCATTGATGTGGATGCCAACGGCAAGATCACCGGCCTGTTCTGATCCTTTGGCTGTTTTTTGATTGAAAGATTCTGCGGCGCACCGTAAAATGGTGCGCCGCATTTTTTTGCTGTGCGCCCGCTTCGCCCGCAAAAGATCGGGCTGAATAAGCAGGCCCGAACCATTCAGCGTATATACAAAAGAACAGACACAGTCCCTCGACGGTTTTCCGCCGGGACTGTGTCTGTTTTTGTTTTGGATCATCCGATTCGTTCAAAATGGCCGCGGAATCCGCTTTTCTCTCAGCTCTCGATGTAGTAGGAGCTGCCATTCTCATAGGTGTTGCGGCGGTTGTACACCGTGTGGGTCAGAATGTAATTCTCCCACACCCGGTAGCCCTCGGGGGACATATGCACACAGTCGTAGTTGCCCAGATACTCGGTGCGCATCTGGCCCTCTTCGTCCACCAGGGCCTCCTGAATGTCCAGGAAATACACGCCCCACTTGGCCGCCAGAACCGCCAGCTGGTCGTTCACCTGGCGGAAGCGCTCGTTGGTCAGGCTCATCTGGTTGGGCAGGCGCTTTTCCTCCCGGATGGGGGGCAGGGCCTGCACATAGATGCCCACACCGTCGGGCAGCTCGTCGGTCAGCCGCTCCAGCATCCGGTCGTAGTAGGCGATGAAGGATTCATCGGTGGTGTTGTTCAGGGTGTTCACGCCCAGCTCCACGTACACATTGTCCGGCTGGCTGTCGATCAGGGCCTGCATGGGCACCTGCTCCTCGCCCGCCAGATTCTTCACGGCGGCGTCGTCCACCACCTGTTTTACGCCCATTCCCTTGTAGGCGCAGAAGTACGAGCGGTCCTTCGCCTCCAGCCCTGTATAGGTCTGGAACCCCTGGGTCAGGCTGTCGCCCAGGAACGTCACGCCGTTCAGGTAACTGGAATCCGCCTTGCCGTTGGCGGGCAGGGCCAGCATCCGGTAATCCGCCGAGCGGATCTCCCCGTCAATGGTCTGCTCCACCGGCTCGCGGGTGTTCCAGCTGCCATCGTCCTCCCGGCCGGTCTGGGCCTTCAGCGGGGCCGGGGCGGCCGTTGCCTGCGGCTCCTCCGTAGCGGCGGGGGCGGGCTCTGCCTGTTTGCCGCACCGCACCAGCAAAAGCGCCGCTGCAAGCACTGCGCCAAGCACCACGATGGCTGCCACGAAGCGACGCCGGGCCGCCTTGCGCTTGCGGCGCCGGGTCTGTTCATAAAATTCACGATAGTTGGCCATTTCACTTTCCTCTATGCAAAGGGCCGCTGCGCCCGGTGCCAAAATGCAGGCTGTGCTGCCGCCGGGCATTTTTCGCAGCCGTTTTGATTGCGATACATTCACTATTATATCGCCGCCCCGGCCCCGGTGCAAGGTGTTGCACGACGGTTCTTTCTGAAAAAAGATGAAGGCGCCCGGCCGGCCCAGGCCGCATCTCCGCACGGCGTTTTTCCCCGCCCGGCGGTTTTCACTTGACGAACCGCCCCGCAGCGCCTATACTGAAAGCAATGCATCTGGTTTTGAATACCAGATTCCGCTCTCCTTCGGGCTGCAGCGCCCGGGGCCGCGGCAAAAATCAATGAAAACGAGGGTTGCATATGACCTGGGCACTTGTTTCTGATTCCACCTGTGAGATCCGCTCCATCGACCATCTCGCCCCCGATACCGCCTTCTACACGGTTCCGCTGAAGATCCGTGTGGGCGAACGAGAATATGTGGACAACGCCATGCTGGACACCGAGGCCATGCTGGAAGCCATGGCCAACTACAACGGCCCCTCTTCCACCGCCTGCCCCGCCCCAGAGGAATGGGCCGAAAAGTTCCTGCTGGCGGATCAGGTGTTCGCCATTACCATCACCAGCGGCCTGTCCGGCAGCTACAACAGCGCCATGGTGGCCCGGGATATGGTTCTGGAAAGCCACCCGGAAAAGAAAATTTATGTGATGGACAGTCTCTCCTGCGGCGGCGAGCTGGCCCTGATTCTGTGGCACGTGAACGAGCTGATCGCCGAGGGAACGCCTTTTGAAGAAGTGTGCGCCGAAGCTGAGCGCTACTGCAGTGAGCGTACCCTGCTGTTTGCCCTGGCCAACTTTGACAATCTGGTCAAGAACGGCCGCATGAACCGTCTGGTGGGCTTCATGGCCGGAAAGCTGAACATGCGCGCCGTGGGCATTGCCAGCGACGAGGGCAAAATCTCCATGGTGCACAAAACCCGGGGCGAGATCAAGATGCTGGCTTTTATGATGGAGGAAATGGACCGGCGCGGCTTCATCGGCGGGCCGGTGGTCATCAGCCACTGCAACAACTCCGAGGGTGCATACCGGCTCAGTGCGGGCATCCGCGCCAAATGGCCTGACAGCAAGGTTACGGTGCTGCCCTGCGGCGGCCTGACCTCGTTCTATGCCGAGGAGCAGGGCATCATTCTGGGCTTCTGAGCGGAATACGGCGGGCGGTTCTTCGGGAAGGGCCGTCCGCTTTTCTCTCCGGTGTTTCACTGTATGCGGGGTGCATTCGGCCCGAACGGCCGCCCTGCACACCCTCCAAACGGAAAGGATGAACGAACATGAGCAAAGCCTGTGTATTTTTTGCGGACGGCCTGGAAGAATGCGAAGCCCTCATCGTGGTGGATGTTCTGCGCCGGGCGGGTGTTGAGGTGACCACCGCCTCCATCAGCGGCAGCCGCGCGGTGCGCAGTACCCACGGCGTAGGCCTGGAGGCCGATGCGCTGGCCGCCGAGCTGAACGAGGCGGACTTTGACCTTCTGGTGCTGCCCGGCGGCCAGCCCGGCACCACCCATCTGGGCGAAAGCCCGGTGGTGGCCCGCATGGTTACGGCGGCGGCCAGCCAGGGCAAAAAGGTCGCGGCCATCTGCGCCGCCCCCACCGTGCTGGCCAAGCTGGGTCTGCTGAATGGCCGCGAGGCCGTGTGCTACCCCAGCTGCCGGGAAAATCTGGCCGGTGCGGTTCAATCCGCGCAGCCCGTGGTGGTCAGCGGCCGCTTCATCACCGGTGAGGCGCTGGGCAGCGCCATCCCCTTTGCGCTGGAGCTGGCCGCCCAGCTGACCGGCCGCGCAAACGCCGAGGCCGTGGCAAAGGCAATTTGTTACAATTGGTAAGCGGACCGTTTTATCCGAATTTCTGCACAGACGCAGAGAGTAAACCACACTCTCTGCGTTTTTTGCGTTTTAATGGCCCTTTTCTCCCGGAACTTCAGCTACCAAAATTGCCCGGTCTGTGCTATACTTTTGGGTGTAGCAGCGGCGCCGGTCTGTGCTATACTTTTGGGTGTAGCAGCGGCGTGCCAACTCTGCCGCTGAAACTGATTCAAAGAAGGGATTTGTATGTCAGAAGCATTGGATTTTGATCTGGTTGCCCAGCAGGCGGCGCAGGCTGCCCGGGAACTGTTGGAGGCTGCGAACCCCGCCCCCGGTGATTTTTTTGTAGTGGGCTGTTCTTCCAGTGAGATCGTAGGCGGCCACATCGGCAAAGACAGCAGCCTGGACGCGGCTGCCGCCGTCTACGCGGGCATTGCACCTGTGGTAAAGCAGCATGGCCTGTGGCTGGCCGCCCAGTGCTGCGAGCATCTGAACCGAGCGCTCATCGTGGAAAAGGCCGCCCTGCCCCCCTTCACGCCGGTGGTCAACGTGCTGCCCCAGCCCCATGCAGGCGGCAGCTGGGCCACCACCTGCTGGCAGAAGTTTGAGCATCCCGCCGCAGTGGAAGCCCTTCCCTTCGGCGCCGGGGCCGGCATGGACATCGGCGGCACCCTCATCGGGATGCATCTGCGCCCGGTGGCCGTGCCGGTGCGCCTGAGCCTGAACCACATCGGCCGGGCCATCCTGCTGTGCGGCCGCAGCCGCCCCAAATACATCGGCGGCGAACGGGCCCATTACCAGCCGGAGCTGCGCTGAGAGGAGACGATTTTATGGATGAACTGACCACCCTTCGCCAGAATGTGGAGACCGTGCGCAGCCGCATGGCCGATGCCCTGGCCAAAGCCGGGCGCAAAGAGGGCGACGTGCTGCTGTGCGCCGCCAGCAAAACCCGCACGCCAGCCACCGTTCGCCTTTCCGCCCAGCTGGACATTGACCTGTTTGGCGAGAACCATGTGCAGGAGCTGGTGGAAAAGACCGACGCGGGCGCTTACCTGCAAAAGCCGGCCCACATGATCGGCCATCTGCAGACCAATAAGGTCAAGCAGACCGTGGGCCGTACCGCCCTCATCCAGTCGGTGGATTCCGATCGGCTTTTGAAGGCCATTCAGAAGGAGGCCGCCAAGCAGGATCTTTGCCAGGACATTCTGCTGGAGGTGAACATCGGCGGTGAGGCCAGCAAGAGTGGCGTGGCCCCCGAAGCCCTGTGGCCGCTGATGGAAGCCGCCGAGGCCCTGCCCAACCTGCGGGTGCGCGGCCTGATGGCCATCCCCCCCGCTGACCTGAGCGAGGACGATGCCCGCCGGGCCTTTGCTGCCATGCGCACCCTGTTTGAGCAGGCCCAGGGCCGGGGCTACACCCGCGCCCGGCTGGACATTCTGAGCATGGGCATGAGCGACGATTTTGCCGCCGCCATTCTGGAGGGCAGTACCATGGTGCGGGTGGGCACCGCCATTTACGGCGCCCGCTATTATCCGCCCAAGGCCACCGTGTAACCGGACACCTTATTTTATAAAACGCAAAGGAGGCCCCGCCTGTGAACGACAACGAACCCCTGGCCCAGCTGCTGGAGGAAACGCGCCAGACCAACCGCCTGCTGTGCCGCCAGCTGACCTGGAGCCGCATTCTCGCCGTTGTGCTGGCCGTCATCGCCGCGGCCGCCGTGGTGCTGGCCGTGCGGCTGGGCGGCGAACTGAGCCGCCTGACCGAGATGCTGAACCGGCTGAATATGGACAGCCTGAATTCCGCCCTCAGCCAGCTGAGCCAGCAGCTGACCAATCTGGATATGGACGGCCTGAACCAGACCGCCGAAAGTCTGCGGCAGGCCGCCGACAATCTGAACCAATTTTCCGACACCCTGAAGAACTTCCGCCTGTTTGGCTGACCCGGGCGTTCCGCCCGCGGACGAAAGGACGTGTGAACCATGCGCATTGTTGTTAAAGTTGGTACTTCCACCCTGGCCCATCCCACCGGCATGATGAACATCCGCCATGTGGAAGAGCTGGTCAAGGCCCTCAGCGACCTGAAAAACGCCGGGCATGAGCTGATCCTCGTGTCCTCCGGTGCCATCGGCATGGGCGTGGGCAAGCTGCCGCTGCAAAAGCGCCCCACCGACATTCCCACCAAGCAGGCGGCCGCCGCCGTGGGCCAGTGTGAACTGATGTACACCTACGACCGGCTGTTCGGCGGTTACAACCACACCGTGGCGCAGATTCTGCTGACCGGCGCGGACATTGACCACACCGAGCGCCGCCAGAACTTTGAGAACACCATCAACCGGCTGCTGCAGCTGGGGGCGCTGCCCATCCTGAACGAAAACGACACCATCGCCACCGATGAGATCGTCATCGGCGACAACGACACCCTTTCCGCCATTGTGGCCCAGTGTGTGGGAGCCGACCTGCTGGTACTGCTTTCGGACATCGACGGCCTGTTCACCGCCGACCCCCACAAGGACCCCACCGCCAAGCTGATCCCCGTGGTGGAGGAGCTGACGCCGGAGATCGTCGCCCTGGCCGGCGGCAAGGGCAGCGAGTTCGGCACCGGCGGCATGGCCACCAAGCTGAAGGCGGCCCGCATTGCCACCTGCGCCGGGGTGGATATGGTCATCGCCAACGGCTCCCACCCCGAGCTGCTGTACCCCATTGTGGAAGGCAAACCCGTGGGCACCCGGTTTCTGGGCATCAAGGAGGCGGACAAATGACCACGCAGGAACAGCTGACCGCCGTTAAAGCGGCAAAACCCGCTCTGGCTGCCGCCGGCACCGAGCAGAAGAATCAGGCGCTGCTGGCCATGGCCGATGCGCTGCTGGCCGACGCCGCACCCATTCTGGCTGCCAACCAGGAGGATCTGGACGCCGCCCGGGGCACCATCAGCGAGGTGATGCTGGACCGGCTGGCCCTGAACCAGGCCCGGCTGGAGGGCATGGCCGAGGGAATGCGTCAGGTGGCCGCCCTGCCCGACCCGGTTGGGAAGGTGATGGCCCGGGTGGAGCGTCCCAACGGCATTGTGGTGGAGAAAACCGCCGTACCCATGGGCGTGGTGGCCATTATTTACGAGAGCCGCCCCAACGTGACCAGTGACGCCGCCGCCCTGGCGGTGAAAAGCGGCAACGCCTGTGTGCTGCGCTGCGGCAAAGAGGCTCACCGCAGTGCGGCGGCCATCACGGCGGCCCTGCGCAAGGGGCTGGCCGCCGCCGGGCTGCCGGCGGACGGCGTGTGCCTGATTGAGGACACCACCCGCGCCTCCTCGCTGGCCCTGATGACCGCCGTGGGCTATGTGGACCTGCTCATTCCCCGGGGCGGGGCCGGGCTGATCCGCGCCTGTGTGGAGCAAGCCAAGGTGCCCTGCATCCAGACCGGCACCGGCATCTGCCACGTCTATGTGGACGCCGCGGCCGACCAGGCCATGGCCCTGAACATCATTGAAAACGCCAAGACCAGCCGCCCCAGCGTCTGCAACGCCGAGGAAGTCTGTCTGGTCCACCGGGCCATTGCCGGTGAATTTTTGCCCAAGCTGCGCCAGCGTCTGGTGGACGATCAAATCGCCAAGGGCCGCCACCCGGTGGAGCTTCGACTGGACGAGCGGGCCGCCGCGATCATTCCCGGCACCCCCGCCGGGCCGGAAGATTTCGACACGGAATTTCTGGATTACATCCTGGCCGTGAAGGTGGTGGACAGCGTGGACGAGGCCATCGCCCACATCGCCGCCCATTCCACCGGCCACAGCGAGGCCATCGTCACGGCGGACGAAGCCGCAGCCCGTGCCTTCACCACCCGGGTGGACTCGGCGGCCGTGTATGTGAATGTCTCCACCCGCTTCACCGACGGAGGCGAATTCGGTCTCGGATGCGAGATGGGCATTTCCACACAAAAGCTCCACGCCCGCGGCCCCATGGGCCTGGCCGAGCTGTGCAGCTACAAATTCATCGTGCATGGCAACGGTCAGGTGCGCTGAGTTTTCCACAACTTTAACTGCGTATGTGAAAAACCGCATGGGAGGATTGGCAGGTGTTCGTAAAACAGTGTTAGCCAAATAACACGAAATGAGCATCTGTCAGGCAGGGTTGGTAACAAAAAAACACGCCATATTCAGCTTCAAAGGCTGGGTATGGTGTGTTTTTCTGTTTATTTGCGTTTCCGCTTGCCTTTGCCATGCGGTTGGTATGGCCTCGCTTTGCCACGCTGGTTGGTTGAGCTTTTCATGTACTTGGACAGTTTCAAAACATCAATGATATTGACAAACTGCTCCTTGGTAATGGCATCGTAGTCAATGCCGAATGTCGCAAGGTAGATCCTTGCCTGTTTCTCGGCGTCG
>SFJO01000011.1 GCA_004555865.1 Oscillospiraceae bacterium
GAGCGGCTGAACCGTGAGATCCGCCGCCGCACCCGCGTAGTGAGGACGTTCCCTGATGGGAACTCCTCCCTCATGCTGGTCTGCGCCCGGCTTCGCCATGTGACGGGCACCCAGTAGGGCAACAAGAAATACATGAACATGAAGCATTTAGAGGCGGTCACAGACGACGCCTTCATTGCCGGCTGACTTCATTCAACCGGAGCCTGCAAACAATTTTGCGCATAAATCTTGACGGGGCCAGAGAGGCCGCTTATCATCCCCGCCCCCACGAAAGCTTTGCACAAACGCAGCCGAAAATTTGCATAAGGGCTTGATTTCAGCGCCGGTTGCCTTTATCTTATTCTTATATGGAGAAATTTCCTTTTCCTGCGCCCCTGTGCACTTCGTGCTTCGGGCCGGGCGGCTTGTGAAATAACAAACTGAGCGAAAGAGGTACACCATGAAACTTCACTTTACAAAAATGCATGGCTGCGGCAACGATTATATTTATCTGGACCAGCGCGGCGGCCTGCGGGATGATATTCCAGAACTGGCAAGACGGCTGTCCCGTCGGCACCTGTCCATCGGGGCGGATGGCGTGATTTGCATCAGCGCGCCCGTTACCCCCGGCGCGGATGCCCGTATGGAGATGTTCAACGCGGACGGAAGCCGGGGGGTTATGTGCGGCAATGGCATTCGCTGTGTGGCCCAGTGGCTGCGCGACCACGGCTGCGAAAAAGAAGTGCTGCACATTGACACGGACGACGGCGTAAAGCTGCTGCGCTGGCAGGGGGACGGCCGGTGGCAGGTGGAGATGGGCAAGGCACGCTTTTTGCCCGAGCAGATCCCCTGCCGGGGCCTGGGCGATGGCCCGGTGGTGGGCCGCACCCTGAACGTGGACGGAAAAGACTGGACCGTGACCTGTGTTTCCATGGGCAACCCCCACTGTGTGACCCGGGTGAACAACGTGGACGACCTGGATCTGGAAAAGATCGGCCCCAGTTTTGAGCACCATGTCGCCTTCCCGGATCGGGTGAACACCGAATTTATTCAGGTGCTCAACCCCACCCAGCTGCGTATGCGTGTGTGGGAGCGCGGAAGCGGCGAGACGCTGGCCTGCGGTACCGGCACCTGCGCGGCCGTGGCGGCCATGTGCGCTTTTGGCGTGTGTGAAAAGGGGAGCAATGTGCAGGTGCAGCTGCGCGGCGGCACCCTGACAATCCGTGTAACCGATGAGGGCATTCTGATGACCGGCCCGGCTGAAACCGCCTATGAGGGTGACGTGGAGGTATGACGGACCGAAAGGGCAAAAGATGCTTTTTGCAGGGGCACTTTTGTGTTATACTGAATACGGTATTAAAAAGGTAAATGCTTCCCTGTGCTTTGCTCGGCTGCCGATGGGAAAGCGGCGCTACCGATGCAAGGCTCTGTTGGATGATTTGGAAAGCGAGGAACCAACCAATGAAAATGAACCATCATTACGAGGAGATTTCCCAGAGCTACCTCTTCAGCACCGTGGCCAAGAAGGCGGCGGATTTCCAGAAGAAGTACCCCGACCGGGAGATGATCAAGCTGAGCATCGGCGATGTGACGCTGCCTTTGGCGGGCGCGGTCATCAAGGCGCTGCACGGTGCGGTGGACGAGATGGGCAAAGCCGAGACCTTCCGCGGCTACGGCCCCGAGCAGGGTTATGCCTTTCTGCAGGAAGCCATTGCCAAGTACTATGCCGGCCATGGCGTGCAGCTGGATCCCAATGAGATCTTTGTGAGCGACGGCGCAAAGAGCGACCTGGGCAACATTCTGGATCTGTTCGATCAGGACAATGTGGTGCTGGTGCCCGACCCCGTTTATCCCGTGTATGTGGACACCAACGTGATGGCGGGCCGCAAGGTGCTGTATGCCCCGGCCAACGAGGAGAACGGCTTTTTGCCCATGCCGGATGACAGCGTAAAGGCCGACATCATTTATCTGTGCAGCCCCAACAACCCCACCGGCGCGGTGTACACCCGCGAGCAGCTGGCTCAGTGGGTGGCGTATGCCCGCAAGAATGACGCCATTCTGCTGTTTGACGCCGCCTACGAGTGCTTTGTGACCGACCCCGCCCTGCCCCGCAGCATCTTCGAGATTGAGGGTGCCAAGGAGTGTGCCATTGAGTTCTGCAGCTTTTCCAAGATCGCCGGCTTCACCGGTACCCGCTGCGGCTACACCGTGGTGCCCATGGCCATTGAGCGCGAGGGCATGAGCCCCAACAAGATGTGGCTGCGCCGCCAGACCACCAAGTTCAACGGCGTGCCCTACATTGTGCAGCGCGGCGCGGCCGCCGTGTTCACGGAGGACGGCATGGCGGAGATCCAGCACAACCTGGATTACTACCGTGCCAACGCCAAGGTAATTGCCGGCGCGCTGGATGAGTGCGGCGTGTGGTACTGCGGCGGCAAGAACAGTCCCTACATCTGGATGAAGTGCCCCGGCGGCATGGACAGCTGGACCTTCTTCGACTGGCTGCTGGAGACCACCGGCGTGGTAGGTACCCCCGGCGTGGGCTTCGGCAGCTGCGGTGAGGGCTTCTTCCGCCTGACCGCGTTCGGCAATGCTGAAAAGACCAAGATTGCGGCCGAGCGGGTGAAGAACGCCATTCTGAGCCTGAACAAGTAAGTTCCGGCGGCGGTTCTGCGGCCGAGGCGGCGTAAATGCTGCGGTGAAGCACCGCGGCCGCGCAGAAAATAACCGAAAAAGCTTCTGCCGCAGTCGATTGGGCTGCGGCAGAGCCATATTCTAAGATGAACAGGAGGCTGCTATATGGTAGTTGCCCGCCCTTATGGCGTGACCGCCGATGGCCATGCCGTGACCGAATATACCCTGGAAAATGCCCGCGGAATGCAGGTGAAATGCCTGGACTGGGGCGGCCGGATCACGTCGATTCGCGTGCCGGACCGAAATGGGCGCCTGGTGGACGTGGTGCTTGGCTTTGACACGCTGGCCGAATACGAGGCGGATACCCAGAGCCTTGGCGCCTTTGTGGGACGGTACGCCAACCGCATTGAGCGCGCCGTATTCTCGCTGGATGGGGTGGAACACCATCTGCAGGTGAACAACGGCCCGAACCACAACCATGGCCCGTGGGGCAGCCGCCCCATGCAGGCGGACTGGGCTGTGGGCGGCGACCGTCTGATTCTGCGTTACCACAGCCCGGCCGGGGAGGACGATATGCCCGGCACTGTGGACGCTCAGGTGCAGTACATCCTGGAGGAGGACAACACGCTCACCATCCGCTACCACGCAGTGACGGATGCGGCGACCCCCATCAACCTGACCAACCACAGCTATTTCAATCTGGCCGGAAGCGGGGACGTGCTGAACCACACTCTGCGCCTTTGGGCGAAAAACTTTACCCGGGCGGATGAAAACAGCTGCCCCTTCGGTACGATTGACCCGGTTGCGGGCACCCCCATGGATTTCACGGCGGAAAAGCCCATGGGGTGGGACATTGACGCGGACTACGATCAGCTGGTTTGGGGAAAAGGCTACGACCACAACTGGTGTGTGGACGGGGAGGCCGGAACCCTGCGCCCGGCTGCGGCGGCTTACAGCCCGGAGACCGGCATTGCAATGGACTGTCTGACCACTCAGCCCGGCGTGCAGTTCTATACCGCGAACTGGCTGCCGGAGGGCTTGCCCGGCAAGGGCGGCCGGCCGATGTTCCCGCGGGCAGGCTTCTGCCTGGAAACGCAGCACTATCCCTGCAGCCCCAATCGGCCGCAGTTCCCCAGCGCCATTCTGCGCCCAGGAGAGGAATACAACGAGACGACCCTGTATCGGTTCCGTACCCGGTAAGGGGCGAGCACCAAGGAGGTTTTGTTATGGAAGAGATCATGGCGTTTTTGAAAGAGAATCCCACCTTCTATTTTGCCACCGTGGAGGGGTACAAGCCCCGTGTGCGGCCGTTTGGCTTTGCCATGGAGTACAAAGGCCGGCTGTATTTCGCTATCGGCAAGCACAAGGCGGCGTATAAGCAGATTTTGGACAACACCAACATCGAAATCTGCACGGCCAACGACCGGGGCGAGTGGCTGCGCATTCAGGGCACTGTGGATTTTGACAACACGGAAGCCGCGAAGAAGCGCGCCTTTGAGGTCATGCCCCAGCTGGCCGATATTTACAATCCCGAGAGCGGCCTGGAGCTGGGCATGGTGTACATGGATCGGATGAGCGCCAAGCTGTTCAGTATGTCCGGCGTAGTACGGGATCTGGATACGTATTAAAAAGCAAAATTCGGCCATTCCGCTGGAAGAAACCGCAGGCGAGTGCTTCTTGAAGCACAAAAAAGCGCGTTCCCGTATATGGGAACGCGCTTTTTTGTTGAACGGGTACCGGGTTTCACGCTCCGGCCGGGGTTAGGCTCAGTGGGCGGCGGTGTGCTTCTGCTCGTCCTCCAGATGCTGATAGTGCGTGTGCAGACCGCTCTCCGAGTCCGGGTCCAGCATACTGGCCCGCTGGCTGTTCAGATGCACATCGTAGCCGGTGCCCTCCATGTCGTGGTCATGGTGGCTGTGGGGTTGCCCGAAGGTGGGCACGAACAGGTACTTGCGCACAAAGAACAGAATGGCCACGCTGATGATGACCAGCAGGTTCTGCTGAGGAGTGGTCTCGTGCACCACCATCTCACGAGCCATGGTAAACATCAGCACCTCGATGACCGCGCCGGTGGAGTGCTTGCACAGCATCTTCAGAGCCTCAACGCCCAGGATGAGGGTGAAGATGTCCTCCAAAAAGCTGTGGAAAATCTCGGTGTCTCCGTTGATCTCCAGCGAGAACAGGGGCGGGATCATCTGCACGGCGCAGATGAGCAGGGCCATCGCCAGAATGGCCGAGAGAAGAATCTCCAGATAAGTGGCACAGACGGAAAGAAAATAGCGCAGCTTGCCTTTCAGTTTTACGTTCAAATTGGTTCACTCCTGTTTTGTCAAAGGCGTTGGGTTCCGGCACCGTACAGCCCGGGCATCGTTTCAGGCGGCCGGAAGCGCGGTGTGCGCAGGCCGGGCCGCATATATGCCTATTATTATACAGGAATGGAGCAATTTGGTAAAGTGCTTCGGCAAGCGGCACGCGGCGCTTGCGGAGGGGCTCAGGGGCGGCCCAGTTCGGTGCCGGGGAAGTAGTGGGCCAGAATCTCGGCCCAGCTGCTGCCGCCGGCAGCCATGGCGTGGGCCCCGTACTGGCTCAGGCCCACGCCATGGCCATAGCCCCAGGTGGTCAGGACGAATTGCTCCTCCGTCGGCTGCCATTCGATGGAAAAGCAGGCACTGCGCAGGGCCAGAACCCGCCGCAGCACCGTGCCGCGCACCCATTGGCCGGCCACCTGAATGCGGGCCACGTAGCCGGCGTCGGTGTACTCCTGCGCACCAAACCAATCTGACGGGTCATCCGTCAGAGCATAATCCGGGAAAGCCACCGCCAGCAGGTGCTCCATTTGGAGGCGGGTGAGGGTGAAGTGCGCTTCACAGTCCGGGTTGGTGCGGTCGGTGGGGGAATCCACCCCCTGCAGATAAGGGAGGGTCTGCTCCCAGACGTTCTGGCTGGCCTCGGTGTGGCCGTTGCTGATGGCGTGGTAGCAGGCGGCCGCCGGTTCGCCGTCGTACAGGAGAATCTGATCCAGAACCTCGTCCACCAGAGCGGACAAGCGGGCATAGTTTTCGCTGTAGGCATCGCCCCAGTAGCTGCGCAGAACCTCCTCGGTCATAAAGCCCTCCCGGCGGGCGGGGTCGGCGGAGAGAAAGGCTCCGGAAAGGCTGCTGCGGTCTGCGTGACTTTTTTGATAGAGGGCGTAGCTGTGGCTGGCCACGGCCTGGGCCTGCAGCGCCTCGTCCGGCCAGGTAATGGGCATTTCGCTGGCTACCGAGCCGAGAACGTAGTCACGCACCGGCACGGTGAGCACGGTGTTGCTGCCTGTGTCCAACACCAGAAGCGGTTCCTCACCGGTTGGGTCCGGCTCCGGCGCGGCAGTCGGTTCCACGGCAGGGGATTCCGCTGCAGGCTCTGCCGCGGCGGAGGAAGCCGGTTCGGCGGCCGCAGGCTGGATGCTGCCGGACAAAAGAAAGCAAATCAGCGGAATAAAAAAGGAAAGCAGGGCAAACAGGGCGAGTTCAAGCAGCGTTCTGCGCATGGAAAAATCTCCTTCCTGCGGGGCTTACGGGCCGCCTTGCAATTTTGCGGGGGGAAGGGTACAATAAATTCTGTCTCCCCTTCGGCCGCTGCGGCGGGCGGTGGATGGCATGAAAACGAATGACCGGGCATCCGCCCGATAAACAACAGCGCCGATGTGCGCGGAATAGTGAGGAAGCAATATGAAACGTTTGACCGCGGGAATCTCTCTGCTGGTGCCGGTGGCGGCGGGCGCGGTGCGCTGGCTGGATCTGGTGAATTTTTGCGACCTGACCACCGGCTTTGTACTGCTTGGGCCGGTTTGGGCGCGGTATCTGTGCATGGCGATGGTGCTGTCGCTGGGGGTGCTGGCCAGCTTTTTGGCGGCCCGGCGGCCCAGCGGTCTGGTGCGGCGCAGCATGAGCCTTGGGCTGCTGTGCCTTCTGGCAGGCGGCGCATTTGCGGCGCTGGCCGGGGTGCAGCTGGCGGCCCTGCTGGGGGGCGCAGAGGCGGATGTGCTGGAAACCGCGCAGACGGTGCTGTATCTGCTGACGGCGCTGTGGCTGCTTTTGCTGGGCATCAGCCGGGTGGCGGGCAGCACCGTGGCCCCCAGCGGAAGCGCCTGGACCGGGATTCTGGGCACGTTTGCATTTTATCTGCTGACGGTTCGGCGGTTCTGCTTCAACCCCTCGGGCATTGTGCGCATTGTACCGACGGTGCAGGTGTTCAGCGCGCTCAGTGCGCTGGTGCTGCTTCAGGGGGCGGTCAAGGCGTTCTACCTGCCGCATCTTCCGGTTGGGCGGGGGCTGTTCTTCCGGGGGTATCTGGCGTTTTTCTTCTGCACCTGCCTGGAAGCGCCGCAGGCGGTGTGCTTGTATCTGGGTGGCCAATATACCCTGGCCCAGCTGGCGGAAGGGCTGGCTCTCGGCGTGATCGGCCTGATCGGTCTGCGCTGTGCGGCGCTCACTGTGGGGGAAGAGCAGCCGGAGCAGCAAGAGCAGCCGGAAGCGGCGGAGGAAGAGCCGACCCGGTAAGATGGGTTGTACCAGCCGCCCGATGAAAAAACAGGGGAGAACGGCGGTTGTGCCCGGTTTCGCCGGAATGTTTGCAAACAAGACAGGCTGTGCCGCGGGCCGGAAAACCCAGGAGCGGGCCGCCGCTTAAAGCCCAAACGCACGGAAACAAAAAGCAAAACGCGTCCGGAACGGTTCCGGACGCGTTTTTTGGCTTTCTGCAAGAAACGGTTCTGGATGCTTGTGCCAATCAGACATCCAGGATACAGCAGGGGTACAGCAGCGCCGCCGCCGTGCCGTAAGGGCCGCAAGGCAGGGCGGGGCAGCAGCCGGGTGCCTGCACACAGGGCAGCCAAAGCCCGGCGCAGCAGGCGGCTCCAAGGCCGAAAAACGCCCGCCCGCAACCTGCCCGGGCGGCCAGCTGCCAGAAAGAGGCCCCGCGGGGCAGGCGATTCTTATAAAGAGGCCGCCAGCGCAGAAACAGCGCCGCCCCGCGGCCCTGGGGCCGGACGGAAAGGGCGAGGCTGTCGGTACCGGCCAGCAAAACCCCGCGGGTGAGGTGCAGCAGCGCCGCCCACAGGCACTCGGCGGGAAGAGGCACCGCCAGCGGTTCAGCGGGCAGAGAGAGCGAGACGGCAGCAGGGGGCAGCGGGCTGACCTGCCGCAGCTGCTCCGCCAATTCCACGCATGTCGGGGAAAGCGCGGTGGGGCAGACGGGGGCGTGCAGCCGGGCCAGAGCCTCCAGCGTGCAGGCGGCCCGAAGCAGCCGATACCCTGCCCTCCGGCGCCCGGCGGCGAACTGTTCGGCGGCGGCCTGCCGCAGAGCTGCGGCAGGTTCGCTTTGCTCCATTGTGACATCCCACCTCTCGCCGGGCGCGGCAGGCCGAACGACTGCGCCCGTTTGGACTAGTGTGCGGCCGCAGTGGTGCAAAATCCACGAAAAAATGTGGAAAGGATGCAAAACATTGGGCTTTCTGGATTTTTGTGTTAAATTTTTGTCAACTACTTGCAGTTTGCTGCTTTTTGGGATACAATAAAGTCAGTGCAAACCCAAACACAGAGAGCGGATGACAATTCCCTGCCGCCGCGCTCCTGCACACCAAAACAACTCATTCAGGGAGGAAAATAACAATGGCAGTTAAAGTTGCGATCAATGGTTTCGGCCGCATCGGCCGCCTGGCTTTCCGTCAGATGTTTGAGGCTGAGGGCTACGAGGTTGTGGCCATCAACGACCTGACCAGCCCTGCGATGCTGGCTCACCTGCTGAAGTACGACACCGCTCAGGGCAGCTTCCTGGGCAAGATCGGCGAGAACAAGCACACCGTCGAGGCCGGCGATGATTACATCGTGGTGGACGGCAAGAAGATCACCATCTATGCCAAGGCCAACGCTGCCGAGCTGCCTTGGGGCGAGATCGGTGTGGACGTGGTGCTGGAGTGCACCGGCTTCTACACCAGCAAGGCCAAGGCTCAGGCTCACATTGATGCCGGCGCCAAGAAGGTCGTTATCTCCGCTCCTGCCGGCAACGATCTGAAGACCATCGTGTACAGCGTGAACGAGAATACCCTGACCGCTGAGGATCAGATCATCTCCGCTGCTTCCTGCACCACCAACTGCCTGGCCCCCATGGCCGACACCCTGAACAAGACCTATCCCATCGTCTCCGGCATCATGACCACCGTTCATGCTTACACCGGCGATCAGATGATCCTGGATGGCCCCCAGCGCAAGGGTGACAAGCGCCGTGCCCGCGCCGGCGCCCAGAACATCGTTCCCAACAGCACCGGTGCTGCCAAGGCCATCGGCCTGGTCATCCCCGAGCTGAACGGCAAGCTGATCGGTTCCGCTCAGCGCGTGCCTGTTCCCACCGGCTCCACCACCATTCTGGTGGCCGTTGTCAAGGGCAAGGATGTAACCAAGGAGTCCATCAATGCCGCCATGAAGGCCGCTCAGAGCCAGAGCTTCGGCTACAACGAGGAGGAGATCGTTTCTTCCGACGTGATCGGCATGAAGTACGGCAGCCTGTTCGATGCCACCCAGACCATGGTTACCAAGATCGACGACGACACCTTCCAGGTGCAGGTCGTGTCCTGGTACGACAACGAGAACAGCTACACCAGCCAGATGGTTCGCACCATTAAGTACTTCGCTGAGCTGTAATCAACGCACAGGCTGAAATGCTGCGCAAAATGCCCGGCCCGAAAAGAACGAGCGGGCGATGAGCAAAGGCATAATTTAGGCCCCCCGGCGTGACGCTTCGTCACACCGGGGGGCCTTTGTTTGTGAGTGTATACCTTTGGGTTGTCATCAGCCGTACCATTCTTTGCGGAGCGTTTGGGCTGCGTCCTGATACAAAGAGAGCCCGGCTTTGGCCAGAACCGGGCCGCGGCGGCTGCGGCCGAACCGCTTCACGCCGAGAGAGCCCTCCCGGCGCATGATCGGCTTGATGACCGCCGTAGGCGTTATGCGGCGCATTTCGGCGGCCTCGCTGAAGCTGCCCGCATCTGCCGCACGGAGAAATACTACCCGCTGCGGGGCGTTAATCCAAAGAGCCGAGATAGACGGCCAGTAGCGTCAGCGCCGTGGCCTGCTGCTGCGGGGTGCAGCGGTGCAGCCGGGCCAGCAGTTCGCTTTCCGGCAGCGGGGCGTCCAACTCGCTTACCAGAATTTCATCCGGTGTGGCACCGTATACCCGGCAGATGTGCAGCAGAGTTTCCAAACGCATGTTGACGGTGCCGCGTTCAATGTCCGCATAGGTGCGGTCCGAAAGGCCGGCCAGTTCCGCCACCTCAGCCTGGGTAAGCCCCGCTTTTTGCGCATGGTCAATAAGCGGTTGCCGATGGTACGCCGGTCAAAAATAAGCACAAAACCACTCCTTTGTTGCCTCTATATAGGAATCGTAGTTCCGGATAGAGTTGACAAATAGGAGCTTTACATACATAATTACAGGGAGAAAAGTTCTTAAAATCGAGTTTTAAGAAAGAAAACGCACAAAGGTCGGCACACACAGGGCGGCTGCTGTAAGTGTCGGAATGGAAGAAGGCGGCCTTGCATACTGATTGGCGATGCTTCGTGTGTTTTTGCGGTCTGTTGGCGTGATTGTATAAAAATCAAAGGTAAAATGATAAAAATTAACGTAAAATAATACTTTTGAGCCGAAAATATGGTATAATCACACTGCAGTTTTACATTATAATAAAACAACGAAGAAAGCGGCCCCGACCGGAACGAGCGGGCGAGAAGGTGATGCTGTGGACGTTCAGACATTTTGTGCCCAGGTTCTGAAAGTGACCGAGCCGGAGGCACTCCGGCAGTGCATCGGCGCCATTCGGGTGCTGAACCTGCACAAGGGGCAGGTGCTGCTGGCCTGCGGCGAACCAGTCATGGATGTGTATTTCATCAAGCAGGGTGTGCTGCGCGGCTACTATTTTGACGAGAACGGCCGGGAGATCACCGAGTGCATTTCCGGTACCCCGGGTATGGCGTTTATGCCCGGCTTCGATTGGCATGAGCCGGCCCGAATCAACATCGGCGCGGCGGCCGCAGGCACCCAGGTATTTGCCATTCCGGTGGAGCTGGCGGATGCCATGATGGCCAACCGGCCGGAGACCCGGCAGATTTATGTGGAACAGATAAAGCTTGCGGGCGAGATACACCTGAAAGCGCGCAATGCCCTGCTGGAAGGGGCAGCGCTGCAGCGCTACCAGTGGTTCCTCCAGAACTATCCCGGTGTGGCCGATCAGGTCAGCGGCAAGATCATCGCCTCGTTCCTGGGCATTACGCCGGTTACGCTCAGCCGTCTGCGCCGCAGTATGCGGCAGAAGGCGCAGGAACAGGGCGGCGGGCGGAAAGACCCAACGTAATACGCCGGTCACCGGCCGGCTGCGAAAAAGTACAACGAGAAAACGGACGGAATCCATCTCGCGGGGAGGGTTCCGTCCGCTTTTTGTCCATATTTCTTCAGCTGGCGGGCATGCGCGGAAACGCAGAATAGTTTGTCAGCCTGTGTTGACAAGCATGCGATGGAATGCTACACTAAATCCATGTTGTTAGACAACGCTAACAAACGCGGCTGAGATCATTGAACAAGGAACGTGAAACAAAAATGAAGTTGAGTGAGCTTTCGGTGGGGCGCTGTGCCACCATCCGTGCCGTAGGGGGCACGGGGGCGCTGCGCCGCCACCTGCTGGATATGGGGCTTACCCCTGGCACCGCAGTGACCCTGCGCAAAACGGCCCCGATGGGAGACCCGGTGGAATTGGAACTGCGTGGGTATGAGCTGACCCTGCGCCTGGCAGATGCCGAGAACATTGAAATTGCGGATGAACGTGCCCCCGCTCCGCTGGTCAGGCCGCGCCATTCCGACCGCCATGCACCCCAGGTGCATCCGGGTGCGGGTGAGATGAATGCCCGCCACCGGGAAGAAGAGCACGGCCGGGCCGCCATTCCGGACGGGACCCCGCTGGTGTTTGCCCTTGCAGGCAACCAGAACTGCGGCAAAACCACCCTGTTCAACCAGCTCACCGGCTCCAACCAGCACGTGGGCAACTTCCCCGGTGTAACGGTGGACCGAAAGGACGGCAAGATCCGCAGCCATATGGAGGCCACCGTGGTGGACCTGCCCGGCATTTACAGCCTGTCGCCCTATTCCAATGAAGAGATCGTGACCCGGGACTTTTTGCTGAAGGAAAAGCCCCAGGGCATCATCAACATTGTGGACGCCACCAACATTGAGCGCAACCTCTACCTGACGCTGCAGCTGCTGGAACTGGGCATTCCCATGGTGCTGGCCCTGAATATGATGGATGAGGTGCGGGCCAACGGCGGCACCGTGATGGTCAACGCGCTGGAGGCGGAGCTGGGCATTCCGGTCATTCCCATCAGTGCGGCAAAAAACGAGGGCATTGATGAACTGATCCGCCATGCGCTGCACGTGGCCCATTATCAGGAAAAGCCTGCCCGCACGGATTTCTGCCGGGAGGACGGCGACAACGACGGCAGCGACGCGGTGCACCGATGCATTCACGCCATTATGCACCAGATCGACGATCACGCCAAACGGGCGGGAATTCCCGTGCGCTTTGCGGCGGCCAAGCTGGTGGAGGGGGACGGCCCCATTCTGGAAAGCCTGCACCTTTCGGAAAACGAAAAGGAGCTGCTGGAGCACGCCCTGGTGCAGCTGGAAGAAGAGACCGGAACCGACCGGGAGAGCGCCCTGTGCGACACCCGGTACGATTTCATCAGCCACCTGTGCGAAGATACGGTGGTCAAGCCTCACGAGAGTAAGGAGCACGCCCGCAGCGTGGCCCTTGATAAGGTGTTGACGGGCAAGTATTTTGCAATACCGGTGTTTCTGTGCATCATGGGTCTGGTGTTCTGGCTGACCTTCGGCAGCGTGGGCGCCTTTTTGAGCGACCTGCTCAGCGCCGGCATTGACTGGGTGACCGCCTGCGCCGATCAGGCCCTGACCAATTACGGAATCAACCCGGTAGTGCACAGCCTGGTGATCGACGGCGTATTTGCGGGTGTGGGCAGCGTGCTCAGCTTCCTGCCGGTCATTCTGGTGCTGTTTTTCTTTTTGTCCATTCTGGAAGATTCCGGCTACATGGCCCGCGTGGCCTTTGTGATGGACAAGCTGCTGCGCCGCATCGGACTTTCCGGCCGTAGCTTTGTGCCCATGCTCATCGGCTTTGGATGCAGCGTACCCGCCATCATGGCCACCCGCACCCTCTCCAGCGAGCGGGACCGGAAAATGACCATTCTGCTCACCCCCTTCATGAGCTGCTCGGCCAAGCTGCCCATCTACGGGATGTTTACCATGGCGTTCTTTCCGCACCATCGTGCACTGGTGATGATCGGCCTGTATGTGCTGGGCATGGCGGTGGGTGTGCTGTTCGGCCTGCTGCTGAAAAATACCGTGTATCAGGGGGAGCCGGTGCCCTTTGTGATGGAGCTTCCCAATTACCGGCTGCCCTCGCCCCGCAGCGTGGGCCAGCTGATGTGGGAAAAAGCCAAGGACTTTTTGACCCGCGCCTTCACCGTGATCTTTGTTGCAACCATCATCATTTGGTTCCTGCAGACCTTTGACACCCGCCTGAACGTGGTGGCGGACAGCAGCCAGAGCCTGCTTGCCCTGCTGGGCAGCCTGATTGCGCCGGTTTTGGCCCCGCTGGGCTTCGGCGATTGGCGGGTGAGCACGGCCCTCATCACCGGCTTTACCGCCAAGGAAACGGTGGTGAGCACCCTGGCCGTGCTGACGGGGGCTTCCATCAGCACTCTGCCCCAGACCCTGAGCAGCCTGTTCACCCCGTTCAGCGCGCTGGTTTTCCTGGTGTTTACCCTGTTGTATACGCCCTGCGTGGCGGCGATTGCCGCCGTGCGACGTGAGGCGGGAACCCGCCGCGCCGCCGTGCAGGTGTGCGTGTTGCAATGCGCTATTGCGTGGGCCGTGGCATTTGTGGTAAAATTGGTTGGGACTTTGATGGGCCTAGCCTGAGTGCCGGGCCGAAGGTTCCCTGCGCGGCTGAGGCCGTGCAGACCAGAAAAGAGGGTACGGTAAATGAACATTCAAAGCATTCTGGTGCTGGCAGGGCTGGTCGTATTTTTTGTGCTGGCCATTGCCTGGATCTCGAAAAACGGCGGTTGGCAGGGCGGCGGCTGCGGCGGGGATTGCTCCCACTGCGCCAGCCACTGCGATGACCCCGAAAAGGCCAAAAAGGCAAAATAAAACCACAAAAGCAGGCGAGGGGCTTCCCGTTTGGGGAGGCTCCTCACCTGTTTTTACATGGAAAATCACCGGCGGGCAGGGCCGGGATGAAATTGCCGATAAAATGCTGCATACTGCGATAAAACGATGATTGACAAAAAACAAATTGGAAATCTAATGCTGCGATATACAGAACGCAATATTTAGGAGCTTTGAAGGCGTTCCTTGAGTACGCATTCAAAGCGAACTTCGGCGCTTATCCGCTCGGGTGCTCCGTCAGCAGTGGGGCCCACACGTCTGGCGGCAGTGCAGCTGGGACAAGTGGCCGCGCTGCGGGGCAGGAAACGATGTTTTAAACAGCTGCGGTGAATATATATACAAGGCATGCCGACAAATTGCATAAACAGTCATTTCAACGGTGCGGGCACACCGCCTCTTTAACGTCAAAAAGTAACGGCCGGAACCCCGAAGGCCATGTTGCGGGATTGAAGGATACGGCAGGGAAGGCCCGCGCAGGAAAACCAAAGGGAAAACGCACTTGCGCCGAAAAAAGAGAGACGGAAATGCGTGCAGAAAAAGAAAACTGCGCAAAAGCTGGGGGAACATTGAAGCCTGGTTTGTGCAAAACGCGAAAACTATGACCGAAAGCATAAAAATTCATTGACAGAGAATAAATATACAGCTATACTAGGAGACAGTTCCACATGGGGCTTGCGCCGAATGAGGGTTTGACGCTGAAAGGCTCGTTGGGGAACGGAAGAATCGGACGGCCACAGGGCAGACGGGCACGCTTCGGCGACCCTGCCGCCGCAAATGGGGCCGCCGAAGAAGAAAGAGGAGTGTTTTACTTATGAAAAAGTTTGTTGCTTTGATGCTGGGCCTGACCATGGCCCTGAGCCTGGCCGCCTGCGGCGGCAGCGCTTCTTCCAGCGCCGCTGCTTCTTCTGAGGCCGCTTCTTCCGAAGCTGCTGGCAAGCAGACCATCTTCAGCCTGGACGACATGGCCGACAAGACCGTGGGCGTGCAGCTGGGCACCACCGGTGATATCTACATGAGCGATGCCGTGGGCAACGCCGACGACCTGAACATTGCAGGCGTGGAAGAGTACAACAAGGCTGCTGACGCGGTGCAGGCTCTGCTGAGCGGCAAGATCGACGCCGTGTGCATCGACGACCAGGTGGCCAAGAACTTTGTGGCCGCCAACCCGGACAGTCTGGTGGTTCTGGACACCCCCTACGCCACCGAGGACTATGCTGCCTGTGTTGCCAAGGGCAACGATCAGCTGACCGAGGCCATGAATGCGGCCATCGCCGAGCTGAAGAACAACGGCACCCTGGACGCCATCCTGGATAAGTACATCAACAAGACCGAGGGTGCGGTCGGTTACGTTACCCCCGAGGGCACCGAGTACCCCAATGGTGAGCTGACCATGGCCACCAACGCCACCTTCGAGCCTTACGAGTACATCCAGAATGGCGAGGTTATCGGCCTGGATGTGGATTTCGCCAAGGCCATCTGCGACCAGATGGGTTACAAGCTGCATGTGGAGGATATGGAGTTTGACGCCATCATCCCCGCTGTGCAGTCCGGCAAGGCTGACTTCGGTATGGCCGGCATGACTGTTACCCCTGAGCGTGCCGAGAGCATCAACTTCACTGACAGCTACTGCACCGGCGTTCAGAGCATTATCGTGCTGAAGTAACCTTATTAAAAAGAGACAGGGCCAGGGCGCTTTCGGTGCTCTGCCCCTTTTTCTGTTCTTATCACAAAGGCACTGCCGCAGATGAACGACCCCCGCATACGGATGGTAAAATTTGCGCGGTTCCGCCCAAAACAAAGGAGGATGCCCGCCATGCAGGATCTATGGCAAAACTTGGTGAAGCAGTTCACCGCCACCTTTATCACAGAGCAGCGCTACATGCTGTTCCTGAATGGTTTGAAAACTACGCTGACCATCACGTTCTGCGCAGCGCTTCTGGGCATCGTGCTTGGGTTCCTGATTGCGTACTGCCGCACCACCTATGAGCGCACCCTGCGCCGGGGCCCGCTGCTGAAATTTCTGAACTTTCTGTGCAACGTGTATCTGACGGTCATCCGCGGCACCCCCACCATGATTCAGGTGCTGATCATGTATTTTGTCATCTTCGGTTCGGTGAAGATCGACAAGGTGCCGGTTGCGGTGCTGGCGTTTGGCATGAACAGCGGTGCCTATGTGGCCGAGATCTTCCGCGGCGGCATCATGAGCATTGACTACGGCCAGATGGAGGCCGCCCGCAGCCTGGGCCTGAATTACACTCAGGCCACCTGGCGGGTCATTCTGCCCCAGACAATCAAGAACGTGTTCCCTTCGCTGGGCAACGAGCTGATTGTGCTTTTGAAGGAAACCTCCATCAGCGGCTACATTGCCCTGCAGGACCTGACCAAGGCCGGTGACATTGTGCGCAGCCGCACCTACAGCGCTTTCTTCCCCTACATTTCGGTGGCGGCAATCTATCTGGTGCTGGTTCTGATTTTGGAGAAGATTCTGGGCAACATTGAAGGGAGGCTGGCTGCAAGTGACCGATAATATTTTGCAGGTCCGCGGGCTGAAAAAGACCTATGGCGGCGAAAAGAAAAAGGGCGTTAAGGGCCTTACCCCCAAGCTGGACGTGTTGCGCGGCATTGATATTGACATCCGGCGCGGCGATGTGATCTGTCTGGTCGGCCCTTCCGGCTGCGGCAAGTCCACTTTCCTGCGCTGCCTGAACCGGCTGGAGATCCCCACCGAGGGCACCGTAACCTTTGAGGGCGAGGAGGTCAACGACAAGGACATTGACCGCATCCGCCGCAAGATGGGCATGGTGTTCCAGCATTTCAACCTGTTCCCCCACATGACTGTGAAGCAGAACCTGTGCATGGCCCCGGTGCTTCTGAAGCTGAAAACCCAGGAAGAAGCCGAAAAGCGGGCGGACGAACTGCTGGCCCGGGTGGGTTTGTCGGAAAAGGCGGATGTGTACCCCAACAGCCTGTCCGGCGGCCAGAAGCAGCGCATTGCCATTGCCCGCGCCCTGGCCATGGACCCGGACGTGATCCTGTTTGACGAGCCTACCAGCGCCCTGGACCCCGAGATGGTGGGCGAGGTGCTGGAGCTGATGAAGCAGCTGGCTAAGGACGGCATGACCATGGTGGTGGTCACCCACGAAATGGGCTTTGCCCGTGAGGTGGCCAGCCGGGTCATCTTCATCGACGAGGGCAAGATTCAGGAGGACGAGCCGCCGCAGGAGTTCTTCACGAACCCCAGGCATCCCCGGCTGAAGGCCTTCCTCTCCAAATTGCTGTAAGTTGCTTGAACAAAAATACGCCCCCCGGCAGGCCATGGCGGTTCTGCCGAGGGGCGTATTTTTATAGGAACTGCGAGATTGTACGTATGGTGAGTACAATTCTTGCAAAAATCAGGAAAAGAGAGTAGGATTTAGAAAAAATAGGGAAAAGTGAGGTACAGCGGTGAACATTTTTGACATCATCGGCCCGGTTATGATCGGTCCGTCCAGCAGCCATACCGCCGGTGCGGCCCGCATTGGGTATGTGGCACGAAAAATTCTGGCCCAGGAACCGGTGGAGGCCGAGATCGGCCTGGCGGGCAGCTTTGCCCAAACCTATAAGGGCCACGGCACCGACCGGGCGCTGATTGCAGGCATTCTGGGAATGCGGCCGGACGATGAGCGGCTGCCCCGCAGTCTGGAACTGGCAAAAGAACAGGGCCTGCGCTTTTCCTTCCACACGGTGCAGCTTCCCAAGTGCCACCCCAACACGGCGGTAATCAAGCTGACCGGCAAAGAGGGCGCAGTGGCGCAGGTGGAGGGGGCCTCCGTGGGCGGCGGAAACATCCTGATCACCCGGCTGAATGGCATGGAAAGCGCCTTCACCGGCCAGTGCGATACCCTCATCATTCCCCACCGGGATACTCCCGGCGTGATTGCCACGGTAACCCAGGCGCTGGCGCTGTATAAGGTGAACATCGGCAACTTTAAGCTGACCCGGCCCATCAAGGGCGACATGGCCATTATGACCATTGAGCTGGACGGCCAGCTGGACAGCGGGGTGGTGGAGTTGCTGAAAAAGCAGCCCAATGTGGCCGGCGTGGTTTACCTGCGGGCAAATTAAGGGGGGGAACACCATGAGGATTGCATACGATTCCATTGCAGAGCTGGCCCGCCTGGCGGCCAGCGAAACGATGACCATCGGCCAGCTGGTGCTGGAAGAGCAGGCCGAACAGCTGGGCCGCACCAAAGAGCAGCTGCTGGCCGTGCTGGATGAGGACCTGACGGTGATGGAGCAGGCAGCCCGGCGGGGCGGCCGGAAGGACGTGCACTCTCACAGCGGGCTGACCGGGGGCGATGGCTGGCGCATGAGCCAGTATGCCCAGGCAGGGCAGACGCTTTCCGGGCCGCTGGCGGCCAGCGCCATGGCCATTGCCATTTCGGTGGCGGAGTACAACGCAGCCATGGGCCGCATCGTCGCCAGCCCCACAGCGGGCAGCTGCGGCATTCTGCCCGGGGCGGTGCTGGTCATGATGGAGCAGCGCGGAACCAGCCGCCAGCAGGCCTGTGAGGCGCTGGCCGCGGCGGGCGGCATTGGCCTGGTGCTGGCCCAGCAGGCCAGCATTGCTGGGGCAGAGGGCGGCTGCCAGGCCGAGTGCGGCAGTGCGGCGGCCATGGCGGCGGCTGCCCTGGTGGAGCTGAACGGCGGTACACCGGAGATGGCGGCCAACGCGGCGGCCATGGCCATTAAAAACCAGCTGGGGCTGGTGTGCGACCCGGTAGCCGGGCTGGTGGAGGTGCCCTGCATCAAGCGAAACGCGGGCGGCGTGATGTGCGCCCTGTGTGCGGCGGACATGGCGCTGGCGGGCATCCGCAGCGTGATCCCGGTGGATGAGGTGGTCGGCGCCATGCGGGAGGTGGGCGAGAGCCTGCCCTGCTCTTTGCGGGAGACAGCCCAGGGCGGCCTTGCGGCTACCCCCACCGGCCAGGCGCTGGCCCGGAAGATCTTCGGTGCAGACTGAGGGCCGCGGGCAGCCGGCCCCTGAGACAGCACAGGTAAAAATAAATGCAGTGAAAGAATAAAAGCGGCACACCGCGCAAAAACCGAACAACGGTTTTTGCGGCGGTGTGCCGCTTGGCTTTGTGCAAAAAAACATCGAAGTGAACGGTCAGGATTTGGGCGCGGCGTTTTCTTTGGGAGAAAAGCCCTGCCCGGGCGCAACCGAAAGCCCACGAAAAACCAGCGGTTCCGGCTGTGCTTCCGGGTCGTCCAGCTGGAAAAACTCCGGCTCCACCGGGGTATAGGGCGGGTCGGCCTCGTCTTCTTCATCGGCTTCAGCGGCCAGGGTACGCAGCGCATCCCGACGGGCCTTTTGATGTTCTGCCGCCTGATGGGCATTGCGGCGGGCATCTCGTACCAGCAGGGCAAACTCTCCCCAGATGAAAATCAGCAGCAGCACGGCCAGCGCCTGCATCAGGCGCAGAATGCCAGGGGAGAGAAAGTCACTGTCTGTGAGCAGATACACCGCATAACCGGCCGGTACACTCAGCGCAAGGCTGACCAGCAGAGAAACCAGGAGCTTTTTTTGCATGGAAGCGGTCCTTTCCGGAATTATTTCGTGCCGAAGATGCGGTCGCCCGCGTCGCCCAGACCGGGAACGATGTAGCCCTTCTCGTTCAGCTTCTCATCCAGAGCAGCAACGTAGATGTCCACATCGGGATGGGCCTCATGCAGGGCCTTCAGGCCTTCGGGAGCGGCGATGATGCCGATGAATTTGATGCTGCGGGCACCGCGCTTCTTGATCTGGGTGATGGCGTCACGGGCGCTGCCGCCGGTAGCCAGCATGGGATCCAGCACGATCACGTCACGCTCGGCAATGTCGCTGGGCAGCTTGCAGTAGTACTCCACAGGCTCCAGGGTCTCTTCGTTGCGGTACAGGCCAATGTGGCCGACCTTGGCGGCGGGCAACAGGGTCAGCATACCGTCCACCATGCCCAGGCCGGCGCGCAGAATGGGCACCAGGGCCAGCTTGCGGCCGGACAGCACATTGGTGTGGGCCACGGCGATGGGAGTCTCGATCTCCACTTCTTCCAGGGGCAGGTCACGGGTGGCTTCGTAGCACAGCAGGGTTGCCAGCTCGCTCACCAGCTCCTTGAATTCCTTGGTGCCGGTGGCTTTGTTGCGCAGCAGGCTGACCTTGTGCTGCACCAGGGGATGGTCGAGAATCATAGGCTGTTTGCTCATTTTGTTCAACGCTCCTCAATGTTCATTTCGCGTGGTTCAAACAAACCGGACGGCAGAACTGCCCCCGGCTCAAAACGGCAGAAAATGCGGTTCAGCCGCGGGCTTCCAGTGCGGTAAGCTTATCAATGCGGCGCTGATGGCGACCGCCCTCAAAGGGGGTGTTCAGAAACAGGTCCACCAGCTGGATGGCCAGGCCGGGGCCCACCACACGGCCGCCCAGACACAGGGCGTTGGCATCGTTGTGGCGGCGGGTGTACTCCGCACTGAAGGAATCGCTGCAGCAGCAGGCGCGGATGCCGTGGATCTTATTGGCGGACATGGAAATGCCCACGCCGGTGCCGCAGAACAACAGGGCGCAGCGGCAGTCGCCGGCCACAACGGCATCGCAGGCGGGGGCGGCCATATCGGGGTAATCGCAGGAAGCGCCGTCCAGCGTGCCGAAATCGGTGTAAGCCTGACCAATCTCATCCAGGTGCTTGCGCACGGCTTCCTTCAGTTCAAAACCGCCGTGGTCGGCGGCAAGGGCGATGGGTTTCATGGTAATGTTCCTCCTCTTATTCCTTCCAGGCGGCCAGGCGTTCCGCCCGTTCCCGCTCGGCCTGGCTCAAGCGCAGATACTGTGGGCGCAGAGCTTCCGGGGGGCAGGTTTCGCCGTCCGCCTGCATCCGCAGGGCGGCCAGGCAGATGCCCAGCGCGCGGGGGGCCTGCAGACTGGGCGGGCAGGAAAGCACGCCCGGCTGTGTGCCGAACTTATTATAGCACAGCTGCGCCCCGTCACCAACAAAAAACAAAGGTTTTTTGCAATTTGAAACAAAATCCGTCAGCGCATCCACCGGCTGGGCGGCATCCGGGGTCAGGCGGGCATGGGTGGCCAGATCAAAGGCGGCCCAGTATACCTCGCCGCGGCGCGCATCCAGCGCGCACAGCACGGTGCCCTCTCCCTGTTGGGGCAGGGCCAAGGCTTCCAGCGTGGAGACCCCGGCACAGGGCGTGTTGTTTACAAAAGCCAGCCCTTTGACGGTGGCCAAACCGATGCGCAGGCCGGTAAAGCTGCCCGGCCCGGCACACACGCCGTACAGGTCCAGGTCGGTCGGGGCCAGGCCGGTGGCCTTGAAAGCCCCGTCCACCAGGCCCATCAGGGTCTCGCTGTGGGACAGCCCGCCGTTTACAAAGCACTCATAAAGCAGCTGGTCGTCTTTGGTCAGGGCCACGCCCGCGGTGCGGCCGGCTGCATCAATGCCCATACAAATCAAAAGGTTACCCCCTCAATGGTAATTTTTCGGTCATCGCCGCCCAGATGCTGAATGTCCACCCGAATGGGATGCTCCAGCGCCAGAAGATCGGCCAGGTTCTCGCTCCATTCGGCGGCAACAATGGCGCCTTCGTCCAGGTAATCGTAGAAGCCGGAGGTACACAGATCCTCTTCGGTGGAGATGCGGTACAAATCAAAATGGGCCAGGGGCTTTGGCCCCCGGTAGTAGTTTACGATGGCAAAGGTGGGGCTGCTCACCGGATCGGTGCAGCCCAAGCCCTGGGCCAGCCCTTCACAAAAGGCGGTTTTGCCTGCGCCCAGCCCGCCGGTGAAGGCCACCAGGCTGCCGGGGCTGAGCACGGCGGCCATCCGCTTGCCCAGCGCGACGGTTTCGGCCCGGCTGTGTGTAATGGTTTCCATGGGCAAAACGCTCCTTTCCGCCCGAAGGCGCGGGCAAAGGCTGTCGAAACACGGCGCAACTGCCCATATTTGGTTTTAGTATAGCATATGCAGCGGTGATTTGCAAAAGAGGCCGGGAGACGATATAATAAAAAAGCTGGAAAAAGTCTGCCTGCGTGAAAGAAACAGCGGCTCCGGCTCGTATTAAAAGCGCAGGGCCTTGCCCCTGCGGGAAAACACTGCGACCAATACGAGGAAAACTATGGGAAAACTCATTAAAGAATACAGCCGCGCCACCGACTGGGTGTATCTGGCCCTGTGTGTGGGCTGCTCGGTGCTCAGCGTACTCACGCTGATTTCCATCGGCACCTACAATCTGGGCGGCTTTGACACGGATATGGGCAGCATCACCGGCCTGGGCGGTTACCGCGGGGCATTGGTGCAGGCCATTGCCAGCCTGCTGGGAGTGGTGTGTGCCATTCTGCTCAGCTGCATTGATTACCGGGCCATGGTGGATGCCTGGCCCTTTCATGTGGCAGGCGCCTGGGGCCTGGTGGCCCTGACCTTTTTAAAGGTGAATCTGGGGCCGGTTTCGCTGGGCTACGCCCCCGGCAGCACGGACAATTACAGCTGGATTCGGGTGGGGTCGCTGTCGCTTCAGCCCACCGAGCTGGCCAAGATCAGCTTCATTCTCACCTTTGCCATGCATCTGGATATGGTGAAAAACGAGATCAACGAGCCGAAAACGCTGGCCAAGCTGCTGGCCCATATGGCAGTGCCGGTGCTGCTGGTGCACATTCAGGGCGATGACGGAACCGCCATCGTGTTTGCCTGCATCGGCTGCATGATGATGTTTGTGGCCGGGCTTTCCTGGCGGTACATCGCCGGGGCTGTGTGTGCCGGCATCACCGCGCTGGCGGTGGCCGTGGGCTTCTTTCCGGATAAGGTCTTCAAGAACTACCAGTATCAGCGCATTATGGCGCTGTTTCATATGGACGACCCCGCCTATGCGGACATTACCCTGCAGCAGAACAAGGGGCTGATCTCCATCGGCGCAGGGCGCATTTTCGGGCGTGGGCTGTTCAATGAGTACCACAACTACGTGCCGAAGGCCGAGAACGACTTCATCTTCAGCTACATTGCCGAATCCATTGGGTTTGTGGGCTGTGTGCTGGTGCTGGGGGCGCTGTTTGCCATTGCGATCAAAACCCTGACCACCGGTCTGCGCAGCCAGGACAAACTGGGTACTTACATCTGCACCGGTGTGTTTGCGGCCATGGCCTGGCAGGTAATCATCAACCTGGGCATGAACCTTGCGGTGTTGCCGGTCATCGGCGTGACGCTGCCCTTCTTCTCCGGCGGCGGCACCAGTGCCCTGATGATGTACCTGTGCGTGGGACTGGTGCTCAGCGTGTACATGCACAACAAAAAGAGCCTGTTCGATCATTGATCGGCACGGCCTGCCCAAATAAAGCAAACGACAGCCCGGCGGGTGCGCAATGCGCCCGGCCGGGCTGCTTTTTTGCATCAAACTGCTGCCCTGTGAACTTTTGCGCAGAGTGGCAAAGGGCCTTTGTTGCCCAAGAACGGCTTGTGTGTTATAATAATACGGTTATTATGGGTTTGCAGGCAAAAAAATGCGGCTTTGCAGACAAAGAACCGAGCAAACGTGAGAGAAAGGCAGGGTGCTTGTGCGGGTATTGGGCATTGACCCCGGCTACGCCATCGTTGGTTGGGGCGTGCTGGACTATCAGGGCAACCGGTTTCAGCCGGCGGGTTTCGGCGCGGTGACCACAAAGGCCGGGGTACCGCTGGAACAACGGCTGGCGCAGGTGTATGACGGTGTGGCGGAAGTGCTTGATCAATACCGGCCCGAGGCGCTCTCCATCGAAAAGCTGTTTTACCAGCACAACCAAACCACCGTCATCGGGGTAGCCGAGGCCCGCGGGGTGATTCTGCTGGCGGCGGCGCAGAGAGGCGTGCCCCTTTTTGAATACACCCCCATGCAGGTGAAGCAGTCGGTCAGCGGCTACGGCATGGCCAACAAAAAGCAGGTGCAGGAGATGACCCGCATTCTGCTGCATCTGGACAAGGTGCCCAAGCCCGATGACACGGCGGATGCTCTGGCCATGGCCATTACCCACTGCCACTGCAGCCGCAGCCGCATTCAGGGGCTGCCCATTCGATAAATAAGGAGGAACGGACCGTTGATTTACAGCTTGACCGGCAAGGTGTTGAAAAAATCGTTGGACCGGGTGGTCCTCTCCTGCGCAGGGGTGGGCTATCTGGTGCAGACCCCGGCCAGCGTGGCAGGGGCACTGCCCGGCGTGGGCGGCGAAGGCACCCTGTATACGGTGATGAACGTCACGGAAAACGACATCAGCCTGTATGGCTTTGCCAGCGAAGAGCAGCAGACCTGCTTTGAGATGCTCACGGCGGTTTCCGGCGTGGGGCCAAAGGTGGGCCTGGCCATTCTGAACGTGCTCAGCCCGGAGCGGGTGGCTCTGGCCATTTCTTCCGGCGACCACAAGGCTTTAACGGCCGCCAACGGCGTTGGCCCCAAGCTGGCCCAGCGCATCACGCTGGAGCTGAAGGACAAGGTGGGCAAGGGCCTGGCCGAGGGCGTTGGGCTGGAGGATGTGGCCGCCGCCCGGGTGGCGGGCAGCGCACCCCAGGCCATTGCGGCGCTGGTCAGCCTGGGGTATGGGCAGAGCGAGGCCGCCGCGGCGGTGGCCAAGCTGGACACCAGCCTGCCGGTGGAAGAATTGATCAAGCTGGCGCTGCGCGGCATGGCGGCGGGGAGGTAATGGATGGACGACTACGAAATTGCCCAGCAGCGGCTGGTAAGCCCACAGGAAACCAGCGCCGATGGGGAAGAAAACAACCTTCGCCCCCGCACCCTGGAGGACTATGTGGGCCAGGAAAAGGTGAAGGAGAACCTTCGCATTTATCTGGAAGCAGCCCGCCGCCGGGGCGAACCGATGGACCATGTGCTGCTTTACGGCCCGCCGGGCCTGGGCAAAACCACCTTGGCCGGCATTGTGGCCCAGGAGATGGGGGTGCAGATCCGCATTACCAGCGGCCCGGCCATTGAAAAGCCCGGCGACCTGGCGGCCCTGCTGACCAACCTGCAGGAGGGCGACGTGCTGTTCATTGATGAGATCCACCGCCTGTCCCGTCAGGTGGAGGAGGTGCTCTATCCGGCGCTGGAGGATTTCGCGCTGGACATCATGATCGGCAAGGGCCCGGCGGCCCAGAGCATCCGCATCAACCTGCCGCGCTTTACGCTGGTTGGCGCCACCACGCGGGCGGGCCAGCTCACCGGCCCCTTGCGGGACCGCTTCGGCGTTCTGCTGAAGCTGGAGCTGTACAGCCCGGAAGAGCTGGCGCGCATCATTCAGCGTTCAGCGGGCATTCTCGGCCAGCCCTGCACCCCCGAGGGGGCCTATGAGCTGGCAAAGTGCAGCCGGGGCACCCCCCGTGTGGCCAACCGGCTGCTCAAGCGGGTGCGGGATTTTGCGGTGGTGCTGGGCGACGGCAACATTGACCAGAAAACCGCCAAGCTGGCCCTGAAGCGCATGGACATCGACGCGCTTGGGCTGGATGAGCTGGACCGCAGCCTGCTGCGGGCGGTGATCGAGCTGTACGGCGGCGGGCCGGTGGGCCTGGATACGCTGGCGGCGGCGCTGGGCGAAGAGGCGGTGACGCTGGAGGACATCTGCGAGCCGTACCTGATGCAGATGGGCTTCCTTACCCGCACGCCCCGAGGCCGCTGTGTGACCCGCCTTGCCTACCAGCACCTGGGCATGACCCCGCCGGAGCCGCCCCAGGGCAAAAACGGTCAGGCGGACGGGCAGATGAGCCTGTTTGAGTGAACCCAAACCGGCAAAATCGGAAAAGTTCCGATTATTCACAATTTGTCTCTGGAAATGCGGGACAAATGTGCATATAATTTGAACGCAATGCAGAACCTGGGTGGAAAACAGCACCGCTCATTTTAAATATTTATTCCATGTAAAATGCTTCAGCCGAAGCAAACGAAAGCAACCGATACAACTTCCGATCACTTAAAACTAGGGAGGAATTTCTTATGGGCAAATTGTTTGGTACCGATGGAGTGCGCGGCGTGGCCGGGGAAGACCTGAGCTGTGAGCTGGCCATGAAGATCGGCCGCGGCGCGGCGGCGGTTCTCACCCAGAACACCGGCCGCAAGCCCCGCATTCTCATCGGCAAGGACACCCGTATCTCCGGCGATATGCTGGAGTGCTCGCTGGCTGCCGGCCTGTGCAGCGTGGGCGCGGATGTGGAGCTGCTGGGTGTGATCCCTACCCCCGCGGTGGCCTATCTGGTGGGCAAATACGGCGCGGATGCCGGTGTGGTCATCTCCGCCAGCCACAACCCCATGGAATTTAACGGCATCAAGATCTTCTCCGGCGACGGCTACAAGCTGCCGGATCAGGTGGAAAACGAGATCGAGGACTACGTGCTGGGCAAATCGGAAGTGACCCTGTGCACCGGTGCGGCGGTGGGCCGTGTGACCCGCCGTGACAACGCGGTGGACGACTATGCGGACTACCTGGCCGAGCACATCGGCGCTGATCTGACCGGCCTGAACATCGCGGTGGACTGTGCCAACGGTGCATCCGCCGAGGTGGCCCCCAAGCTGTTCCCCCGGCTGGGCGCCAACTGCACCTTCCTGGGGGCGGAGCCGGACGGCTGCAACATCAACGACGGCTGCGGCAGCACCCATTTGGATAAGCTGGCAAAATTCGTGAAGGAAGGCGGATTTGACTGCGGCATTGCCTTTGACGGCGACGCGGACCGCTGCCTGGCCTGCGACGAAAAGGGCGCGGAGATCGACGGCGACAAGATCATTGCGCTGCTGGCCTGCGACATGAAGAAGCGCGGCCGGCTGGACGGCGACACCGCCGTGGTGACGGTTATGTCCAACCTGGGCTTTATGCAGTACATGCAGCGCCAGGGCATCAACACCGCCCGCACCGCCGTGGGCGACCGGTATGTGCTGGAGGAAATGCGGGAGAAGGGATACGCCATCGGCGGCGAGCAGAGCGGCCATGTGATCCTGCTGCACCACTCCACCACCGGCGACGGCGAGCTGACCGCCGGTAAGCTGCTGAAGCTGCTGGCCGCCAGCAAGTGCCCCATGAGCCAGCTGAACAACGTGTATGAGAAGTTCCCTCAGGTCATGCTGAACCTGGTGGCAAACGCAGCCCAGAAGGCCGCCTATAAAGAGGATGAGTACATTGCGGGCTTCATCGAGAGCCAGCAGCAGAACCTGATGGGCATGGGACGCGTGCTGGTGCGTGTGTCCGGCACCGAGCCGAAGATCCGCGTGATGGTGGAGGGCAAGGACGAGGCGGCCATTGAGGCCAGCGCCCAGCGCATTGCCGATATGATCACCAAGCGGGTGCTCGGCTGAGCAAACCCGAAGAAAACCGTTGGCCGGGGCCGGACAAAGGCCCCGGCCAAACCGGCGGGCCGATGTTTGGGCCCCAACGTGAATTTCAGGGCTGAAGGCGGGCGCGGCCGCGCTTTTGCGGTGCGGCGGCGCCGTTTCGGGATGAATCGGAAAAATCGGTGCCTCAGCCAATGAAAACAGTTTCTGTATGTGAGAGAGGAGAACGGCCATGCGCCCGGCAGACAGCTGGAAAGACTATGAATTGATCGACGCCACCGGCGGCAACCGGCTGGAACGGTGGGGCAGCACGCTGCTGGTGCGGCCGGACCCCCAGGTGGTGTGGAAGAGCGAGCCCACGTCTCAGCTGTGGGCCAAGGCAGATGCGGTGTATCACCGCTCCAACCAGGGCGGCGGCCAGTGGGAATACCGCCGCCGCCTGCCGGAAAAGTGGAAGATCCACTGGGAAGAACTGACTATGGTGGTCAGCCCCACCGGCTTCAAGCACACCGGCGTGTTCCCTGAACAGGCCGTCAACTGGGCTTGGTACAAGAAAAAAATCGCCGCGGCGGGCCGGCCTATCAAGGTGCTGAACCTGTTCGGCTACACCGGCGGGGCCACACTGGCCTGTGCGGCCGCCGGGGCGCAGGTGTGCCATGTGGACGCTTCCAAGGGCATTGTGGCCTGGGCCCGCGAGAATGCGCAGGCCAGCCATCTGGAGGCAAAGCCTGTGCGCTGGATCGTGGACGACTGTGCCAAGTTTGTGGCGCGGGAGATCCGCCGCGGCCAGAAGTACGACGGCATCATTATGGACCCGCCCAGCTACGGCCGCGGCCCCGGCGGCGAGGTGTGGAAGCTGGAGGACAACATTTACGACCTCATTGCCCTGTGTGCAGGCGTGCTCAGCGAGCAGCCCCTGTTTGTGGCGGTGAACAGCTACACCACCGGCCTTTCTCCCGCAGTGATGGAGTACATTCTCAAAACCACGCTGGGGCCGGTGTACGGCGGCGTGACCCACTGCGATGAGATCGGCCTGCCGGTGAGCGCCACCGGCGGTGTGGTGCCCTGCGGCGCCACGGCCATCTGGGAAGAGGCCTGAACGGAAGAACCGGGCAGCGAGGGGCTGCCTGCTGAATGGGAACAAAGCGCCCTGCGGGGTGCACCGGGCAAAGCGGCCCGGGAAAGATGCGAGGAAACACCATGGAAAATACCCCGATGATCTGCGCCGATCAGGTGCGGTTCCGTTACGATGACCAGAAGGATGTCTGGGCCGTGAACGGAGCCGGCATGACCGTGAAAAAAGGCGAATTTGTGGTGGTGCTGGGGGCCAATGGCTGCGGAAAAAGCACACTGGCCAAGCACTTCAACGCCATTCTGCTGCCGGAAAGCGGCACCGTGACGGTGGAGGGCATCCCCACCACGGATGAGGCGCGCCTGTATGACATCCGCCAACGGGTGGGCATGGTGTTTCAGAACCCGGACAATCAGATTGTGGCCACGGTGGTGGAAGAGGATGTGGCCTTTGCCCTGGAAAACCTTGGGGTGCCGCCGGAAGAAATCCGCCGCCGGGTGGATGAGGCCATGCGAATGACCGGCATTTACAAGCACCGGCTGAAGGGGCCCCACAAGCTCAGCGGCGGCCAGAAGCAGCGGGTGGCCATTGCAGGCGTGATCGCCATGCGGCCGGACTGCCTGGTATTGGACGAATCCACGGCCATGCTGGACCCCCGCGGCCGGGAAAAGGTGATGAGCACCATCGGCCACCTGAACCGGGATTTCGGCATTACAGTGGTGGCCATCACCCATTATATGGAAGAGGCGGCGCAGGCCGACCGGGTGCTTGTGATGAGCGAGGGCCGCGTGGTGATGGAGGGCACGCCCCAACAGGTGTTTAGCCAGGCGGACAAGCTGCACAGCCTGCATCTGGACGTACCTCAGGCCGTGGAGCTGCGGGACGAGCTGGTGAAGGCCGGCGTGCCCATGCCGGAAGGCATCATTGACGAAGGCAGCTGTGCAAAGGCGCTGTACGATTTGCTGAAATGACCCGGCCCGGTGCCGAATGGACAAAGGACGTGAACGAGACAAACTATGGCTGCAATCATTGAAACTCAGCATTTGACCCATATTTACGGCGCGGGTATGCCCGATGCAACGGTGGCCCTTGAGGACGTGAGCTTCTCGGTGGAGGCAGGCGACTTTGTGGGCATCATCGGCTCTACAGGCAGCGGAAAATCCACCCTGATCTCCCATTTCAACGGGCTGCTCAAGCCCACCAGCGGCAAGGTCCTGGTGGACGGCCAGGACATCTGGGCCGACCCATCGCAGATCCGCAAGTTCCGCTTTCTGGTGGGCATGGTCATGCAGTACCCGGAGTACCAGCTGTTTGAAGAGACCGTGTACAAGGACATTGCCTTCGGCCCCAAAAACATGGGACTATCGGAGCCGGAGATCGACCGCAGGGTGCACCGGGCGGCCGAGTTTTGCGGGCTGCCCATCGATTATCTGAACCGAAGTCCCTTTGAACTTTCCGGCGGGCAGAAGCGCCGGGTGGCCATTGCGGGCGTTCTGGCCATGGAGCCGCGCATTCTGGTGCTGGATGAGCCTGCCGCCGGGCTGGACCCGGAGGGGCGGGACACCATCCTGAGCCAGATTCGCCAGTATCATAAGGACACCGGCACCACTGTGCTGCTGGTGAGCCATTCCATGGAGGACATTGCCCGCTATGCCAACCGGGTGCTGGTAATGGATCAGCGCAGGGTGGCCATGTACGATGAGGTGGAAAAGGTGTTTGCCCGCGCGCCGGAGCTGCTGGAACTGGGGCTTTCGGTGCCGCAGGTGACCAAGATTTTCCTGAAGCTTCGGGAAATGGGGCTGGATATTGCCACCGACGTGTACACGACGCCCTATGCCGTGAAAACCGTGCTCAAGGCACTGGAAGCCAAGAAGGAGGCCGCAGGATGCTGAGAGACATTACCATAGGCCAGCACTTCCCCGGCAACTCGGTGGTGCACCGGATGGACCCCCGCATGAAGCTGCTGGTCACGGTGCTGTACATCGTGGTGTTGTTTGCCGCCTCCAACCCCCTGGGCCTGGCGCTGAGCATCGGCCTGCTGGCCCTGCTGTACGTGGCGGCAAAAATTCCTCTGAAGCTCATCACCAAAAGCCTGAAGCCCATCATGCCGGTGGTGCTGTTCACGGCGATTCTGAACCTGTTTTTTATTACCGGCCAGGGGCAGCCGCTGTTCCACTGGTGGTTCTTGAAAATTTACGAGGAGGGCGTGCGCTACGCCGTGCTGATGGCGGTGCGTGTGCTGGCGCTCATTGCGGGCACCAGCCTGCTGACCTACACCACCAGCCCCATTGTGCTGACCGATGCCATTGAGCGGGTGCTGAACCCGCTGGCCAAGCTGCACCTGCCGGTGCACGAACTGGCCATGATGATGACCATTGCCCTGCGGTTTATCCCCACCCTGATTGAGGAGACCGACAAGATCATGAATGCCCAGAAGGCCCGCGGTGCTCAGCTGGACAGCGGCACCCTGAAGCAGCGCATTCAGGCGCTGGTGCCGGTGCTCATTCCGCTGTTTATCTCGGCGTTCCGCCGGGCGGATGAGTTGGCCATGGCCATGGAGTGCCGCTGCTACCGGGGCGGCGAGGGCCGCACCCGCCTGAAGGTGCTGCACTGCGGCGCGCGGGACTGGCTGTGCCTGGCGGTATGCCTGGCGGCCTTTGCGGCGGTGCTTTCCACCCGGTGGATCTGGCAGGGGATTGCCCTATGAACATCCTGTGTACCATTGCCTATCGGGGCACGGCCTACCACGGCTTTCAGGTGCAGAAAAACGGCCTGACGGTCTGCGAGGTGTTTCAGGATGCGCTGGAGGCGGTGCTGGGTACCCGCCCGGACGTGAAAGGGTGCAGCCGAACCGACGCAGGCGTACACGCGGCGGCGTTCTGCTTGAACTTTCATGCCGAGACCAGAATCCCGCTGGAAAAGCTGCCGCTGGCACTGAACAGCCGCCTGCCCGCAGATGTGCGGGTGCTGGAGGCACGGCAGGTGCCGGAGGAATTTCATGCCCGGTACTCGGCCCACGCAAAAACCTATTGCTACCGCATCCGGAACAGCGCCATTGACAGCCCATTCAGCCAGGAGTATTACTACCGGGTGCCGGGAGAGCTGGATACGGCGGCAATGGGCCGGGCGGCAAAGCAGTTTGTGGGCACACACGATTTCACGGCCCTGTGCAGCGCCGGAAGCGAGATTGCGGCCCGGGGCGACACGGTGCGCACCATCACGGCCTGCGGTGCAGAGCGGCAGGGGGAGATGGTACTCATTACTGTCACCGCCGACGGCTACCTTTACAACATGGTGCGCATTCTGGCGGGCACCCTGCTGGAGGTGGGGCAGCACCGGTTGAAACCGGAGGACATCCCGCACATTCTGGAAGGCCGGGACCGCAGCCGGGCCGGCCCAACGCTGCCGGCCAAGGGGCTGTTTTTGCAGCGGGTGGAGTACCCGCGGCAGGATGAAACCTGAAAATTGCTTACGAAAAGTATTTTGAAGCATAAAGTATCCTGACAGTAAAGAAAAATCACTGCCGTTTTGCGGTTTGACTGCACTGGCGGCAGCAACGCGCAGCAGCCAAACGACACAAAAGGAGGTACGCACGGAATGGAATTGTATACGCCGCCGGCTTCACCACAGCCGGAAAATCAGCCGCCGCAGAACCTGCAGCAGGCCCGGGCCGTGCGCCTTTCGGAGGTGCGCCGCCGCCGTCAGCGCAAAAAGTGCCGGATGCTCGCCCTGCTTGCCCTTCTGGCCGTGGTGGTCATTGCGGCGCTGGCCGGGGCGTTCCGCAGTTCGGTGACGGCCTTGGCAGACCTGGGCGACAGCATCCGCATCGGGCTGACCCCCGGTGGCAGCTATCCGGTAAAAACCGGCATCGGCCAGCTGTACCAGGTGGAAAAGCTGGCAGGCGGCTTTGTGGAACTGGGCGAAAAGGATGTGGTGCTGGCCAGTGCCTCGGGCCTGAAGCTGCGCACCATTCAGCACGGCTATGCCCGGCCCGCCCTTGCGGTGGGAGGCAGCCGGTTCTGCGTGTACAACCGGGCCGGGTACACCCTGCGGGTGGAAAGCCGAAGCCAGAACCTCTACACGCAGACGCTGGACAACGCCATTCTGGTGTGCGGCATGAGCCAGAACGGCAGCCTGGCGGTGGCCACCCGCTCCAACCGTTACACCGCGGAAGTGAAGGTGTACAGCCCGAACTTTGTGTACCGCTATGGCTGGAACACCACCGACAGTGAGGGCACGCCCATCCGCATTGCCTTTGCGCCGGACAACAAGCGCCTGGCGGTGGCCTGCCTGCGGGCCGATGCGGGCCAGATGACCACCGGCATTTACCTGCTGGATACCCGCAAGGACGCGGTGAGCACGGACATTCAGGCCCAGGGCAGCACTCTGCTGCAGCTCTCCTGGGTGGGGTCGTCGCAGCTTCTGGCGGTGTACGATCATTATACGGCCCTGTACGACGCGGCCACCGGCAAGGAACGGGCGCGCTTTGAGTACGGCGACCACCTGCTGGACGCTTCGATCAGCGGCAAGTATGTGGGCCTGCTGTTGGGGACAAAGGGCGGGGCTACCCAGCTGGTGACGCTGGGCACCAACCTGAATCAGCTGGCGCAGGTAAACGGCTCCGGTGCAGTGGGCGTGACGGTAACCGGCACCGCCGTGTATCAGCTGGACCAGAGCGGCGTGACCTGCCTGACCCTGAAAGGGGTGGAAAAGTGGCGCGCCAAGCTTGGGGTGCAGCCCCAGGCGGTGGTAAGCGCAAAAAAGCTGCTGGTATTCACCGGCAGCGAAGCGGCCCTGCTGACGGCCCCGGAGCAGAACGGCTGACCTGCCTCCGCAGGGCGGGAACGCAATCTCCCCGCCCGGCAAAGCCTGCCGGGCGAGAAACGGAAAAGAGAGAACCATGGAAGCAATGTTGAAACCTTCGCTCATTTTTGATCTGATTTTGCTGGCTGTGCTGCTGGTTTCGGCCATGGCCAGCTACCGCAAGGGTCTGCTGACGGCCATTGTGCAGTTTGCCGGGCGGCTGTTCAGTCTGGCGGGCGCCTGGTTTGTCAGCCGGAAGGGATCCCCTTATCTATTTGAGAACTTTCTGGAGCGCAGCTTTGTTACCCGGGTGCAGAGCACCATCAGCCAGCAGGGCGCGGTGGACCTGACCGCTTTGGTGGATAAGTACGCGGGCTTTCTGCCCAAGTCTATTCAAAACAGCATCATCCAGTCGGTGTCGCAAACGCTGGATACAGGGGCGCCGGATGTGGCCCAGACCATCGTTACCCAGGTAGTGGAGCCGCTGTTTACCCCCATCATTGCCGTGGTGGTGTTCTTCATTGCCTTTGCCCTGTGTAAGCTGTTGGTGAGCTTCCTGTCCGCCGTGTTTACCAGCTTCAACCACCTGCCGGTGCTGGGCGGGGCCAACCGCAGCCTGGGCTTCCTGTTCGGCCTGCTCACCGGTATGCTGGATGTGTGCCTGGCGATGTGCATTGTGTGGGCGGTGATGATCGTGACCAGCGGGCAGCTTCCCTTCCTGAACGAGGCGACGCTGTCCACCAGCTTCGGCTATCGGCTGTTCAGCGCCATCAACCCGTTTATGATGTGAGAACCGTGTCAAACCCACGCCGCAGGGCGTGTTTTCATAAAGCCGCATGGCTAGAATTTCAGAGAAGGCGCGCCGCAAGCGCCAACCCCAATGAGAGGAGTGGGATTCCATGTTGTGTACCCGATGCAAAAAACGACAGGCGATCGTATTCGTCCAGCGGATGGAGGGCAGCGAGACCAAGAATGAGGGCTATTGCCTCACCTGTGCTCGTGAGCTGCACATCAAACCTCTGGACGATATGATGCAGCGCTTCGGCGTGTCCGACCAGGATCTGGAGGGCATGGAGGAGCGCATGAACGACTTCATGAAGGAAATGGGCGAGAACGGCCAGATGCCCGAGGGGATGTTCCCCATGCCGACGGAAGAGCCGGACGGCGACGGGGAGGACGGCGAGGATGGTTTTACCCCCGGCGGCAGCCCGGTGTTCCCCTTCGGCTTCGGCAGCCGCCAGAAAAAAGAGGATGAGGAGGGCGAAAAGGGCAAAAAGGGCGACCGCAAGCCCAAGAAGCGCAAGTTCCTCACCAACTACTGCGAGGACCTGACCGGCAAGGCCAAGGCGGGCAAGCTGGACGCCATCATCGGCCGGGACGCGGAGATCTACCGCACCATTCAGATCCTCTGCCGCCGCCAGAAGAACAACCCCTGCCTCATCGGCGAGGCCGGCGTGGGCAAAACCGCCATCGCCGAGGGCATTGCCCAGCGCATTGCCGGCGGCAATGTGCCCGCCCGCCTGCGGGATAAGGAGCTGTTCCTGCTGGATCTGACCGCCCTGGTGGCGGGCACCCAGTTCCGCGGCCAGTTCGAGCAGCGGGTGAAAGGCCTGATCAGCGAGGTAAAGGCTGCGGGCAACATCATTCTGTTCATTGACGAGATTCACAACATCACCGGCGCAGGCGACTCCGAGGGCGCGATGAACGCCGCCAACATCCTGAAGCCGGCCCTGTCCCGCGGCGAGATTCAGGTGATCGGCGCCACCACCTTTACCGAGTACCGCAAGTACATCGAAAAGGATCAGGCGCTGGAGCGCCGCTTCCAGCCCGTGAAGGTGGAAGAGCCCAGCCTTGCCGACACCATCACCCTGATGCAGGGCATCAAGGGCTATTACGAGAGCTACCACAAGGTGAAGGTTCCTGCCGATGTGTTGAACGCAACGGTGAGCCTGTCGGAGCGGTACATCACCGACCGCTTCCTGCCCGATAAGGCCATTGACCTGCTGGACGAGGCCTGCGCCTGCTGCAACCTGCGCCATCCGGAGCTGACCCGCTGGCAGGAGACCCAGGAAAAGGTGGCCGAGCTGGAAAAGCAGCAGATGAGCCTGGAGCAGACCCCCACCGATGAGCCGCTTGACTATGAGCAGTTGGCCAATCTGCGCACCGAGCTGGCCCGCCTGAGGGACGAACTGCCGGCGCTGGAGGCCCAGGTGCAGAACATTGCCGTGAGCATGGAGGACGTGGCTCGGGTCATCGAGCTGTGGACCGGCATCCCCGCCGTGAAGATCAAGGAGAGCGAGTTCACCAAGCTTCAGGGCCTGGAGGGCGCACTCAAGGCCAAGATCATCGGCCAGGATGAGGCGGTGGAGCTGGTGGCCAAGGCCATCAAGCGCACCCGCGCCGACCTGACCGGCCGCCGCCGTCCGGCCAGCTTTATCTTCGTTGGCCCCACCGGCGTGGGCAAAACCGAGTTGGTGAAGCAGTTGGCCAACCAGTTGTTTGACACGGTGGACCCGCTGATCCGTCTGGACATGAGCGAGTTTATGGAGAAGCACGCGGTCAGCCGCCTGATCGGTTCGCCTCCGGGCTATGTGGGCTACGATGAGGCCGGCCAGCTCACCGAAAAGGTGCGCCGCAAGCCGTACAGCGTGGTGCTGTTCGATGAGATCGAAAAGGCCCATCCGGATGTGATGAACATCCTACTGCAGATTCTGGACGAGGGCAAGATCAACGACGCCCAGGGCCGCACGGTGGATTTCTCCAACACGGTAATCTGCATGACCTCCAACGCAGGCAGCACCGACCGGGGCGGAGAGACCGGCTTCAACAAGACCATGGCTCAGATGAGCAAGGACAAGGTGATGAAGGCCCTGGGCGAGTTCCTGCGGCCGGAGTTTCTGGGCCGTGTGGACGAGGTGATCGCCTTCAACCCGCTGGACCCCGTCGCCCTGGAAAAAATCGCGGCGCTGATGCTGGAGGAGTACCACCAGCCCATGGCCGATAAGGGCGTGACCTTCCGGTACACGCCGGCGGCCCTGACGGTTCTTGTGGAGAAGGCCAGCGGCGGCAAATTCGGCGCCCGTGACCTGCGCCGTACCATCCGCAAACAGGTGGAGGATCCGCTGGCGGAGAGGCTGGTGGACGGCACCCTGGGCCTGGATGTGACCGTGGATGCGCAGGACGGTCAGATCGTGCTGCGGTAACGGGGCCACACCTTAATCATTATGATTGAAAAATGCGCTGTCTGCGCTGCCGGTTCGGCAGGCGGGCAGCGCATTTTTTGCGGAAAACGGCTCGAATGAATAAACAATACAAGACTTTTACATAATAAAGTAAAAAAGAAACGAAACGCACAAAGATTCAGCGATAAAATGCGCAGACTTTGCGCAGAACATAGAACTTCCCGGATTTTGTTTAAAAAATGAAAAAAATGTTCCATTTTCCGGATGGGGTGCTATAATGACGGATACACCATGGTGAAGTCATGGGGGCTTCGCAAAAGACTGCCGGGAGAGTGTGTGCCCGGCAGCACCCCGTAAGCGGCGGGGCAAAGGAAAAGGAGCGTATCAAAATGTCATATCAGTATCTGTTGACGCTGTGTTTGATCCTGGCGTCTACCAAGGTGCTCAGCATTGCTACCGGGCGGCTTCAGCTGCCGCAGGTGGTTGGCTCGCTGCTGGCGGGCCTGCTGCTGGGGCCTGCGGTGTTTGGCATCATTCAGCCCAACGACCTGCTCAACCAGCTGGCTGAACTGGGCGTGATCGTCATCATGTTCAGCGCCGGTATGGGCACCAACATTCAGGACCTGAAGGCCAGCGGCAAATCGGGCTTTCTGGTGGCGCTGTGCGGTGTGCTGGTCCCTCTGGGGCTGGGCACCGTGCTGATGTACGCCTTCACTGGCGGCGAACTGAGCAGCGGTGGTCCACGCGTGCTGCAGGGCCTGTTCCTGGGCACCGTGCTGACCGCCACCTCCGTGAGCATTACCGTGGAGACGCTGCGTGAGATCGGCAAGCTGACCACAAAGGCGGGCAACACCATTCTGGCGGCGGCCCTCATTGACGACGTGCTGGGCCTGGTGTGCCTGACCCTGGTTACCTCCATGGCGGGCGGCGATGCAGACATTGTGATGGTGCTGGTCAAAATCGTGCTCTTCTTTGTGTTTGCGGGCGTGATGGCCTTTGCCACCCATAAGTTTTATGTTTGGTACGACCATCGCGTGAAGGACCGGAACCTGCATCGGTTCCCGGTGTCGGCGTTTGTGCTCTGCCTGTTCATGGCATGGGCGGCGGAAGAGGTGTCCGGCGTGGCCGATATCATCGGCGCGTTTGCCGCCGGCCTGATCATCTCTGCTTCGCCCAAGGGCAGCTACATCCAGAGCAAGTTCTCGCCGCTGTCCTACCTGCTGCTGACCCCCATCTTCTTCGCCAACATCGGCATTAAGGTAACGCTGCCCCATCTGGACGGCGTGGTGCTGCTGTTCACGGTTCTGCTGGTGGCGGCGGCCATTCTGTCCAAGATCATCGGCTGCGGTCTGGGCGCAAAGATTTGCGGCTTCCAGCGCCGGCAGTGCCTGCAGATCGGCTGTGGCATGGCCTGCCGTGGCGAGGTGGCCCTGATCGTAGCCAACAAGGGCGCGGCGATGGGGCTGGTTTCGGAAGAGCTGTTTGGCCCCATCATCATCATGGTGGTGTGCTGTGCCATCTTCACCCCCATTATGCTGAAGGCAGCGTTCAAGGGCGAGGGCGTGTACGACAATATGGAGAGCAGCTCTCTGGTGGACGACTACGAGCGCAGCCGCCGTTTGGACTTTGTGGCGGCCAGCCTGCTGCGGCATGACAAAGAAATGATGAAGCCCAAGACCGACAAAAAGGCCTGAATCTCAGTGCGTTTCTGTGTGCTTTGCAGCCGAAAGCGGGGCTGAAACGCCCCGGCACATCGCAGATACAAACCAACGCAAAGCCAGGGCAGGCGTGGCACGGTATGCTTTTGAGAGCGCCGGCCATGCAGTGCCCCGGCTTTGTTCTTTTGGCGGGCTGCCGGAAAACGCAGTGAATAGAAAGGCTTTGTGTAAAATGCCCGTAAACCGCGGACAGAATCGGCGGCTTTTTTGACAAGGCGCAGAAAATGTACAGATGGCCGGAAAAACCTGTTGCTTTTTGTCAATCTGTGATAGAATCTAACTGTAATTGTGATATAAGGACAGTTGCGCCTTTTTGGGTAACGGCGCGGCGGCGGCGCTTTGCGGACGGTGTGCAAAATGCATCAAAGACAAACGAAAACACAATGAATGAGGAGTGTATGAGAAACATGGCTAAGGCAATGAGCGCGAATGACTTTTTCGGCGTTGAGACTCAGGTGGCGGACATCGGCCTGATCGTGGTACCCGGCGCGGAAGAGCTGGCAAACAAGATTGATGCACATCTGGTGCGCTGGGCACATGAACTGGGAATGAAGAAGGACACCTTCATCATCCCCAGCATCTGCCCCCGCTTCCAGTCCGGTGACGCAAAGGGTCTCATCCAGGAAAGTCTGCGCGGCGATGACCTGTATTTTGTGGTGGACCCCGGCAACTACAGCCTGACCTACAAGCTGTTCGGCTGTGTGAACCATATGTCTCCTGATGATCATTTCGCCAACCTGAAGCGTCTGATCCAGGCGGCTTCCGGTAAAGGCTACCGCTGCACCGTCATTATGCCCAGCCTGTACGGCGGCCGTCAGCATCGCCGCACCGCCCGTGAAAGCCTGGACTGCGCTGTGGCCCTGCAGGAACTGCAGGCCATGGGCGTGGACAATGTGATCACCTTTGATGCCCACGATCCCCGCGTGCAGAACGCGGTGCCTCTGATGGGCTTCGACAACGTGATGCCCACCTATCAGGTGCTGAAGGCCATGCTGAAGCATATGCCCGACCTGAAGCTGGATGCGGAGCACTTCATGGTCATCAGCCCCGACGAGGGTGCCATGCAGCGCAATATGTACTACTCCAGCGTGCTGGGCGTGAACCTGGGTATGTTCTACAAGCGCCGTGATTATTCCCGCGTGGTGGACGGCCGCAACCCCATCGTGGCCCATGAGTACCTGGGTGAGTCTGTGGAAGGCAAGGATGTGTTTATTGCCGACGACATCATTGCTTCCGGCGAGAGCATGTTGGACATTGCCTATGAGCTGAAGAAGCGCGGCGCCCGCCGCATCTTTGCCAACGCCACCTATGCCCTGTTCACCTCCGGCCTGGAGAAGTTCGACAAGGCCTATGAGGAGGGCGCCATCAGCGCGGTGCTGGGCACCAACCTGACCTACCGCAACCCTGAGCTGTGCGCTCGTGAGTGGTTTTTTGAGGTGGACGTGTCCAAGTACATCGCCTACTTCATCGCCGCCATCAACCACAATATGTCCGTCAGCAGCATCATTGATCCTCACGAGAAGATCAGCACCCTGCTGAGCAGCCGTGCCGCCCAGTAAGGCACTCTGAATCTGCAAGCGCAAAGCGCCCCAGCCGAGGCTGGGGCGCTTTTTTGTCTGACTTTGTGGAGAAAATGAGGGCCGGGCGGGGCAGAGACGCGTTCGGCGGACGGCTTCGGAAAAGGGGCTTCTTGCTGAAGCTGCTTTTTAGACGGCTCTTCGGAAAAAGGGGAGCAGAGCGTGCTGCCGAATGAGCAAAGCGCGACATCTGGACGGTTCTGAAAAAATTCAAAAAATCCGGAGAAACATGTTGACATTTCAAAAATGGGTGCTATAATAATACCTGTCGCTTCGAGTGACATCCGGGTGTAGCGCAGTTTGGTAGCGCGCTTGAATGGGGTTCAAGAGGCCGTGAGTTCGACTCTCGCCACTCGGACCAAAAGCCATTGATTGAAAGATCGATGGCTTTTTTGTGTACGCTAAAGTCTGCAAACTTGGAAAAGACTGCGGAATGGCGCACAGGTGGATTTGACGAAAGATTGAACCGGGAATTATATGCGTTCAAAATTGCCCAGCCTGGCGGAACAAAACAGTCATTTTGCATTTTTGTAAAAGAAAAGGTTGACATTTGGCAGTTCAATGGGGTATAATAATACCCGTCACAGTGAGTGACATCCGGGTGTAGCGCAGTTTGGTAGCGCGCTTGAATGGGGTTCAAGAGGCCGTGAGTTCGACTCTCGCCACTCGGACCAAAAGCCATTGATCGAAAGGTCAATGGCTTTTTTGCTGTGAAGAGCCAAAGAAAAGCCTTCCCCTCGAGGAGAAGCCAAAAATCGCGGCGTCCCTTGCGTGAACGCTCAAATGCGGCCTTTGAACCCTATGAGGTACACAGCACAAACACCCGGAACTCTGCTTATCAATCTCCCCCAATAAGCATTTCCTATACGTTTCACAGTACGAATGGAAAGAAAATCTGCCCTGTAACCCTTGAAAAAGAGCTGGAAAAACAACGGACAAATTCAAAAAAGACGGATTTGACGGTTTTGCCGCGAACCGAAAAAACAGCGAATTCAGGACTTAAAAACACGAAACAGACCTCCTGATTTTGCCCCCAAAACGCAAAGAAGCAGCTGTGCGAGAAGGATTTCATCCGGAAAAGACGAAAAGTGACGGACGAAAGAACGTTGAAAATTGAGCACAAATGCGATAAAATGAGGCATAAGAAAATATAGCGAAAAGAGGGGAAACGTGATGGAGCAGGGCCGAATGTACAAAAAATACCTTTCCAACTTGCCGCCGTTTCAGGAAGCGGCGGTTCTGGAATACGCGATGGACTTCCGGGGAGAGCTGACACGCTTCTCCCTCCGGCTGGAGCGCGGAAATCTGCAGCAGCAGACGGCTTTGTGTGTACAGGGCCTGACCGGAGAGCAGGCGCACAGCCTTTTGCTTTATCTTTACGAAAATACGGTCCCGGCGGAAAACTGGGAGGATGTGGCCGAGGAGCTGCTGAGCCAGCTGCGAATGGTACCAGCGCTGCCGCGCAGTGTGCCTCTACGGCAATGGAAGGAAGAAAAACCGGATGAAGGGAACAATTCGCACCTTTGTGGCGATGCCGGATTGGCAGCAACTTGAGATTTTGCGGCAGGCAATGCCGGTGTTTGGCCCGCAGTTTGAACAGGTCGGTGCATCGGTGGATGGTGCCGCCCTGCTGCGGTGCCTGGGCGAACACCCCGACCGCGTGGAGCTGGTGCTGACGGATCTGTTCCTGCGGGATATGGACGCGGTGGAGCTTCTGGAGCACATGAACCAGCTGCAGCTGGCCCATCCGCCGCGGGTACTGATCACGGCGGGCACCGGCAACGAGCCTCTGCGCAGCAAATTGTTTTCACTGGGAGCGGATTACTGCCTTTCCAAACCCTATACGCTCCAAAAGCTGTTTGAGCGGGCACAGCTGATCTGCGGCAAAGAACCCCAGGCCCCGCTGACGCGGGTTCGCCGCCTGCTGGACCGGCTGGCGCTGGTGCCCAATGACTGCGGGTATCTCTATCTGGAGGATGCTGTGCAGGCGATGGTGCGCACAAAAGCGCCCCATGCGCTGGTAAAAGATGTGTACTGGGAGATTGCGGCTGTGCGCGGGGTGTCCCCGCAGGGCGTTGAAAGCGGCATTCGTCGTGAAATTCAGCGGATGCAGGAGAAAAACACGCCGCTGTTTCAGGCACTTCGGCGGCAATGCGGGGGCGATGTGAGCAACGGCCGGGCGTTGCGATTTTTGGCAGAGTGCCTACACCGCGAAACAGCGCAGGCAGGGCAGGAGGAGACGGAGCGGTGAATGGATTGCCGAATCTGGGCGAGAGGCTGAAAACCTACGAGAGCCTCTGCCGCTGCGAGACACGATACGGGGCGGCGGAAAATGAGGCGATGAACCAACTGAACGCCGTTCTGAATGCGGTGGAACTGCTGCGGCAGCAGATCGGTAGTGGTGAGGATCGGGAAGCCCTTCTGGATGCGATCGGCCAGGGAAGCCTGTGCCTGGCGCGGCTGGCGGTGAATCAGGCCGACCTGCTGAGCTGCCTGCGGGATGAGGGCCGCCCGAACCTGATCGCAGTGGACCTGGCGGAGCAGATCCGCACCTTGGTGGAGGTCATGCGGCCGTATGTGGAAACCCAGCACTGCGCGCTGGTGTTTCGCAGGGATGGGCCGGTCTATCTGCGGGTGGAGCCGCACATGGCAGACCGGGTGCTGTTGAATCTGGTGGCCGAGGCGGTGACGCGCGGCCGACGGGGCGGAACCATTGCAATCACGCTGGAACACAGCACCGGCGGCGCGCTGCTGAAGGTGCAGGATGACGGCTACGCCATTTCGCTGGAACGGCTGAGCAGCCTGCAGACGGCACTGTGTACGGAAAAGACGCCGGGAGAGCTGGAGATGTGCCTGGTGGGCGAATATTGCCGCCGCCAGAACTGGAAGCTGGAATGGAGCAGCTGCGGAAACGAAACCTGTTTTTCCATGCGGATTCCACAGGAGGAGCGCTGCCCGGCCGACCTTGTGATGGCCTCGCAGACCGGCCAGGACGGCAAACAGCAGCTGTGGCGGGAGATCAGCGCGCGAATGACACTTGCCCGGCGGGCACAGGGGCAGACGATGCCGAATATGCTGTAAAAAGGCAACCGAACAGACCAGGCGATGCGGCCGCAGAGGCTGCGATTTGCCCGGTCTGCTTTTTTGCGCCGCAGCGGGAAGCTTTTGCGGGGAGAACCGCGGGTTCCTGCTTTACTTTGCGTGCATTTTATTGTACAATATCAATAAATATGATTGGAAGCGGCGGTGTTTAAAATGAGTGTTCAATATAAAAGAATCCTTTTGAAGCTGAGCGGCGAGGCCCTGAGCGGCGATAAGGGGACCGGCTTTGATGAGCCGACCATGGAAGCCATCTGCCAGGGCGTGAAGCGGGCCCATGACCTGGGCGTGCAGATCGGCATTGTTGTGGGCGGCGGCAACTTCTGGCGCGGCCGCAGCAGCGGCCGGATGGAACGCACCTGCGCCGATAAGATCGGTATGCTGGCCACGGTGATGAACTGCCTGGCGGTTTCCGATATGCTGCGCCAGCTTGGCCTGGAGACCAGCGTGCAGACGGCCTTGTTTATGCCGCAGGTGGCCCAGCCGTTTGTGCGGGACGAAGCCGTGGCCGAGTTGGAGCAGGGCAAGGTGGTTCTGTTCGGCGCAGGCACCGGCAACCCCTTCTTCTCCACCGATACGGCCTCGGCGCTGCGTGCCATTGAGATCGGCGCAGATGTGATGTTCAAGGCCACGATGGTGGACGGCGTGTACGACAAGGACCCCAAGAAGTACCCGGATGCGGTGAAGTACGACACCCTGACCTTTACCCGTGTGCTGGAAGAGAAGCTGGCCGTGATGGACAGCACCGCCGCCACCCTCTGCCGTGACAACGGCCTGCCCATTCTGGTGTTTGACCTGGCCGACAGCGGCAACATCGCCCGCGCTGTGCAGGGCGAGCAGGTGGGCACTCTGGTGAAGGAAAACTGAGCTGTTTTCCCGTTGCAGAACTGAAAAATGAAATGCGGCCTTGTGGCCTGAATGAAAAGGAGTATGGATATGAGCGAGTACACCAAGCCCTATGAGGACAAGATGACCAGTGCTGTCCGCCATCTGGAGAAGGAGCTGGCCGCCGTGCGTGCCGGCCGCGCCAACCCCGCCGTTCTGGATAAGATCGCGGTGGACTACTACGGCACCCCCACCCCCATTCAGCAGGTGGCGGCTGTGGCTGTGGCCGAAGCCCGCGTGCTGACCATAACCCCCTGGGACGCCTCGCTGCTGCGCCCCATTGAAAAGGCCATTCTCACCAGCGAGCTGGGCATCAACCCCACCAACGATGGCCGTGTGATCCGTCTGACCTTCCCGGCCCCCACCGAGGATCGCCGCCGCCAGCTGACCAAGGACGTGCAGCACATGGGCGAGGAGGCCAAGGTGGCCGTGCGCAATGTGCGCCGTGAGGCCATGGATAAGTTCAAGGCCCTGAAGAAGAGCGGCGAACTGACCGAGGACGACCAGAAGGATCTGGAAGGCAAGCTGCAGAAGATCACCGACAAGTTTGTGAAGGAGATCGACAAGATCTGCGAGAGCAAGAACAAGGAGATCATGGAGGTCTGATGAAGGGGCCGCTTTTTGTGATGTGACAAACCGCCGCCGGGGGCGGCCCGGCGCATTTTGCGCGGGCTGCCGCCGGCCGTTTGTGCGTTCTAAGGGCAGCAAAAAATGCGGCCGAACAGCACAGATGGGCGCACAAACCCGGGCGGGCCGCCGCCCGAGCAGAGAGGAGAAGATCCGTATGGCACAGCCGGAACAGTTCGCTCAGGGCCTGAGTATCGGCATTATTATGGACGGCAACGGCCGCTGGGCAAAAAAGCGGGGTCTGCCCCGCACCGCCGGCCACAAAAAAGGTGCGGAGGTCTTTCAGGACATCACCCGCTATTGCAATGAGATCGGCGTAGAGTCGGTGTATTTTTACGCTTTCTCCACCGAAAACTGGAGCCGCCCGGCCGAAGAGGTGGGGGCGATTATGCGCCTGTTCGGCGAATACCTTATCAAGGCCTTCGACTACGAAAAAGAGAACAACCGGGTGGTGTTTCTGGGCGACCGCACGGCGCTGGAGCCTCGCTACCAGAAGCTGATGGATGAGATTGAGCAGAAAACCGCCCACAACACCGGCATGACCCTGAACGTGGCCGTGAATTACGGCGGCCGGGCGGAAATCGTGCGGGCGGCCCGCGCCCTCGCGGAAAAGGTTGCGAAGGGCGAACTGCGCCCGGAGGACATTGACGAGGCCGCCATGTGCAGCGAGATGTATACCCATGGCCAGAAAGACCCCGATTTTATTCTGCGCCCCAGCGGAGAGAAACGGCTCTCCAACTTTATGCTGTGGCAGGCAGCGTATTCGGAGCTGGTGGAGATGGACGTGCTGTGGCCGGACTTTACCCGCCACGATCTGGATCTGGCCATTGAAGAATTCAACCGACGTACCCGTCGCTTCGGCGGCATCTGAACGGTTTATCCCGGTTCACTCACCCCGCAGGAGGGGGACGATTTTACCCGTAAAGGAAGGGAAAACAACCAGTGAAAACACGTATCATTACCTCGGTGGTGGGGCTGTGCTTTCTGGCTCTGGTACTGAGCATGTTCAACACCATTGTACTGGATCTGGTGGTAGCTGCCTTGTGCCTGCTGGGCGTTCATGAGGCATTTGCGGCGTTCGGCTTCAAAACCAGCCAGCTGTATCTGTATGCACCCTTTGTGCCTTTCACCATTCTGGTGATGCTTTCGCATGGCAGCGCTGCGCGTGCGGCGCTGCTTCCGGCGGCGTTTGTGTTCATGCTGTATCTGTGTGTGTGCGTCATCCTCAAGCACCGCACCGTGGATGTGGCCAAGCTCAGCGGATTCGTGTGCCTGTCGGGCCTGATGATGCTCTGCTTCTATTCGCTGGTGGAGCTGAAGCGCCTGCTGCCCTACGAGACGTATCGCTATGACGCGGTGTTCTTTGTGCTGCTGGCGCTGTGCTATGCCTGGGGCGGCGATTCGGCGGCTTATTTCACCGGCCGTTTTCTGGGCCGGCACAAGCTGGCGCCGGAGGTCAGCCCGCACAAAACCATTGAGGGGGCCATCGGCGGCGTGTGCGGCTCGGTGCTGTTGGGTGTGCTGGCTACCTGGATTTACAGCACGCTGGCCAACCGGCTGGAGATGTTTACGGCGGGCAGGGTGAGCGGAAAGCTGTATCTGCTCATCGCGCTGATGGGCGCGGTGGCGTCTGTGCTGGGCATTCTGGGCGACCTGTTTGCTTCGGCCGTCAAGCGCCAGTGCGGCATCAAGGACTACGGCAGCATCTTCCCGGGCCACGGCGGCATTCTGGACCGGTTTGACAGTGTGATGTTTATTGCGCCCTTTGTCACCATTGTGGTGCGCTGGGTGTTCTACGCATACCAAGCGTAAGGAGAAGCATATGGTAAAGCAAATCAGCCTGTTGGGCTCCACCGGCTCCATCGGTACCCAAAGCCTGGATGTGATCCGGGCGCAGGGGTATGGCGTGTTTGCCCTGGCGGCCCATTCCAGTGTGGAAAAAATCGAAGCGCAGATCGCGGAGTTCCATCCCCGCTATGTGACCATGGTGGACCCGGCCGCGGCGGCCCGCCTGCGGGCGGACCTGGCCGGTATGGCCGATGCGCCCAAGGTTCTGGAAGGCCCGGAGGGCCTGGTGGAGCTGGCGAAGATGGACGGCCCGGATGTGGTGCTGAATGCCGTTGTGGGCATTGCGGGCCTGGGAGCCACGCTGGCCGCCATTGAAAGCGGGCACGACGTGGCGCTGGCCAACAAAGAGAGCTTGGTTACCGGCGGCCATCTGGTCACCGAGGCGGTGAAGCGCCACGGCGTCAAGCTGCTTCCGGTGGACAGCGAGCATTCGGCCATCTTCCAGTGCCTGCAGGATACGGAGTCGGCCAAGTCTTTGACCAAGATTTTGCTCACCGCATCCGGCGGCCCCTTCTTCGGTATGAAGCAGGCAGAGCTGGCGGGCAAGACCAAGGCGGATGCCCTGAAGCACCCCAACTGGAGCATGGGCTCGAAGATCACCATTGATTCCGCTACCCTGATGAACAAGGGCCTGGAGTTGATCGAGGCGGTGTGGCTGTTTGGTCTGCCTCCGGAAAAGATTCAGATCGTGGTGCAGCGTCAGAGCATCATTCATTCCATGGTGCAGTTCAGCGACAATTCTGTGCTGGCCCAGCTGGGCGTACCGGATATGCGCATTCCCATTCAGTATGCGCTCACCTGGCCGCAGCGCTGCCCCGGCCCTGCGCCGGAACTGGATTTCACTCAGCTGAAGAGCATCACCTTTGATGTGGCGGACGATGAGACCTTCCGCTGCCTTGCGGCTTGCAAGCGGGCCATTGGCAAAGGCGGGCTGGCCCCCTGTGCCGCCAACGGCGCCAACGAAGAGGCCGTTCGGCTGTTCCTGGAGGACAAGATCGGCTTTTTGGACATTGGCCGCCTGGTGGAGGCCGTGGTGGACAGCGACCGCTTCGGCGGCAGCTATACGCTGGCGGATGTGTATGAGTGCGACCGCATGGCGCGGCAGTTTGTGCTGAGCCATTTGTAAGAGGCCCATTTTCATTGGCAGGGGCGGACGGTGCTCCTGCAAAAGGCCCTGGGTAAGGGAGGCTGAATTTGCATTTTTTGATTACGCTTGTGGCTTCGGTGTTCGTGTTTGGGCTGGCGCTCCTGTTTCATGAGGCAGGGCATTTCGCCACGGCCAAAAAGTGCGGCATTCAGGTCAACGAGTTTTCCATCGGCATGGGCCCGGCGCTGTTCAGCCGGGTTCACGGAGGCACCCGGTACAGCCTGCGGCTGCTGCCCATCGGCGGATATGTGAGCATGGAAGGGGAGGACGGCGAGGTTGACCCGGACGAACGCCCCGAGGGGGCCAGCGGGCTGCCCTTTGGCAAGGTGAGCATTCCCCGGCGGGTGCTGGTGGTGGCGGCGGGCGCACTGATGAACTTTGTGCTGGGCTTTCTGGTGCTGCTGATCCTCATCTGCAATCAGGACCAGATCGTCAGCCGCAAAATTTACAGCTTTTCCGATGGAGCCATGTGCCACGCCACCGGCCTGGAAGTGGGGGACGAGATCCTGGCCGTGAACGGGCGGCGCTGCTTCGTGGCCAACGACATTGTGTATGAGTTGGCCCGCACCGAGAACGGCCGGGCCGACTTTACCGTGCGCAGAGACGGCGCAACCGTTCAGCTGCAGGATGTTCAGTTTGACACCCAGCAGCAGGAGGACGGTACCACCCGCATGAGCTTGGGCTTTGTGGTATACGGGCTGAAGAAAACGCCGCTTAATGTGCTGAAGGAGACTGGCTGCTCGGTGCTGTATTATGGGCGCATTGTGGTGCGCAGCCTGCAGGACCTGGCCACCGGCCGGGCCGGCATCAACGATCTTTCCGGCCCGGTGGGCATCATCCGCGCCATTGGCGAAGCCGCCGGTTACGGCTGGCGGGATGTGCTGAGCCTGATGGCCCTGCTGACGGTGAATCTGGGCATTTTAAACCTGCTGCCCCTGCCCGCGTTGGACGGCGGGCGCATTGTGCTGCTGCTGCTGGAGGGCGTGCGGGGCAAACCGCTGCCCGCCAAGGTGGAGCAGTGGATCAATGTGTGCGGCATGGCACTGCTGCTGGCGCTGATGATGTTTGTAACCATGCAGGATGTGGGCCGCCTGCTTTGAATCGGCCCGGATTTGGTGAATGATAGGGAGAACAACGATGGAACGTCAACTGAAACGAGAAGTGAAGATCGGCAGCGTGACCATTGGCGGTACGAACCCCGTGGCGGTGCAAACCATGCTGAACGTCCCCATCCGGAATGTGGAAGGCAATGTGGCCCAGGCCAAGCGGGTGGCGGCCCTGGGGTGCCAGATCCTGAGGGCCAGTGTGCCTACGCTGGCGGATGTGCGCATTGTGGAGGCCATCAAGAACGCAGTGGACATTCCCTTTGTAGCGGACATTCATTTTGATTACCGCATTGCGCTGGCCTGTGTGGAAGCAGGGGCGGATAAGATCCGCATCAACCCCGGCAACATCGGCTCGGACGAAAACGTGCGGGCGGTGGCCCGGGCCTGCAACGCCAAAAACATTCCCATCCGCATCGGCGTGAACGCGGGCAGCCTGGAAAAAGAGATTCTGGCCCGCTACGGTGCGCCGACCCCGGAGGCCATGGTGGAAAGCGCCATGTACCATGTGCGCCTTCTGGAAAAGCACGACTTCAACAACATCGTCATTTCCATCAAATCCAGCAACGTGCCCCGCATGATGGCGGCCTACCGGCTGCTGAGCCAGCAGTGCGACTACCCCCTGCATGTGGGCGTGACCGAGGCGGGTACCTACCGCATGGGCCTGATCAAATCCGGCATGGGCATCGGCGGCCTTCTGCTGAACGGCATCGGCGACACCATCCGGGTTTCGCTCACCGATGAGCCGGAGAAGGAAGTGCTGGCCGGGCTGGACATTCTGCGGGCGGCGGGCCACAAGGTGCCCGGCCCCGAAATCATCAGCTGCCCCACCTGCGGCCGCACGAACATTCCGGTTGCCAACATTGCCCAGCAGGTGGAAGAGGAGCTGCGCCGCCGCGGCTTCAACCGTTCCATTAAAATTGCCGTGATGGGCTGTGTGGTAAACGGCCCCGGTGAGGCCCGCGAAGCGGACATCGGCATTGCCGGCGGCAAGGACGAGGCGCTGCTGTTCATCAAGGGCGAGCGCATCCGGATGCTACGGGGCGACATTGTGGGTCAGCTGGTGGACGAGGTGTGCCGCCTGGGCTGAGCCGCTCCCGGAAGCTTCGGAACGCCGGATTTCAAACACAAACCATAAAAAGGCCCCGGGGCATTGCTGCCCTGCGGGCCTTTGGCGGCCTTTGGGCCGGAAAAGCCGTGCTGAAGGCAGCACTGGCACAATAAAAAAGCCCGACGCCTTTTTGAACGCGGACGCAGGACCGCTTTTGCGGGCTTTGCAAGCAAGAAAACCACACACAAACGAAAGGAGAACGCGCCTATGAAGCCGCTGGTGACGGACCTGTGGCCCCAGTTTGGGGAGGACCCGACCTTTGCTGCAAGCTTTGCCCAGGTGCTGGTGGACCGGGTAGAGCAGCTGCGCCAGAGCAAGCAGATCCACATCTATCTGCGGGGGCCTGTGCCGCTGGCCGCCGCCCTGCGCAAGCAGCTGGCCCTGTCGCTTGCTTCTGCTTTTGCGGGGTTTGAAGTCTCCGTGTACGGCCTGTTCCCCTTTGGGCAGATCACGCCGTCCGCCGTGATGGACCTGATCGAGGAATTGAAGGAGGAGGGGCTGCCGGTCAACGGCTTTTTGGATAAAAGCCGGGTGGATTTGGAAGGCAGCCAGCTGACCATTCATCTGCGCACGGGCCTGCACATTCTGGAAAGCATTGGCTTTGGCGACAAGCTGGCCCAGCGCGTTGAAAACCGCACCGGGGTACTGCCCACCGTGAAACTGGCCGTGGAGCAGGCGCTCAGCAACCAGGCCTGGGAGGAGCACATCCAGCAGAAGGTGCCGGTGACAGCCTTTGTGGAAAAGAAGCAGACGGCGGCACTGAAGATTCCCGGCCTGGATCTGACGGACAAGCCGGTGGAGGTGTTCCACGGCAAGCTCTTCAAGCCGGAGGCATTGCAGCCCCTGAAGGATATCGGCGGCGAAGGAGGCAAGGTGACGGTGTGGGGCGAGGTGTTCGCCAGCGAGGTGAAGGGCAACTTCCGCAAGATCTACACCGTTTCCATCACCGATTACACCGGCTCGGTGAACCTGAAAGTCCGCGCCCAGGAAGGGGAGGACTGCAGCAAATGGGAGGGCCTGAAGCCCGGCACCACGCTGGTGATCAGGGGCGACTGCGCCTTTGACAAATACGAGCGGGACTATGTGGTGTATCCCTACGATGTGCTGACCGTGGAGCGCAGGCAGCGGGAGGACAATGCCCCCGAAAAGCGGGTGGAGCTGCACCTGCACACCAAGCTCTCCAGCATGGATGGCTTCTGCGATCCGGGCAAGATCGTGAAGCTGGCGCACCGCATGGGCCACAAGGCCATTGCCATCACCGACCACGGCGTGTGCCAGGGCTACCCCGAGGCCATGCTGGCCACCGATGACATCCGGAAAAAAGATCCGGACTTCAAGCTGATTTACGGCTGCGAGGCCTACTTTGTGGATGATATGATCCCCGTTGTGTACGGCAAGGGGGCCAGCGGCCCGCTGAGCGGCAGCTTTGTGGTGTTTGATACCGAGACCACCGGCCTGAACACCCAGATGGACAAGCTCATCGAGATCAGCGCCGTTCGGGTGGAAAACGGGAAGATCACCGAGGCGTTCGATACGTTTGTGGACCCGGCCATGCCCATCCCGGCCAAGGTGGTGGAGCTGACCGGCATCAACGACGGCATGGTGGCCGGTGCGCCGGACCCGGATACGGCCCTGAAGCAGTTCCTGGAGTTCGCGGGCGACCGGGTGCTGGTGGCGCACAACGCCCACGGCTTCGACATTCCCATTCTGCAGGCGGCAGCCCGGCGGGCAGGCGTGGAATTCCGCAACCCGTACATCGACAGCCTGCCCATGGCGCAGGCGCTGTATCCGGGCCTGGGCAATTACAAGCTGGATACGGTGAACAAATACCTGGAGCTGCCCAAGTTCAACCACCACCGCGCCGGAGACGATGCGGCGGCGCTGGCGGCGATCTTCTGCAAAATGCTGGAGGATCTGGCCGCAAAGGACATCCGCCGGGTGGAGGACGTGAACACGGGCCTGGGCGGCAACAAAGAGGTGCTGAAAAAGAAGTACCATCACCTCATCATTCTGGTGAAAAACCAGGTGGGCCTGAAAAATCTGTACAAAATCGTCAGCGCAGCCCACACCGAATACTTCTTCAAGCGCCCCCGTGTGCCCCGCAGTCTGCTGAACCAGTATCGGGAGGGCCTGCTGCTTGGCTCTGCCTGTGAGGCCGGCGAGCTGTACCGGGCCATTGTGGCCGGGCGGGACATGGACGAGCTGAAGCGCATTGCCGCCTATTATGACTTCTTGGAAATTCAGCCGCTGGGCAACAACGAGTTCATGCTGCGCAACGGCACCGTGAACTCGCTGGAGCAGATCAAGGACTTCAACCGGAAGGTGGTGGAGTTGGGCGAGGCGCTGCACCGGCCGGTGGTCGCCACCGGCGACGTCCACTTCCAGGAGCCGGAAGATGCCATCTACCGCAGCATCATTCAGGCGGGCAGCGGCTTTAAGGACGCGGACAACCAGGCCCCCCTGTACTTCCGCACTACCGACGATATGCTGGCACAGTTTGATTACCTTGGCCCGGAGATGGCCTACAAAGTCGTCATCGAAAATCCGAACCGGCTGGCAGACCGCATTGAAAACGGGTTCCGCGCCATTCCCTGGGGCACCTATCCGCCCTCTATTGAGGGGGCGGAGCAGCAGCTTCGGGATGCCACCTGGAAAACCGCCAAGGAGCATTACGGCGACCCGCTGCCTGAGCTGGTGGAAAAGCGCCTGCAAAAGGAGCTGGACTCCATCTGCGGCCACGGATACGCCGTGCTGTATGTGATCGCGGTCAAGCTGGTGGCCTATTCCAACCAGCATGGGTATCAGGTGGGTAGCCGTGGTTCCGTCGGTTCTTCGGCTGTGGCGCACTTCTCCGGAATTTCCGAGGTGAACAGCCTGCCGCCCCACTATCTGTGCCCCAAATGCAAGCACAGCGAGTTCATCACCGACGGCAGCGTGGCCGATGGCTTTGACCTGCCGGATAAGGCTTGCCCCGAGTGCGGCACCCAGATGCTGGTGGACGGACACGACATCCCCTTCGAGACCTTCCTGGGCTTTTACGGCGACAAAGAGCCGGATATTGACCTGAACTTTTCGGGCGAGTATCAGTCCAGTGTGCACCGCTACACCGAGGAGCTGTTCGGCAAGGAGTTTGTGTTCAAGGCGGGCACCGTGTCCGGCCTGCAGGATAAGACGGCCTATGGCTATGTGAAAAAGTATCTGGAGGAGCGGGGCCGCACCGTGAACCGCGTGGAGGAAAACCGGCTGACCCTGGGATGCACCGGCGTAAAGCGCACCACAGGCCAGCATCCCGGCGGCATGGTGGTTGTGCCCAGCCACAACGAAATCTACGATTTCTGTCCCATTCAGCACCCCGCCGACGACCGGGACAAGGGTGTGCTGACCACCCACTTTGAATTCAAATACCTGCACGACACGCTGCTGAAGCTGGACGAGCTGGGCCACGATGTGCCCACCATGTACAAGTATTTTGAGGAAATGACGGGCATTACCATGGACCAGGTGCCCATGAACGACAAGCACGTCATCAGCCTGCTGGTGTCCACCGAGGCGCTGGGCGTGACCCCGGAGCAGATCGACAGCAAAACCGGCACCTTCGGCATTCCGGAGCTGGGCACCCCCTTTGTACGGCAGATGCTGCTGGAAGCCCAGCCCCAGAGCTTCAGCGACCTGATCCAGATTTCCGGCCTTTCCCACGGCACCGACGTGTGGAACGGCAACGCGCAGGACCTGATCAAGAACGGCACCTGCTCCATTTCCGAGGTGATCGGCTGCCGTGACAGCATTATGACCTATCTGCTGCACAAGGGCCTGGAGCCGAAGCTGGCCTTCAACATCATGGAGCTGACCCGTAAAGGCAAGGTGGCCAAAAACGGCTTCCCGGAGGGCGCCGAAGAGGCCATGCGGGAGCACGACGTGCCCGAGTGGTACATGGATTCCTGCCGGAAGATCAAGTATATGTTCCCCAAGGCCCACGCGGTGGCGTATCTGATTGCGGCCATCCGGCTGATGTGGTTTAAGGTGTACCATCCGCAGGCCTTCTATGCGGTGTGGTTTACCGTGCGCGGCGATGACATTGACTACGAAGCGGCCGTTGGCGGCAAGGACGTGGCCATGCGCCACCTGAAGGAGATCAACGCCCGCCTGCGGGAAGAGCGCAAGGCCAAGGACGAGGACATTCAGGTTTCGCTCCAGCTGGTGAACGAAATGCTTCAGCGCGGGTACGAGTTCCTGCCCATCTGCCTGGGTAAGAGCCGCGCCACCAAATACGTGCTGGAGGACGATAAGGTTCGCCTGCCCTATGCTTCGCTGAAGGGTGTGGGTGAATCGGCCGCCATCGCGCTGGAAAAAGCGGCGGAACAGGGCGGATACCTCTCGGTGGAGGAGCTGCAGAACATGAGCGGCGTGTCCAGCGCGGTGATGGAAACGCTGCGTCAGGCGGGCGCTCTGGGCGATTTGCCGGATTCCAACCAGCTGAGTTTCTTCTGAAAGCGTTTTACTCGGATTCGCAGATTGCAGCGTATAGAAACAGCGTCCCCCGGGGCGGCGGCACACAATGTGCACGCCGCCCGGGGGGACGCTGTTTTCGTTTTTTAGATGAGAGACAAAGCAGATTGCGGTCAATCCTGCGCATTCAGGTGCCGGGCAACCCGGTGCATCAGCATATCCAGGGCCACCTGATTGCGGCCGCCTTCGGGAACGATCAGGTCGGCCTTGCGCTTAGAAGGTTCCACAAACTGCTCGTGCATGGGCTTCACCGTGGTGAGGTACTGGTTGATCACGCTGTCCAGCGTGCGGCCGCGGCGCTTTACGTCCCGCAGAATGCGGCGAAGAATGCGCACATCGGCGTCCGTGTCCACAAACACCTTGATGTCCAGCTGTTCGCACAGCTCCGGCACGGCAAACAGCAGAATGCCCTCCACAATCACCACCGGGGCCGGGTCAATGCGAACGGTGCGGTCGCTGCGGTTGTGCGCCCGGTAATCGTACACCGGACACTGAACGGAATGCCCGGCCCGAAGCTGCTTTAAGTGGGCGAGCAGCAGGTCGTTGTCAAAGGCGTCCGGATGGTCGTAGTTCAGCTTGCAGCGCTCTTCAAAGGGCAGGTCGTCGTGACGCTTGTAGTAATTGTCGTGGTTCACTACGGCGATCTGCCGGGGATAACGCTCTTTCAGACGGCGGGTAAGGGTGGTTTTTCCACTGCCGCTGCCGCCGGCAATGCCGATGAACATGGTTTTCATAACGCATCTGCCTTTCTATGTACGCGCAAAGCCGCCTCAAAGGGCATTACAGCTCAAAGCTGACCTGGCGGCCCTTGAGGGTGTAGGGGGTGAACTTGATGCCGGCCATCTTCATCATGCGGCGGCTGGCAACACTGGCCGGGGTATCGTGGTACTTGTCCGACAGGTAAATCACCTCGCCAATGCCGCTTTGAATCAGGGCCTTGGTGCACTCGTTGCAGGGGAAGAGGGTCACATAAATCCGTGCGCCCTTCAGGTTGCCGTGGGCGTTGTTCAAAATAGCGTTCAGTTCGGCGTGGCACACATACATATACTTGGTGTCCAGCGGGGCGCCCTCTCGGCCCCAGGGCATTTCGTCATCGGGGCAGCCAATGGGCATGCCGTTGTAGCCCAGCGAGAGAATTTTGTTTTCGGGGCTGACGATGCAGGCCCCCACCTGGCTGTTGGGGTCCTTGCTGCGCATGGCGGTGAGCAGGGCGATGCCCATAAAGTATTCGTCCCAGCTGATGTAATCGTTACGCTGCTCCATGGTATGGTCTCCTTGCTTTGAAATGAATTTTGGTATGCGCCGAGCGGAAGGGTTCGGCTCAGGGCTGGGCGGCGGCCTGCCGGTCCAGCCAGCGGGCGGCGCTGAGGGCGGCCGTCAGGCCTTCGCCCACGGCCTTGGCCACCTGCAGGGGTGTGCCGGTGATGTCACCGGCGGCAAACACGCCGGGCAGGTTGGTGGCCATCTGCCGGTCCACGGTCACAAAGCCGTTTTCCGTGGCCAGGCCGGGCAGAAGCGAGTCCGGCGCAATGGAAGCCCGCAGAATGAACACCCCCTCGCAGGGGATGGTCTGCCCGGTGAGCAGTACGCCCTCTACGTGCCCGGTGCCCAGAACCTGGCGCACACCGCCGTGCACAAAGGCAACGGTCGGGTTCAGCTCCGGCGGGCGCTGCGCGGCCACAAAGGTGACGGGGCAGCCGATGCCGGCCAGAAAATTGGCCTCGTGGGCGGCATCCGGCGCAAGCCCCCACACAACCACCGGCTTGCCGCGGTAGAGCATTCCGTCACAGGTGGCGCAGTAACTCACGCCCCGGCCCAGAAGTTCGGCCTCGCCGGGGACCGGCGGCGCTTTGGACACACCGCAGGCCAGAATCAGGCTGCCGGCGTCCAGAATGTCTCCGCCGAAGTTGACCAGAAAGCGGCCGCCCAGGGGCATCAGGTTGGCCACCCGGCCCTCCTCGGCCTCAATGCCAAGCGAGCGGGCGTGGGCGGCAAAGGCCTCCAGCATGGCCGCACCGGTTAGCCCGGGCAGGCCCAGATAATTGTCGATCTGTTCCGCCTTGGCCAGCAGGCCGGGGGCGGCCCCCAGCACCCGCACGGTTTTGCCCCGCTGGCGCAGATTGATGGCGGCCGAAAGCCCCGCCGGCCCCCCGCCGATCACGGCGCAATCCAATTTTTGCTCCTGCATCATGCAACATCCTCCCGGGCTGCGAAAAAACGCAACCGCTTGTTCTGAAAATTTATTATAACACAGCATGGCCGGGGTGACCATCCCTTATGCGCGGTGCTTTTTGATAGGGTGTGTGCATATAGTTTCTCAGGGCAGGCGGAACCTGCACGAGGCCGCCGGAAATGGGAGTGTTGCGCAATGAAGGGGAATATGGAAGAGCGGGCGGTGCTGCTGGCCCGCTACATGGTTGAGAATGAGGCCACCGTGCGCGCGGCGGCCGGGCAGTTCGGGGTGTCAAAATCCACGGTGCACAAAGATGTTTCGCAGCGGCTGCGCCGTCAGAACCCCGGCCTGTACCGGGAGGTGCGGAAGGTGCTGGCCCGCAACAAGGCGGAACGGCATTTGCGGGGCGGGCAGGCCACCCGTGAAAAATACGCCCGAGCCCGCGCCGCCTGTGACAAACGCCGGAAAAACGGCGAATTGTGAGTGTTTTACGAAAAGAATGGCTTTGCATTGCTCAAATTCAACAGAGTGACGGATTTTCCTTGTGCAATCAGGCGGGATGCGGTACAATAAGGCCATACACAGGGCCAGAACCCCTGCAAAAAGGAGGATGCCGCAATGCTGAAGGATTGGATGCCCCGCCCGGCCGGGGAACAGAACGAGCAGAAGGCCCGGCTGAAGCGGAGCCGGGAAGAGCTGGCAGCGCTGCAGATGAAACTGAAGGAGAACAAGCTGCCGGTACTGGTGCTGGTTGAGGGCTGGGGTGCGGCCGGCAAGGGCAGCCTGATCCGCTCGCTGATCAAGGAGCTGGACCCCCGGTTCTTCCAGGTGGTGAACATGGGCCGCCCCACCCCCGAGGAGCAGCGGTATCCCTTTTTGAAGCGGTATGTACAGACCATTCCCGAAGAGGGAAAGATCGTATTTCTGGATTCCGGCTGGATGGACGAGGTGGTGCGCCAGCGCCAGCAGAAAACCATTGACAGCGGCGAATATGAACTTCGGCTGCAAAGCACCGAGGTGTTTGAGCGGCAGCTGGTGGCCGACGGGTATCTCCTGGTGAAGCTGTTCCTGCACATTGACCGGGCCACCCAGAAAAAGCGGCTGGAGGCGCTGGCCGCCGATGAGGATACGGCCTGGAGGGTGAGCGAAAACGACCGCTGGCAGCAAAAGCATTACGGGTGGGCGATGGATTGCTTTGATGAATATCTGGAGGCCACCGACACGGCTTGGGCGCCCTGGAAGATCCTGAACGGCGGCGATGAGGGCGGCGCCCGGGCCGAAGCGGCGGAGTATCTGTGCCGCTGCATCCGTGCCGCGCTGGCCAAGCGCCCCGGCGAGGGCATGATGCCCGATGCCCACTGGCCGCTGCTGCCCATGCTGCCCCTGAGCCGGATTCCGCTGGACGTGAGCCTGCCGGAGGAGGAGTACCGCCGTCGCCTGAAGGAATGCCGGAAAAAGCTGGCCCGGCTGCACAACCGGCTGTACCGCAAAAAGGTTCCGGTGGTCATCCTGTACGAAGGCTGGGACGCAGCAGGAAAGGGCGGCAACATCAAGCGGCTTGCCGGTGCGCTGGACCCCCGCGGCTACGAGGTGGTGCCCATTGCCAGCCCCACCCCGCCGGAAAAGAGCCGCCATTACCTGTGGCGCTTCTGGACCCGGCTGCCCAAGACCGGGCACATTGCCATTTTTGACCGAAGTTGGTACGGCCGGGTGATGGTGGAGCGGCTGGAGGGCTTCTGCACCGAGGCCGACTGGAAGCGGGCTTACAACGAGATCAACGAGTTTGAACGGGAGCTGACCCAGTGGGGCGCCGTGGTGGTGAAATTCTGGGTGCAGATCGACAAGGATACCCAGCTGGCTCGTTTCAACGACCGGCAGAATACCCCCGAAAAGCAATGGAAAATCACGGATGAGGACTGGCGCAACCGAGAAAAGTGGGACGCTTACGAGCAGGCGGTGGACGAGATGCTGCAAAAAACCAGCACGGCCAACGCCCCCTGGCACATCATTGAATCGGTGGACAAGCGGTATGCCCGCATCAAGGCGATGGAGATCGTCATTGATGCCATTGAGCGGGCGCTGTGATTTGACAGCCCACGCAAAATGCGCTATACTGAACCCGACAGCAGGGAGCCCCGGCGGGGGCTGAGAGGAAGCAGCGGCTTCGACCTGCCGACCTGATTTGGATTATGCCAACGGAGGGACTGTCGAAACCACGGATGCGCAGCACCCGGATCGCCGCCCCGTTGCGGGCAGAGGTCCGGGTGCTTTTTTTGCGCCGATGCAAAGGCGCGTACCCCGGGAAAAATCAGGGAACAAAGCGCAAGACGGGCGCAGCGCGCCCATAAAACGGAAAGGGGGATGACCGAACGGGAGACACACGCAGGCCGGCAGGCACGGCGGGGCATTAAAACCCGCCCGTGTCAACGGATGGAGGGGGAGCGCCCTGCATCCGTGCCGGCAGGCGATGCAGCGATGGGAGGCCGTGTTCCGGCATGAGAGGGGGCCAGTAAGCCCCGACCGCCCCTGAACCAGGCATCCCGGCGCAATGGCGGCGGGTGGGTTCAGGTTGGCCTGAAAAGGCACGCTGCATCCGGTTTGTGTGCCCTGTTCGGTCGTCCGCCCTTTCTTTTTGATTCTGCGGCCGCGCGGTGCGGCCTCTGAGAGGAGCCTTACGATGAAAAACGAAAACCTGCCTTCTTCCAAAAAGCTTGCCATTGCCGGAATTCTCACGGCGCTGGCCGTGATCGGCGGCACCCTGTCCATTCCCATTGGCTTTACCCGCTGCTGCCCCATGCAGAGCATTGTCAACGTGCTGGCGGCGGTGTTCGTCGGCCCCTGGTACGGGCTGGGTATGGCGTTCTGCACCAGCGTCATCCGCAACCTGCTGGGTACCGGCACGCTGATGGCCTTCCCCGGCAGTATGTGCGGCGCGCTGCTGGCGGGCCTGCTGTACCGCTGGCAGCCCAAGCTGCCCCTGGCCTGCCTGGGTGAAATTGTGGGCACCGGCGTGATTTCTTCCTTCCTGGCGTGGCCCATTGCCCACCTGCTGATGGGCCGGGCCTGCGGCCCCTTTACCTACTTTGTGCCGTTTATGGCGGTGGCCCTCACCGGCTCCATCATTGCAGCGGTGCTGGTGTTTGTGCTGAAGAAGTCCGGTGCGCTGGCCGCCATGGCGCGCATGGCCGGAAACGAAAAAAACTGATCCGATACTTCCGGCCGAGAAATGCCGCCCCAGGCAGTCCGGCCGGAGCGAACTGCACACAGAAAGCCGGTTGAACCCATGAAACGACCCTGCATCGCGTGGATGTCCACGAAATTTCCGCTGGAACTGGCCCAGACCTTTGAGCTGGAGGTGTACTGCCCGGAGAGCTTTGCCGCCGCCAGCGCCCGCAAAGGGCAGAGCACGGCCCTGCTGCAGCGGGCGGCGGATCTGGGCTACCCGGCCGACCTATGCTCGTACAGCCGCATCGGGCTGGCGGCCGCGGCGGCCGGGGGCGCTGACGGGCTGCCCCGGCCGGATCTGCTGCTTTGCTGTGACAACATCTGCTCCAATATGGTCCAGTGGTACAGCCAGATGGCCCGTATGCTGAATGTGCCGCTGCTGCTGCTGGATTTCCCCTATCGGGACACCCCGGAGGTCGGCGAAAGCCAGCTTTCCTACCTGAAGGGGCAGGTGCGGGCGCTGATCGACCAGCTGGCACAGCTTACCGGCCGCCCGTGGGACGAGGCGCGTTTTGCCGCGGCCTGCCGCAATGCAAACGCAAGCAGCCGCGCCTGGCAGGCGGTTCTGGATGTGGCCCGGCTGGACCCGCCGCCGCTGACCAATCTGGAATTGACCGACTTTATGCCGCTGTTGGTGACCGGCCGCTGCCGCCCGGATACGGCCCAAAAGCTGCGGGCGGCTGCGGAAACCCTGCGCCGCCGCCCGGCAAGGCCGGAACCGAAGCCGCAGCGGGTGTTCTTTGAGGGAACGCCCTGCTGGCCGGCCTTTGAGGTACTGTGCCGCGCCCTGGACGAGCATGGCCTTCTGGTAACGGCGGACACCCTGACCCCGTCACTGGGGTTTGCCTATCAGGATCTGGACGGGATGCTTCGGGCCTATTGCCGCACGGTGAACGGTTCACCGCTGGAGGAGGGGGTGGAAAGCCGGTGCGGGCTCTGCCGCCGCTACGGGGCAGAGGGGGTGCTGGTGCACTACAACCGAAGCTGCCGCCCCTGGTGCGGCACACTGCCGGAGGTGGAGCGCCGCCTGAGCGCGGAGCTTGGGGTGCCGGTGGCGGCGTTCAGCGCCGACCAGGCCGACCCGGCGGAGTGGAACCCTGCCCAGCTGGCCACCCGGCTGGATGCATTGAGCGAACAGATGGAGCGCAGAACCCTCTGACCATAAGACGACATTAAGAAAAAACAGCCCGGCCCCGAACCGCACAGCAGCGCAGTTCGGGGCCGGGCTTTGCATTTGTTTTTTTAGAAATCGGATCGGAATGCCCGCCGTGCGGGAAAGGCACAGAACGGGATAATCGAAACGTTACAGGGCCTGCTTCATCCGGCGCACAAATTCGCCCACGTGGGCCGGGGCCTCTTTGCCGTATTGGGTCATCTGCTTCACGATGGCCGAACCCACAATGGCACCATCCGCAATGGAGGCCATGCGGTGAGCCTGCTCGGGCGTGGAAATGCCGAAGCCTATGGCACAGGGGATGGCGGTATTCCGGCGTACCACATCCACAATGCTGGCCAGATCGGTTTTGATTTCACTGCGGGTGCCGGTTACGCCCAGGCTGGACACAACGTATAAAAATCCCTCGGCCTCTTTGGCGATCATGGCGATGCGGTTTTCCGAAGTGGGGGCGATCATGGAGATCAGGTTCACTCCGCACGGGCGGCACAGCGGCAGAAACTCCTCTTTTTCCTCAAAGGGCAGATCGGGCAGAATCAGACCATCCACCCCAATTTCGGCGCAGGTAGAGAGGAAGCGCTCGGCCCCATAGGAGAACACCACATTGGCGTAGGTCATGAACACAAAAGGAATGGTCACATCCCGGCGCAGGTCCCGCACCAGATCAAAAACCTTGTCGGTGGTGGTGCCGGTGGTGAGGGCACGCAGGTTGGCCTCTTGGATCACCGGCCCTTCGGCGGTGGGGTCGGAGAAGGGGATGCCCAGCTCCACCAGGTCGGCCCCGGCGGCGGCCATGGCCCGCACGGCGGCCACGGGGGCGGGTGCCGGCCAGAGGAAAGGTGTGAAGCACGCCGTTTTCCAGCTTGACCAGAGTTTCGGGGGAAGCACCGGCCGCCTCCACGTCGGTGCCGGACAGATAGAACATATACGGTGAGGGGTTGACCGTGCGCAGCACCCGGTAGGCGTTCAGCAGGCCGCCCTCATAGGGAGCGCTGAGCCGGTTGGAGAGAACCACCTGAAAAATATCGCCCTCGCGGATGTGGTATTTGTCCTGCTCCACCATGGCGCAGTAGCGGGCCTGGTCAAACAGCGGCGTGACCGGGCCGGTGAGTCGCCCGCGGGGTTCGGCCTTTTTTTCGCCGGTGCGCAGCAGCTGAGCCAGCTGCTTCAGCTCCAGAACGGCCTTGTTGTAATTGACCTCCGGTTCGGCCAGGGACATATTGGCGATGAGGATGATTTTCTGGCGAAGATTGTCAAATGCGATGGCCTTGTCAAACAGCATCAGGTCAACGTCCTTGAAATTCTCGCTGTCCGCAGCCTGACTGCGAACGGACGGCTCGCTGTAACCGAGGTAATCGTAGGAGAAATACCCCACCAGACCGCCGGTGAAGGTGGGCAGCCCTGGCAGCTGGGGGCTTTTGTAGTCAGCCAGAACCTGCCGCAGATAGGCGGCGGGGTCATCGGTTTGAATGCACAGGCTGCCGGCCTTCAGCACACCCCGCGGCAGGTGATCTCCAATTTGGGGTCAAAGCCGAGAAAGGTGTAGCGGCCCCACTTTTCCCGGTCCAGAATCGATTCCAAAAGAAAGCAGTGGGTCGAGACATTCTTGAGAATGCGCAGTGCCTCGATGGGGGTGCAGAAATCCGAGAGCAGCTCGCAGTGAATTGGATAGACCTTGTACTGCCCGGCGGCCGCCGCGGCGCGAATTTCGTCATAATGCGGCTGGATTTTCATGGGCTAGACCTCCTTGTAAAAAACGAAACATGGGTTCGCTGCTGGCTGTCAGGTCTTTTTGGGCAAATAAAAAACGCCCCTGACAGAACGAACGGGTTCTGTCAAGGACGAATAATTGCAATTATCCGCGGTGCCACCTTGAATTCGCAGCGGCTGCTGCGCGCTTTTGCGGGATACCAACATATCCCCGGCAAGTAACGTATGCCTCACGTCGCAGAATACTAAGCAAGGGGAGAAGCCCACCCCGCGGTTCCCTGCGCCCTCAGCGGTCCATTTGTCTGCCTGTTGCCTGCCCGACTCTCAGCATCACGGGCTCTCTGTAAGGTCAGAACGGACGTTATCTCCATTTCAACGGTTTTTTTAACCATTTACATTGATAAAGATACCGCTTCTGTGGGAAAATGTCAATAAAAATCGCAACGGCAAAATGTGAAAATTGAAGCATCTAAAAATGGAATGAATAAGCGATGAAATCAGCTCTGATCTACCTGGCGGCGCAGCAGTTCCAGCGCGCGCTTTTCAATGCGGGAGACATAACTGCGGCTGATGCCCAGAAGTGCCGCCGCCTGCTGTTGGGTGAGGGGCGGCTGCCCGCCAAGCCCGTAGCGAAGCAGGATCACCTGGCGTTCCCGCGCCGTCAGCGTATCCACAAGGCGGCGCAGGCGGCGGCCCTCGTCCTGCTGCTCAAAGTGTTCATCCAGGGCAAAGTCATCCGGGATGACATCCATGACGGTGAGTGCGCTGCCGTCCCGCGCGGCCTCAATCGGCTCCTGCATGGAAAGGGCAGTGGGAGAGCGCCGGATGTGACGCAGGTGCATACGCATCTCATTCTCAATACAACGTGCAGCATAGGTAGAAAACCGAATTTTCTTGGTGCAGTCAAAGCTCTCCACGGCCTTGATCAGCCCGATGGTGCCGATGCTGATGAGATCCTCCTGTTCACCGGGGGCTGCGTAGTATTTTTTTGCGATGTGTGCGACCAGGCGCAAGTTGTGCCGGATGATCTTGTCGCGGGCTGCGGCATCTCCGGCGTGGTAGGCAGTGAAGGCATCCGCCTCCTCACGCGCGTTCAGCGGACGCGGAAAGCTGCCGGTTTCCAGATGAAGCGCCAGGTAGAGAAGCCTTGTGGCGATGGAACTGAGAAACAACGCAAACATAAATCATTCCTCCCTTGAAATGTCATAGGATCCGGTGGATAAAAAGGCATGCAGAAAGGCGGAGATGAAGTCGGCGCCAAGCGGCCTTTTCCGGGATTTCCGCGCGCTCGCGGAAGTTCATCCCGGCAAAGCCGCCGAAAAGGCTGCGTCTGCTTTGCGGCCGACGGATTTACACCCTTCGATTGTTATAAATATTTATATGGAATATGGCCTGCTGGAAGCACTTCGTAACCCTCTTATGAACTGCAATGGGGCAGTCGGGGCCTTGCATAAACCCAAACTGCGGCATTGGTTGCACGCAAAAACGCAGCCGGTCGAACAACGACCGGCTGCGCTTGAAGCACCGCGGCGGATGACACCGCCGCATTAAAGATTTGAAGAAATTAAAAGCACACTTATTTTTTTGTGGCAAACGTCACATCCACAGAGGGGATAAAGGGGTCAAACACCAGGCCCTGAATGCCCGAAGCCATCACCAGGCGATCCGCCTGGAAAAACAGCGGGGTAATGGGGGCCTGCGCCAGTAGTGCGCGCTCCAGCTGGGCGTACCGCTCGGCACTGCAGCCGTGGGCGGCTTCTGCCTGAATCTGCGCCAGCAGCGCATCGTAGCCGCTGTCCGAAACTCCGCTGAAGCCGCCGGAAGCAAACTGACTGAGCAGGCTCAAGGGGGAATTTTCGGAGGGGGCCAACGGCAGCAGGGCGATCTGATAATCCCCGGCGGCCACCTGCTGCCGCAGTTCGGCCAGGGACAGCTCTTTCACCGAGAAGAAGGCCGAAAGCTCCTTCTGCCAGGCCTGGTTGATCTGGCCCACCAGCTGGCTTTCACCCTCCGGCACCAGAATCGTCACGCCGCCCAGCTTGGTCAGCCCGGCTTCGGCCAGGCCATCCCGGTAGCTCTGGCGGGGGTCCGAGGGGGAGGCCAGCACATTGCCGACGGTTTCCCGGTAACTGCTGCCGTTCAGCTGCACCACCGGCGGAATCAGCCCGGTGGCGGGCTGCCGAAGGTCACTCAACTCCAGCGAGACGCTCTGCGCAATGCCGGAAAGCCCGGCCCGGACGGCGGCATTGGAAAGCCCGGGGGCGGAGCAGTTGTACGCCAGCACCCAGGTGGTGGCGGCGTATTGGGTCTGGCTCAGGCCGCCCACGTCGCCGGTGCCGGTGTAGAAGGCGGCGTCCGCCTTTCCGCTGGCCACCTGCTGGGCGGCGTCCACACTGGAGGCCGCCGACTGGGAATCGGAAGAACTGCCGGAGGAGGAGACCGCGTCCGCCGTCACCAGGCGCAGGCTGTTGATCAGGCTGCCGCTGGCGGCCCGGCGCAAAAACAGGCCGCTCTCGGTCCAGTTGTACAAATAGAAGCTGCCGTTGGCCATGACGGTTTTGCTGCCAAGGCCGTAGGTGCCGCCGGTGTCCTGGAAAAATGCCTCGTTGCAGGGCATTGCGCCGGGCAGGCAGAGCTTTGAAAGCAGGTCACTGTCCCCGGCTTCCAGCTGGATGACCAGGGTGTGGTCGTCCGGTGCGCTGACGCCCAGCTGACTGGCATCCATGCGCCCGTCCAGAATGGCCTGCGCATTCCGGATCGTGGTGAAGCTTTCGGCCCAGGGGCTTTGGGTCTCGGGGCGAAGGGTGCGCTGCAGCCCAAACACAAAGTCCGCCGCGGTGACGGGGGTGGAGGCATCCTGATCCTTGTAGGTGTGCCAAACCAGCCCGTCTTTCAAGTGGAACGTGTAGGTTCGCCCGTCGGCGGAACGCTCGTAACGTTCGGCACATTCCGGTTGAGGCGTGCCGCTTTCATCTTTGCGGAACAGCCCGCTGAACAGATGGGTCACGGCGATCACTTCCGGGCTTTCACTGGCCAGCTGGGGGTCGAGGTTTTCGGGCACATGCTCCACCTGCCAGGTGAAGCTGTTCAGGCTGCGGCCACAGCCGGCAAGACTGAACGCGAGGGAAAGGGCGGCAGCCCCGGCTGCCAGACGGCGGGCGAAGCGGGAAAAAGCAGCATGGAACATAGGGGATCTCCTTGATCTGGACCGGCAACGGTCGTATATGGAATGGCTCCGGAGTCTGGGCGGGGCAGCACAGCGGCCGCCGCACGTTCCCACCGGGCAGCAATATTATTTTTATAGGTATATGTATATGTATATGCAATACAGAATTATGTTAGCAGGTTTCATCCCGGAACGCAAACCCTTCTGGGCCGTCTTGGCGAAAATTCAGGAATTTTTTACTTTTGCCCAAAAACAGCAGGCAGCGTGAAAGAAAAAAGGCAGGGGAAAGGCATTTTTCCTTGCCACAGGACGGCAAACAGGCTATAATAAACGCGGTACGCCCAGCAGGCCGGCGAAGTGTGTGCGCGGCCTGTTGTTTCATGCCGGGGCGGCGGAGAGAGTCTCCGCCGGATTTCACCGGTAAAATTCAAGTGAGGTGTGTAAAATGCATCTGAATGAGCAGTTAGCCGCCTATGTGCGCGGCAAAAAAGTCGCTTTTATCGGCGCGGGTGTCAGCCACAAAGAGCTGATCCCCCAGTTTGTTGAAATGGGTGCAAAGGTTACTTTGTGCGATAAAAAGCCGAATCTGGAAGCGTTCGGCGAGTACGGCGAAACCCTGAAGCAGCTGGGCATTGGCCTGAGCCTGGGCGAGAACTACATGGACGGTTTTGAGGGGCAGGACATCATCATGCGGACCCCCGGCTTTGAGTTCTACACCCCTGCACTGCAGAAGGCCCATGAGCACGGCGCCGAGCTGAGCAGCGAGATGGAGCTGTTTTTCAAGTACTGCCCCTGCGAAAAGGTCGCCGTGACCGGCAGCGACGGCAAAACCACCACCACCAGCCTGATTGCCGCCATGTTTGAGGCGGCGGGCCGCACCGTGCATCTGGGCGGCAACATCGGCCGCGCGCTGCTGCCCATTCTGGGTGAGGTGAAGCCCGAAGATGAGGCGGTTGTGGAGCTGTCCAGCTTCCAGCTGATCAGTATGGACCAGAGCCCCAATGTGGCTGTGGTTACCAATGTGACCCCCAACCATCTGGATCACCACAAGGATATGGCCGAGTACATCAACGCCAAGCGGAACATCCTGCTGTGGCAGCAGCCCCCCTGCCGTGCCGTGCTGGGGTACGAGAACGATGTGAGCCGCGGCATGAAGGCCGACTGCAAGGGCGAGCAGGTGTGGTTTACCCGCCTGCATGACACCGACAATGGCGCCTTCCTGCGCAAAGAGGACGATATGCTGTGCATGGCGGAGAACGGTGTGGTGACCCCTGTGCTGGCTCACAGCGAGATGAAGCTGCGCGGCCTGCACAACGTGGAGAACCTGCTGGCTGCCATTGCCGCCGTGTGGGGCCGGGTGCCCCTGGAGGCCATTCAGCAGGTGGGCCGCACCTTCAAGGGTGTGGAACACCGCATTGAGCCGGTGCGCACGCTGGACGGCGTGACCTGGTACAACGATTCCATCGGCACCAGCCCCACCCGCACCATTGCCGGCCTGCGCAGCTTCGACCAGAAGCTGATCCTCATCGCGGGCGGCTACGACAAGAAGATCCCCTATGCACCTCTGGCTCCGGAGATCGTGGCCCACGTGAAGGTGCTGGTTCTGATGGGTGCCACCGGCCCCGTGATCGAGAAGGCGCTGGAAGAGTGCCCCGGCTATGCCGAGGCCGGCATCAAGGTGGAGCATGCGGCCACCCTGGAAGAGGCCGTGGAGCTGGCCCGCAAGGATTCGGTGCCTGGCGACGAGGTGCTGTTCAGCCCTGCCAGCGCCAGCTTTGACCTGTACCCCAACTTTGAGGTGCGCGGTCAGCACTTCAAGCGGCTGGTCAACGAACTGAAGTGATTACAGCCGTCACCCCCGGGCAGGGGGCGGCGCAGTTTCGGGCGGCGCTGGCCGGGGTTCCCGCATTGGGGCCTCAGCTGGGCGCTGCCTTTGCGCTGTATGGAGAAAGACCTGCCAGCGGCTGGGCGTTTTATCTGGCTCAGGGCTGCCCGTTGGCCGTAAAAGGCCGGGCGGCCTGGCTGACCGTGCCCCACGGCGGCGACGCCCCGGACGGGGAAGAGCTGGCCAGTTTTCTGGGTTTTGTGGGGGCAGCCAGCCTGCACTCCGATGGTCCCGGCCCGGAAGGCTGGAACAAGACTACGCTGGCGCGGATGGCCCCGGGGCCAGATTTGGCGGAACGCTCCGCCCCGGAGGGCTTCCGGCTGGACAAAGCACCTTCCATGGGGGAGGTGGCAGACCTCATTATGGCGGGGCAGCCCCGGGACGCCTGGGAGGACTTTTACGCCGAATGCTGCACCCGCCGCAACCACGGCCTGGCCCGTATGTGGGTGGCCCGGGAGGCCGGGGGCAAACCGGTTTCCACGGTGAGCGCCTGGGCCGTCTGGCAGGGCCGGGCCTACATGGCCATGGGCCTGACCGTTCCGGAATGCCGTGGAAAAGGTCTGGCGGGATGGCTTATCCCCGCCATGGCCCGGCAGCTTTTGGAGGAAGGCCAGGCGGCGGAATTCCTCTGCCGGCCGGCCCTGGTGCCCTTTTATACCCGCCTTGGGATGAAACAAACCGGAAATTGTTTTAAATATTATACAGAAAGTAGCGAATTGGATACCGTATGAGTGGAATTGAACAGTATTTTGACCTGAAGCCCCAGGTGTTGGAGCTGGATAAAAAAGCACTGGAACTGTGCGCGCCGGAGTTTGCCAAGGTGGAGGCGATTCGCGATGAAAACCAGTGGCGGATGCTGCGCGCCTTTACCGACAATAAGGTGAGCGCCACCCAGCTGGTGGGAAGCACCGGCTATGGATACGACGACGCGGGCCGCGAAAAGCTGGACCGGGTGTTTGCCGACCTGGTGGGGGCCGAGGATGCCCTCTGCCGCAGCCATTTTTTGAGCGGCACCCATGCCCTCACCGTGGCCCTGTTTGGCCTGCTGCGCACCGGTGATACCCTGCTGGCCGCCACCGGCCGCCCCTACGATACGCTGGAAAGCGTCATCGGCATTGACGGGGCGGGCAAGGGCCTTGGCTCGCTGGCGGATTACGGCGTGAAGTACGACGAGGCGCCCCTGACGGCGGACTACCAGCCGGATTACGACCTGATTGCCCGGAAGGCGCCCCAGGCCACGGTCTGCCACATTCAGCGCAGCCGGGGCTACACCGGCCGCAATGCCTTCGGCCTTGCCACCATTAAAAAGGTGATCGACACCGCCCGGGCGGCCAATCCGAACATTGTTGTGATGGTGGACAATTGCTACGGCGAGTTTACCCAAACCGCCGAGCCTACCAGCGTGGGCGCGGACATCATCGTGGGCAGCTTCATCAAAAATGTGGGCGGCGGCATTGCCCCCACCGGCGGCTACATTGCAGGCAAGGCCGATTTGGTGGAGAAGTGCGCCAACCGCCTTACCTGCCCGGGCGTGGGCCGGGAGCTGGGCTGCACCCTCGATGTGATGCGGGAGATGTTTCTGGGCCTGTACTACGCCCCCGGCGTGACCTGCGAGGCCCTCAAAACTGCCATGTATGCCCAGTGCCTGCTGGAGCTTCTGGGCAAGGCCCCGGTGCCCCGCTACAACCAGGAGCACAACGACATTGTGACCTGCTTTGACGCGGGCAGCGCCGAGGCGCTGGTGAGCTTCTGCCAGGGCATTCAGGCGGGCAGCCCCGTGGACAGCTACGTTTCGCCCGAGCCTTACGCCATGCCCGGCTATGAGGATGAGGTGGTGATGGCCGCCGGCGCCTTTACCCTGGGCAGCAGCATTGAGCTGAGCTGCGACGGCCCGCTGCGCGCACCCTATACCTGCTATTTGCAGGGCGGCTTGAACTTTGCAGCCAGCCGGGCCGGTGTGCTGATGGCCGTGCAGAAGGCATTCTTTTAATGTGTGACAGGAGAAGTTCCATGACCGATCGGTGTGAGTATAAACAAAAAGGCTGCGGCGGCTGCCCGCTGCTGGGAAAAGCCTACGCAGAGCAGCTGACCCAAAAGCAGCGCCGCGTGGAGAAGCTGCTTGGAAAATTCGGCCCGGTGGAGCCGATTCTGGGCATGGAAACACCCTGGCATTACCGCAACAAGGCCATTGCCACCTTCGGCACCGACCCGCGGGGGCGGCTCATTCTGGGCATTTATGCCCGGGGTACCCATCGGGTGGTGCCGGTGCAGGGCTGCCGGCTGCAGAACGAGAGCCTGAATCAGGTGATGGAGGCGGTTCTGGCCGCCGCAAAGGCCTGCCGCTGGACGGCCTACGACGAGGACAAGGGCACCGGCCTTGTGCGCCATGTGCTGCTGCGCCACAGCCGCACCACCGGGCAGGTACTGGTGACGCTGGTGACCCCCACGCCCCAGCTGCCCGGAAGCCGGAACTTTATCACCCGGCTGCGTGCGCTGGCCCCGCAGGTGAGCGGTGTGGTGCAGAACCTGAATCCCCGCCGCACCAGCGCGGTGCTGGGCACCCAGGAAAAACTTTTGTGGGGCCGCCCCGCAGTGAAAGACACCCTCTGCGGGCAGGAGTTCCTTATTTCGTCCCGGTCTTTTTACCAGGTGAACCCAGTGCAGACTGAGCGGCTGTATGCGCTGGCCCTGAACGCGGCCGCCCTGACGGGCAAAGAGCGGGTGGTGGACGCCTATTGCGGCATCGGCACCATTGGCCTGTGCGCCGCGCCCCATGCGGGCCAGGTGGCGGGCGTGGAACTGAACCCGGAAGCGGCCCGGGATGCGGCGGCCAACGCCAGACGCAACGGGGCAGCCAACGCGCGCTTTTATCAGGAGGACGCCACCCAGTGGCTGACCCGGCAGGCCGCGGAAGGGCAGAAGGCCGACGTGATTTTCCTGGACCCGCCCCGGGCGGGAAGCACGCCGGAGTTCTTGCGTGCCGCCGCCGCCATGCGGCCCAGCCGCATGGTGTACGTGAGCTGCGACCCCGCCACGCAGGCCCGCGACCTGGAGCTGCTGACCCGCCTTGGTTATCGCATGGAGCGGGCCTGGCCGGTGGATTTGTTCCCGCATACGGAGCATGTGGAGACGGTATGTCTTTTGTCCAAACTTCACGCAAAGCAACATATCGAGATTGATCTGAGCATGGATGAGCTGGATTTAACGGCTGCGGAGAGCAAGGCTACCTATGACGAGATCAAAGCCTACGTGCTGGAGAAGTACGGTTTGAAGGTGTCCAGCCTGTATATCTCCCAAGTCAAGCGGAAGTGCGGGCTGGATGTGGGACAGAATTATAACCTGTCAAAGAAGGAAGATGCAAAAGTGCCACAGTGCCCGCCGGAAAAAGAGGCGGCAATCGTTGAAGCACTGAAATATTTTAAAATGATTGTATAATAAATTGGTTGCTTTTTGTTCTTTGCAGAGGTAGAGAAAAGATAGCGTATAATCGAGTTCGCAAAATTAAATAAGAAATAGACAAGCCATTAGGGCTCCTGTAAAATGAAAGTTGTCCAGACAATCACAATACAAAGGCAGCTCATGGAAGCTGAAGTAAGCCAGCAGCTGGGAGCGGAGAAAAGCGAGCGTGCCGAAAGCCGCAGCGGATATCGCTGTGGCTACCGGCCTCGCAGACTGGATACCCGGATGGGGACCATGTATCTCATGGTGCCGAAGGTACGGCATGGGGGCTACATTCCGTTCTTTGTTACGGAACGCAAACGCAGTGAGGCGGCACTGATTGAGGTGGTGCAGGAGGCATTTGTACAGGGCGTATCCACTCGTAAGATGGAAAAACTGGCCAAGAGCCTAGCAGTTATCCCATTTTGTGGGTGGATGCTCTGTACGAAAAAGTTCGTATGGACGGCAGAATTGTAAGTATGGCAATACTGGTGGTCTGTGGTGTAGATGAACACGGACAGCGAGACATTCTGGCAATAGAACCCATGTTGGAAGAGTCGGAAGAATCCTATCTTCAACTTTTCCGAGGATTGCAGGAACGAGGACTTTGTACACCTAGATTGGTGGTTTCAGATGCACACGCCGGACTTGTTGCAGCGATCCGCAAAGGCTTCCCGGGAGCAAGTTGGCAACGGTGTAAGGTACATTTCATGCGAAATATTCTGGCACATATTCCTCACAAGGACAAAGATATCTTTGCTCAGAGCCTCAAAACCATCTGGCTGGCCCCCACCCAGGAACAGGCTCGCAAACTGGCTGAGGAAATCTGCCGGCAGTACGAGCGCCGGTTTCCCAAAGCTGTTCGTTGCCTGCAGGATGGATTAGAGGATTCACTGGCGTTTTATGCCTTCCCGCAGTTGGACGCAAGAAAGATTTCTTCCACCAATGTGCTAGAACGGCTGAATCGGGAGATTCGCCGCCGTACTGGTGTCGTAGGGATATTCCCCAGTGCAGATGCCTACACCAGACTGGTCACCACATATCTTATGGAATATGCAGAAGATTGGTCTGCCTCCAGGGCATACCTCAGTGAACAATCTGTTCAGGCGCTGTTGCGACCGGCAGCTTAACTTCTTATTTTACAGGAACCCTTTTTGCGAACAATACTTGACGCAGGC
>SFJO01000023.1 GCA_004555865.1 Oscillospiraceae bacterium
AGCATGATTTTCCCTTGTAAAATGCCTTCGTACTTGTTACTATAATATTATTAGAGGTTCCACACTCACCCTGGAACCACAGCACTGCAAAAGAAGGGCGGCGATCTTCCATGGCACGATGCACTACCCCCACCTGTGTTCTCACACTTCCCTTGCGTTTGGAAAAATGGCAGGAAGATCGCCTTGCCAAGCGGTTTGAAATCGCCCGCAAAATTTATAACGCCTATTGGGTGCAGAGCTGAAAAAGCTCCGTCGTCTGGAACAAACACCGGAATATCAGGCAATCAAAAAAGAGCTTGCTGCGCTATACAGTGAAAAGGACAAGAATGCCGATCGAATTCGAGCTCTTTATAAAGAACGCAATAAGCTTTTGAAAGACAATTCTTTTACCGAATACGGATTCACAGTTGATGCAAAATTCTATTACAAACATTTCCGTACCAATATTGGCTCCTGCGTCACTGTTCATTGCATTGCCCCACAGGTTGGAGCGCTTTTGAGAAATATCTTTTCGGGAACGGAAAGCGCATTCATTTTAAACGGCCGGGAGAAATATATTCACTGCGCGGTTATTCGTCAAAGGCAAGCAGCGGTGTCGAGATCATATACCGCGGCGACCATATTGAGTGGAACAAACTGCATCTTCCGTTAAAGTTGGACCCCGGGAATCAATACGAAGAAGAAATGCTGACCAATCGCGTCAAATATGTCCGAATTCTTCGGCGGCCCGGAAAGAATCGTGATCACTGGTATGCTCAGCTCACTTTGGATGGGCTTCCCGCAATTAAACGGGATAATGAAACCGGCGATCCGGTTCACCCCATCGGGCACGGACCTGTTGGAATTGACATTGGCCCCCAGACAATTGCTTATTCCTCTGGCAAAGAAGCCGGTTTGCTGGAGTTGGCCGACCGGGTGCAGAGTATTGAGGATGAAAAATGCCGAATTCAGCGCAAGATGGATCGCAGCCGACGGGCCACAAATCCGGGGAACTACAACCCGGATGGGACCATAAAGCGCGGTGTACCTCTGACTCGGAATAAATCCAAGCGCTATTTGCGCCTGCAAAAGGAATTGGCTTCGATTCAACATCAACAGGCGGCCATTCGAAAAGAGCAGCACGTTGCTCTGGCAAATTATCTGCTCACCTTGGGCGATCGCTTTTACATTGAAGACATGAATTGGCAGGGGTTGGCCCGCCGGGCAAAAGAAGCCACCATTCCGGAAGCAGAAAAACCACACCGGCGAAAAAAGCGGTTTGGAAAATCCATTGCAAACAAAGCCCCTGCCTCGTTGGTTACTATTTTGAAGAACAAATGCACTTCTCTTGGTTTGCCCGGAGTAATTCCGGTAAACACCAAGGTCCGTGCAAGCCAGTACAATCATTTGACCGATTCTTACCAAAAGAAAGAACTCTCTCAACGGTGGAACGAAATGCCGGATGGGCGAAAAATCCAGCGAGATCTCTATTCCGCATTTCTCCTTCAGCATATGAATTCGCAACTGGATGGATTCGATCGCGCCGCTTTGCAGCGCGACTATGAATCCTTTGTATCCCTGCATGATCAGGCAATACTTCGAGCGGCCGCTGCACCCAAACTCATTTCCAGTATGGGCGTTAAGCGAACCGCCAATTAACATGAAAAGGCGGTGTGTTTCACACCAATAAAACCGGTCGATTGTCCGTCCGAGGCTGTCGTTAATAGCGGCATTGGTCGCTTTGGCAGCAGAAGAGTATGGGGAACATAGTGAGCGCGGCTTCCGCTTTTAGGTTGCTGAAAAACTATCTACCCGCTCACAGCACATTTTACAATGCTGCATCCATTTCTCTGTGCAGTTTTGCCGATGCAACTCGTATGAGGTGTGCTGAGGCAAAGAGGGTTTCATTCTGCGCCGCCTGACTTGCGGCCAACGATGCAGCTCGTATGAGGTGTGCTGAGGCAAAGGTCCGCCAGCGACTGGCACCAAGGGGAGCCGCGTAGATGCAGCTCGTATGAGGTGTGCTGAGGCAAAGGATGTGTACCCGACAATTGCGACAGCATCAATTATGATGCAGCTCGTATGAGGTGTGCTGAGGCAAAGGTTGCGGCCCAGATGAGCCGCGCTTTTCCCGGCCGGATGCAGCTCGTATGAGGTGTGCTGAGGCAAAGGCACTTGCGTTATATGCGGAAAGCAATTCCAGGCCGATGCAGCTCGTATGAGGTGTGCTGAGGCAAAGAGGCCTCTCCCGCAATCCACCCATTTTATCGCAATTTTTTATTCGATTTCTCATCACGGTTCACACCGTGTTATCCTCTTTAACAAAGCAGACCCGGCCAACGGAATCTCTCCGTTTGGCCGGGTCTGCTTTATCTTATATCTATTCTGTTTACCGCTCAGCGCCTGCAAAGGCCGCAAACGCCTTGTAGGCCATGTACACGTCCACCTTTGCCACCAGCTCAAAGGGGGCATGCATACTCAGCACGGGCACGCCCAGGTCAATGGTGTCCACGTTGCGGCGGGCCACAAACTTTGCCACGGTGCCGCCGCCGCCTTGGTCCACCTTCCCCAGCTCGCCGGTCTGCCAGGCCACTCCGGCTTCATCCAGCAGGTCTGCAAAGTAAGCCACAAGCTCCGCCGAAGCATCGTTGGTGCTGCTCTTTCCGCCGCCGCCGGTGTACTTGGTCAGGCAAACGCCCTTCCCTGCATACGCACTGTTGCGCTTGTCGCTCACATCCGGGAAGGTCGGGTCAAACGCATTGGTTACATCCGAAGAAAGGCACTTGGAAGCCATCAGGGTAAGCACATAGTCTGCGTTCTGGCACTGGCACAGCTGCTGAATGAAATGGAACACATAATCGCTCTGCAAACCGGTCACGCCGTCCGAACCGATTTCTTCCTTATCCGTCAGCACGCACAGCGTGGTAAACCAGGGATTCTGCACCTCAATTTCCGCCACCAGCGCCGGATATGCCTCCACCAGGTCATCCTGGCCGTATGCGCCGATCATCGACCGGTCAAACCCAACATCCTTGGCCTTGTAGGCCGGCACCGCCTCGATTTCCGCCCGGATGAAATCCTTCTCCACCAGACCGTACTGCTCATTCAGCAGCCGCATGGTAAACAGCTTTACCCGCTGCTTGGCGTCCTCATCTTCGATGGGCAGGCTGCCCACCACGATGTTCAGCTCTTCGCCCTTGATTCCACCCTTCAGGGTGCGGTTGTTCTGATCGGCCGAAAGGTGCGGCAGCAGATCGGTCACACAAAACACCGGGTCGCTCTCTTTTTCGCCGACGCAGAAATCCACCCGTTCGCCGCCCGCCTTATACAGCACCCCGTGCAGAGCCAGAGGCACCGCCGTCCACTGATATTTGCGCAGGCCGCCGTAATAGTGGGTCTTAAACAGGGCCAGGCCGCCCTCTTCATACAGGGGCAGCTGCTTCAGGTCCAGCCGGGGCGAATCAATGTGGGCCATGTTCATGTGAATGCCTGCTTCCAGCGGGGCACGCCCCACCGTGGCCGCCAGCACACACTTGCCGCGGTTGTTGTAATAGACCTTCTCCCCGGCCTGATAACGGCGACCTGCCTCAAACGGCTTGTAGCCCGCCTCCTCCAGCATATTCACGCTGAGGGCCGCAGCTTCCCGCTCGGTCTTTCCCGCGTCCAGAAACGCCTTGTAGCCCTCGCAGAAGCGCTCTGCTTTCGTGAACAGGCCGCTCTCTTTGTCCACCGCTGGTTTGGCCGTGTACAGCAGCTCTTTTTCCAACTGCTTTGCCGTTTTATTCTCCATATAGTTTTCACTCCCTCTGGCCGTTCCTTCGGCCGCTTTCTGTTTCAGTCAGCTGTACAGCCGCCGGTAGGTTTCATAATTCTGATTGATCTTTTTCACATACAGGGCCATCTGTTCATAGGGGAAACGGTTCAGCGTGGTGCCGTTCTCGCTGTATTCCGGGCTTTCCAGCAGCTGATCCACGGTGCCCCAGCCGCTGTGGTAGGCCGCTGCCGCCGTGGAAACATCCCCATCGTAGCGCTCCAGCGTGATTTTCAGGTAATACGTTCCGAATCGAACGTTCACCTCCGGGTCATATAGGCTGGCGAACTCCAATGTCTCTGTCGGCGCAATGCGGGATTTCAGCCAATCAAAGGTCTCTTCCGTAATCTGCATCAGGCCGCGGGCATCGACGCTGGACTGAGCGGTGGGTTCAAAATCGCTCTCTGTGCAGATGAAGCTGTACACCAGCAGCGGGTCCAGATCATACTTTCCGGCGTAATACTCCACATACTCGCTGTATTCCTTTGGATGAAATGCCCGCTCAATTGCATCCACACCCCAGCGCAGGCCCACCACGCCAATGGCCAGCAAAAGCGCCAGACCGGCCCAAAGCCTCATCCGTTTATGCCGCCGCTTCATGAATCCCCCCGCAGCGCCGTCAGCACCTGCATCGTGCGCGCTTTCAGCTGTTCCAGGGTACCATCGTTGCGGATCTCATAATCCGCCCAGCGCAGCAACTCCTGCTCCGGCATCTGGGCATCCAGCCGCCGCCGGGCCATTTCGGGGGTAATGCAGTCCCGGGCACAGATGCGCGCCACCGAGGCTTCCAGCGGCGCGGTAACCACCACAAAGCCATTGCATTCTTTTTCAAAGGGTGACCCGATGATCACTGCACCGTCCACAAAATACAGATTGGCCCCCTGCTGCTGTGCCTGGCGGCCCTGGCGGTTCAATTCCGCCACAATGGCCGGATGGGTAATGTTCGAGAGCGCCTTTGTGCCCTCGGCAGTTTTAAACGCCCGGTCGGCCAGCAGGCGGCGGCGCAGGTGCCCTTCTTCGTCCAGAATGTCCGCCCCGAAGCGCTCCACCAGCTGCGGAATGCAGGGGGAACCGTCCATCAAAATCTGGCGAGCCACCAGATCCGCGTCCGCCACAAAACAGCCCTGCGCCCGCAGAAACGCGGTTACCTGAGACTTGCCGCACCCACTGCGGCCGGTGATCCCGATGGTTCTCATAATTCCACCACCTGGAAACCTGCCGCGCGCAGCAGGCGATTGTACACGGCAAGGGCCACGCCCTCCTGCCCGGGGCAGCGCGCATACACCTGCTTTGCCCCCTCCTCATCCAACTCACGCAGCGCACGGAACAGATCGTGCGCCTGGGCAGCCGGGTCGTTTTCGCTACCGTAGGTCACGCAGGGAACCGGCAGGCTCTCGGGTTCCCCCGCAAAGCACAGGCAGAATACGCCCTCCGCCTTATGGGCCTCCACATACGCCGCATACTGCTCAAAGCTGCCCCGCACAATGACCACGTTGGCTTTGGGGGCATAGTGCTTATACTTCATTCCGGGCGAGCGAGCAATCTCGCCCTCCTTCAGCTTGTGGGTGATGGCCCCGGCCAGCAGAACCTCTTCGCCCAACGCCTCAGCCAGCTGCTGCTGGGTGATGTACCCGGGGCGCAGCAGCACCGGCTGCGGGCCGGAAATGTTGATGACCGTGGACTCCACGCCCACTTTGCAGGCCCCGCCATCCAGAATCAGGGGCAGCCGGCCGTCCATATCCGCCAGCACATCCTGTGCCGTGGTGGGGCTGGGGCTGCCGGAGCGATTGGCCGAAGGCGCCGCAAAAGGAAGCCCGGACAGTTCCACCAGGCGGTGGGCCACCGGGTCAGAGGGCATACGCACAGCCACGGTATCCAGCCCGGCGCACACCTCATCCGCCAGCCGAGGCCCTCGGGGCAGAATCATGCTCAGGGGGCCGGGCCAGAAGGCCTTTGCCAGCTTTTCAGCGCGAGGGGTGATCTTCTGCACCACCTGCTCCATCCGGGCCAGACTGTCCACATGGACGATCAGGGGATTGTCCTGCGGGCGGCCTTTGGCCTCAAAAATCTTTTTCACGGCAGCACCGTCAAACGCGCTGCCCGCAATGCCATACACCGTTTCAGTGGGGATGGCAACGATTTCGCCCTGCGCCATCAGGCGCGCCGCCTGCGCGATGCTCTCTTCATTGGCAGGCAAAAGCAATGTATTCATTTCAGTACCTTCTTTGTTGTTTGGGGCCGTGCCCGGCCGGAAGCCTCACGCCTCAGACTGGCTTTGCCGCAGCTTTTCCGCCTGATCGGCGGCGGCCAGGGCATCCAGTATCTCGTCCAGATTGCCGTCCATCACGGAATCCAGTTTGTACAGCGTCAACCCAATGCGGTGATCGGTAACGCGCCCCTGAGGGAAATTATAGGTGCGGATGCGTTCACTTCGGTCGCCGCTGCCCACCTGACTGCGGCGGGTTTCATCTAGGGCGTCTTTCTGCTCCTGCTGCTTTTTCTGCAGCAGGCGGCTGCGCAGCACCGTTAAGGCTTTGTCTTTGTTTTTATATTGGCTTCGCTCATCCTGACATTCCACCACCATACCCGTGGGCAGGTGCGTCACCCGGATGGCGCTGGAGGTTTTGTTGATGTGCTGGCCGCCGGCGCCGGACGAACGGAACGTGTCGATCTTCAGCTCCGCCGGGTCCAATTCCAGGTCCACCTCTTCCGCTTCCGGCATAATTGCCACCGTCACTGCGGAGGTGTGAATGCGGCCCTGCATCTCGGTCTCCGGGACCCGCTGCACCCGGTGCACGCCGCCCTCAAACTTCAGGCGGCTGTAAGCTCCCTGCCCTTTCACGGAAAAGCTGACCTCTTTTACGCCGCCCAGCTCGGTTTCATTGCAATTCAAAACCTCGCACTGCCAGCCCTTGCGCTGGGCATACATCGCATACATACGCCACAGGCTGTGTGCAAACAGGGCGGCTTCCTCTCCGCCCGTCCCCGCGCGGATCTCAAAAACAATATTTTTATCGTCGTTTTCATCCCGGGGCAGCAGCAAAAGCTGCAGCGTCTGGGTCAGCTGCTCCAGCTGCTTCCGGCTTTTTTTCAGTTCCTGCTGAACCATCTCCCAGAATTCCGGTTCCAGCCCGCGCTCATCCAAAAGCGCTTTGGCTTCCTCGGCAGCGTCCTGTGCGCGGCCATAAGCCTTATAGGCCTCCACCACCGGCACAAGCCGATCGTATTCTTTCATCAGGCTGCGGTATTGTGTATGGTCCTGCACCACAGCCGGTTCCTGCAGGCGGTGAGTAATCTCCTCCAACCGGCTGGCCACGCCGTTCAGGCGGTGCAGGGTTTCCTGCTGCAAAGGCATCGTGGCTCCCCCTTCTCTGTGAAGCTGTGCCGCAAACGGTTCTCATCGTCCGGCATGGAATTCTTCAGAGTCGTGCCGCCTACGGTTCCGTGCGCAGAATTTTGCGGATATTTTTTTCGATTTTTGCGCGGGGCAACATCACCTCATGGCCGCAGCCGGTACAGCGGATGCGAAAATCCATGCCCACGCGCAGCACCTCAAAGGTGTTGGCCCCGCATGGGTGGGGCTTTTTCGTCTGAATTGTGTCACCTACACGGACATCCATAGGGCTTGCTCCTTTCGTTTTTTATGGCGGCTGCCCGGTGCTTTGCATGGCACTGCACCTTATTTGTAAAAAAGACAACCGTTTTTATTATATCTGATTTAGGCATCTTTGCAAGAGTTATTCCGGGCATTTGCCGCCCGGGCGGGCAATTTTTGCAGGGTTCTTTTTCTCCGGCTGCAAAACTCGGCCCACCGCCCAAATTTTTAAGATTTCGACCGACCATTCACGCTAAAGTAAAATCAGCCGCCCACTTGCGGCGGGCAAATATTTCCAGGCAAGTATGAATAGAATAGGAATGCAGCGCGCCGCTTGATGAGGCCACTTCAAACGCCCCGCAGGCGCACTGCCCAATGTACAGGATGCCGGTTTGCCCGGCATGAATTTCGACGGAAAGAGGATGAATCAAATGACCATGTACCAAGCCGAAGCACTTCTGCCCTGCGCAGACGGAATGGATCTGGAGGCCCTGCGCACCGCCGCCGCACGGGGAGACATTCTTCAAAGCACCGCCCTCGCGTTTGATAACGACCATCAGCTGCGCTTTCTTTTGGGCGGCCAGCCCACCGTTATGCCCTACGCCGAATGTGCCGACGGCCTCGCAGAGGGAGCCGTGCGCGACATTGCCGTGCTCACACGGGTAGGGCGGCCCACCTGCTTTCTGGTGCGCGCCGTTCGTCAGGAACCGGGCTGTCCGCCGGTTTTGGACATCTCCCGCACCGAAGCCCAGCGCGCCTGCCGCAGAAACTATCTGGATCGGCTGCTGCCCGGCGACATCATTCCCTGCACCGTAACGCACATCGAGCCCTTCGGTGCCTTCTGTGACGTGGGCTGCGGCATCAGTGCTCTGCTGCCCATTGACTGCCTTTCCGTCTCCCGCATCCAGTCCCCTGCCGACCGGGTGGCAGTGGGCCAGCCGCTGCTGTGTGCCGTAAAAAGCCGGGACGCGCAGGGCCGCCTGGTGCTCACTCTGCGGGAACTGTTGGGCACCTGGGCCGAAAACGCCGCCTGCTTTTCACCCGGTGAAACGGTCGTGGGCATCGTGCGCAGCGTGGAAGAGTACGGCGTATTCATCGAGATTGCCCCAAATCTGGCCGGTTTGGCGGAATCCTGCGGCGATTTGATCCCCGGCCAGGCCGTGAGCGTTTACATCAAAAATATTCTGCCCGATAAAATGAAAATCAAACTGGTGGTCGTCAACCGGGAATTGAACCGCACTCTGCGGTTTGAGCCGCGCTATTTCATCACCAAAGGCCGGCTGGAACGCTGGGTTTATTCCACCCCACAGTGCCGTAAGCACATCGAAACCCACTTTGGATGAACCGCTTTTCCCTTTGCCCGGGATCTTGCCGAATGCGCCCCTTGTAACTTTTACGAAGGTAGGATATAATATTGTAGTACGGTGAAAAAAGAAGGATTCGGGCCAGCGGCCCCATCGGGAAAGGAGCGGACAACGCATGGCGAACGGAGCATTTACGGGCGGTGTAAAACCCGGCGGGCTGACGTCTACCACCGAGGTGCGCAATTTGTTGTGCTACGTCATCCGCCGGGTCTCTCCCCTCTCCCGCGAGGCGTTGGAAAACGCCCTGGTTGGGGAAGAACTGGTAAACTATTTTGAGCTGGTGGGCTGCCTGGATGACCTGATCGAGCGGGGCCTTGTCACGGAGCAGAACGATATGTACGCCATTACCCCCAGCGGCGAGGCCGTGGCGGATACCCTTTATCGGGATTTGCCCCGCACCGTGCGGGAATCGGCTGTGCGGGCGGTGATCCGCGCTCAGAGCTGGCTGCGAAAATCCGCCCAGCACAAGGCAACGGTGGAGCAAAACGGGAATGGCTGGCTGGTGCACTGCTCCATTGAGGACATGGGCAGCACCGTGTTCGAGCTGACCCTGGCCATGCCCGATGAACACACCGCCAACATGGTGCAGGAGCGCTTTGTACAAAAGGGCGGCGATGTATTCGCACTTTTACTGAACGCCCTGACCACCCCCGACCGGGAAATTTACTGACAAGTTCGTACCAGCGCTGCCCAAACACGCGGGCAGCGCTGTTTTGCGCGATGCATTTGCCTTTTCAAGGAGATTTTTATGACGCATTCCGAACAGATGGAGTTTACCAATCACCACAACCCCTTTTTGCAGCACTGCGGCATCACCGCACAGGAGCTGGATGAGCGGCACGCACTGCTTACCGCTTCCTTTGCCCCGCAGTGCGCCAACACGGTGGGCACCGTACACGGCGGGATGCTGTACACCATGGCCGACGGGGTCGTCAGTATGTTGGCCCGTGCAGACGGGCACGCCTATGTCACGCTGGATTCCAGCTTTCAGTATCTGTGCAACACCACAGAGCCCGGCACTCTGGAGGCCCGCGCCGAATTGATCCGCCGCGGCCACAAGGTAAGCGTCATCCGCGTAGAGATCACCCATCGGGAATCCGGACGGCTGCTGGCGACCGGCACGTTTACCTGCTGCCGCATTACCCCTTCTGCCGAAGGCACCCGCTAAAGCGGGCATTCGTGCCGATTTTTTCTGCCTGTTTTGTCCAGAAAATTTCATTTTCCAGCGTCTATTTCTTCGGCCACTGCAAAAAATGCAAATTTTTTCAAAAATTGGGTTGACATTTTTTGAAAACTCGGGTATAATCATCAACGTTGCAACGATACAACGTCGCATGTGGCCCGGTAGTTCAGTTGGTTAGAACGCTAGCCTGTCACGCTAGAGGTCGTCGGTTCGAGCCCGATCCGGGTCGCCATATGCTGTCATAGCTCCATGCGCAGAATCCCTGATGCACACACCGTGCATCAGGGATTTTTCTTTTTGCCTCCGTTAATCCGCTACCAGCCGCACCTGAACCCGGGTGCGGCCTTTTTCGTTTCCGGTTCTCTGCCGCAGCTGCCCCTGTATGCAAAACCAGTCGGCACCGGCCGCCTGCGTCTGCTCCAGCACCTCTTCCGCCACGGTTTGAAGCCATTGCTCCACTTGGGCTTGCGAAAGCACCGATGTCTTTTTTGGCTCTTCCAGCCGCCCCTCCAATTGAAACACAAGTTCGCCGTCCTCGGCCGCGATGGTGCACATCGGCCGCTTCACCGCAAAGCTGCCGTCCTCCCGCCGGAACGTCAGCGTTTGGGCCGTTCCCTGCATCCACAAGGCCAGGGCACGTTCCGCACCGGCCCAGCGCAGCACCGGCCGCCCGGCCCGGTACAGCACCTCCGCCTCCTCCTTCGCCGCGGCGGCGCCCAGCTTTACCTGCGGCAGCAAAAGCAGCTCCTGCCCGGCGGCCAGATAGGCGGGGCTGTCCTCCTGCACATTCTCCACCGCGTCGGCCAGCGCTGTCGTCTGTTCCGGCTCATCCAATGCCTGCGGGCTTACGTCCACCAGCCACAGGTCCATGCTGCCACAGCCCGGGTCCTGTTGCATCCAGAACTCCGCATCCTCCGGATTCAGCTGCTTCGCCTGCCCCAGCCCCAGCATCCAGACCCGGCATTGCCCTAAAAACACCTGCCCCCCTGCCTGCTGCTGCGCTGCCTGCCAGGCTTCCTCCAATGTCACGCCTTTCCCGGCCAGCAGCACCGGCTTCGGCTGTGCGTCCTCCGCATTGGCCGAAGGTTCACTTTCCAGGCACAGAATCCGAAGCTGCACCGCCTGTGCTTCCTGCTCCTGATAGATGGCCTGCGCCAAAAGCAGGTCGCCCTGCCGCCCGTCACAGCCGCACAAAAGCACCAAGAAAAGAATGGCCGCTAGCCAATTGCATTTACGCTTCATCCCGCTCCTCCTTTGCGCCGGGCTGCCGCTTTGCCGACATCCACACAAGGCAAGCCCAAAGCAGGAATTGCCCGGCCACCGGCAGCCACTGCCGCCCTACACCCAGATATAGCCCCACAGCCGTGCCGCCCGCAATTCCGGCGCACAAAGCCCGCCCGGCACTGCCCCGCGCCAATCGTGCCAGGCAGCTGCCGTAGAGCAGGCATCGGCCGTAAAACAGCGTCAGCCACACCAGCACAAACAGGCCGTCCAGCCGGGTAAAAACCGAAAGCTGCCCCAGCGCGGAAAGCCGGTGCAGCGGCCGGTCAATTTGCCCGCTTCCAAGAACAAGCCCCTGCAGCAGCAGAATCCACCAGCGGGCCGCCCCCAACCCCAGAACATACCGGTTCACGTCCCGCCGCTGCTGCTCTGCGTCCCGGCCAAGCCAGGCAAGCAGCGGCATTTCCGGCAGCAGCTCCAGCGCCTGCCAAAGGCCATCCTGCCAGCCTTCCGTGGTCAGTGCCGGGTCTTCCAGCAGGCGGCGCACATCCGCCCGGTTCCACAGCGCCGCCGTAAGGGCTGCCAAAGCCAGCGCCCCGCCAAGCAGAATCAGCGGCGCCGTGCGCGCCACGGCCCGTGGGCGAACCATTGCCCCGTAAAAGACAACCAGCACCGCCAGCACCGCAAACACCCCATAAGGCGGCGCACTGCCCATTGCATCGCCGTAAAATCGCCAGCCTTTGTAAATCGCCTCGCCCAGAGTCAGGCACAGCCCTGCCGCCAGCAGGTCACGTTCCAACCGATCTCCCGGTTTGGCCGATGGGCGGGCCGCCGCCCGCAGCAGCAGCCAAAGCACCCCCAGCCCTGCCGCTTGGAGCCACAGCTGCTGCCGCAGGGATGCCGCTCCTATTCCGGCCAGAAACACCTCCGCCAACGAGGCCGCCAACAGCGCAGGCCAAAGGGCATCGGCCGTCCAACGTGCTTCAGCGATGGGGACCGCCCCCTCTCTTCACAGCCCGCACGGTAAAGGGGTGGTCTGCCAGAGCCGGCCATGGCCAGCGCATCAGGCCGTCCCGCACGGCGCCGCGCTGCCAGGGCGAAAACGGCGCGGCATGGGGCAGCCCGAAACTCTCCGCTCCGCAAATGGAAGTGAGCATCCACACCAGCAGCGCCGCCACTCCCAGCGGGCCGCACAGCCCGGCCGCCAAAACAAACAGAATGCGCAGAATGGTCAGCGGCTCGTACAACGAGGGCAGCACAAACACAGCCAGAGAGGTTAAGGCCGCCACGATCACCACCGGCGTGCTGAGAATGCCCGCCCCAATGGCGGCGTCTCCGATAATCAGGGCAGACACCAGGCTGACCGAGTGCCCGATGGGCTTGGGCAGCCGCAGCCCGGCCTCCCGCACGATCTCCAAAAGCAGGATGACCAGCACCATTTCAAGAAACAGCGGCCACGGCGTGGCGCTTTCCGCCGCCGCAATGCGCACCAGCAGCTGCCTGGGGAACACCTCCGGCATAAATTTTGCTACGCATACATACAGCCCCGGCAGCAGCGCTGCCAGCCAGAAGGCCAGATATTTCACCCCCCGCACAAAGCTGGCAAAATAGGCTTTCTGGGCGTAGTCATCCAGGCTTTGGAAGTGTTCGCAGAAGAAATAGGGCAGAATCAGGGCAAAGGGGCTGCCGTTCACCAGCACAACCACCTTCCCTTCGCACAGCTTGGCGCAGGCCGTGGCACTTCGTTCGGTGTAGCCCACCTGGCTGAAAAAGCACCCCTGCCCCCGCTGCAAATCCGGAGCCAGATAGCTGGAATCCAGCACCAGCGGCAGACGGCTGGCTTTCAGTCTTCGGCGGGCTTCCGCCACCAGTTCCGGCGGGGCCAGGTCCCGATCATAGCACAGGGCGGCTTCCGTCCGGGTGTGCGTGTCCAGCTGAAACAGCTCGATGACCAGCCCCTCCGCCCGGTCCAGCCGGCGAAGAAGGCTCACGTTCACCCGCAGCAGGTCGCAGAACCCCTCCCGAGAGCCCCGTATGTCCCCCTCTCCGCTGGGCTCTGCCACCGAGCGGCCCTGCATGCTCTGGTTGGACAGCAGCAGCGCCTGACTGCATCCCTCCGCCAGAAGCACTGCCAGCCCTCCTGTGAGTTTGGCGGACACCGTCTCAAAATCCTTGGCCGGGTCCGGCTCAAGGGGCAGGTCCGTCTCCTCCATCATCCATTCAAACAGCGATGCCCCGTCCCGGGCAGGCAGGGCCGCACGGCTCATCCGATCCAGCAGAATCACCCAAAGTTTTTCCGTGTTGGAAAGCCCGTCAAACATACACACCAGGCAGGGCACGCCGCGTATACGAATGGGTTTGGCATAAAAATCCGTACTTTGGCCAAACATCTGGTTCAGTGCCTTCCGGTTTTGTTCCAGATTGGCATACAGCGGGGTCGGCATTGTGTCATCACCTCACTGCAGCAGTATGGCCTTCAATGCTTCGCTTCATTCTTTCGCTGTAATTTTCAAAACAGCTTGCCGTAAAGGAGTCCTCAGCCGTGTTGATTCTCACCCTGCGTACCCTGGTTGTATATCTGGCCCTGATTCTCGCCATGCGCCTGATGGGCAAACGACAGCTGGGAGAACTTCAGCCCTCGGAACTGGTCTCCACCATTCTTCTGTCTAATCTGGCCTCCATCTCCATCGAACAGCCGGAGCTTCCGCTGGCGGCCAGCCTCACTCCGGTGTTTCTCATCGCCGTGCTGGAGGTTCTCTCTTCCGGGCTGGCGCTGCACCACCCCAAGCTGGCCCAGCTGCTCAGCGGCCGCCCGGTTCCGGTCATCCGCAACGGTGTGATCGACCAAAACGCTCTGCGCGCGCTGCGCCTCACCGCCGCCGACCTGTTGGAAGCCCTGCGCGGTAAGGATGTGTTTGACCCCGCCGATGTGGCCTATGCCCTGGTGGAGACCGACGGCACCCTGAACCTGGTCAAGCAGCCGGGCAAGGAGACTCTTTTGAGGGAGGATGTCGGCCTGAGTCAGCCGCGGGAAGCGCCCACCCGGCTCCCGTTTGTGCTGGATGGCCGGCTTTGCCCGGATGCGCTGGCCTGGTTCGGCAAGACGCCGGAATGGGTCACTGCACGCCTGCAAAAAGAAAAGGTGCCGCTCCCCCAGGTACTGCTGCTTTTGGGGGACGACACCGATGAAGTTACGCTGGTGCGGCGGCTGCCGCCGGAGGAAGGCCGATGAAACGGGTATGGATTTCTTGGGTTCTGCTTACGGCCCTGCTCAGCTTCACCCTCTGGGGCTGCATCCGGGTCAATCGCGTGCTGGAAGCAGCCGACCGCTGCCTGTATGAGGCGCAGTCGGCCTGCCTTACCGCCGAATATTCGGCTGCCGCCGGGCAAATCCAGGCCGCACGGCACCTGCTCACGCAGAAAGGCGTCCTGCTCCACCTGCTCATCCGCCGGGATTTTCTCACCCAGGCCTCGGCCGAGCTGGCCGGGCTGGAGGCGCTCGCCCGCGAAGAGACCGCAGCCGAACTGCTGCAGGGGCTGGCCAAAGCACAGCTGCAGTTGGAGTTTCTCAACCGGCTGTTTGGTTGGGAATTCTGGTAACCCTGCGCTTATACTTCCAGCTGACCGCCGGCCGCCAGATACGCCACCCGTTCTCCCATGCAGCGCTGAAGCGTCTGATACGCCGCCTGCCCGGTGCAGTGGCAGGTGTAATACCGGGTTTCCGGCTGGGCCAGCAGCCGCCGGGCAACCGCCTCCACCAGCGGCATGGGCACACTGCCCCCCGTGCTGGGAACAGACAGGTGAAATCCTCCGATGACCACATCCATGGGCTTTCCGGCCAGGACGGCCGCCTGCTCCACAATGTTGACGATGCCCCGATGGGCGCAGCCCGCCACCAGCAGACATTTTTCGCCCTCGGTAAGAAGCAGGTTCTGCTCATGTGCAAAGGTATCGCACACTGGCCCACCGCTGTGTTCCATCAGCAGCGTGTCGTTGGCGGGCGAATGCAGATCGTTTCCGGGTACGTCCGAGAACAGCACAGCCCCCTCAAACAGCGTCTGTACGCCCTCGGTCAGCCGCACCTGTGGGTGTTTCAGCAGTGCCGGGTCAATGCCGATGTCCGCCGTCTGCCCGCCAGGGCGCATACTATAATGCCCTTCGCCCGCCCGTTTGTGCAGATACACAGGGGCCGTGTGATTGAGGTTCAAGAACTCTGGCAGGCCGCGGCCGTGGTCATAGTGGCCATGGGAAAGGATCGCCAGATCCACCTGGGCCAAATCCACCCCCAGCTTTTCGGCATTGCGCAGGAACACTCCGCTTTGCCCCATATCAAATAGAATTTTGCGGCCACAGGCCTCAATGTACAGGCTCAAACCGTGCTCCGTCTCCAATTCCGGGCGGCAGGCGGTATTTTCGGTCAGGGAAATGATCTTCATGGCTTCTCCTTTTCCGTGGTATGTTCTGGGCATTCTCTGCTTTTTAGGTAGTTTTACTGTAACACGTTTTCGCCCCACTGTCGATGCTTTTCTTTTTGTTTGCGGCGTCTGCCTCTCTCAGAAGTACAATCCCGCCGGGCCAAAAGAAAGGGGGTGACAAATGCCGTTTGTGTATGCTATAATGAAAATGTTGCTGAGAATTTGCAGGTTTCGGCAACCTTATGCGGGCATGGCGGAATTGGCAGACGTGCAGGTTTTAGGGTCCTGTGCCATCGGCGTGTGGGTTCAAATCCCACTGCCCGCACCACAGCAAAAAAGAGCGCTGGAGCAAATGTTCCAAGCGCTCTTTTTGTTTATCTTCGTCCCGGCTTCCGGGTCTCACTCCAGTACTGCATTGGCCAGGTGATAGTAGGTGTCCCCTTTTTCTTCGTATGACAACAATCCCCGCTTAAGACAGTCTTTGGCAAACTGCCCCAGCGATGATGTGCGTTTTACGTTTTGTTGTAAAGAATCTTATCCGGCTTTGGTTTCTGCCGCGCGGTGCCCGGTTACGCTCTGCGTTTCATCCGCTTGTGCTTCATTGGGGCGCCGGGTTTCATTTTGGGTACGGTTCCGTTCTTCCTGGTCCATGCGCACGTTCATAATCAGCATCTGCAGCCGGTTTTCGATGTTGGCAAAGCTCACATCCGGGTCATAGTCCAGCGGCAGAATCTGCACATCCGGGTGCATCTCCTTCAAGCGTTTGGCCACGCCGCGGCCCACCACATGGTTCGGCAGGCAGCCAAACGGCTGCAGAATCACAAAGGCCCGGCAGCCATGCTGGGCATGGTGCAGAATCTCCGCCGGGATCAACACGCCCTCACCGCTGTCAAACGTATGCTGAATGATGGGGTCGCTGTCGTGCACCAGATCCTGAATGCGGGGGGCCGGCGTATACAGCGGGTGCCGCTTGGCAATTTTGTCGGTCATATCGTGGGCCAGATTGAACACGTTGTCCGCCGTGAAATACCAAGCCTTCTGCTGGAAAGGCTTCTTCAGGTGATACTCCCGAATCTGCGTATCCAGCGTAAAATACGTTTTGCGGATCACATCGGTCATGCGGGCCTCAATGATCTCGAAGCCGTTGGCTTCCAGATAGCGCTCAATCTCGTGGTTTGCACCGGGATGGAAGTTCAGCAGATATTCACCCACGATCAGCACCGTGGGGCGCGGGTTCGAGCGATCGTATTTCACCTGGCACATCGCGTCAATGGCCTGCTCAAACCCACGGCGTGCCCCGGCAATTCCGTGATGCTCAAGGCCATCCATCACTGCGTCCAGGCCCTGTTCAAAAGCTCGATTTGCAGCACCTTTTTCCAACTCGTAGGGTCGGATTTTTCGCAGCAGTTCCTCCAACACGTCGATCATCGGCAACGAGAAGGCAATGCGCATGGATGTAAGCAGATTCATCTTGAAGCCCGGGTGCATATCGTGGGAGTCCACATCATCGTTGGTCAGAATGGGCACGTCCGGGTAGCCAGCATCGTCCAGGGCCTTGCGCAGCAGGGCGCTGTAATGGGTCAGGCGGCAGTCGCCCACATATTTGCCCATGCCGATGGCCACTTCCTGGTCGTTGTATTTGCCGCTGCGCAGGGCGACCAGCGCCTCGCCGATGACGGTCTGCGCGGGGAAGCAGATGTCGTTGTGCACATACTGTTTGCCCAGACGAATGGCCTCTTCACGGCCCAGCTCCAGCGGCACTGCGTGAATGCCCTGCCCGGAGAACGCTGCCGCCATCAGGCGGGAGAAGGCATGAGAGGTGTTGGGAATCAGCACCGTCTTTTCTTTGCGGCTCTCCTTGGTGAATTTCACCGGATACGGATCGGGCAGCGGGCGCACCGTCAGCTTCTGGCCGCGCTGGCGGCGCATGTTCACCGTCTCGATGAACGAGCGCACGCGAATGCGCAGGGGGCCCTGTGCATCGCTCTCATCCACCTTCAGAATCAGCGGCGTTTTGCCCGAAACCTCCCGCATCAGGCGGATGATCTCATCCGAGAGATAGGCATCGTGCCCACAGCCAAAGCTCACCAGCTGTACGTATTCCAGGTTTTCGCTTTGTGCTGCCAGAATGGCGGAGGACAGCATCCGCGCATGATAATTATTGGCAATGTCCAGCCGGCTGCGACTCAAGTCCACCCGGTTGGTGCCGGGCAGCGCGTCGGCGGGCAGCACCGGCACCCCCATGGAAGCAAACAGCTCCGGCAGGTCATGGTTTACAAGGGCGTCATTGTGATAAGGCCGGCTGGCCAGCACCACAGCATACCGCCCCTCGGCGCGCACCCGATCCATCACATCCTGCCCGGCTTTCAGCAGCTGCGTGCGGAAGGCATTCTGTGCCTGATCCGCCGCCTGCATGGCCGCGCGGGTCTCCTCCGGCGCAATGCCGAACTGCTCGCGCATATACGCCGTCAGCTGGGCATCCCGGTCTGCGTCCGTATACCAGTGGAACAACGGGGTGTCAAAAGGCACGCCCCAGCGGCGCTCCGGATTGTCTGAATTGCGCACCACAAAGGGATACCCCTTTACCACGGCGCACATGGAATAGCTGGTGGACGCGGTATTTTCGCTTTTCAGCGCGGTGATGGAGGGCATGAAAATGCGGTTCACTCCCTGCTTGACCAGATTGCGGATGTGCCCATGCACCAGCTTTGCCGGAAAGCACACCGTATCGGAGGTAACGGCGGAAAGGCCGGATTCATACAAGGCCCGGTTGCTCAGCGCCGAAAGCTTCACCTCAAATCCCAGGCTGCGCCAGAAGGTACTCCAAAAGGGCATGGTGTCCCAGAACGAAAGGCAGCGGGGCAGGCCGATGGTCACATTCCGCGCCGTCGTGGGGCCGGGAATCGGATATTTTTTAAACAGCAGCTCCTGCCGCAGGCGGAATAGATTGGGGGTCTGCTGTTTCTGGGCCAGCTTTTCCTTCACCTGTGCCTGTACGCCGGCCGCCTTGGGGTCGCCCAGCACCTCGCCCCGCTCGCACCGGTTGTTGGTCACCCAGGAACTGCCGGTGGAGAAGGCAAGAATGGTTCGCTTGCAGTGGTTGGCACAGAAGGGGCAGGGCGAATTGGCCGACTGGGTGTAGCTGAACGTATCCAGCGCGTCCAGCCCGATGAAGGTTTTCTTCGTCCCGGCAGCGCATTGCTCCTTGGTCAGCAGGGCCACGCCGATGGCGCCCATGATGCCGGGGTACGGTGCGCGCACCACTTCCCGGCCCAGATACTGTTCCATCGCGCGCAGTACCGCATCGTTCTGAAAGGTGCCGCCCTGCACCACGATCTTATTGCCCAGAGAATCCAGGTTGGACACCCGAATGACCTTGGTGAACACATTTTCGATGATGGAGCGGCACAGCCCGGCCATAATGTCATTGGGCTGCTTGCCGTTGCGCTGCTCCGTCACGATGCTGCTGTTCATAAACACGGTACAGCGGCTGCCCAGCGCAGCCGGGCTTTGGGACGAAAAGGCCGAAGCGGCGATTTCCCTGGTGGGAATGTGCAGCGAGGAGGCAAAGTTTTCCAGAAACGAACCGCAGCCGGAAGAACAGGCCTCGTTCACCACAATGTTGGTGATAATGCCGCCATTCAGCCAGATGGCTTTCATATCCTGCCCGCCGATGTCCAACAGGAAGGTAGCCCCGGGCACATACTGCTCCGCGGCGCGGGCATGGGCTACGGTCTCCACCGCATGGCACTCAGCCCCGAACGCCTTCGCAAACAGCACTTCACCATATCCGGTGGTTCCGGCCGCCAGAATGTCCAGCGTTGCCCCGGCAGCCCGGTAGCGGTCCCGCAGCGCGATCAGCGCCTGCTGGGCCACATTGAGCGGGCTGCCCTGGTTCGGGGCATAAAAGGCGTCCAGCAGGTTTTCCTGCTCATCCATCAGCACAAACTTCGTGGTGGTGCTGCCGGAGTCAATGCCCAGATACGCACGCACCGTCTCCCCCGCCTTTGGCTGATACGAGGTCAGCACCGGCAGGCGGTGGCGGTTCAAAAACGCTTCCTTTTCCGCTTCATCTTTGAAGAACGGCGGTGCAGAAGCCGCGGCTTCCCCGGAAGAAGCCGGGGCATTCTCCAGCCGGGCCGCCAGTTCGCCGATGGTCAGCGGCTCCGATTGGCCCGCAAACAGGCTGTTCAGCGAAAGGGCCGTGCCCCGGGCGATCATCAGTTCCGGCTGCGGCGGAATCAGAGTCTCTTTCTCCGTCAGGTTCAGCCGTTGGGCAAACACCTTGACCAGTGTTTTATTAAAGGTCAGCGGGCCACCCTCAAACACCACCGGCTTCTCGATGTCCAGTCCCTGGGCCAGGCCGCCGATGGTCTGCTTGGCAATGGCATGGAACGCCGACAGCGCCAGATCCGCCTTGGCCACGCCCTGGTTCAGCAGGGGCTGGATGTCCGTTTTTGCATACACGCCGCACCGGCCGGAAATATCATACACGCAGGTACCCTGTGCGGCCATGGCGTCAAACTCTTCAATGGGCACCTTCAGAATGGAAGCCACCTCATCAATGAACGCACCGGTGCCGCCGGCACAACTGCCGTTCATGCGGGTGTCCGCCACTTCCAGCGCACCGCTTCCGGTGTTGGGCTTGAAAAAGATCATTTTGGCATCCTGGCCGCCCAACTCAATGGCTGTGCGCACATGGGCGTACTGCTGGCGCAAGGCAATGGAGTTGGCCACAACCTCCTGAATGTAGGGCACTCCCAGCAGGGCCGCCACGCCCTTGCCGCCGGAGCCGGTGATCGCCAGCCGGATCTTCGCCTCCGGGAATTTGCCCCAGAGCAGTTTCAGCGCCCGGGCCACACTCTTCGCTTGGGCTGCCCCATGCCGCCGATAATCCGAAAAGAGGGTCTCTCCCCCGTCTGCGGAAAGCGCCACGATTTTTGTGGTGGTGGAGCCAATGTCAATGCCCACCGTAAGCACCTGATTGTTCAATTCCGCTTGTTTCATTTGTCCATCCTTGCTGCCCGGCTGTGCAGGGGCCGATCTGCTTCGGCCCTCCGGTTCGCCCCCGTCTGCGGGCCGCGGTTCGGTGCTTGTCAGGCCAACCCCTTTTTCAGGCCACGCGCGGCAATGCGGGGAACTTGCTTTACCTTTGCAAATTATGTCGGGCTTTATCGCTATTTTTCCGTAAAGTAAAATACAACGTTGACATTGCTTTACAAAAAGCCCCATCAATCGCTGCCCCTTTATTATAGGAAGATTCAAATTTCACTGCAATAGTCCAATTTCGACAAACTCTCTTGTTTCCATCTGCGCGAAATTATGGATATTGGCTCTATAGCAACATTTCTCGGACTATTTCATGAACAAATTGCAACAAAATCATTCCACATTCGCAAATCTGCCCATTTTTCTGCACACAAACACTGCGGCGGCACGCGCTCAACACGTGCCGCCGCAGTGCGGTAATTCACCGATTTTATCATGTGCAGCCCGCTGTCAGCGGGCGCCTTCCTGAACGCTGTTCAGTACCGCTTCCACGGTCTCCAGCGGTTCGCCGTCACTCCACGGGTAAGCGGCCATGGCACGGCAGCCCGCACGGTTCAGCAGATCTTCCCCTTCGCTGCCCAGCAGTTTTTTGTATGCAGCATCCACCTTTTTCAGCTGTGCCTGCGCCTGCTTCTGCCGGTCTGCACCTTGGGCGGCCAACCAGTCTTTTGTGGTTGAGGCAATCTCATCCTCGCCCAAGGTCGTACCCACACCCCAGTTCATCAGGCTGGCCGCCTGGCGCACGGCCTCGTTTTCGTCCTCACTGGGGGTCATCTTGTCCAGCAGACCTTCCAACTCCCGCACCGCATCCTTTTTGAACTGCTCCTGAAAGGGCGCCTCCTGCTCTGTGGGCTGCGTCTCCTCCGGCGATTGCGCCGGGGTGCTCTCCGTGCCCCCCGCCGGCATCTCCACCGCCTCCTGCGCAGGCTGCGCGGGGGCTGCGGTGGGCGAAGCCGTTGGCTGCGCCGCCTGCGAGACCGCACTCGCCGGTTCCGAACCCGCGGGGGCCGCGGTCGTCTGCGGCTGAGAAGAGGACACACTCTGTGCGCCGCAGCTGCACAGCACCAGCATCACACCGAGAATCAAAATCAGCATCTGTTTCTTCATAAGGCGTTTCATCTCCTTGTCGATCCACCAACGCATTTATAAATAGAGGGCAGCACCGGAACGCATTCGCCTGGTGTTGCCCTTATTGTATGTGCCGGATGCATCGAACCGGCATCAATGTTCCTTCAATTTCGTCTGGTCATTCCTTCTGTCATCGGGGCGGCTGCGGCATACGATGATTGTCCAGCATGGAGGTACCTTCCCCATCTGCCACGATCACATGGTCGATCAGTTGTACATCCACCATTTTCAGTGCATCCAGAATGCTTCGGGTGGTCAGCATATCCTCATGGGAGGGCAGCGCCACCCCCGCCGGATGGTTGTGCGTCAGGATAACCCCGGTGGCCCCCATGGAGAGCGCAGCCTGCACCACTTTGCGGATGGGAATGTGTACCTGATTCACCACACCTTCCGCCAGCTTGACCGTCTGCAAAACCTTCAGGCCGTCGTCCACCCCGATCATGTATACCACTTCATGGTTCACCCCATGAAACAGCGGGACGCAATAATCCACCACATCGCTGCAGCTGGCCAGTTGGCGCACCTTGCGCCGGCGGCTGTTCTGATAGTGCCGATCCACCAACAGCACGGCCCGTAGAAGCCGTGCACTGTTCGGGCCGATGCCCTCCACCTGGCACAGCTCTTCCTCGCTGGCCTCCAACACCCTGGCGAAACTTCCGAACTTCTTCAGCAGCCGATGGGCAATGGGGTTGGTGTCCCGCCGGGGAATGGCAAAGTACAGCAGATATTCCAGCACCTCATGGTCCGCAAAATCGTCCATCCCGCTGTTTTTCACGCGCTGGTGCATTCTGGCCCGGTGATCCTGATGCAGCTGCTCGTCCATGTGCCCCGCCCCTTTTGCCCGGCTTTTCTCCGGTTACTGCTTGCCCTGTTATCAAAAACATTATATACTAAATCAGAATTGATGAAAAGAGAAAGCAGGACGCTCCATGAAAAGTTTTACAGCAGGCCCCAATGACGTCGGGGCACGTCTCTCCCGTTTTGTACTGAACGTTACGCAGAATCTTCCCAGCAGCGTGCTGTACAAAGGCTTTCGCAACAAGCGCATCAAGGTAAACGGCAAGCGCGCCCAGGCGGATTACCGGCTGGCCGAGGGCGATGTGGTGGAGTTGTACCTGAACGACGAGTTTTTCCCGCAGGCTCCTGCCAAAAAGTCCCCTGCCCCTCGCACCAGACAGCCCGCGCTCACCGTGATTTATGAGGACGATCAAATCGCCGTCCTGTACAAGCCCTCTCATCTGCTGTGCCACTCGGATCGCACCGGCGATGCCAACCTGGTGGATGCCTTCATCGCCCGCCAAATTGAGCGTGGCGAGTACGACCCCAACGGGGAAAATGCGTTCTCCCCCGCCATCTGCAACCGGCTGGACCGCGGCACCGAGGGGCTGGTGGTGGCCGCCAAAACCGCCGCTGCTCTGCGGGAAATGAACCGGATCATCCGCGACAACGAGGTGCACAAGGAATATCTGACCATCACCTGCGGCGTGCCCCCCAAAGGGCGCCACACAGCTTGGCTGCGCCACGATGAGCGCACCAACAAGGTCACCGTCCGGTCTGCCGCCGCCGAGGGCTACAAGGAAATTATTACGCAGGTAAGCGTGGAGCGCACGGTCGGCCCCTTTGCTTTGTGTCGCATTGGTCTGATCACCGGCCGCACCCATCAGATCCGTGCCCATCTGGCCTTTCTGGGCGCGCCGGTTCTGGGCGACATCAAATACGGCAGCAAAAAAATGAACGAACGCACTGGCCTGCGCACGCAGGCCCTGTGCGCCGTCCGGCTCACGTTTGCCCAATTGCCCGAAACCAGCTGCCTGGCTGCCCTGAGCGGTGCCGTAATCGAACTGCCCGCCCCGGCCATTTTGGTCCAGTTTGAGCAGCTGGCCAACGGTGCCAAGCCCACTTCTGGATCAGACACCCACAAGCCCCGCAGGCAAGCGCCCCACCGCCCGGCCCGGAAGCCCGCCGGAACCGCCGGGAACGAATAACGTTACTTTTTCCTTGATCGAATGGGGCGCGAAGGGCCTTATCCGCACCATTCTGCCCATACAAAGTATGCCTCCTGCAAGAGTTTTTCACCGGTTCGTCCAGCTATACAGCTGGCAGCATCCGGCCGAAAACTCTCGCAGGGGGCATTTTATCGTTTGTGCTTCTGTATTTTGCGGGTGTGCAGGCCGGGGCTAATCCTGAAAAAAGAAACAGCAGATCGTCAAAACGATCTGCTGTTTCTTTTGGTGGAGATGAGGGGGATCGAACCCCTTACCTCTTGAATGCCATTCAAGCGCTCTCCCAAGTGAGCTACACCCCCACAGGTACAAAACACATCTTTAATTGTGCTGCCGTCTCGCTACTGCTTCATAATTATAGCAAGTTTTGTACCCAGTGTCAACCCTGTTTTTCTGCTTTTTTCGGTTCACTTTTCAGCACACGGTTTTTCATTCTCTGCAAGCGCCTGAGGTTCGGGCGCAGCCGCCACCGGATTCCCCGCCTCGTCAATGCCCTTCTGGGCCAGACGGTCGTTCAGATATTCCCGCAAAAGCGTGTAGAGCACCGCAAACGTGGGCACGCCCACCAGCATTCCCGCAAAGCCGAACAGGCCGCTGCCCACGATAATGGACACCAGCACCCACAGCGGGCTGAGGCCCGTGGAGTCGCCCAGAATGCGGGGGCCCAGCACATTTCCGTCAAACTGCTGGAGCGCCAGCACGAAAATCACAAACTCCAATGCGCTCAGCGGGCTGAAAATCAGCAGGATCATCGTGCTGGGAATGGCACCGATAAACGGGCCAAAGAACGGGATCACGTTGGTAACGCCCACGATCACACTGATCAGCACCGCAAACGGCATACGCAGAATGCTGGTACCCACATAGCACAGCAGGCCGATGATCACGCTGTCGATGATCTTGCCGTTGATAAAGCCGCTGAAAATCGCATTGGCTTTGTGGCAGATGTCCAGCGTGCGGCGTGCGGCTTTTTCCGGCATCAAGGCCCAGATGAGCTTCCGGATCTGGCGCAGCAGCGTCTCTTTGCTCAGCATCATGTACAGCGAGCTGATCACCGCCGTCAAAGCAGAAACCACGCCGCTGCCAATGGCTGCGCTGTAACTGACCACCTGCGGCAGCAGATTGCTCACAATGTCGGTCGCCTTGCGGATCAGGTCCTGATACGAACCAACCAATGCTTCCAGCCCCTTGGCATCCAGACCATACTGTTCGCTCAGGTCGTTCACCAGCGTATTCAGGCTGCGCAGGTATTCCGGCACCCGGTTGACCAGCACGGTGATGCTCTGCACCACCTGCGGCAGCACAATGCGCAGCAGCAAGCCCAGCAAAAGCAAGGTAACCATGTATGCCAGAATCACCGCAAAAGTACGGTGCTTGCCGCCCAGCAGCTTTTGCTGGAAAAACCGGGCTAGGCCATCCAGTAGATACGCCAGCACCAGGCCCGCCATGAAGGGGCTGAGGATGCCGATCAGCTCCCCCACTACATCCTTTACCACGTCCAGATTGTTTAAGGTCAGATACAGCACAATGCCGCCGGCCACCACAATCAGGTTGGAGGCAACCTGCTGGGTGACCTGCCATTTTCGCTCTTTTTCATGTTCACCGTTTGATTTCATAAGTGTCCCTCTTCCCGGCCGGGCAATGCTCCGGCCGTTGTTCTAATTTTATTATACTGTATCCTGCGTCGGTTTGCCATGCCTGCGGCAGAGAAAAGGCGCTCGATTTTCGTCTTTGGGGCAATCTTCCCGGCAACAAGAACTTCGCCCATCAAAACGAAAAAGCGAATGGCAATATTTCACTTTGCCGTCCGCTTTTTACAAGTCGTCTATTCGATTGATCGGAAGCGCACACGCATTTTTCTGCGCTATGCGTTTATTCCACCGTTACGCTCTTGGCCAGGTTGCGAGGCTTATCCACATCGCAGCCGCGCAGAACGCTCATGTAATAGGCAAACAACTGCAGCGGCACAATGAGCAAAAGCGGCATGAAAATGTCCTCGTATTCCGGCAGCCGCACCACATAGTCGGCTACATCTTCCGGTACCTTGGCGCTCTCCCGCGTGAACAGAATCACCCGTGCGCCGCGACTGCGCGTCTCCTTCACGTTGGAGATGGTCTTTTCATAGATGGTCTGCTGGGTGGCCAGCGCCACCACCGGGGTACCCTTCACAACCAGCGAAATGGTGCCGTGCTTCAGTTCGCCGGCAGCGTAAGCGTCCGAATGAATGTAGCTGATCTCCTTCAGCTTCAGGCTGCCCTCCAGCGAAAGGGCATAGTCAAACCCGCGTCCCATAAAGAACAGGTCGGTGCTGTTCATGAACTGGCTGGCCAGGTATTTGATGCGTTCGCAATCGTCCAGAATGGGCTGCTGCAAATCCGCCGAAGCCTGCAGCTTCTCGGTCAGGCGGCGTGCCTCTGCCTCATCCAGCTTGCCCTTGGCCATGGCCAGCCGCAGCGCAAACAGATACAGCACGCACAGCTGCACGGTGTAGGCCTTGGTGGAAGCCACTGCAATCTCCGGGCCGGCATGCGTATACAGCACATAGTCGGCGGCGCGGGCAATGGAAGAGCCCACCACGTTGACCACCGCCAACACCGGCACCCCTTGCTCTTTGGCCAGGCGCAGCGCCGCCAAGGTATCGCTGGTCTCGCCGCTCTGGCTGATGATAATCATCAGGTCTTTTTTCGACAGGATCGGGTCCCGATAGCGGAACTCGCTGGCGATGTCCACCAGGGCCGGAACCCGCGCCAGCTTTTCAATGGCCGCGCTGCCCACCATGCCGGCATGCATCGCTGTGCCGCAGCCCACCAGATGCACGGTTTCGATGTTCCGCAGCACCTCATCGGTCAGTTCCGGAATACCCAGGTCCGGCAGCCCGTCCTGCACGCGGGGGCCAACCGTTGCCTTAATGGCCCGGGGCTGCTCGTGGATCTCCTTCAGCATGAAGTGCGGGAAACCGCCCTTCTCCGCCGCTTCCATATCCCAGTCCGCGGTCAGGCGCTCTTTTTTCACGCTCTGGCCAAACTCGTTGTAGAAGGAGATGCCGTCCCGGTGCAGCACCGCAATGTCGCCTTCATCCAGAATGCTGTACTCCCGGGTGTACTTCAGCAGGGCGGGAATGTCCGAGGCCAGAAAGTTTTCGCCTTCGCCATAGCCCACGATCAGGGGACTTTCCTTGCGAACCGCAAACACCTCATCCGGAAAATCCTTGAACAGCACGCCGATGGCATAGCTGCCCCGTACCTTGGCCAGGGCCGCCATGATGGCCGCCAGCGGGTCGCCGGTGTAGCAGGAATCGATCAGCTTTACCAACACTTCCGTGTCGGTGTCGCTTTCAAACGTATACCCCTTTTTCATCAGGCTTTCTTTCAGGCGGCCGTAGTTTTCAATGATGCCGTTGTGCACCAGGCTGATGCGCGCAGAGGACTGCGGATGGCTGTTCACATCGCTGGGGGCACCGTGAGTAGCCCACCGGGTGTGGCCGATGCCGCAGCTGCACGGGGGCAGCGCTTCGCCCTCCAGCTTCTTTTTCAGCACGGCCAGGCGCCCTTTTGCCTTCACCACCTTGATGTCCGGGCCAATGGCCAGCGCCACGCCCGAAGAGTCATAGCCGCGGTACTCCAGCTTGGAAAGGCCCTCAATCAAAACTTCCGTTGCGTTTCGGCTGCCAATATATCCAACAATTCCACACATAATTCGCTTTCTCCTCATTCGGAACGGCATAAAAGGGCAACACAAACTCAGGGCCTGCCTCTTTCCCCTGTGCGGAAAAGCAGCAGGCCGACCCGCCGGGTGCTGTACGCTTTTGTCACCCGGGCCAACCATACACGTTCCATTCACTTTTTTCTGCGTCCGGCACCAACCTCCGGTACGCTGTTTTCGTTTCGATTTTCTGTTTCACACACTTGCTTTTCGAAGCAGCGCAGAACGGCACAGCCGCTTTCCGGGCCGCCGCCGACCTCGCTTCACGAAACAGATAGGCGTCTGCACAAGGCAAACGTTTATAAAGGGGTCGCCGTAAACGGCCCCAACAAAACGCAGTTCTTCGCTCTCGCCGCGCTTTTTTCAAATTCTGGCCTGCTGTCAGGTGGATTTGTTCCGGCATCGCTGCCGGTTTTTGTCCCCTGCTCCTGGCTGGAACGGCCCTCAGCCAAAAGGACATCCGCCGAATCTTTCGATGATCCTTTTCCTCGTCACCCGCACGGCTCTCACCCGCGTGGCCCGGCGCTCATTCATTCCCGAATGTGCAGCATCGCTCCTTATTCAATCAACTTTCTTTTGAGATGGAACGCCCCTGCGCTCAGCGCAAAAAGCGCAGCTTGGGACGAATCCGGATGACATACCACCGGGTCAGGTTCACGATCGACCGATCGTATGCCGCAAAGGCAACGTTTGCTGTCACCAACAAAACCGCCATCATGGCCTGCCCCATCTCCCGGTACTCCGCCGCCAGTTCCGGCATGGGAAACACCGTCAGCACCAGCGCGTACATCACCAGAATGGACAAATTGAACACACCCAGCTTCACTGCCCAGCGCACCGGTGCAAAGTGGAGCTGATCCAGCCGGACTTTCACCAGCGGGTAGTGCCCCAAAATGAACACAAACGCCAGTGCCATTTCCTTTTCCGGCACCAGAATCAGCGCCAGAATTGCCACGGCCGCAAACAGCAGCCAAGCGGTTTTCAGGCCGCATTCCAGGGCCACCGGCACCAGCAGCAGCCCGCTGATGGCCGGTGCGCAGAAGGTCGCGCAAGGGATCACGCTGCCCAGCAGCATCATCGAAAGAGCAAACGCACCGATTACACCGCTCAGCGCAATGCGGCTACTTTTGCTCGTCCTTCTCATACCCGATCCTTCCACTGTGTCATCCTTTGCCGCAAGGCCCAATGCCTCACGCTCCATTCAAAAGATATCAAAAGGATACACCTTCCGGTCAAAAATTACAATCATAAACAAGCAATGTTATCAGAATGTTTACTTTTGTGGTACAATCAGCCTCTCAGTTTGTTACATTTCCCGAGAATTCCTCCACACAATTTGTCTTTTCTGCGTTTCTTTTGCACAATATTTCATTCATTTTTATTGTGAGTTCTCCGGCGGCATCTGTGACACGGTGCAGAATTCATATCCGTTCTCGCGGAACCAGTCAATGATGTCCGGCAGAGCCTGCGCCGTGGTTTTGGTGGACTTGGTGTCGTGCATCAGCACAACACAGGTGCTCTGGCCCTTCGCTTCTCCGATGACATTTTCATAGATTTCCCGGGCGCTGGGGTGGCCGCCCACCGCATCCTCCGCGCATACGTTCCAATCCAGATAGCGGTACCCCTTTTCCGCAGCCTGCCGCTTCAGCGTTTTCATGATTTCACTGCCCCCATACCGGTGGCTTACCGTGTTGGTGCTGCCGCCGGGGAAGCGCAGCCAATGGATCTGCGCCACATCCACATAGGGTGCCAGCTGCTGGCGCAGTTCCTTCAGGTCCGCCCAATAGGCCTCGGCGCTGGCATAGATCTCCCGGTACTCATGGGTGCAGCTGTGCAGCGCGATCTCGTTTCCTTCCGACACAGTGCGCTTCAAAACGGGCAGATGGTCCCGATTGTTCTCTGCCGCAATGACAAAAAAGGTCGCGTTGACCCCTTTCTCCTTCAAAACATCCAGCACCGTTTCGGTGGTGGCACTGGGGCCGTCGTCAAAGGTCAGATAGACCCGCTTCGCCTGGGCCTGCCCGTCCGCCTGGGCCTGTACGGTCTGCACCGCCCAGGGGTCTGCCGCCGCCGTTTTCAGGTCCTGCTGTGTGCAGCCCTGCACGGGGGAAACGCACCGTGCCCACATCACCCCTGCCAGCACCAGGCAGCTGACACCCCACAGGGTCGTTACAATGTGCCGCTTTGCCTTCATCGAACCTTTCATTTTGTTCCCTCCTGCCCGCCCGGCCGCTTTCTTGATTTCCTGCCGCCAAGCATCTATACTTATAGCTATGACATTGACCGCCGGCTTATCCCGGCTGACAGGAGAAAAACATGGAAATTGCAACGTTGCTTTTGGCCGCGCTGGCGTGCGTGCTGAGCCTGGCTTCCCTGCTTCGCCGCCCATCCGGCGGCCTGACCGGGGAAGATCTGGAAAAGGTTCGGCAGGATCTTCTGGCGGAGGTGCGCCTGACCCGGCAGGAGCTGACCGGTACCCTGACCCAGGGCACTGCCCAGCAGGCCGAAGTTCAGCGCCAGGCCGCCGAACAGCAGGATAAGCATTTGCAGCAGGCCATGCAGCAGCTTGCCGCCCAGCAAAAAGCCACACTGGATTCCACGCTGTCTCAGCTCACGCTGATGAGCCAGCAGCTGCAGGGCGCCGCCAGCCAACAGAACCAGCAGCTGGAGGCCATCCGCGGCAGTGTAGAGACGCGGCTTTCCGCCCTTCAGGCCGACAACAACCAGAAATTGAATGAAATGCGTCAGACCGTGGACCAGAAACTGGAAAAGGCCCTGGATGAAACGCTGAACCGCAGCTTCAGTCAGGTAAGCCGCCAGCTGGCCGAGGTTTACAAAGGGCTTGGCGAAATGCAGACCCTTGCGGCCGGAGTCGGCGACCTGAAAAAGGTTTTGAGCAACGTAAAAACGCGCGGCATTCTGGGCGAGATTCAGCTGGGCGCCATTCTGCAGGAGCTGCTCACCCCTGACCAGTATGCCGAAAATATCGCCACCCGTCCGGGCAGCACGCAGCGGGTGGAATTTGCCCTGAAGCTGCCCGGAGACGGCGAGCAGCCGGTGTGGATGCCCATTGACGCCAAATACCCTGCCGACGCCTACGAGGCACTGCTGGACGCTTATGACACCGCCGACCCCGCCCAGGTGGATGCCGCCGTCAAAGAGCTGGACCGCCGGGTGCGCAGCTTTGCCAAGGACATTCACGACAAATACATCGAGCCGCCCGCCACAACGGATTTCGGCGTGATGTTTCTTCCGGTGGAAGGGCTGTACGCCGAGGTGGTGCGCCGTGGCACAGCCCAGCGCATCCAGCAGGATTACAAAGTGGTGGTAGCCGGCCCCACCACCATGTCCGCCCTGCTGAACAGCCTGCAGATGGGCTTCCGGACGTTGGCCATCCAGAAGCGCTCTGGCGAAGTCTGGGGCGTGCTGGGCCGGGTACGCACCGAGTTTGACACCTTTGCCAAGGCCCTGAGCCAAACGCAGAACCGCCTGAATCAGGCCTCCAACGAACTGGAAAACCTGGTGGGCGTGCGCACCCGCCAGATTCAGCGCCGGCTGGATGAGGTATCCCGCCTGTCTCCCGATGACGGCGGGCCCGCCCAGCTGACCGGTTTGAAGTGACGCCTGCCCCCTGTTTTCCCGCAGCGGCAAAGCTTCTTTTACAAAAGTCTTGACTTTGCTGCAACGGTTGTGCTAGAATATGTCTTGCGGTTTCCGATAGAATTCGGCCGTTTGACATGCGAGGGTGGCGGAATCGGCAGACGCGCACGTTTGAGGTGCGTGTGGTAACACCATGGGGGTTCAAGTCCCCTCCCTCGCACCATAAGAGCAGGCATTTCGCCTGCTCTCCTTCGTTATGCGGGGATATATTCCACGGCCACGCCCTGCCTTGTTTCGGAGATATCACGGCTTGTCAGAGGCGCTGCCGGGATGTCGATGCACCCCACAAAGCGGTAGTGAATTGCGATTCGCTGTGTTCTACTTTTTCCGATGCCCTGCGTTTCGTACATCTCGATATAGTCAATAAGCTCCCGCAGCAGCGGTGCGGTCAGCTCGTCCATCTGCATAAACTTTCGGATGGCAGCGATAAACTTGTCCTTATTGGCCGTTTGCCGCTCCGCCTCCGCAATTTGCTCCCGGAGCTGTTGGATCTTCGCTTTCAAGGCAAGCTGCTCTACATCGTATTCGTGGGTAATTTGCAGGAAGCCCTCGTCGGAAAGAAGCCCTTCCGCATTCTTTTCAAAGGCCTTTTTGTAGAGTCGGGACACGGTTTCTGTTCACATCCGTGCCTTTTGCAGCTCTCCCTCAAGGCGCTTCTTTTCCTCTGCGATTTCCCGGTTGGACTTGCGTTCCAGAATGTCGGCGAACATTGGCTCGTCGTCCCGCAGAAATTGCGCCATTCGTTGTAGCTCCAGTTTTACCACCTGCTCGATAGCGTCCGCCCGCACATAGTGCCGGGTCGGGCAACTGCCACGATAGTCTTTTACATAGTTGGAGCAGGAGAAAAAGCAGATATTCTTATTGATGGTGTTGACGTGATATGAACGACGGACGAGCCCTGAACCCGGAAATTGATATGCTGCCTGTATACGGGCAGGCCGCCAGCGCCGGAACCCTCCGACAGCTGATTGCCGATGCCGCCGGGGTAACCCCCGAGCAGGTCCTTGCTTCCGACCTGTTTTTGTATCTGCGGCAGTGTCTGGGGCACAGAGCACGAGTTCATTTCCAGCCCAAGGCTGGACGATCTGCAGTGTACCTGGGCGTGCACGAAAGTGCTTGCCGAAAGCCGCAGTGAACGCAGCATTTTTCGGTGCGCAGTTTTTGACAACGAAGAAGTAGGCAGCACCACCAAACAAGGGGCCGGTTCCACCTTCCTGCAGGACGTCATCGACCGCATCTGTGAATCCATTGGCGCCGGTGCCGGTGAAAAGCGCCGGATGCTGGCCGCCAGCCTGGTGGCTTCGGCCGACAACGGCCATGCGATCCACCCAACCACCCGGAAAAGGCCGACAAGGCAAACTACCCCGTAATGAACGGCGGCGTGGTCATCAAATACAGTGCGAACCAAAAACACACCACCGATGCCGTTTCCGCCGGGCTGTTCAGGGTCATCTGCGCCAGGGCGGATGTACCTTTGCAGGTGTTCATTAACCGGTCCGATGTGCTGGGCGGCTCCACACTGGGCAACATTTCCGGCAGCCATGTGGCACTGAATACGGTCGACATCGGCCTTGCGCAGCTGGCCATGCACTCGCCGTATGAAATATCCCCTGCATCTGCTGAACGCGATGAAGGCGCTGTACAGCGCCGAGATTCTGTGCACCCAAGACGGCGAATATCCGGTACTGTAACGTACCGCTCTGC
>SFJO01000012.1 GCA_004555865.1 Oscillospiraceae bacterium
CGTCAATTTCTTTTTCATTGGTATCTTCCTCCTATATTTTCAGCAGTCAGCCCGCCGCCCGGTCAGCCGCCGGGTGCGGCCGCTCCTTCCGGCGGCGGGTCCTGCCGAAATCTCGTTTTTTACTCTTCCGTCCCAGTGCTGCCGCTGTTGAAGAATTCCACAACAACCTCTGCATCCTCATCCGGCATCTTAAATTGGTAACCCGATTGGGTCACCGGGCCTGTCGGTTCCAGCGGTTCGCCGTTCAGGGTCACTTTATCAACGCCCCAGCCAAGATTGGGCTTAATGTTCAGATTCACGGTCGTACCGGCCGCAGCCTGGTTCGGATCCGCGGTGGCCGTGCCGGCCTGATTGTCATTCACAGTCACGGTCACGGTGTGCAGCGGCTTCGTCTCCTCGGTCTTCTTGAAGCGGGCCGTCACGACCACATCGCCGGCGGGCATTTTGAAGGTGTTGTCCTCCACCGTCACTTCCTGCTCCTTGCCGTTTTCGTCGGTGTAGGTCACACCAATGGCCTCCAGCTCGTAGCCCTCTTCAGGGGCCACGGTCAGCTGCACGGTCTCACCGGCCGCGGCGCGGGCCTTATCCGGCTTCACGTCGCCGTGTAGCAGTGTGGCGGCCACCTCCACCTTGTAGGTCTGTTCGAATTCGGCCGTCACAGTCACGTCCGCCGTGGGCATTTTGAAGGTATACTCGCCCTCTTTGCCCTCCACGGGGGTCAGAACGACCTGCTCGGTCTTAGGCTCATCGGTGGCATTCTCGCCGGGAATCTGATAGCTCACGGCCAGGGTTCCGGCCTTCAGCCGGTATCCTTCATTGGGGGCAGCGGTCAGAATCACGTCCGCGTTCTCTTCGGCGGTTTCAACCGCTTCGCCGTTCACGGTGGCGGTCACCGCGCCGTTCTCCATCTCGCCGATGTTGATCGCATGGCTCTGCACTTCCGGCTCATCCTTCTTAAAGGTCACATGCACGGTGATGCAGGCTTCGGGTTTGGTGATGGTGTAGGTGCCGTCCGCATTGGCAGTCAGGGGCACCTTGCCGGTGTCCTCGTCCGCCTGGGTCTCCGGCTCGGTCGGCTCGGTCGGCTCGGTCGGCTCGGTCGGCTCGGTCGGCTCGGTCGGCTCGGTCGGCTCGGTAGTTTCGGCCGCAGCCTCCACGTAGTAAACCTCGCCGATGGTATAGCCCTCATCGGGGGCGACGGTCAGGGTGATCTTTCCGTCCTTGGCCTTGGTGGCTGCCTCGCGGGCGGGGTCCACAGGAGTGACCTCGGATTCCATGCCGCCCATGCTGCCGAAGTTGCCCATGCCGCTGTCGGCCATGGAGCTCATGGAAGCGGTGCCGCCCTCGCCGGTCTCCAGCAGAACGTAGGCGTGCAGGCCGCAGGTTTCGCAGATGTACACGCCCTCATCGGCGTTGAACTTGTAGCTGTGGCCCAGGGCCTTGTCGCCCTCTGCCACGGTCTTTTTGCTCTTCACCAGGCCATACTTGTCGGTGCGAGTCTGGGTAAAGGCAGGGCTGGTGCAGCTGGCCGCCACGGGCACCTCGCTGCTGGCGCCGTTTTCCAGATCGCTCAGCAGGTCGGTCATCTTGGCGCTGTCGCGGATGTTGGCGCACCACAGGAACTCGCTGTTGCTGTTGTCGCCCTCATCGCTCATCTGGCGCTGATAATCCGGGTTCAGGTTCACGGCCTCCTGGCTGTAACGAACCTCGGCATTGGCGGCGTTGGGGTAGCTGAAGCTGAAGTTGGTGGCCACGTTCACCGTCAGGGTGGGGTTGCTGGTCAGCTTGGAAGCGTCAAACTTCATGCCGACCGTTTTGCCGCTTTCATCCGTAACGGGGGTGTAGCAGCTGGTGAAATCGTAATCCTCGTAGATTTCCAGGGCGGCAATGGGCTTGTTCTGCACAGTCTTGCTGCTGCTGGCATCCACATAGTAGGAGCTTGCGGTAAAGGCGCGCCCGTCGCTGGAATAGTTCACGGTGTCGTATTCCTTGAACATGGCCACGGGGTTGGTACCCTCGGCAGCGCTCAGATCGTAGGTGTAGATCGCATTGCCCAGGTTGAAGTACAGCTTGCCCTCATACAGGCCCACGCTGTGGGTCAGGCTGGGGTACTGCTCGGTGTAAATGAAGTCCCGCTTCGCCTCATTCTCCAAAACCGGAGCCTGGTCGTTCTGGGCAAACTTGCCGGTGCCGTAATTGAACAGGGTCACGGCATGGGGATCGGTCTTGGTGTTATCGCCCATCACGCTGCCGGAGGAGCTGCTGGCCCAGTAATCCGGGGCGCTCACGGCACGGCTCTTCAGCTGATCGGCTTTCTCCACGTTCACGCGCTGGCTGTGGACGATGGCTTTCATGTCGAACTGATCCTTCATGTCGTCCATCTGGTCGATCTTCTCCACGCGGCTGCGCAGAGAAGCCATGGTGGAGCCACCGTCAACATAGTACCAGTTGGTTCCGTCGTTGTAGATGCGGCTCACCGCACCACTGAACCAGGAATCCTCATAGCTGGTGTTGTCGTTCTTGGTCTCGCTGCTGGTCTCCACCTTGTTGTACTTGGGATGGGTGGGGTCGTAGTACTCCTTGCTGGAGTCCACATTTTCCGAAGGAATGATTTTGCCGTCGGCGTCCTTGGCCACCTCGTACACATAGCCGTCGTACAGAGAATCGATGTAGTCAATGGACTTGCCCTTCTCGTACAGCTTGGCAATGCTCTGGGGGGACATCAGGAAGTAGGTGTGGTAAATGCTGCCCTGGACCTCGCCGCGGTACTGGGCCATGCACTCCACATAGATGTCGTCATAGCAAACGTCGGTGTAGAACCACTCGCCGTTTGCCTTGTTGTCGGCATTGGGCAGGCGCACCGCGTTCATGTAGTGCACGTTGTTGAATGCGCCGCCGCCGAAGCCCTCGCCGGCCACGCTGGTTTCGGCGGTGTCGGCATAGAACTTGGCCTGGACGAAGTCCACCAGGTCGTCATTGCCCACCTGGGCGGGGGTCTTCCAAATGGACTTGCCCTCGTCATCGGTGGTCTTGTACACTTCCGGATGCAGGTTCTGCAGCAGGTAGTTGTAACCGGCCGTGTAGCCCAGGCAGACGGCGCCGTAGTAGGCCTTGTTCACGGGGTTGCCGTCTGCGTCCGTGGTGGTGTAGGTGGGCATCTCGGTCAGCTGGTCGCTGAGCAGAGAGCCAAAGGTGGTCATCTGGATGGGGTCGGTCTCCGGGTTGCCGCCGGAGCCGGTAACGTTGGTCATCACGCCCATATCAAAGGTGCAGTTGTCGGCCAGCCAGTCGTGCAGCACCAGCTGCTTCTGGATCTCGGTGGTGCCTTCGGGCAGGGCATTCACCACCGCCATGGCCTGGTCGCGCATGGCCAGCAGCTCGGCACCGTAGTAGTACACATAGGCCATCAACGCCTGGGGCAGCATCTGCACCAGCTGGATCATCTGAGCGGGGGGCACCTGCGCGTCCGCATCAATGTTGCACAGCACCTTCACCGCGGCCATGGGGTTGGCATCGGTGTTCTTGGAGGTCCAGTAATCGGACGAGACGCCCAGATACTCGGCGTTGTCCGCATTGAAGGCGCTCAGCATGGCGTAGTAGCGCTGCACCTCCAGGGTGCCGTTGTCCCGGTTGTCGGTGTACAGGCCGATCACATTGCCCTCTTCGTCGGTCTTGGGCGCGCCGTTCTCGTCCACACTGAAGGTATCGTCCATGTAAGTGGCGATCTGCATATCGGTGTAGAGCAGATAGTCGTCCGCGCTCTCGCCGTCGGGGGCGGTGAACGCCTTGCCGTGATCCACCAGCGTCTGGCTGCCGGTCTTGGTGTTCACATACACGTCCTTGTCGGCCTGGAAGTTGGCCAGCGTGTCGGCATCGGTGATCTCCACGGTTTCACCGCACACACCGCAGGTGAAGGAGATCTTGGTCAAATTGTAGGAATAATCCGGCAGGATGCCCTGGGTGATCTTCTTGTTCTCCGCATCGTAGAGCAGGCCGCCGTTCTGCACGTTGCCCTGATCATCGGTGATGGGGGTGCTGTCCGCCTTTTCTTCCCACTCGAAGGTCACTTCGGCGGGGATCTCGGTGGTCTCCGGCTCCCGGTTGCCCAGGGCCATATCCCGCAGCACGGTCAGGTCGGCAGCGGTGATCTTGCCGTCGCCGTTCATATCCGTGCTCAGGTCCTCTTCCCGGTTGCCCAGGGCCATATCCCGCAGCACGGTCAGGTCGGCAGCGGTGATCTTGCCGTCGCCGTTCAGGTCGCCCTTGTAGCTCACGCCGCCCACGGTGTGGTTGCGGCAGCCGCCCTCTTCCTCTTCGTTGGCATAAACAGCCACGGCGGAAGCAGCCTGCTGAACCGAGGCCTCGGCCTCAGCCTCGGTGTTCACGTCGTCCAGCTGGTCCGCGTCCACCGCGTCCATAGCGGCGGCAAAGCCCTCGCTCATGTTGTAGCGGATGCCGGTCACTTTGCCGCCCGTCGTCTCATAGGAGACATCGGTTACCGCGTTGTTCATGTACTTTTCGTACAGGGTCTCGTGCAGCACCGCTGCCAGATCCTGCATGGAGAGGCCCAGGTCGGCCACGTCCACGGTTCCCTCACCGCGCTGTGCCACCAGGGCCTGCGCCAGGTCAGACTTGACCGCATCGTAGCTCTTATCCGCCGTGGTTTCCACACGCTGGACGAGCGCTTCGTCCTGCTGCTTTTCCTGTGCGGTAACCCCCTGGGCCTTCAGCTCCTCTGCGGCGCTGCGGATCAGGTCCGGGGTTCCGGTAAAGGGATGCATCCCGGCTGCGGCGGGTACCTCCTGGGCCTTGAAGGGCGCGGCCCATGCGGAAACCACGCCCACCTGGGCCACCAGTGCCGTTGCCAGCACCGCCGAGACTACCCGCTTAAAGTGTTGTCTCATCATTGTCCTCCTAACTGTTTCTCCTGCTCGTGTGTACTCAAAGACGCACAAACACACCATTCCGGCAAATGCCTTTATTAAAGCAGAGCCTCTCCCACGGCAATGCAGGCGCATCCGCCCGGCTGGGGTGCTCTGTTTTAATCACTTATTTTCTTCCCCGTTTTGGGGCTGGATGTCCGCCAGCATCCGCACATTCTGCAGCAGATGGGCCAGATACTGCCGAATTTGCTCCGGCTCCTGCACAACGACCGGGGCCTCACCATTCCAGATCTCTTCAAAAAAGGTCAGATAGGCCGCTGCCATTTCCGGCCGGTTCACGTGCAGCACCTGGTCGCATCCCTCCAGTCGAAGGGTGGCGCCGGTCTCATTCAGGAACATACAGGGGTGCACATCGTACTGAAAATCCGGCACCAGGCGGCCGTGGATCAGCCGTAGCTCCACCCCGCTCTCCGCCTCGTTCCAGCTCATCAGCTGCTGAAGCAGCTGGGCGCGCTGGGCAAGCGTCAGCTGAACGATTCGGTCAAAGAATTCCACCTGGCCGCTCACCACCAGGTCCGACACGGCGGATTCATACAGCAGCAGGCGAACCCGCCCCTGCTGCATCACGGCGGCAGCCACCCGGTGGAGCTCTTCCAGCCGTGCCCGGTCAACCGCCATGCCCTCCTGCTCGCATTGTGCTAGAATTTCCCCGAACAGATCATCCGGCAGGGTGTGCTCGGTCAGCCGCCCCAGCATCCACTGCTGGCCCGGGGCCAGCAGAGCCTGCACATAGGCCGCGCCGCTGCACAGCATATCCCGAAGCGGCTCCGGCTGGAACAGCAGCCGCTCGCGGGTGCACAGCGCCTGAATGGTGCTGTAAAGGGGCGCGGAATTTTCCGGCCCCTCGCACACGTTCACCGCTACACAGCGGTCCGGCCGGATGAGCATACCGGAAATGGCAAAATCGTCCCGAACCGCCATCAGCGCCTTGCCATAGGCAAAATCGCAGCCGTACAGATGCAGGTCGATGTGGCTCAGCGCCGTCAGGGCACTGGTCAGGAACATCACATCCTGCACCAGCGCCTTGCGGTCACCCCGAAGGCTGACCATCAGCGAAAAGTGTACGTGCGGGTAGCGGTGCTGGTTCAGGTATCCGCCGCTCTGGATGCCCATGGCCTGCATCCGGTATTCGCTGGGCATGGAAAACAGATCCAGCACCGCCATGATGTCCAGCGAATGGACTCGACGCAGCACCGGGTGGTGCATCTTGCCGATGAAGTTTTTCAGGGGCAGCTGGGGGTAAAAGGCCACATTGGGGGCCACCACCGCGCCGCTGCTGCGCTGAAGTTCCCGCACATAGTTGTATTCCGCCATCAGGTTGTCGTAAATGGCCAGCGACAGCTCCTGCTCATCCTGCACCTGATAATCCCGGATCAGCTGCACCAGCCCCTGGGGCTCGCCTTGCTCCACCAGGCACCGGCTCAGCCTGCGCAGCACATCTTCCGCGCTCTTTTCCGCCGGCAGCGCTTTGCCGCCGATCCATTTGCTGATATAGGAAACGTCATATTGCAGGGCCTGCGCCACCACATAGTGCTTCAATGCCGCCACCGACATTAAATGCTCCAACAGGGTACTGAATCGATTCTTGGGTTCCATTTCATCACACCGAGCCGGGTTTCGTTTGTCCATATTGCGGCTCCGCGCCCGTACCTGCAAGGACATTTTTTTCGGCTGTTGTTCATTTGTTTTTCACAATGCTTATACACAATATAGTAAACTTTTGCCGCCGTGTCAACCATCTGTCAGACATAATTGTATATCATAAAGATGCATTCATTTTTTACTTCTCACGCCTCGCCCCTTTGCCCGGGTGAGGCAATGTTTGGCCCTCCATCGGCAGGATTGTACGGTACAGCCGCTGTGGAAGCCTGGGCAAGCGCTTCCACCAAAGCTGCCGTGTACGTTTTTCCGTCCTCGTTCAAGCACAAAAAATTTTTTGTCAGCTTTTTGATCTTTTCTGCTTCCGTCATCCTGCACACCCCTTTATGCTTTCTTAGAAAGCATACTATCATAACAATGTGAGTAAATCAAGTGCGTTTCCGCGTTTATTTGCTTGCATTGTAAGGGTTGTTATGCTATTCTCTTATTGTTGAAAGGAGTCGTTTCTATGTCCATTCACGAACGGATTCGTGAAATTCGCCAAGCGCTTGGGCTGTCGCAGGCCAAATTTGCCAAAGACATTTCCATTTCCAGCGGCTATGTGGCCGGGCTGGAACTTGGGAACCGGAAGGTGAACGATCGGATGATCAAGCTGATCTGCACACAATACAATGTCAACGAGGCCTGGCTGCGGGATGGCACCGGCGAAATGTTCCGCAGCGCATCGGACAGTCGGTTGGAACGCATCATCGCGCTGTTTCAGCAGCTGGAACCGGCCTTTCAGGATTACGTTCTGGAGCAGACCGACCGCCTGCTTGCCCTGCAAAACCGCCGTGCGCAGGAAGATCGCACGCAAAACAATTAAAAGCCATGGGCTGCCTTTCCAAACGGAACGCAGCCCATGGCTTCTTTTTGAATCATTTTCTATTCTGCCGCGGCACGCAGAAATGCTTTGGCCTCACAATGCCGCCGGTTTAATCGGCGGTCGGTTCCAGCCCGTGCAGAGACCGGCGCATGTACCCAAGGCCCACGGCATCCGCCAGCGCCCAGCCGATGGGAATGGCCATCCAGATGCCGGTTTCCCCCAGGTGCGGGGCCAGGCCATAGGCCAGCAGCACCCGGGTGCCCAGCGAGATCACGGTGAGCACCACCGACATACCCGGCCGCTTGACCGCCCGATAATGCCCGTACAGCAAAAACAGCCAGCCGATGCCCACGTAAAACGCACCCTCGACCCGCAGGTACTGCACGCCGCTGGCGATGACCGCCGTCTCCTCTGCATTGATGAAAATGCCCATGAGCGGGGCAGCAAACAGCCACACCAGCGCCGAGATCATCACACAGAAGCCGCCGCTCAGGGCAAAACACTGCTTCATGCCCTTGCGAATGCGCCCCACATCCCCGGCGCCGTAATTCTGGGCCACAAAGGTGGAGTAAGCGTTGCCGAAGTCCTGCACCGGCAGATAGGCAAAGCTGTCGATCTTCACCGCCGCCGCGAAGGCCGCCATCACCGTGGGGCCAAAGCTGTTCACCAGCCCCTGCACCATGAGAATGCCAAAGTTCATCACCGACTGCTGCGCACAGGTGAGGGCGGACAGATTGCCGATCTCCCCCAGCATGGCCCGGTCAAAGTGCAGCTGCTCCTTTCCGGGCAGCAGCGAACGGCAGCACCGGCAGACGTACAGCCCAATGCCGATTGCCGAGGCATACTGCGCCAGAATGGTGGCGGCCGCCGCCCCGCCGATGCCCCAGCCCAAAACCGCCACGAACAGCAAGTCCAGCCCGATGTTCAGCAGCGCCGATACCGCCAGAAACACCAGAGGAACGGTGGAATTGCCCAAAGCCCGCAGCAGGCAGGCGCAGAAATTGTAGACCGATGTGGCCACCAGCCCCAGAAAAATGATGGAAAGATAGGTGCGAATGCCGTCCCACACCGGGCCCGGCACCCGCAAAAAGAGCAGAATCCAATCAATTCCAAGGCAAACGGCCACGTTCAGCACCACCGTCACCGCCAGAATCAGCACAAACGCGTGCAGAACGGCGCTTTTCAGCTTTTGCGCATCGCCCTTGCCCTGATAGATGGAAAACAGCGCCCCGGAGCCCATGCTCAGCCCAAGAAAAATTGAGGTGAGGAAGGTCATCAGCGTGTACGCCGAGCCCACCGCCGCCAGCGCGTTGCTGCCCAGCACGTGCCCGACGATCAGCGTATCGGCAATGTTGTACAGCTGCTGCAGCAGGTTGCCCGCCATCATGGGCAGCGCAAACAGCAGAAGCGACCGGGTGATGCTTCCCCGGGTCAGATCATGGTACAAAACGAGACACCTCCGGATTATTTTGGTTCTTTATGCAGTATACTCCACATACCCCTGCCACGCAAACCAGGCGGCCGGTTGTGCTACCCGGGTAAACCCGCTATAATAAAATTAACAGAACCAGCAATTTTCGCGTTCTGTTATCTTATGATAATGTTTCCATTATAATAAGGTATGCCGCCCCATTCTGCCCGCCGGGCAAACCGGAAGGAGATTCACTACAATGGAAGAAAAGCGCACCGAATACAGCCTGACCTGGACCGTAACGGATGAGATGACCGCCAAGCGCATTGGCAGTGCCGGGTCGAAGATCCTCTCCACCCCCAACATGGTGGCCCTGATGGAGGACGCCGCCCTGGAACTGGCCAAAGACTATCTGGAAGAGGGCCAAACCACCGTCGGCGCCGAAATTCACTGCCGCCACCTGGCGCCCACCCCTGTGGGAATGAAGGTAACCGCCACCGCCCGCCTGCGCAGCATGGAGCGGCGCAAGCTGTGGTTTGACATTGAGGTCAACGACGAAAAGGGCAAGTGCGGCGAAGGCTCTCACCTTCGCATCATCGTCAACTCCAAGGCCATAAGCGAAAAGGCCGCCAACAAGGCCGAGAACAGCTGAGCCGCAAAGCGCCAAAGTTTGCGAAAAAGCCCCAGAAACCGCAAACAGGCCGCCCTTCGGGTCGGTGAGCGGGTTCAGGTACGACTGGCCGATAAAATAGCGGGCATACGCGGTGTTGGGCGTTCAGCCTTCCGCGGCCGTTCGCGCCTTTTGGGTGCGAACCTCATTGGATGAAGCCGCCTGCCCGAGAGATTTTTGAACGGTTTGCACTGGTATTTTTCAGCAATCTTTGCCATTGCAATTTATCCCCGCAAGGGGCACACAAAAAGCGCCTCAATCACTGGAACATTCCAGTGGTTGAGGCGCTTTTTCGTCTTGTTTGTTTTATACTGGCATACGAGTCAGGTACTCGTGTATCTCCCCCTGCATTGGTAGTGCCGACCAGCAGATTGCCGTTGGCGTTCTCTGCTTCCGGTCATGCGGAGGTCTGCCTTATACGGGTCCTGCCCTTCGGCAAACCCTGAATCGTCCTTTTTGCTAACGCGCACAAACCAACCGCCTCCGGCGCTGAGAACGCTTCTCCGTGCCGGGGGCGGTTTTTGTCGGTCATCCTTCTTTTTTCATCTTGAACAGAACCCTCAGCAGCCCTGCCAGACATTTGGGGCTTCGCACCACGATCACCTGCATCCCGTGTTCCTCCCTTCGACGTTCACCCGTCACACCGGGGCGGATGGTTTTGCTGCATCTGCCCCAGTATATCCACGTGAATACCGGTTTGTGACGGCGGGAGCGGCTTTTTGTACCGTTTCTGTCCGGCAGGACAAACCTCAACTGCCTGCTCCCCTGCTTACAACTCTGCGCCGTCGCCCAGGGTGGCGATCACCACAACCGGCCCCTTCGCCACCGTCAGCTCCACCTCGTCCGCAGCGAAGGCGTTGCTCACCGCAAGGGGAAAATCCGCCGTGAGGGTGCCGTTTTCCAGCGGGTACTTTGCCCCCCGGATGCACATACCCTCTGCCGTGCCCTCCAGTGGGAACAGCGAGAAATAGGTCCAGTTTTCCCGGGCAAGGCGAAGCGGCCACCCCGGCATCAGGTACTGCACCCGGCTGCGCTCATCCTCCAGAATGGCCCGCACCCCCTGCTTTTCCAGCCACAGGCCGGTGGCGAGGTTTGCAAGCGTATGCTCCATGCGCAGGCCGCCCAGCGCGCCCAGAAGCGTCGCCTGCGCAAAGCCCTTCTCCGCGGCCAGGCGGGCCGCATAGTGGGTGTCAGTGTCATCCTTCTCACGGGGCAGCACCAGCAGCTCGCCTTCGCCCAGGCCCTCCGGCCGGCGGGAGCTGTCGAAGTCGCCCAGCACCAGATCCGGCACAAGCCCCAGCCGCCGGGCGTTGTGCCAACCAGCGTCGCAGGCGATCACATAATCGCCCGGCTGCCAGCAGCGGCGCAGTTCTTCGCTCACCGGGCAAGCGGACAAAATCAGGCAGCGATTGGTCTTTTCCATACAGCTTCTCTCCTCGTTCTCTCCGGCCCGCTTCGAACCGGCGGCAGGCCGGGCTGTAAAAAGCCGCCGCTCAGGCAGGGCCTCGGTTCTGCCCCGCGCCTAAACGGCGGCTTTGTGGTTTTTGTTTTAGGGGCAGCTCAGCGCAGCTCCCATTCCTTCACCTGCTTGGCCTCGTCGTACATGGCGGCGTAGCTGTCGTAGCGGGTGGGCATGATCTCCCCTGCTTCCAGTGCCTGTTTGACGGCGCAGCCCTTTTCGCCCCGGTGGGCGCAGCCGGTGAACTGACACTGCCCGAAATACGGCTCGAACTCCGGGAAGGCGTGCTGAAGGTTCTCCTTCGGGATGTAGCAGGCCCGCAGGGTGTCCAGGCTGGCGAAGCCGGGGGTATCGGCCACCCGGCCGCCCAGCACCTCAAAAATCTCCACTTCCCGGGTGGTATGGCGGCCGCGGCCCAGCTTCTGGCTGATGCTGCCGGTCTGCTGGGCCAGCTCCGGGGCAAGCGCGTTCATCAGGGTGGACTTGCCCACGCCGGAGTTGCCGCAGAAGGCGCACAGCCGCCCGCCGATCCAGCCGCGCAGTTCGTCCAGCCCCGCGCCGGTTTTGTAATCCACCTTAATGAACGGAATGGGCGTTTTTTCGTAGATCTCCGCCAGGCTGTCGGCGCTGGCCAAATCGCCCTTTGTGCACACGATCACCGGCTGAACGCCCTTATCCACCGCAATGGCGGTGAGCTTATCCAGCACCAGAGTGCTGGGTACCGGCTGCACGGTGCTGGCCACAATGAACAGCACATCCAGGTTGGCGACAGGCGGCCGGATGAACACATTCTTGCGGGGCAGGATCTCGGCGATGACCCACTGGCCCGCCTCCTGCTCCAGCTGAACCTCATCCCCGGCCACAGGCGTGATGTGCCGCTTGCGGAAAATGCCCTTGGCCTTGCACTCCACGATCTCCGTACCCGTCTGCACATAATAGAAGCCGCCGATGCCCTTGGTGATATAACTCATGCCCTGCCTCATTCTCCGCTGCTGGCGGAATCGCCTTCGTCGGAGCTGTTCTCGTTGTTTTCGTCTTCGCTGTCGTCTTCTTCGTCACTGTGGTCCGGCCCATGGTAGTTGCCGTCCTCGTCCCACCAGCCCTCTTCTTCGCTGCTGGCGGCCGGTTCCGGCCCGATGGAGATGGCCACATTGACGCCGCTGTTCATGCGCACCTTGCTGCCTGCGGCGGGGCTCTGATCCACAATGGTACCGGCCGGAAGGTCACTGTACGTCTCCGTCACGCTGCCGATGCGCAGATTTGCACTGCGCAGGCTGGTCACGGCGTCCTCCTGACTGCTCAGGCCGATCAGGTTGGGCACCGTGCGGTTGATGTCCACCTGCTGTTTGCTCACATACACGATCACCTGGGCGCCGCTGGCCAGCGAGGTACCGGCCTCCGGCTCGGTGCGGATCACGGTGCCCACGGGCACGCTGTCATCCACGGTCAAGCGCTGCACCACCGAAAGCCCCTGCTCCCGCAGGGTCTCCACGGCCTGGTCCTGGCTCATGTTGGTCACGTCCTTCACCTGCACCCAGAGAGTGCCCAGGCTCACCTTCAGGGTGACCTTCTGGCCCACCTTGACGGTGCGGGGCGGCTTGGGCGTCTGGCTGTAAATGTAGCCCTCCTCGTAATTCGAGTTGTACTCTTCCACATAGGTGATGGAGAACTTTTTGCTGTAATCGGAATTGCCCTCCACATCGGACTTGCTCATCCCCACAAAGTCCACCAGATCCACATCCTCCCGGTTGCTGAACAGGGCGTTGGTGGAGTTGGTGAAGATCAGGTAGCACAGCACAATGGAGCCGATCAGGAACGCCATGGCCATGCCCGCCATGGCCGGGATGAAGTAGCTGCCGTTTCTGTGCTTCCGGCCCTTGCGTGGGGCGGATTTCGGGGTTGCTCTGCCCTTGCGGGCACCGGTTTCTGCCATGGTTGCTTCACTTCCTGCCTTTTTGTTCTGCTTTGCGGACCGGGCAGTGGGGCGGCCCACCGGGGTGGGGGCCGCATCGCCCAGATATTTGTACTCAAACTGAATGCTGGGGTCCTGCTTGAACCGGCGGATGGCCTCCAGCATGGCCTGGGCGCTCTGATAGCGGTCCCGATGGTCCTTGGCCATTGCCTTGCAGCAAATTTCCGAAAGGCCTGTCGGCAGGTCCGGCATCAGCTTGCTCAGAGGCACCGCCTCATCCGAGATCTGCTTGATGGCCACCGAAACCGCGCTGTTCGATTCAAACGGGAGCCTGCCCGAAAGCATCTCATACATCATCACGCCCACCGAGTAAATGTCGGTGGTGGCATCGGTGGACATTCCCTTGGCCTGCTCCGGGCTGATGTAATGCACCGAGCCGATGGCCTTATTCCCCAGCGCATAATTTTCCGCCTGAGAGAAGCGGGCAATGCCGAAGTCCATCAGCTTGACCTGCCCATTGGACTGCAGCATGATGTTCTGCGGCTTTACGTCCCGGTGCACCACGCCCTTGCTGTGGGCATGGCTCAGTGCCTCCAGCACCTGGGTGATGAAATGCAGGGTCTCCTTCCAGGTCAGGGGGCCGCCCCGCTGCGACAGGTACTCCTTCAGCGTAATGCCGTCCACGTACTCCATCACCATGTACTGAATCTTATCCGTCACCGATACATCGTACACTTTTACAATGCCTGGATGGTTCAGGATGGAAATGGCCTTGGATTCATTTTTGAAGCGGCGCACCATCTCTTCGCTCTCGGTGCACTCTTCCTTCAGAATTTTCACCGCGACCGTGCGCTGCTCCTTCAGGTCCATGGCCCGGTAGACGTTGGCCATGCCGCCCTCACCCACCAGCTCTTCCAGCAGGTAACGGCCGTCCAGCTTTTTACCGATCAAATTGTCCATTTTACCCCTCCGTAGGTTCCATGCCCAGCAGAAGCACCGTCACATTGTCGGTTCCGCCGCCTTCCAGGGCCATCTGCACCAGGCGCTCCGCCGCCGCAAAAAAGCCGGTGTTTGAAAGCGTGGCCGCAATGGCCTCGTCCGGCACCATATTGGTCAGGCCATCGGTACACAAAAGCAGCTTGTCGCCCGCTTTCAGCTCCAGCTTCTGGTACTCCGGCCGCACATCCTCCCGCACGCCCAGCGCCCGGGTGATGAGGTTTTTACCGGGATGGCTGGCGGCCTGCTCCGGCGTAATGCTGCCGGCCTCCACCAGCTGCTGCACCATGGAATGATCCCGTGTGAGCTGGGTGAGCTGCCCCTCCCGGAAAAGATACGCCCGGGAATCGCCCACATGCACAATGTGTGCCTGGCTGCCGTGCGCATAGGCGCACACGCCCGTGGTGCCCATGCCCTCGTCCTCTTCATTCTGGGCGGCGTGGTGCCAGATGCACTGGTTCATCACCTGAAAGCCGTCCATCAAAAAGGTCTCTTCCTTGCCGGGGGCCGGTTCGCCCGGATGGGCCTGCCAATAGGCCTCCATGGCATCCGCCGCCAGGTGGGCAGCCAGGCGGCCGCTGTTTGCCCCACCCATACCGTCGCACACCAAGGCCCAGGCAGAACCGTCTGCAAAGCGGACGGCCCGATAGCAATCCTGATTCTCTGCGCGCACCCGGCCAATGTCGGTTTTTGCTGTGATCTTCATCCAATTTCCTCCCTTGGGTGGAACCTTGTGCGCCTCAAAACGCACTGTCTGGGATGGGCTTTCTCCGCAGCGCTCCGGCTGCGGGACCATTGATCGCCGGTTCATTCCCCGGCGCGGGCATCCTCCCGGCGCAGCTGGCCGCAGGCGGCGCTGATGTCGCTGCCCAGGCGGCGGCGCACGGTGGCGTTTACGCCAAGCTCCTCCAGCTTCTGCTGGAAGCGGCGCACATTCTCCGCATCGCTGGCGGAATAGGGGCTTCCGTCCACCGGATTGATGGGGATCAGGTTGACGTGTGCCCCCATTCCCCGGATCAGCCCGGCCAGCTGGCGGGCAATGGCCTCGGAGTCGTTCACGCCCCGCACCATGGAATACTCAAAGCTGATGCGCCGGCCGGTGGTGGTCTGATAGCGGCGGCAGGCCGCGATGAGCTGTTCCACCGGATAGGCATCGTTCACCGGCATCATGCTGCTGCGCAGTGCGTTGTTCGGCGCGTGCAGCGAGATCGACAGGGTGAGCTGCAGCTTCTCCTGAGCCAGCCGGTCGATCATGGGCACAAGGCCGCAGGTGGACAGGCTGATGTTCCGCATACCGATGTTGGCCCCTTCCGGGTGGCTGATGAGGTGCAGGAAACGCAGCACCTCCTCGTAGTTGTCCAGCGGCTCGCCGATGCCCATGAGCACAATGTGGGAGATGCGCTCTCCAATATCCCGCTGGGCGGCGTACACCTCGGCCGCAATCTCGCCCGCCATCAGGTTGCGCACCCGGCCCGCCTGGGTGGAGGCGCAGAAGCGGCACCCCATGCGGCAGCCCACCTGCGTGGACACGCACACCGTGTTGCCGTAGTGGTAGCGCATAACCACCGTTTCAATGCAGTTGCCGTCCGCCAGCTGGAACAGATACTTCACCGTGCCGTCCTTGGACTGCTGGCGGCGGCGGATCTGGGGCGCGGCGATGAACCAAGTCTCCTCCAGCCGGGCCAATAGGGCCTTGGGCTGGTCGGTCATCTGGGAAAAGGCCGTCACCTGCTTTTGGTGCAGCCAGTGAAAAATCTGCTTGGCCCGAAAGGCCGGCTGGCCCATCTCACGGACCACGCCGCCCAGCTCTTCCAGGCTCAGGGATGAAATGCACTGCTTTTCCATGGTCAATCCTTCTCCAGTACGGCAATGAAAAAGCCGTCCATTCCCTCGCCATCCGGCAACAGGGTCATTCCGCCGTTGCTTACCCGGGCGGTGGGGGGCGTCATCCAGGGGGGCACCAGATGCCAGCCCGGCTGCTCGTTCAAAAAGGCCCGGATAATTTCTTCGTTCTCCATGGGGTTGATGGTGCAGGTGGAATACACCAGCCGCCCGCCGGGCTTCGCATAGCCTGCTGCGGTGCGCAGGATCTTCGCCTGCAGCGCGCACAACTCCTCCAGCCCCTCCAGCGTTTTATAGCGGATGTCCGGCTTTTTGGCCAGAATGCCCAGGCCCGAGCAGGGCACGTCGCACAGCACCCGGTCGGCCTCGCATAACTCCGGGTTGTGCTGGGCGGCATCCTGCCGGGTAACGATAGTATTGGTGATGTGGCACCGCTCTAAGCTGTGGAAGATGAGCTGCAGCCGGTTGATGGCCACATCGCAGCTGTACAACCGGCCCTCGTTGTTCATGCACTGGGCCAGCGTCACCGTTTTGCCGCCGGGGGCCGCACACAGGTCCAGCACCTTCTGCCCCGGCCGGGCGTCCAGGCTCAGGGCCGCCAGCTGCGAGGCCAGGCCCTGCACATGGTACAGCCCCCGGGCAAAGGCCTTGGTGGCCGCGGGGCTACCTTCAAACTTCGCCAGCAGGCTGCCGGGCACCGGGCCTTCCACGGCCTCCGCACCCTCCTGCTTCAGCTGGGCAATGAGGGCGGCCGGGGTGGTTTTCAGGGTGTTCACCCGAAGGGCCGTGGGGGCCTGCCGGGCAAACGCCGCCATGATCTGCTCGGCCTGGCTGGGGTAATGCTTTTTCAGCAGCGCCGCCACAGGCCGGCTGACCGAGCAGGTGACGCTCAGCCGCTCCACCTCGTCGGCAAAGGGGCCGAGCTGGACATTGCCCGCGCGGCGCAGTACCGCGTTCACCAGGCCTGAAGCGCTGGTTTTGCCCAGGTTCTTGGTCAGATTCACCGACTCATTCACCGCCGCCGAGGCGGGCACATCCGTGTACTTGATCTGATACAGGCCGCACCGCAGCACTGCCCGCACCTGGGGGTCCAGTTTGGTCAGCGGCTTTTGCAGGCAGGCGCTCAGGCAGGCGTCCAACGTGAGCAGATGCTCCAGCGTGCCGTAAAACAGCATGCTTGCAAACGCCCGGTCCCGCGGGGGCAGCTGGCTTTTTTCCAGCATTCCGTCCAGAACCAAGTTGGAATATCCGTTTTTCTCCTGGCGCATCAGCGCACAAACAGCCGTATAGCGTGCCTTGTCCATGCTTTCCTTTCCCCGCCGAAACGCAAGTTCGTCTCCGGCCGGCCTTTGTCGTTTTTTCACGGCCGGCGGCAAAACTTTGCCTGTCCTGCCTGTTTCATCATTTTTTCTGGTATTGCGAACCCGTAAAAAAGCGCTTTCCGCGCGAAGAAGCGGCGCTGCACCGTTGGAACGCAGCTCATACGGGCCGCTTACACCACCGGCATTCCGGCCTTTAAGCGGCGGCCGGCGGCCCAGGCGGTGCCTTCCATGGGCTTTTTGCCTTCCGGCACCACCTGGCACAGCTCCAGCGCACTCGCGCCGCACTGTACAACCAACGGTTTGGTGCTCAGCACCGTTCCGGGGGCCGCTTCTTCGCCGGGATGCACCCGGCTGTCCAGCACCTTGACCTTTTTGCCCTCACACTCAAAATAAGCGGCAGGCCAGGGGTTCATGCCCCGCACCTGGTCGTGAATCACCTGCGCGGGCTGCTCAAAGGCAAAGCGGGCCATCTCCTTGGTGAGGGGCGGGGCCAGCGTGGCCTTTTCGTGGTCCTGCGGGGTGGGCACTGCGCGGCCCGCGGCGATCTCCTCAATGCAGCGGCAGAGGGTCTCGGCCCCCACCGCGGCCACCCGGTCAAACAGCTGGCCACTGGTCTCCTCCGGGCCAATGTCCACCGGTTGCACCATCAGGATGTCGCCGGTGTCCAGGCCTTCATCCAGCTGCATGATGGTCACGCCGGTGGTTTTATCGCCATGGATGACCGCCCACTGGATGGGGGCGCTGCCCCGGTATTTGGGCAGCAGGGAAACGTGCAGGTTGATGCAGCCTTTTGGGGGAATCGCCAGCACCTCCGGCGGCAGAATGCGCCCATAGGCCACCACCACGATCAGCTCCGGCGCAAGGGCACGGATGTCCTCGGCGGCCTTGCCGTCCCGCAGGGTGCGGGGCTGGTACACCGGGGTGCCATGGGCCAGGGCCAATTGCTTGACCGGCGGCGCGGTGAGCACCTGCTTGCGGCCCACGGGTTTGTCCTCCCGGGTAAACACGCCGCAGATCTCATGCCCGGCGGCATACAATGCTTCCAGACTCTGGGCGGCAATGTCCGGGGTCCCCATGAACAAAATGCGCATCAGTTCTCTTCCTCTTCGTCGTCCTCGTAGAAATGGGTAGCCAGGTCCATGATGGTGATGCCGTCCAGATGGTTAGACTCATGGCAGATGCACCGGGCCAGCATACCCTCGGCCTCAATCTCGAAGGGGTTGCCGTACCGGTCAAAGGCGCGGGCCTTCACCCACTTGGGCCGGGCGATCTCGCCGTTGCGGCCGGGGAAAGACAGGCAGCCCTCGTACAGGGTAACCATCTCGTCGGACTCCTCCAGAATTTCCGGGTTCACGAACTCGATGAACTTCAGGGGCGCGGTATCCTCCTGCCCCTCGGGGATGTCCCGCTCGTCAATGCTGATGAACACCCGGCGCATTACCCCCACCTGAGGGCCGGCCAGGCCGTAGCCGTTGGCGTCGGCCAGGGTTTCCTTCATGTCGTCCAGCAGGGTAGCCAAACGGTCGTCAAACTTGGTCACCGGGCGGCAGACCTTTTTCAGAATGGGATCACCGTCCTGTACAATATAACGCAGAGCCATAATTAAAATCCTCCTGTTGGCGCGGCCTTCGCGGCCCGCCGTTTATTGGGGGCAGCGGCGCACCGGCGGCATTTCTGCGGCCTGCGGCACTGCCTTAAAATTTGCTTTCTCGTGGTTCGGCGGCAAACGCCGCCTTTTATTAAAACGAGCCAGCGGGGAAGAACATTTCTTTTCGCCCCGGTTTTCTCGTTTTTTCGTGATTCTTTCCGCCCGTTTACAGGTCACCGTCCGAATTCATGTCCACAGTCACCGCGGCGCGGGCGGGCAGCCCTTCCTCGCTGTAAAGGCCCAGCACCCGCCCCAGCATGGCCCGGAAGGCCCGGTCGTTGCGGCATTTGATGGTGAGCTTATACCGGTAGCGGTCGTTCACCATCAGAATGTTCATCGGGGCCGGCCCCAGCACCCGCAGGGGCATATCCGGCTGGCGGCTGGCCTCCTGCCGCAGCAGGACGGCAAACCGGGCGGCGGCAGCCAGGGTCGTTGTGTCCTGCCCGCCGTTGAAGCCCACCACGCAGATGCTGCAGAAGGGCGGATACAGCCCCAGCCGCCGGAAGGCCGCCTCCTGCGCAAAGAAGGTATCGTAATCCTGCCGGGCGGCCAGCTGAAGCACCGGATGCTCCGGGTTCGAGGTCTGAATGATGGCGTGGCCCGGCATATCCGCCCGGCCGCCGCGGCCCACCACCTGGGTTACCAGACTGAACACCGTTTCAAAGGCGCGGAAGCTCTGGGAAAAGAGCAGCGAGTCAATGCCCACCACCCCCACCAGCGTGACCTTTTCAAAATCCAGCCCCTTGGCCACCATCTGGGTGCCCAGCATGATGTCGTACTCCTGCCGGGCAAAGGCGGCCAGTTTGCGCTCATGGGCGTTTTTCTGGCTGGTGGTGTCCTGATCCATGCGCAGCAGCCGGGCAGCGGGAAACAGCCCGGCCAGCTCTTCCTCCAGCTTCTGGGTGCCGAAGCCGGTGTAGCGAAGCGGGCCGCCGCACTCCGGGCAGGCGGTGGGCGGCGGGGCAATGGTACGCCCGCAGTAGTGGCACAGCAGCCGGTTTTGGGCCTTGTGGTACACCATCGGCACGCTGCAGCTGGTGCATTTCAGCACCTTGCCGCAGTCGGCACACTGGGCCACCGTGCGGTAGCCCCGGCGGTTCAGCAGCAGAATGGTCTGCCGCCCGGCCTCCAGATTTTCGCCGATGGCCTTAGCCAGCGGCAGGCTGATCTCACCCGGGTTGCCCTTGGCCAGCTCCTGCCGCATATCCACCAGCTCCACCGTGGGCAGCGGCCTGCCCTCGTACCGGTGGGCCAGGCGCACCAGCTGGTACCGCCCCGTTCGGGCGGCCTGAAAGGTTTCGATGCTGGGCGTGGCGGAAGCAAACAGCAGCAATGCCCGATGCTGGGCCGCCCGCGCCTTGGCCACGTCATGGGCCGCATAGCGGGGGGCGGATTCCGACCGGTAGGTGTGCTCCTGCTCCTCATCCAGAATAATCAGGCCCAGGTTCTGCAGCGGGGCAAAAATCGCGCTGCGGGTGCCCACCACAATGTCGGCCCCGCCCTGCTGGATCATCTGCCACTGCACCAGCCGTTCGGTGTTGCTGAGGGCCGAATGCTGCACCGCCACCCGCGCGCCGAAGGTATCCTTCAGGCGGCGGATCATCTGGGGCGTCAGGCTGATCTCCGGCACCAGAATCAGCGCCTGACGCCCAAGCTCCAGCGTGCGGCGGATCAGCTGAAGGAACACCAGCGTTTTGCCGCTGCCCGTCACCCCGTACAGCAGAGCCGCATGGGGGGCATGGTCCTCCAGGTTTGGGGCCAGCTGGTCGTAAGCCCGCTGCTGCTCCTCGGTGAGGGCGGGCGGCGGCTCCGGGGCGGAAGTCTCGGCCGCCGGGGTCGGACAGGCATCCTGATCCTCCCGCTGCTTTTCCGCCAGGCCCTTTTTCAAAAGGGCGTCCAGCACCGCCCGGGTCACGCCCTGGGCCTCCAGCTGGGCCGCCGTCTGCGGGCCGCCCGCCGCCAGAAGATTCAGGGCTGTGCGCTGTTTGTCCGTAATGCGGCCGCCGGCCTGTACAGGCCGGGCCGTGCGGTGGTAGCGCACCTCCTGCCGCAGCAGCTGCCGCCGCAGCGTGGGTTTTCCCTCCACCAACTCCGGCCGGTACTGGGCCCCGTAGGGAATGATGGCCCGCACCGCCTCATAGTAGGTGCAGAAGGTGCGCTCTTTCAGGAAATGCACCAGCTTCAGCAGATCCGGGGTCAGCCGGGCCTGTTCCGGGGCTGCTGCAAACAGCTCCTTCAGCCGCGCTGTCTTTTCCGCCGTTGGTTCTTCCCCCACAGCCAGCACCACCGCCATGCGGGGACGGTTGCCTCGGCCGAAAGGCACCAGAACCATGCTGCCCTCAAACACCTGCCCTTCCAGCTGCAGGGGCAGCCGGTAGGTGTACAGCTTATCGAAATGGAAGGTGGCATTGTCCACGGCCACCTGTACCGTGCTCATGGAATGCCCTCCCCTCCACGGTGTTCTTTTCGCCGCCCAGGCTCAGCCCTTCTGGTACTCCCGGATCATTTGGTACAGCTTTTCGGCACAGGTTTCCAGGTCGTCGTTCACCAGCGTGGCCGTGTACAGGGGGGCCTGCTCCACCTCGCGGCGGGCGGTGGCCATGCGCCCCTGAATGGCCTCCTCACTCTCGGTGCCGCGGCTGCGCAGACGGTTTTCCAGCTCCTCCATGCTGGGAGGCAGCAGGAAGATGGTCAGTGCCTCCGGATACAGCTTGCGGATGTTGCCCGCGCCCTCCACCTCAATGACCAGGATCACCGTGCGGCCCTGGGCAATGCGGGTGTCCACCTCGTGCTTGGGGGTGCCGTACAGGTTGCCGTTGTACTGGGTGTACTCCAGAATTTCCCCGGCCTGCACCTTCTGCTGGAACGCCTCGCGGGTCATGTAATAATAGTTGACCCCTTCGGCCTCACCCTCCCGCATGGCACGGCTGGTGGCCGAGACGGAAACCTCAATTTCCGGATGCTTTTCCCGCATGGTTTTTACCACAGTGTCTTTTCCGCAGCCGGAAGGCCCGGACACAACGACCAGATAGCGGTCTTTATTCATCTTCCAGTTCCTCCTCCAGATCCTCATTGCTGCTGTCCAGACGGTTGGCCACCGTCTCGGGCTGCACCGCCGAGAGGATGATATGATCCGAATCCATAATGATCACGGCGCGGGTCCGCCGCCCATACGTTGCGTCGATCAGCGAGCCCTTGTCACGGGCCTCCTGCACAATGCGCTTGATGGGGGCCGATTCCGGGCTGACAATGGCAATCAGCCGGTTGGCGCTGACCATGTTGCCAAAACCAATGTTGATGAGTTTCATCGTAACCTCCTGCTTTTCTCGCCTGGCCCGGCGGCCCGAAAACGCCTGCCGCCGGATGCCGCACCGCTCACTCCAGATTCTGAATCTGCTCCCGGATCTTCTCGATCTCCGCCTTCATATCCAGTACTACCCGGGTGATCGCCAGGTCCTGGCACTTGGAGCCGATGGTGTTGGTCTCCCGGTTCAGCTCTTGGGTGAGGAAGTCCAGCTTGCGGCCCACGGGGCCTTCGCCGTTCAAAATCTGCCGATACTGGGCAATGTGGCTGTGCAGGCGCACCGTCTCTTCGTCCACGGCCGTTTTATCCGCAAAAATGGCCGCCTCGGTCAGCACCCGTGCTTCATCCACGTTCCGGTCGGCCAGCAGCACCTCCAGTTTGGCATACAGCCGCTGGGTGTATGCTTCCACCCGGGCGGCGCTGTTCTGCTCCACCCGGGCCACGTTCTCTTCCAGGTGATCCAGCTTGCCCAGCAGGTCCTGCCGGAGTTTTTCACCCTCCACGGCGCGCATATTCAAAAAGTTCTGAAGAGCCTCGGCGCACACCGCGCTCACGTCCCGGCTCAGCTGCTCCTCGTCCACCTGCGCTGTACGCACGGTCAGAACATCCGGCAGGTTGGCCAGCGTTTCCACCGTCGTGGCATCTTTTACGTCCAATGCGTCGCTCAGCAGGCGCAGCGCACTGCGGTAGCTGCGGGCCAGCTCCAGGTTCACATCCACCACCTGCTCCTGGGCGCCGCTGCTCTGCATCTGCAGGCTCAGCTCCACCTTGCCGCGGCTGATGGATGCCCCCAGCATCTTTTTCAGGCTGTCGTCCAGAAAGGCACAGCTTCTGGGCAGGCGGGACGAATACTCAAAATAGCGGGAGTTCACGCTCTTGATCTCCACCGTAATGTCCCGGCCGTTCAACACGGCCTTGGCCCGTCCGTAGCCGGTCATACTCAACGCCATAAATGCTTCCCCTCTCCTCGTTCACCAAAGGCCCGCTCTTCCGGCAGGCTTCGGCCTTGGCTTTTCGCCGCTTGATTCCGCCGCTGCGCATGGCGGCAGAAATCGACTTTACATACGCATTTAATAATACTATCATTCCCCTTTTGTTGCAAGCCAAAGACGCTGATTTTCGCAGATTTGCTCGCATTTTCTCATGTTTGCTCAAATCTTTCCCACAGGATGCAGCCACAGCCTGCCATTTGTAAAATGCACAGGAGAAAACTGCCCCTCCGTCCCTGCAAAGGGCGGCCGGGTTGGGGCTTCGTCCCGCATTCATCGCATAGAAAACCGCAGCCCCAAAACGGCGGGAACCGCGCCCGCACCGCCAGCATAAGCGGCGAAGGGCATATGGCCGCCCCCGTTTTTTCCGCAGGTGCAGCCATTCGCTGCCGGATGCTGAAGTTTCATTGTTTTTCGCTTTCGCCCATCGTTCCCTCTCTATTTTTTGCTTTTCAACGGGATTTTCTGATGTGTATTTTCGCCGCATTCCAAATTTCAAAAAGAAAATTTGATTTTCTTCAAAAAATCCGTTGACATTTTCAATTTCAACTGCTATAATAAGCAAGTCGTCAGGAACGGCACAGAACCCGTGGGGGTGTAGCTCACTTGGGAGAGCGCTTGAATGGCATTCAAGAGGTAAGGGGTTCGATCCCCCTCATCTCCACCACCAACCAGATTGCTTCGGTAATCTGGTTTTTTTGTTTTTCGGGCCGTTTCTGCTTCCGGCTGTTTGCTCCGTTTATTCTACGTTACGATTCCTATGCGCAAAACGGCATGAACCTATCCTTAGTTTTGCCTGTTCGGTCTTTTACCAGCTCGGCTGGCCCGCCCCTCTCCCCGTGCTCAGCAGCCCGCCCAATATCACCCAACCACATCAACCAGCGTAAAAAACGCCCGGCCCTCTGCCAACGCAGAGAACCGGGCGTTCTTAATGATCGCTTCGCGCCAAATCAGCCGGAAAACCGTGTCAGGAACTGGCGGGTGCGCTCTTCACGCGGGTGGTCGATGACCTGCTTCGCCGGGCCTTCTTCCACCACAACGCCGCCGTCCATAAACATAATGCGGTCCGCCACATCGCGGGCAAAGTGCATCTCATGGGTGACGATGATCATGGTGGTTTTGCGGTCGGCCAAATCCCGCAGCACCCTCAGAATCTCCCCGGTCAGCTCCGGGTCCAGGGCGCTGGTAGGCTCGTCGAAACACAGAATGTCCGGATGCAGCGCCAGGGCGCGGGCAATGGCCACGCGCTGCTGCTGGCCGCCGGAAAGCTGGTGGGGGTAATGCCCCGCCCGTTGGGAAAGCCCCATCTCCGCCAGCAGGTTCATGGCCTGCTCTTCCAACTGAGCATGAATCTGCTTTTTATTGGCTTTGTAATCCGGCCGTTCCTTTGCCAGCAGCTCGCCTGCCAGCATCACGTTCTGTAGGGCGGTGTACTGGGGGAACAGGTTGAAGTTCTGGAACACCAGCCCGAAGTGCAGCCGCTTTTTGCGGATCTCGCTCTCCTTCTGGGTGGCGGGGTCCGCCGCGTCCCACATCACTTCATTGCCCACCCGGATGATGCCGGTGTCAGGCCGCTCCAAAAAGTTCAGGCAGCGCAGCAGTGTGGTTTTGCCGGAACCGGACGACCCGATAATAGCCAGGGCTTCGCCCTGCTCCAACGTAAGGGAAATATCCTTCAGAACCTTGGTCTCACCAAAACTTTTGCCGATGCCGGAGGCTTCAAGCAATGCCATATTCGTTCCTCCTTCTCAGCAGCGGAAATAATCCATTTTCTTCTCGGCCCAGTTGAACAGCAGTGTAAGCACGCCCACGAACAGCAGGAAGAAAATTGCGGTGGAAAACAGCGGCCAGATCAGGCCCTTGGCGCTGTACTCCTTGGCCATCATAATGATCTCTTTGTTGGCGATGGTGTTGGCCAGCGAGGTATCCTTCACCAGCGTAATGATCTCGTTGCCCATGGGGGGCAGAATGCGCTTGACCACCTGCAGCAGGGTCACCTTGAAAAAGATCTGGGGCTTGGTCATGCCCAGAACCTGACCGGCCTCGGTCTGACCCTTGGGAATGGCCTCAATGCCGCCCCGGTAGATCTCGGAGAAGTAGCAGGCATAGTTGATGGCAAAGGCCACCACCGCCGCCACCATACGGCCGCCCGCGCCGGTGGGCCAGGGGTTGTTCATGCCCATCAGGCCGGGGCCCAGGTAGATCACAATGATCTGAAGCATCAGGGGCGTACCGCGGATGATCCAGACGAATACCTTCACGAGGCCGCTCAACGGCTTGAACCGGCTCATGGAGCCGAATGCAACCACCAGTCCCAGCGGCAGCGCAAACAGCAGGGTCAGAAAGAACAGCTCACAGTTGAGCAGAAACGCGCTCATCAAGCGCTCAAAGATCACACTCACAAAAACACACCCATCATTCGTTCATTCTAAAGGCAAGCGGCTGAACACGGCAATACCGCACAGTTCCTGCGAACCGTGCGGTGCTGCCCCGTTTTTATGTTTCGTTTTCGAGATTAGTCGGCCAGAGTCAGGTCGTACTTGGCAGCCAGGGCTTCCAGCGTGCCGTCGGTCTTCAGCTCATCAAACGCGGCGTTCACGGCCTCGGCTGCATCGCTGCCCTTGCGGAAGGCCACGCCGTACTCCTCGGCGTTCAGCTCGTCCACGATCTTCAGGTTGGCGTAGTCGGTGCCCTCACCGATCATGGCGTTGGCCAAGGTCAGGTCCAGAATCGCAGCGTCCGCGGTGCCGGCAGCAACCTCCATCAGGCAGTCGGTCTGCACGCTCTTGGAGACGTAATCGGCCTGAGACAGGTTCTCGTCGTCCTGAATGGCGCTCTCACCGGCGGAACCGGCCTCGGCCAGGACGGTTTTGCCCACCAGGTCCGCGGTAGAAGCGTACTCAGTGCCGTCCTTCACCACGACCACCTGGGCATTCTTGGCGTAAGCCTTGGTGCAGGCAGCGTTGGCCATGATCTCATCGGTCAGGGTCATGCCGTTCCAGATGCAGTCGATGCTCTTGGCATCCAGCTCCACGATCTTGGTATCCCAGTTGATCTCCACGAACTCCGGCTCCACGCCCAGCTTCTCGCACACGGCGGTGGCCAGCTCGGTGTCAAAACCGGTGAAGTTGCCCTCGTCGTCGGTGTAGTTCATGGGGGCGTACACGGTGTAGCCGATGACCATCTTGCCGTTGCCCTTGATGTAATCCAGGTCGCTGTCTGCGGCAGCCTCAGAAGAAGCGGCGGAGGAGCTGGCGGAAGAACCGCAGCCAGCCAGCAGGCTGACGGACATGCCCAGCGCGGCGAGCAATGCAATCGTCTTTTTCATGGAACTTCATCCTTTCTTTTCTGTGCGGCCGCGCGGGTCTCTCTGCCGCGCCCCCTCTGGCCGGGCCAATGCCCGCTGCCTTCCGCACATCATCGCTTTACTATAATAGCATGGTGATGTGATGTTGCCAAGGGGTTTTGAAAAATTTTTACTGTTTTGATACTCTCTACCGCGGCTTGCTCCGCCGTCCTGCACAGAATTACGGCGCGATCGCGGTACCGCCTGCCTTTTTCTGCAGGATGGCGCGCCGATGTTCCATGGAGTACAATGGTACACCTCCCGGAACGCACGGGCAAAATAGCCCATTTCCTTAAATCCGCACTGCCGCCCCACTTTGGCCACCGGCCAGTCGGTGCCCTCCAGCAGCCGGGCCGCCTGCTGCACCCGAAACGTTTTCACATACTGCATGGGGGTGGTGCCGATCACCGCATGAAAGCACCGCAGGCATTCGCTGGCGCTCAGCCCGGCACTGTGGGCAATCTGCGATGCTGTCAGTGCCTCGGCAAAATGCTCCTGCACAAATTTCAGCATGGTCTTCATACGCCGGCCGTCCCGGCCGGTGTGGTCCGGCGGGCACTCAGGCCGGGCAATGCGCTTTTCCGCCAAAAGGAACACGGCTTGGTTCAACTCCTGCCGCACCGTGAACTCAAAGCCGTTTTCCGCCTGCCTCAGCGCTTCCAGCGTATGCTCCAGCGCTTCCAGCACCCGCTTTTGCCAGGGCACCGAGGGCCGAAGCAGCAACGAGCCGCAGTCTGCGTCCCCGGTCAGCGGCTGAATCCATTTTTCAAAGAACACACTGTCCGGTGCGCCGCCCACAAGCCGCGGATGGAACACCACCGAGCAGAGCATGGGCGGCGTCTCTTTGGCGCTGCGGGCCGCGTGCAGCACGCCGCTGTTCACAAACAAGCCCTCGCCCGCTTGCAGCACATAGCTCTTTTTCCGGCCCGAACCACGGCTTCGCCCTCGGTTATCAGAATCAGCTCCATCTCCTCGTGCCAATGCCAGGGCACCGGCCCCATGTTCAGCACATCGCAGTACCCTTCTGCCTGAAAGCCCTGCCCGCCGTGGGAGGCAAGCTCCCGCCCCTGGGCATTCACGGCCACAAAATGCGGTTCCAGCTGCAACGCTGCTTCCTCCCGTCAATCTACCCGCCGCGCACGCGCCGGCGTTCGCTTTATTTGTGCTATCAGCTTTTCTTCACGTTTCCGCCGCGCCGCCGGACGCAGAAATGCCGCAGGCTGCCCGTTCAGCCTGCGGCATTCCGTTTCCCTGTGCCTTGGTTTCAATCAGCTTTCTGATCTTTGTCCTTCGTTTCCAGGGCCTTTTCCAGAAAATAGCCCCACTGGCGCTGCCACCAGGCCCAGTCCGGGGTCACATCGGCGCCCCACTCATCCACCCAGACCGGCAGCTTTTTCGCTTCCAGGGCCTCTCCCATCCGGCGGGTCTCTTCCAGGGCCTGCTCGTCACCGGGGCCACGGCCCACACACAGCATCACCTGTTCCTGCTTGCGCAGGCCCTCCAGTGTTTTCTCCGGCAGGTGGGGCAGATACGCCAGCGGGCTGTTCCGGTAAATCAGGTCCTCCGGACCCTGGCCGTAGACGTTCGCCGTCTCGTATCGCCCGGAAAGGCCGATGACCCCGCTGCACACCTCCGGCCGTCTCAGATGCAGGTTTACGGCCTGGCAGGCCCCCTGGCCGCAGCCGACCGCCAGCACCGGCGCTTCGCCGCCGTTCTGTACACACAGCCGGGGCAGCAGCTCCTCCGTCAAATAGCAGAACCACCGCTCCTGAGCCTGCGGGGTGATCCCCACCCCATTCAGGGCATCGGCGCAGAACAGCTGAAGCTGCCCCGCCTCGATCCACCGGGCAGCGGCGTCCACCATACCGCAGTCCTCAAATTCATAAAAGCGGTGACCCTGGGCAGGCAGCACCAGGCAGGGCCGCCCGGCATAGCCATACACCTTAAATTCCATTTCCCGCTTCATATAGCGGCTGTATTCCTTAAAATACTGGGTCTGCATGGGCGTTCCCCCTTTTCTTAATTCCGGCTGCGCGGCCGGTGGTCAGGCAAACCGGTTCTGTTCGCGGTTGTACTCATAGCCGATGGCGGCCAGTGTTTCCTTCAGCGCGGCCTCGCTCAGGTCCAGGTCCTCACACAGGGCGGTCAGGCTTTCGTAATGGTCCCGCAATTGCGTGTTGATGTAGCTGAGCAGCATCACCGGGTCGCTGGGGCAGGTCATAAAAATCCCTCCGTGTACAACAAAAGCCGGCCACAAGGAGTGACCGGCCGTTTTGCACTGTTGATCAGATCGCGCGGGTAACCTTACCCGAACGCAGGCAACGGGTGCAGGCGTAGATATACTTCGGAGAACCCTCCACGACTGCCTTCACGCGCTTCACATTGGGCTTCCAGGTACGGTTGCTCCGACGATGGGAGTGGGAAACCTTGATACCAAAGGTAACGCCCTTACCACAACAATCACACTTTGCCATTCTGCTGCACCTCCTCCATAATTAAATCGCTAGATTAGTTTAACAAATCTCGGGAGAAAATGCAAGTCTTTTTTTCATTTTTTCTGTAAAATGCGTTTTTGCTTGTGCTTTATCGCCCGGGTCGGTATAATAAATTCAACATTCTCTTATAATGGGTGGGTGTACCCGCCGGGGGCAGTCTGCCCGCCGCTTTTATTTATTTTACCTTATAAAATTCAAATTGGCAAGGCATGGGGTTTTCCTGCCTGCCCGAAAGGAACTGCCTTCATGAGCAATTTACGGGTGCGGATGTTCGTTTACATCGTCCGCTTTGTGTGTATGATGATCAGTGTGCCCCTGCACGAATCGGCCCACGCGCTGGCCGCCTCCCGCCTGGGGGACGATACCGCCCGCCGTCAGGGCCGCCTGAGCCTGAACCCGCTGGCACACTTCAGCCCCCTGGGTGCGGTGTGCTTTCTCCTTCTGGGGGTCGGCTGGGCCACCCCCGTGCCGGTGGACGCCCGCAACTTCCGCCGGGTATCGCCCCGGGCCGGCATGGCCCTGACGGCCGCCGCCGGGCCGATCACCAACCTGCTGCTGGCCTTTTTGGCCGTGGTGGGCTACAAACTTCTGTACTACATCGGCCCGGTGAACACCCTAACCAACCTGCTGCTCTATGTTATGAACGCCCTGGCTGTGATGAATCTGGCCCTGGCGGCACTGAACCTGCTGCCGGTTCCCCCGTTGGACGGCAGCCGCCTGCTTGGCCTTGCTTTGCCCCGCCGGGTACAGTATTTCATCGCTCAGCATGAACAGCAGATTTTCTTTGTGGCCATTGCGCTGCTGTTTCTCGGCCTGCTGGACGGCCCCATGGCCTGGATTCAGAGTCAGCTGTGGCGCTTTCTGGGCTGGTCCACCAGCTTTGTGGAGATTCTTCTCGGGTTGGGCCGTGCGGCCGGTACCGCAGTGTAACGGAGGATGTGCCGCATATGGAGACCTTAACCTTTCATCTGGAAGAGTTTGACGGCCCGCTGGACCTGCTGCTCTATCTGGTAAGCAAAAACAAGATGGACCTGCACAACATTCCCATTCTGGAGCTGATTGAGCAATACACCTCCATCATCGACGGTCTGGGCGCCCAGCGCATGGAGGCTGCCAGCGAATTCATTGAAATGGCCGCCCGTCTGGTGCAGATGAAAAGCTACCTGCTGCTGCCCCGAAGCGAAGAGGCCGAGCGCATGAAGGAGGAACTGACCGGCGAGCTGATCGAATACAGTACCTGCCGCAAAGTTGCCGCCCAGCTGGGGCAAATGGCCGCCGCCTCATTTATGGCGGTGCGCCGCCCGGCTGAGATCGAGCTGGACAGCACCTACCTGCGCAAGCACGAGCCGGGGCTGCTGCCCCAGGCCTGGTTTTCCCTGATGGGGCGCAGCGTGCGCAAGAAAAAACCGGAGCCGAAGCAGTTTGAGCCTTTGGTGACCGCGCCCTTTGTGTCGGTGGCATCCCGGGTGGTGCACCTTTTGAAGGGACTGGTGGGCGGAAAAATCCGTGCGCTGCGCCAGATGTTCCGCCCCGAGGCCGGCCGCAGTGAGACGGTGGCCACCTTTCTGGCCGTGCTGGAGCTGGTGAAGGCCGGGCGCATTTCCATTGATGAAAACGAACAGATCACCCTGGCCCACGGCCGGGTGCGAAAGACCGACGAGGTACAGGAATGGAACTGAAGCAATATCAGGGGGCGTTGGAGGCGATTCTGTTCGCCCACGGTGAGCCCATCGGCACCGACCGCCTGGCCCAGGCCCTGGAGCTTGAGCCGGAGGTGGTTGAGCGCCTGCTGCTGAACCTGGAAAAGCAGCTGGAAAAGGCCGACCGTGGTTTGGTGCTTCTTCGGCTGGAGGACCGCTGGCAGTTGGCCACCAAAAACGAATATTCCGCGTATGTAAAGCGTGCGCTGGACAATCGCCGCAACGCGCCCCTCTCTCAGGCGGCGCTGGAGGTGCTGTCGGTCATCGCCTACAACCAGCCGGTTTCCCGCTCGTTCATCGACCAGGTGCGCGGGGTGGACTCCTCTTCGGTGGTGGCCGGCCTGTTGGAAAAAGGGCTGGTGCAGGAGGCTGGGCGGCTGGATCTGCCCGGGCACCCGGTGAGTTTTGCCACCACCGACGTGTTCCTGCGGTGCTTCGGCCTGAACAGCCTGAACGACCTGCCCAGCCTGCACGGGGAGGACGGCCCCGGCGCAGCTTCCGATACGGAGGGTTGAACGATGGGTGCGCTGCTGCTTGCCATTGGGCGGGTGCTTTTGTGGGTGCTGGCCCTTCTTCTGGCACTGGTGATCCTGCTTCTCGTGCTCCCCTTCACGGTGCAGTTTCGTGCGCAGGAGGGCGAAGCCCGGGCCTGGCTGACGTTTGGGCCGCTCCGCCTGAGCCTCTGGCCCCTGTCGCCCTGGCTGCTTCGGCTGGCGGCCCTGCTGCCGCAGGGAGCAGCGCCCAAAAGCCCCGCGCCCGCCCCCACGGAGCCAGCCGCCCCGAAGCCGAAACAGCCCGCCGCCCAACGCCTCGCGCAAGCGCTGCATCAGGCCGCCGATACGGCCGCAGCCGCCGGGCAGTTTGTGCGCCGGGCGCTCTGGTCATTGCGCATCCGCCATGTGCGGCTGGTGCTGCCGGTGTATGCCCCCGATGCGGCCGCCTGTGCCCTCGCCTGCGGGAAGGCCCATGCCGAACTGGGGGCTGCCTTCGGCCTGCTTCAGAACTTTTTCCGCATTGAAGTGGAGGAAGTCCGGATCGAGCCGGACTTCCTCGACCAGCGCGCCGAGAAGTTTGCCCTGAGCGGGCAGATCACCGCCCGGCTGTTGCCTCTGGCCATTGCCGGACTGCGCATGGTGTTCCGCCTGGCGGACGCCAAAGCGGAATAACCGCCGCTTGCCAAACATCATGGCTTCTGCTTATAATAAAAGAGGAAACGCGCAAAACCGCGCATACCGCCGGTTTTGCCCAAACAGGGAGGATTAACGTATGGCTGAACATCCGATCAACGGCCTGATGGGGGTCACCATGGACAAGATCCGGGAGCTGGTGAATTCCGACACCATCATCGGCGAGCCGGTCTCTCTGCCGGACGGCACCACCATTCTGCCCGTCTCGAGAGTAACCTTCGGCGTGGCCACCGGCGGCTCGGATTTTGCCGCCAAACAGAGCAAGGAGCTGTTCGGCGGCGGCAGCGGCGCCGGCGTCACCGTGGCCCCCGTGGCTTTTCTGGTGGTGAAGGACGGCAACGTCCGCACCATTCAGCTGGCCGACCCCAACAACAGCCTGGAGCGGGCCATCACCATGCTGCCCGAGCTGGTGGACAAGCTGGCCGCCCTGCTGAAGAAGGAAAAGCCCGAGGCGCAGGCCCCAGCCGAAGACGGGCCGGATGCCCCCTGAGCAGCATTTCGGCGATCCGCCGGGCAAAGCCCGGCGTTTGCAATACGACCGGCTGGAAGCCGGACGACCCGGGGCTGCCGTTTTGTGCGGTCGCCCCTGAACAACAAGGAGAACTATGGCACAGGAACGCATTCAGAAGGTGCTGGCGGAACAGGGACTTTGCTCCCGCCGGGCAGCCGAACAGATCATTCGGGAGGGCCGCGTCAAGGTCAACGGCCATCCCGTCACTTTGGGTGACAAAATGGACCCCCACCAGGACATTCTCTCGGTGGACGGCCAGCGCATCTACATCCAGCGCAAGCGGGAATTCTATTACTATATGCTCAACAAGCCCCGCGGCTTTGTCACCACCACCAGCGATGAGCTGGGCCGCAAAACCGTTATGGACCTGATGGAGGGCGTGCCCGCCCGGGTGTTCCCCGTGGGCCGCCTGGACCGGGACAGCGAGGGCCTGCTGCTGCTGACCAACGACGGCGACTTCGCCAACCTGATGATGCACCCCTCCCACGGGGTGAGCAAGCTGTACCGGGTTACGGTGCGCCCCCGCGCCACCGAAGAACAGGTGGTGGCCCTGAGCCAGGGCGTGGAGCTGGACGACGGCACCCGCACCCAGCCCGCTGTGATCAACGTGGTGACCGACGAGCCGGAGCGCACCGTGCTGGAGATGACCATCCGGGAGGGCAAGAACCGGGAGATCCGCCGTATGTGCGAGGCCGTGGGTCTGGATGTGATCCGCCTGCGCCGCAACGCCATGGGCGCCGTGAAGCTGGGCATGCTGCAGCCCGGCGAATACCGGGAACTTACCAAGTCGGAGCTGAATGCCCTGCGGGCCGCCGGCATCCGGGGCGTTTCCCGCCCGAAGCCGGAAGAGGCCGCCAAAAAGCCGGCCCGCCGCCCCGCTGAGGGAGCCAAGCGCGGCCCCCGTGCGGCAGGCAGCCGCCCCGGCGCACGCCCCACCGGCCGCCCCGGCAGCGGCAAAGGCCCGGCCCGCGGCCCCAAAAAGCCCGGCAGCCCCCGCGGCTGAACCACCGTTTCTTTGGTAAATTGCGTAGGAGAAGCTCTCTAGGCTTTTTCTCCCGGAACAATTGAATAACGAGGCTTCTCTTGTGAAAAACCACAAAAATATTAGGTCATTCCTTTATTTTTGTGGTTTTTTCAAAAAAGGTCTTGTGACAAATTGTACGAAACAGTATAATGAAGCTAATTCTGAAATTGTTTTTATAGGAGGGCTGTTCATGGCTTCAAAAAAGCTCGGCAAGGACGAGATCCTTGCTGCATTCTTCGATGAAGGCACCTACACCGGCCTGTTTGCGGACGGTGCCGTAAAGGCTGCCTACGGCTGCGCAGGCGGCCAGCCGGTGTATGCCGTGTGCCAGTGCGGTGAGGCCGTTTGTGCCAAAGAGTTGGACAAAACCGCTGCCGTTCTGGAGATGGCTGCAAAAACCGGTACCCCTGTGGTGACCTTCTACGATTGCGCCGGTGCCAAACTGGAAGAGGGCCTGGATCTGCTGGCTGCCAACAACAAGCTGGCCGGGGCCATTGCCAACATCTCCGGCGTGGTTCCCCAGGTGGCCGTGGTTCTGGGCGTGTGCGGCGGCAGCGCTGCGCTGAATGCCGCCTGCGCCGACCTGTGCGTGATGGCCAAGGACGCTCAGCTGTTCCTGACCGCCCCCTTCACCAGCGATGCCGCCGGTGATAAGGTGGAAAACGCAGGCAGCGCCGAACTGGCCGCCAAGGCCGGTGTGGCTTCCATTCTGGCGGAAGACGCAGCCGATGCCGTGGCAAAGGCTGCCCAGCTGATCGCCCTGCTGCCCTCCAACAACCTGGCCGGCCCCGCCCTGTTTGACGTGCAGGCCCCCAAGGCGAACTTCCCCGCCCAGTACAAAGCAGCGGATGCCGCTGCCGCTCTGGCGGACGAGGGCAGCCTGGTGGAGCTGTTCGGCGGCTTCGGCAAAAATGTTTACACCGCGCTGGCTGCCGTCAACGGCAGCGCCGTGGGCATTGCCGCCACCGAGGCTTCCGGCCTGTGCCACAACTGCGTGGTCAAGCTGTCCCGCTTCGTGCGCCTGTGCGATGCCTTCAGCATTCCGGTGGTCACCGTGGTCAACACCAACGGCTTCGTGCCCAGCGTCAGCGATGACGTGGCCGGCGGCATCCGTGAGGCGGCCCGCCTGTGCGCCACTTACGCCGATGCCACCACCGCCAAGGTGGCCGTTGTGGCCGGCAAGGCCGTCGGTCCGGTCTACACCGCTCTGGCCAGCGCCGATGTGACCATCGCCCTGCCCGGTGCCGTGATTGCCCCGGTTGCCCCCGAAACCGCCGTGACCATCCTGTACAAGGACGAGATCGACGCCGCCGAGAGCATTCCCGCCGCCACCAAGGCCAAGGCCGCCGAGTACGTGAAGAACGTCTGCGGCGCTGAGGCCGCTGTGGCCGCTGGGCTGGCCACCATGGCCGTGAAGGCGGACGAGGTGCGCGGCGCTGTGGCGAGCGCGCTGGATATGACTGCCAGCAAGCGGGTGCAGCGCCTGCCCAAGAAGCACGGCAACATGGCCCTGTAAGCCAGCGGATTCTGCTGCCTTTTGAACATTCAATATAAAACTTGTGGAGGAAAATACCATGAAATACTTCAACATTACTGTGAACGGCGTTGCTTACAACGTGACCGTGGAAGAGTCTGCTGCCGGTGCCGCTCCTGTGGCTGCCCCCGTGGCCGCTCCCGCTCCTGTGGCTGCTGCTGTGCCCTTTGCCCCTGTGGCCCCCGCTGCTCCGGTTGCTCCCATCGCCCCTGTGGCCCCCGCGCCCGTGGCCGCTCCCGCTCCTGCGGCAGCTCCTGCTCCCGCCGCTGCGCCCGCTGCCGGTGCCGTGCAGGTCAACTCTCCCATGCCCGGCAACATCCTGGATGTGAAGGTCAGCGCCGGTCAGGCTGTGCAGGCCGGTGACGTGCTGGTCATTCTGGAGGCCATGAAGATGGAGAACGAGATCGTTGCGCCTCAGGACGGCACCGTTGCTTCCGTGAGCGTGAAGAAGGGTGATACTGTCAACTCCGGTGATCTGCTGGTTTCCATGAACTGAAACCGCACCGAATGAGAGAGGTGAATGAGATTGGCTAAGAAACCTGTCAAGATTACCGAGGTCGTGCTGCGCGATGCGCACCAGTCCCTGTTGGCCACCCGTATGACCACCGACGAGATGCGGCCCATCCTGCCCGCCATCGACGAAGTGGGCTACTACTCGGTGGAGTGCTGGGGCGGCGCCACCTTCGACGCCTGCATCCGTTTCCTGGATGAGGACCCCTGGGAGCGCCTGCGCATCCTGCGCAAGGAAATGCCCAACACCAAGCTGCAGATGCTGTTCCGCGGCCAGAATATGCTGGGCTACCGGCACTACGCCGACGATGCGGTGGAGTACTTCGTGCAGAAGAGCGTTGCCAACGGCATTGACATCCTGCGCATCTTCGATGCTCTGAACGATCCCCGCAACCTGGAAACCGCCATTAAGGCCGCCATTAAGGAAAAGGCCCATGTGCAGGGCTGCATCAGCTACACGCTGAGCCCCGTGCACGACAACGCCTATTTTGCCAAATACGCCAAAACCCTGGAGGAGATGGGTGCAAACTCCATCTGCATCAAGGATATGGCGGGTCTTTTGACCCCCACAAGCACCGCAGAGCTGGTAAAGGCTCTGAAAGAGACTGTCTCCATCCCTGTGGACATTCACAGCCATTACACCTCTGGTCTGGCTTCCATGTCCATCCTGAAGGGCATTGAGAGCGGCGCCGACATCGTGGATACCGCCATCAGCCCCTTGGCCCTGGGCACCAGCCATATGCCCACTGAGAGCCTGGTGGCCGCCCTTCAGGGCACCGATTACGACACCGGCCTGTCTCTGAAGAAGCTGAACGTGGTGCGTGCTTACTTCGCCAAGCTGCGTGAGAAGTACATCGCTAACGGCCAGATCAACCCCAAGATGCTGGGCGTGGACGCCAACACTCTGCTGTATCAGGTGCCCGGCGGCATGCTGTCCAACCTGTTGAAGCAGCTGACCGACGCCGGCAAGGCCGACCAGTTGGAGGCCGTGCTGGAGGAGATTCCCCGCGTCCGCAAGGATTCCGGCTATCCCCCGCTGGTTACTCCCACCAGCCAGATTGTGGGCACCCAGGCCGTGTTCAACGTGATTCTGGGCCAGCGCTACAAGATGGTCACCAAGGAGTTCAAGGGCCTGGTGCGCGGCGATTACGGCCGCACCCCCGCCCCCATCAGCCCCGAGTTCACCAAGCAGATTCTGGGTGACACCCAGCCCATCACCTGCCGCCCGGCAGACCTGCTGGAGCCCGAGGTTGCCAAGATGAAGGCCGAGGCCGCTAAGTGGGCCATTCAGGAAGAGGATGCCCTCACCTACGCCATGTTCCCCCAGGTTGCGCCCAAGTTCTTTGAGAAGCGCGCCCTGAAGCTGGCCGGTGTGGACCCCGACCATGCGGATTTCGCCGCAAAGACCACCATCGTGTAATCGCCCCTTAAAACACAGCAAAGCCCCCATCCGAACGGCCGGTTCGGATGGGGGCTTTTTGCTTGCGATTGATTTTCGGAATTATCGTTCACGCTCAGCGGTGCTTTTCTTCCAGATGTTCCAGCTTCTGCTCGGCTTTTTCCTCCACGGTGCAAAGTTCCCGCTCCAGTTTGCGTCCCACCGCCTGCAGCTCTTTCTCGTCCGTTTTCCAGAACATGAGCAGAAAGCTGACGCTCAGCAGCGCACTGCTGACCCAGATGACCCACATACCAAACCGCATGGTCATCAGGCTGCCCGCAGCCGCACCGGCCCCGAACAAAACGATGGTGCCGAAGTATTGCAGCGCCCGGCTGAGCACCGCCGGGTCACGGTATTTCAACCAGTCATACAGATACTGGGTGCCGCTGCGCAGATTGCCAATGCACATGGTGGTGGAGCAGACATTGCCCCGCACCTTGCGGAAGGTCTGCACCTGCATGGCGCACACAAAGCTCACCAGCGCGTTGGCCAGCAGATTCATGCTTTGGGGAACAAACCCCACCGCCACCAGCAGCAGGATCTCAATGGCCAGCACCAGCTGCCGCCAGTGGAGCTTTTCCATCCGGTGAAACCGTTCGTGTATGGCCTCGGCAAACAGCACGCCTGCCACAAAGGCCAGCAGGGGCACCAGATAATGCCCCACCCGCTCAAAATTGCCCTCGCACAGGTTGGTGGCCAGCAGCACGATGTTCCCGGTCTGCGCATTGGCGAACACCTTGCCCCGGCCGATGTAGGTGTAGGCATCCTGAAAACCGCCGGAGAGGGTTAAAAACACGGAATTGCGAAAGGCTTCGGACATTTGCCCATGTGGATGGTACCACTTACGCAATGCGCTCACCTTCCATGTCCGCGCTGCCCACCTGCATGGATGCCAGAGACTCCAAGGCAGCCAGACGCACACAGATCGTGAACAGCCGAACCGCCGGTTCGATCTCCTCCAGGCTGGCGTAGCTGGGGGCCAGGCGGATGTTCCGGTCCTCCGGGTCGCGGCCGCAGGGCCAGGTGGCGCCCGCGGGGGTGAACTTTACTCCGGCCTTTTTACACAGCTCCACCGTGCGGGCTGCACAGCCCGGCAGCGTGTTGAACGAGATAAAGTAGCCGCCCTTTGGCTCGGTCCAGCTTCCGGCCCCGCTGCGGGCCAGGTCCTCCTTCAGGATGGCCTCCACCCGCTCAAACTTGGGGCGCAGCAGATCGGCATGGCGCGCCATGTGTGCCTTCAGCCCGGCCGTGTTGCGAAAGAACCGGGCCTGACGCAGCTGGTTCAGCTTATCCGGGCCAATGGTGGCAAACTTCCACACCCGGCGCAGCTCGATCAGGTTGGCTGCGCTGGCCGCCACCCCGCTGATGCCCGCCCCGGGGAAGGCCGCCTTGCTGGTGGAGCAGAACTCATACACCAGATCCGGGCTGCCAGCCTGCTCACACAGGCTCAGAATGTCCGGCAGTGGCTCGGCATCCTCCGGGTACAGGTCATGCACACAGTAGGCATTGTCCCAGAAAATGCGGAAATCCTTTGCCGCAGGCTTCAGGTTTGCAAACCGTTTCACTACCTCATGGCTGAACACCACGCCGGTGGGGTTCTGGTACTTGGGCACGCACCAGATGCCCTTGATGCTCGCGTCCTCGCGCACCAGCCGCTCCACCAGGTTCATATCCGGGCCGTCCGGCAGCATGGGCACGGGCACCAGTTCAAAGCCGAAGTGCTCGGTCATGGCAAAATGCCGGTCGTAGCCGGGCACCGGGCAGAGGAACTTCCGGTCCGGCACCTGACACCAGGGGGTGCCGCCCAGCAGCCCGTCAATCATGGCGTGGCTCAGGATGTCGAACATCAGGGTCAGGCTGCTGTTGCCGCCCACGATCACCTGTTCGGGGCGGCAGCCCACCATGCCGGCCAGCAGGGCCTTCGCCTCAGGAATGCCGTCCAGCCCGCCATAGTTCCGGCAGTCGGTGCCGTCCACGCTGTCCAGCACCGAACCGCTGTTCACCTCGTCCAGCATCTTGCGGGAGAGCTCCAGCTGTTCCGGGGACGGTTTTCCGCGGGAGAGGTCCAGGTGCAGCCCCTGCTGCTCCATCTCCCGATAGGCAGCCGACAGTTTGCGGTACTCCCGCTGCAATTCTCTCTGGCTCATTTCCTGATAGCGCATGGTCGTTCTCCAATCTATTGCGCGCCCGCCGGGCGCGGTTCGTTTCCGGGCCCCTCCGGATCGGTCCGGGCTGCTTGCGGGTGCCCGGGACTTCCAAAGGGGTTTTGAGGCGGCACGGTTTTGGGCCCGCATTCCCCCTCATCGGCATGTTCCACTTCTTGTATTTTGTGCCGTTTTGTATTATACTGTGGGCACATACATTTGTAAAATATATGTTTTGCATGAAATTCATATCATTTGATTATAATAAATTTCAAGGAGGAGCCTCCCGCCATGCTGAACGTCAACCAGGACTATTACCGGCTTTTTTATTACGTCTGCCGCTATCGCAGCCTGACCAAGGCCGCCAACATTTTACAGATGAGCCAGCCCAACATGACTCGCGGACTGAACCGACTGGAAGCACAACTGGGCTGCAAGCTGCTGGTGCGCAGCACCCGCGGCGTGACCCTGACCCCCGAAGGCGAGGCCCTGTACGCCCACGTTGCCATCGCTCAGGAACAGCTTCTGGCTGGGGAAAACGAATTGGAGGGCATCACCTCGCTGCAAACCGGCAGCCTGACCATTGACGCCAGCGAGACGGCCCTGCACATTCTGCTGCTGAAGAAGATGCGGGCGTTCCACCGGGAATACCCGGGCATTCGGCTGCGCATTGCCAACCACTCCACCCCCCAGGCCATTCAGGCGCTGGAGCGTGGCCTGGCGGATTTCTGCGTGGTCACCACCCCCACGCAGCTGCGCCCCGCCATGCACCAGACCCTGCTGGACCCCTTTCAGGACGTGCTGGTGGCCGGGGAGGACTTTGCCTTTCTGAAGGGCCGCCGCTGGCGGCTGGAGCAGCTGCAGGAATATCCGCTCATCTGCCTGGGCAGCGAGACCATGACCTACGCCTTCTACCGGCAGCTGTACCTACGCTGCGGGCTGGAGCTGGAGCCGGACACCGAAGCCGCCACCACCGACCAGATTCTGCCCATGGTGCAAAGCGGGCTTGGCCTGGGCTTTGTGCCCCGCCCCCTGGCCGAACCTGCTCTGGCCAGTGGGCAGGTGTTTCAGGTGGATTTGGTGGAGACCATCCCCCTGCGGCAGATCGCCCTGATTCGGGACACCCGGCGCTCTCCCAGCCCGGCGGCCCGGCAGTTTCTGCGGCTGCTGTGCGAGGGGCAGGAAGTTTTGACCGAAACAGAGGGACGGGCATGACCCTGCATCAACTGAACCACGTGGTGGCCGCCGCCCGAACCGGCTCGTTCAGCGAGGCCGCCAAACAGCTGTTTCTCTCGCAGCCCAGCCTGACCGTCTCCATCCGGTAGCTGGAGCGGGAGCTGGGCATCACGATCTTTCGGCGCACCAACAAGGGCGCCACGCTGACGCCCGAAGGCGAGGAGTTTCCCGGCTACGCGCGCCAGGTGTTGGAGCAAACCCGCCTGATGGAGGAAAAATACTGCGGGGCCGCCCCCGGTCAAGCATCAGTTCTGCGACAGCGGCTACCAGGGCTTCCTGGAGACCAGCGGCCTTTCCCTCGCCCAGATGCAGGAGGAGTACCTGCGCTTGAACAACCTGGCCATTGCGGGCAAACCGGAGGACCTGGCCCTGACCACCCATGTGTGCCGCGGCAATTACCACTCCACCTGGGCCAGCCAGGGCGACTATGCCCCCATCGCGCCGTTCCTGTTTGCACAGGAGAATGTGGACGCCTTCTATCTGGAATTTGACGACGAGCGCAGCGGCAATTTTGAGCCGCTGAAGTATATGGCCGAGGGCAAAAAGGTGGTGCTGGGCCTGGTGACCACCAAGAACCCCCGCCTGGAGGACAAGCAGACCATCATCGCCCGCATTCACGAGGCGGCCCGTTACATCCCGCTGGATCGCCTGTGTCTCAGCCCCCAGTGCGGCTTTGCCAGCTGCGAAATCGGCAACAAGCTGACCGAGATGCAGCAGTGGGCCAAGCTGGCACTGGTGAAGGAGATTGCCGAAGAGGTGTGGGGAAAGTAACATTCCGCCCAGAGGTTGGGGTCCCGCATTTCAAATGCAGAATCCTGAATATGCAATTACAATCAGTATTATACAAAGTGAGTCATACAAATAGTGTTCTAATTTGAAATTGCTTTTAACCGTGCCCCTATAAACAGCCAGCCCTGCGGAAATCACATCCGCAGGGCTGGCTGTTTTTTCTTGTTCCCGCTGTACGGCGTCACATGGTGTACATACTGCGCACAGCATTCGAACGCGGCGGTGTTGGCCGCGGCCAAATTTAATCAAGGGCACTCTGTTTTCCCAGCTGGCCGGCAAAGGCCCACAGTGCCCGATTGGCCTCATTCAGCGGGCCGAACTCCGGCAGCGTACACACCGCACTTTCACAGGCGCTGAGCGTTTGTTTGGCCGCTTCCAGCGCCTCAGGGCGGATCGGCGCATAGGGCGCCTCCTCCACCAGACAGGCGGCCAGCGCCTTCGCGGTGGGATAATCCAGGTCATTCGGCGCCAGAATGCCTGCGGCAAAGGCAATGCCCTGCCGCTGAAGCCGCCGGTACACCGGCACACCGCTGCCCCCGCCGCCAATGACAAACACCCGCGGCGGGCCGGGCACGGCCTCCAGCTCAACGCTGCCGAACACTGGCTCGTAGCTGCCGCCGGTCAGGCCATACAGGCGGCGGATGTAGTCTGCCGTAAAAATCTCTTCGGGGGTACCGCAGCGCTCAATGCAGCTACCATTTACACACACCACCGTATCGGACACGCGCTGTGCCAGATCCAGTTCGTGCAGAGACATCACCACCGCCAGCTGCTTTTGATGTACCAACCGCTTCAGCAGGTTCAGCAGCTCCAGCTTGTGGCGGATGTCCAGATAAGAAGTCGGCTCATCCAGCACGATCACATCCGGCTGCTGGCACAGCGCCCGGGCCAGCAGAATCCGCTGGCGCTGGCCGTCGCTGATGCAGGCAAAGGGCCGTTCGGCCAGAGCCTCGCCGCCCACCTGGGCCAGCGCCTCAGCGGCAATGCGCCGGTCCTCCCGGCTGAGGATGCCCAGCCGCCCGGTGTAGGGGTAACGGCCGGTCTCCACCACATCCAGGCAGGTCATCAGCTCCGGGTCCACCCGGCCGGTGGTCACCAACGCCAGCCGCTTGGCCAGCTCCCCCTCCGGCATTCCCCAGACGGAGTCCCCGTCCAGATACACGGTGCCGCGAATGGGGGTTAGCTGACGGGCGATGGTTTTGAGAATGGTCGATTTTCCCGCCCCGTTGGGGCCGATGAGGGTCAGAATCTCCCCGCGGCGCACCGCAAGGCAGACCTCTTCCAGAAGCGGGCGGCCGTTGTAGCCCACCGCCAACCCCTCGGTATGCAAAAACGGTTTCATCCCATTCCTCCCCGTTCCCGGTCGTGCCGGTTCAGCATCATGAAGATGACCACCGGCGCGCCGAACACCGCCGTCACCGAGCTGATGCTCAACTCGGTGGGGGCAAACAGGGTGCGGGCCAGCAGGTCACAGAACAGGCAGAACGCCGCGCCCCCGAGAAAGCAGGCCGGAATGAGCACCAGCGGCTTGGCGGTGCCCAGCAGCCGCTTCATCAGGTGCGGCACGGCAATGCCCACAAAGGAGATCGGCCCGGCAAAGGCCGTTACGCAGGCCGACAGCACACTGGAAAGCAGGATCAGCTGCACCCGGAACCGGCCCACGTTCACCCCCATGTTGCGGGCATAGGCCTCGCCCATCTGGTACGCCCCAATGGGCTTGGAGAGCAGGAAGGTGAGGGTCAGCGTCACCGCTAAAATCAGGGCAATGTCCCGCACGTTGGCCCAGCTCATGCCGGAAAACGACCCCATGGACCAGTTGTGCAGATTGACGATGTTGGAGTCCTCCGCAAAGGTCACCGCAAAATCGGTGATTGCAGAGCAGATGTACCCCACCATAATGCCGCCCACCACCAGCAGCGACATGCTGTGCACCCGCCGGGAGATGAGCAGAATAAAGCCCATGGCCGCCAAGGAACCGGCAAAGGCCGCCGCCACCATGGCCGCGGAATTCATCACCATCCCCCGCTGCAGCAGCAGAATCATGCAGAGCGCCACCGTCAGCTTGGCCCCCGAGGAAATGCCCAGCACAAACGGCCCGGCAATGGGGTTTGCAAAAAAGGTCTGAAGCAGAAAGCCGGACACCGAAAGCGCCCCGCCCAGCATAGCCGCCGCAAGAATGCGGGGCAGGCGGATGTTCCACACGATGCGGCTGGCCACCGGGTCGGTGCTCTGCCGCATCAGAATGCGCAGGGTCTCCCCCAGGCTGAGGTTTACGCTGCCCGCATTGACGTTCCACACCAGAAGGGCGGCCAGCAGCACCGCAAGCAGCCCGAATGCCCGCAGAATTTTCTTTTGCCTCATGCGTTTCTCCTGTCAGCTCAGCCGGTACAGATACGTCAGCCCGTCCGGGGCCTGCTGCGTGAGCACGGCGTTGATCTCCTGAATCATCCGCCCCAGGCTCATGCTGCTCTGGAACATATTTTTTCCGGTGCACCAGACGTTTCCGTTCTGCACGGCCTTAAAGTCCGCCAGCAATTCGCTTTTTTTCAAAAGCTCGTCCAGGCTTGCCAGTTCTCCGTCCACGGTGCTGTTGTAGATCAGCACGTCCGCGTCATGGGCGGCGGCGTAAAAGCTCTCCATATCAATGTTCATCGTGGAGAGGGCGTTTTCCTCGCCGTCGCTCTGGTTTTCCGGCACATACACGCCGCCCGCCATGCGGATGAGCTGGGCGAGGTAATCGCTGCTCTTGCGCACGTTCACCGTTCCGGTGTTGGTGATGTAGAAAAACGCCACCGTTTTTCCGGTGTTCGTCTGGTTCAGCACCGGCTGCACCGCCGCCACTTCCTCGTCAAAAATGCGGGCGGCCTCTTCTTCCTTGCCCAGCAGCGCCCCATACAGCTTGATCCACTCCATGCGGCCCAGCGGGTCCGATTCATAGCTGGAGTAATCCACCAGCACCGGAATGCCCAGGCTCTCCAGCTGCTCCTTAACCTCAGGATTGTGGTAGATCATGGTGGATTCCACTGCAAGGCCGCACTTCTGGGCCAGAATCAGCTCGTAATCCGGGGCGCTGTATTTGCCCGCGTAGAGAATGTCCCCTGCCTCCATGGCCTGCTGCGCCTCCGGCAGATACCAGCCGCTCTCTTTGGTGCCGGACAGCCGGATGACATCCAGCCCGTCCAGCGCCCGGAACAAATCCATGGCTGCAGTGGCGGTCAGATAAATGTTCTGGATGGGCTGCTGCAGAACCGTGACTTCTTCGGGCACCCCGGCCGGGATCTGTGCCCCCTCCTGCACCAGAAGGTATTGCCGGTCCTGCGCAATGGTGATTCGCCTCAGCCCGTCTCCGCAGTCCTCAATTCTAAACTGTTTGGCATATTTAAGTTCCGTTGTACTTTGAGGAGTCAGTTCCGACCAGCTTTTTTCCCCGCTGTGCCCGGTGCAGCCCGTCAGAAGGCCGAGCAGAAGCACCGCACTCAGGGCCAGCACCCCATGGCGCTGCACGGCGGTTCTCATGGCTCCACCTTCTGCAGGGCGGAAGAATCAAAGGTGAGGGTGTACTCGATCTCGTGGGGGGTGCTCATGGCCACCGTGTCCGCCAGAACGTTCATGGGTGCGTCAAAGCCCTTCACCGGGATGATGAAGGTGGAGTTGCCCTCGGCGTTCGCCAGCTCAAACTTTTCATCGTCCACCTTCATGTAATCGTAGTTGGAGCTGCTCCACACGATGGTCGCGGTCAGCTGGCCGTTTTCCAGGTGCAGCTTGGCCGGGCTTTCCACCTGAGCGCGACCGGAACCGCCCGTCAGGGTCACCGGGGCGGTGTAATCGCCATCCTCAAGGCCCAGGGCCTCCGCCGTGGTGTAGCGGCTGGTGAGGTATGCCTCTTCGGGCAGGTCATCCGCCCGGAACACCAGCTGGCGCTCATACCACTTTTCCTTGTTTTTGCTGAAGGCCGCGCAGTCGATCACCTGGTTCAGGGCCTTCACCGGCACGGTAAACGAATGGGTGCCGTCGGCGTTTTCCTCGTAGGGAATGCAGTCGCTCTCCGCCGCGGCGGCCGCCTGCTCGCCGGTGCCCATGTACACCCGCAGATAGCCGGTGCCGCCCATGGTCATGCGGGCGGTCATCTGGCCGTCGTCCACCGTCAGGGTGCAGGCCGTGATCTTGAACATGGAGGAGCTGGAGTCCACCTCGATCTCATACTCGCCGTCCTTCAGCTGTTCCACCGTTACGGGGGGCAGGCCGTCGGTGTTCAGCTCTTCCGGGGCAGCCATCTCGCCGGAAGAGGCCACCTGCGCCGTCTCAGACGAGCTGTCGGTCACCACCGGCGAAGCACCGTCCGGCATGGGCAGAGTGGTTGCGGTGTTGGAGCCGCAGCCGGTCAGAATCAGCATGGCAGCCAGGCTCACGGCCGCCGCACGAATGGAAATTTTCTGCATGATTGTTCTCCTTTTTGCCGCATCGCGGCGGGTTTTGCCGGCCGTACTTTCCGGCCGGGGCATGGATAAATCGGCTCAGAAAAGGGCGGCCCGGATCGCTCCAGACCGCCCTTCCGAATCATTTCAGAAATCCGCGTGAAAAATCACTTTGCCAGAGCGTCAACGGCAGCCTGTGCATGCTCCACATACAGCTGCTGCACAGCCTCCAGCGCGCCCAGGCCCTCAACTTCGCAGACGACCTCATAGCCTTCCTTCTCGAAGGTGGTCTTCCAGGAATCGTCCTCGTCGCCCGCCATGTCGTTGTTGGCATGGTCGCCGGCAACCACCATCAGGGGACGCAGAACCACGCGCTTGTAGCTGCCCTGCTTCACGGCCTCCAGCACATCGTCCAGAGACGGAGTGGCTTCCACGGTGCCCACATAGTAATGGGCATAGCCGCCGTCGGTCAGCACCTGCTGCATCTTAGCGTACACGCCGTTGGACTCAGCCTCGGTGCCATGGCCCATGAACACAATGGCGGTCTCGCCGTCATCGTAATCGGCAGTGGCTTCGGTGATAGCTTTGGCCACGGCCTGGAAATCCTCATCGCTGGTCAGCAGAGGCTGGCCGATGGAAATCTGCTCGAAGGCATCGGAATACTGGGCGATGGCCTTGCTCATCTCCTCGTACTCCAGGCCGTTCATCAGATGGGTGGGCTGCACAACCAGGGTCTTCACGCCGTTGTCCACCGCGCGGTCCAGGGCTTCCTGCATATTGTCAATGATCTCGCCGTCACGCTTGGCCACATGGTCAATGATGATCTGGCTGGTGAAGCCGCGGCGCACAGCGTACTCGGGGAAGGCCTTCTCCAGGGCGCTCTCAATGGCGCCGATGGTCAGGCGGCGGCTGTCGTTGAAGCTGGTGCCAAAGCTCACCACCAGCAGCTCCTTCTCGCCGATCTCATCCTGGTTGCGGGGGTTATCGAGAGCGGCGTCGCCGGTCTTGTAGTTCTCCTCGTCCTCTTCTTCAGGCTCGGCCGAAGCAGACTCAGAGGTGCTCTCGGCAGGCTGAGACTCCGAAGCAGCGGAGGAAGAAGCGGACTGGCCGCAGGCGGTCAGCATCAGGCTGGCCAGCATCAGCATGGCCAGAAGCAGACTGAATTTTTTCATGTGTTTCTCCTTACTTGTTTGTCGGTTCTGACAGCCCGGTGCATGGGGCTGCCCTGATGTATAAAAACGTTTCATCAGCAAAACAAAACCGGTACAAGAGCACACTTCGCCCGTGTGCCTGCGGCAATATCCGAAAAAAGCCTCACCTTATCGAAGGGAACGATAAGGAAAGGCTTTCGCGTAAAAGCATTGCAGCTGCAAGCACAGCGGCATACGGCACGACCAATTCCTCGTGATCTGGAGCAGCGCATGCTGCCCCTGTACCAAGCCGAACGGCAGGTTTCCTGGCTGAGGGATCTGCAAAGCCCGCCGCCTTCCCAGGCGGTTGCCCAGTGGCGTTCAAGGACGGACTTCTCCCCCGTCACAGTGACGAGATCGCACGGGATTTGCACCCGTTTCCCTTTTACCCTTTGCCCTTGTGCCGGGCACAATGCAAAGGCACCGTTCGCTTTTCATTCAATTGCAACAGTATTATAGCAAAAGCCATGCAGGTACGCAAGCATTTTTTGCGTATTTCCGAGCGCAGCTCTTGGGGGCGCGGCCCCGGCTTTAACTCTTCCGGCTTTTTGCCGCCGTCATTTTGATGACCGACAGGGTGGCCAGCATCAGGACAATGGCCACGATCAGGCTGATGACCACGTTGCGGACGTAGCCCGCCACGATGTAGGATACACAGGACACCGCCGCCGCGGTAATGGCGTAGGGCAGCTGGGTGGAAACATGGTTTACATGCTCACACTGCGCACCGGCCGAGGCCATGATGGTGGTATCCGAAATGGGCGAGCAATGGTCGCCGCAGACCGCACCGGCCATACAGGCGGAAATGGCAATGATCATCAGTTGAGGGTCGGTTGCGGAGAACGCATCCACCACGATGGGAATCAGAATGCCGAAGGTGCCCCAGCTGGTGCCGGTGGCAAACGCCAAAAAGCAGCCCACCAGGAAAATGATTGCGGGCAGCAGGCTGACAAACGTGCCCGCGCTGGCCTTCACCAGGGCCGCCACATACTCCTTGGCGCCCAGGCTGTCGGTCATTGCCTTCAGCGACCAGGCAAAGGTGAGAATCAGAATGGCGGGCACCATGGCCTTAAAGCCCTCGGGCAGGCAGGCCATCAAATCGCGGAACTTCATCACGCGGCGGATCAAGTACAGCACCACGGTGATCACCAGGCCGAAGAAGCCGCCCAGCGCCAGACCCACGGAGGCATCGCTCTGGGAGAAGGCGGTAACAAAGTCGGTCCCCTCAAAGAAGCCGCCGGTGTAAATCATGCCGATGACGCAACAGATGATCAGGCTGAAAATGGGGATGACCAGGTCCATCACATGGCCGTTGTCTCCAGCCGCAGCCGCCTCTTCGTCCATAGCCTCATAGGGATGATTGCCGGTGGTGAACAGGTCGCCCTTGCGGGCGTTGGCCTCATGCAGGGCCATGGGGCCGTACTCCTCGTGCATCAGCACCATGCCCACCATCATCACGATGGTCAGCAGGGCGTAATAGTTGTAGGGAATGGCGCGGATGAACAGGCTGAAGCCATCCTCGCCTTCCACAAAGCCCGCCACGGCGGCGGCCCAAGAGGAGATGGGGGCAATGATGCAGACGGGCGCTGCGGTGGCGTCGATCAGGTACGCCAGCTTTGCGCGGGAAACGTTCTGCTTATCGGTCACAGGGCGCATCACGCTGCCCACGGTGAGGCAGTTGAAGTAATCGTCGATGAAGATCAGCACGCCCAGGGCGATGGTCGCCAGCTGCGCCCCCGCCGGGGTTTTGATCTTGCTGCTGGCCCAGCGGCCGAACGCAGCCGAACCGCCGGCCTTGTTCATCATGGCCACAATGCTGCCCAGAATGACCAGGAAGATCAGAATGCCCACGTTGTAGGAATCAGACAGAACCGACACGATGCCATCGCTGAACACGTGCAGCACCGTTCCCTCCGGATTGCCGCCCGCATACAGCAGGCCGCCGATGAGAATGCCCACAAACAGCGAGCTGTACACCTCTTTGGTGATCAGGGCCAGGGCAATGGCCACAATGGGCGGAACCAGCGACCAGAACGTCGCATACACCGCCGGCTGTGCGGCATCGCCGCCCTCCGCAAAGGCGGCCATGGGCAGCATCACCGCCATCAGCAGCAAGGCTGCCAGGGCGATGAGCCGCTTGGAATTGCAATGTTTCATGATTTTTCCTCCTGCGTGTGTTGCCTGCGCACAAAAAAACAGCCGGAAACAACGGCCCGACGGGGCGCGCTTGTTCTCATGGCTGTGAATCAGAAACTTCCAATCCGCCCAGGATAGCGCTCCACTTCAAACGTGACAGTGCGCGCCATATTCTGGCGCGCCCCAGGGCGGGTGCATACAGGCAGCCACACAAGCCCTTCGGCGGAACAGCCTTTTGCCGGGCGGCTGCCTGCCGCACTTCCGGTTACTCATCTGCCCCGCACCTCTACCATCGGATCTTCTATTCAGCTGTGTTTTCGCCGCACACCAGGCCAGTGCATTTTTGCCCGGACGACAACGTATAAAGCGGTTTTAACATATTTTCGTCGTTCTGTCAAGTAATGCCGCACAATTGTGCCGTTTTTGTCATTTTGCTGCGGCCAGAATGATACAAAAAGCCCCCGAAGGTGCCATGGCTGCCTTCGGAGGGCCTTGTTCAGTTCTTATCCGAAGCGTCCGGTTCTTCGGTGTTCTCCGCAGTTTCCGCAGTCTCCCCGCTCTCCGCGTTTTCCGCGTTTTCCGGCTCCCCGTTCTCTTCGTCGGCCGCCAGCCGGGCGATTTTCTCATTCCACGCCGCCGTGGCCTGCACAAAATCGCGGTGCGTTGCGCCGGCCTCCAGGCTGTCCCACGTTTCCGGGCTGGCCTTTGCGTAGGTCTTCAGGTCCTTCACCGCCAGGCGGACCTGCAGCGGCTGGCCCCGATGCTTGCGGCGCAGAACAAACAGGGCGATCAGGGCGGCCGCCACGCTCACCAGCGCCAGCACCTGGCTGACCCGTAGGCCAATGCCGGGCAGCATCAGCGAGTCGGTGCGCAGGCCCTCCACCACAAAGCGCTCGGCCCCGTACCACACCACATACAGCAGGGTGATCTCGCCGTCAAACCGGCGCTTTTTCACATAGCGCCACAGCAGCACAAACCCAATCAGGCACCAGATGCTCTCATACAGGAACGTGGGGTGCACCGGCAGGCTGGGGTCCACGGTCACACCCTCGGCGGCCAGGGCCGCCTGCCAGTTGGTCAGGTAATTCTGCGTACTTTCGCTGATCATGCCCCAGGGCAGCGTGGTGTTGGTGCCGAAGGCTTCCTGGTTCATAAAGTTGCCCCAGCGGCCAATGCCCTGCCCGGCCAGAAACCCGATGGCCACAATGTCAAAGGTGGGAAGCAGGGGGACCTTCCGCCAGAGGCAGGCCAGCCCGCCGAACAGAAACGCGCCGATCACCGCGCCGTAAATGGCAATGCCGCCGTCCCGCAGGTCAATCATTTCCCACAGGCTGTTGTATCGGAAGGGGGCAAAGGCCACATAGTAGATGCGGGCGCAGGCCACGCCGCACACGGTGCCGATGACCACCACATCCACCAGGCGGTCGCTGTCAATGCCGAAATCCACCGCATAGCGGAAGGCAAAGGCCATGCCCGCCAGCAGGCCCAGGGCCAGAATGATGCCGTACCAGTAAACGTCCAGCCCGCCCAGAGAAAAGGCGACCCGGTTCAGGGTAAATTCCAGGCCAAGGGCCGGGAACTGCACATGGTTGATCATGTTTTATTCCGCCTCCTGCGGGAGAATGGTCACGGTGGCGCTGTGCTCCGGCAGCAGCATGGTCTGCAGGGCTGCGTCCACCTCCTGCTTCGTGAGGGCCGCCAGAAGCTGCACCCCCTCCTCCAGCGTGCTGCTGCGCAGGTAATTGCTCACCAGCGCACCCGCGGCCCCGGTAGGGCTTTCCAGTGCTTCCAGCATCTCGCCGTACATCTGGTTTTTGCACAGGGTGAACAGTTCTTCGTCCACGCCCTCTCTACGAATGCGCTCGATCTCCTCCAACAGCAAGGTGCGCACCTTCTCGGGCTCGTCGCTTTCTCCGGTGAACAGAATGCAGCAGCAGCCTTCCACCGACAGATACTCAGCCCCGAAGCCCGGGTTCACCAGGCCCTCGTCGTACAGGCGGCGGTACAGCGGGGTCATGCCGCCGCACACCAGCTCGCCCAGCAGGTCGCAGAGGATCTCCCCCCGCACTCGGTTTTCGCCCAGCGGGGCCTCCTTGTAGCCCACGCCGATGCAGGGCTTAGAGACGGACATCCGGAACTGATCGCGCGTTTTTGCCGGCAGCGGGCCTTCCGGCTTTTGAATCCGCTGCACCTTGTGGGGCGTGCGGGGCTTGTCCAGCCCGGCCCGTGCGCAGGCGTCCAGCACCTGCCGGGTGGTCACGCCGCCCGCCACGGCCAGCACCATATTGGCCGGGTCATAAAACGCATCGGTGCAGGCATAGAGCATCTCCGGGGTGATCTCGGCAATGCTTTCCACGGTGCCGGCAATGTCGCTGCGGATTGGGTGGTTTTCGTACAGGCAGCCGCACAGGGCAAACAGCATCCGCCAGTCAGGGTTGTCGTCGTACATACGAATTTCCTGCCCGATGATGCCCTGCTCCTTCTGAATGGTGGCCTCGGTGAAATAAGGCTGACCCACCATGCTCAGAAGAATGTCCAGGCTCTCGTCCACCTGCCGGGTGGCGGTAAACACATAGCAGGTCTGGTCAAAGCTGGTGAAGGCGTTGGCGTTGGCGCCGGTTTTGGCGTATTTGCTGAAGGCGTCTCCGTCCTCGCTCTCAAACATCTTGTGCTCCAGAAAATGCGCCACACCGGCGGGCAGATGCACCGGCTTGCCGTCCAGAACAAAGTCCCGGTCAATGGAGCCGAAGCGGGTGGCGTACTCGGCATGAACGCTGCCATAGCCGGGCATGGGGCGCACCAGCACGGTCAGGCCGCTGGGCAGCACCGTCTTTTCGCAAGCCGCAGCGCGGCTGAGGGTCTCGTTAATCTCACGCATGGTCGTTCACCTCCGGGGTCAGCAGGTAGCTCACCGAAAGGGTGAACTGGCGCAGCACCTGGCGCACCTGCTCCTGCGTTACCTGCTCCAGCGCCGCGCGGGCCTGGGCCGGGGTGCTCACCGGGCCGCCCCGGGCAATCTCGGCAAAATACCAGCCCTCCAGACCGGAGAGGCTGTCCTCCACCGATTCCAGGCTGGAAAGCAGGCCGCGGCGGCAATCCTCCATCTCCTCATCGGTGATGGGGCCGTCGCACAGCTGGGCCAGCTCCTTCAGAATGGCTGCCTCGGCCTTCCGGGCGTTGGCGGGCTCCACGCCGCTGTCCACCATCATGCAGCCGGTCACGGAAGTATAGCTGGAAGAGCAGTAGTAGCACAGGCTCTGCTTTTCCCGCACGTTCAAGAACAGGCGGCTGGTCACCGAGCCGCCGTACAGGGCCATGGCCAGACGGCTGGCGGCAATCTCCTGCGCGCCGGTGCAGCGCCCGGCCGTGAACAGCAGGCAGAGCTTGGCCTGTACCATGTCCATGGTCTCCACCTGGTGGTCCGGCTGCCGGCGGGGCATAAACAGCCCGGGCAGCGGGGCCTGCCAATCCCGCTTGCGGCCCTCCAGGGCGGCCAGAAGCAGGCGGCGCACGGTCTCGTCTTTGGCGCCGATGGCCGTCACCTCAATGCTGGCCCTGCACAGCATCTCCTCATACACCTGGGTGAGCAGCTGGGAGGTAACGCCGTCCACCTCTTCCAGGTAGCCGTCCCGCTCCACACCGGCCAGGCTGTCGCCGAAGAAGCGGCGGCGAGCCTGTCGCACGCAGTACAGCCGCTTGTCGTTCACCTCGGCCTGAAGCTGCTGGCGCAGCTTGCCCCGCTCAATGGCCAGCGCCTCTTCGTCGAACCGGCCGTTCACCAGATAGGGACGGAAGGCTACGCCGAACACCAGATCGGCGTACTCGGCGGTCAGGTCCTCCCCTTCCAGCGCAAATTCATCTTTGATGCCAGTCACGCTCACGGTGAGAACCCGGTTTGCGCCGTTGGTGGAATTGTCCACACTCAGGTCTGCCCCGTACAGCTTGGCCAGCCGCCGGGAGAGCAGCGTCATGTCCGGATAATCCGCGCAGCAGCGCTCCAGCACCAGGGGCAGCACCGCGCTGGCGGTGGCCGTCTCGCGGCAGGCCGGGTACTGGAAGCGGATGGTGATGCGGCAGCGGTTGAACTTCTGGGCGTCCAGCGTGTTCAGGAATACGCCGGGCGCAAGATTTTCTCGTTTCAAATCCCTTGTCCTCGTTGTTCTGTAAAATCAGTCCGATCGTTTGTTCAAAGCTGCCCGTTTTCCGGGGCAAATGCTCCGAAAAAGGGAAGAAAAAGGCGGCCCACTCGGGGCGATCGGGTTCCCCGCGGGGGCCGCCTGTACGCAAAAAATGCCATGCCGTGTCTGCCGGTGGGCGGAAGGCTCAGGCCGCCGCGGCCAGAAACTCTTCCAGGCATTGGCCGCCGGCCTTGATGGCCGCCGCATTCTCCGGACCAACGTAGCGGTAGTGCCACGGCTCGTAGATAATTCCGGTGATCTCCTGTTTGTCTTTGGGATAGCGCAGAATGAAGCCATACTCCGCCGCATGGGCATCCAGCCAGGTGAATGCGGCCGTTTTTTCAAAGGCTTCGTCCAGATTCTGGTGGTCCGGGGCAACAATGTCCGCCGCCAAGCCCAGATTGTGCTCGGAGTAGCCCGGCACCGCCACCACGGTTTTGGCCTTATCATAGGCTTCCTGCTCGTTCAAGCCCTTATTCAGCCATTCCTGCTTCTCGTTGTTGAACAGGTTCGTCTGATACTCCACCGTCCGGTAGCCGGAGCAGAGCAGCAGATCCACACCATCGGCTGCGGCAGCCTGCTTCATTGCAATGTAAGCGTCGGCCGCCTCACTGGCCAGCTCCTTCCCGGTGCTCTCCTCCGCGACCTTTGTGGTCAGGCTGCTTTCGTAGCCATCCGGCATCGGAACGTTGTTGTTCACCAGGGTCAGCCGCCAGTCGGTCGTATCCACCGCCTGCACCGCATCCTCGCCGGCGCTTTCGCTCACGCTGGAAGAAGTCCCTGTCTCGCCTTTTCCAAGATTTTGGATCAGGCGCACCCCGCTGCGGATCAGCAGGCACAAAAGCCCCAGCAGGGCCAGGCAGACCAGTGCAAACAGAATGCGGTTGCGCAGGATCTGCTGTTTGCGGCGGCGCTTGGCGGCGGCGCGCTGGCGGGCAGTGGGCGCTTGACGGCGTTCGGGTTCCATGGCTTCTCCTTTTTCTACCTGAGGTACAAAATCGGCTTTTCTTCGCGGCAAAGGCTGCACTCTGCCACAATAAGTATTATATCGCATCCCATCGGGGATGTAAATGCGCGCGTGCTTCCCGATTTTGATTTTCTGGCCATCCGGGCGCACGGCCGCCTTATTTTATAGGATATGCCGCAGCGGCTTGTCCGGATTTGCCTTCTGCCTCTGCCGCCCGGATTCTGCGCCGTTCTTTACCAGTTTTACAAGTTCTTGCTTTTGGCTGCATTTTGCGCGCTCAAACTTTACAAACGTTTTGCCCGCATCTGGTTTCAGCGCAGGGCGCATTCAGGCTACAATAAATATGCGCCAAGGGAGGCGGGACCAAGGGCCGCCGCACCGGGCGCGCCCAACCATTGGGCCCACACACATGGAATCACCTGCCGGGGCGCAGAACCGTTCCCGGCCATCAGGAGGAACAAACATGAACATCAAACGCGTTGCCTGCGGCCTGTGCGCTGCTATGATGCTGGCTGCCGTTGCCACCGGCTGCGGTTCCAGCACTTCTTCCGCTGCTGCCTCTTCTGAGAGCGCCGCTGCTTCTTCCGCTTCCGGGCTGAACGGCACGGTTGCCACCGGCGGTTCCACCAGCATGGAGAAGGTTATGTCCGCCCTGCAGGAGGCTTACGCCGAGAAGGAGCCCGATGTGACCGTTACTTACGATCCCACCGGCAGCGGCGCGGGCATCACCGGCGCCACCGACAAGACCCTGGACATCGGCCTCTCCAGCCGCAAGCTGAAGGACGGCGAGACCGGCGTGACCGCCACCACCATCGCGCTGGACGGCATCGCCATCATCGTGAACAACACCAACCCCGTGCAGGATCTGACCATCGACCAGATCGCCAAGATCGCCACCGGCGAGGTTACCAACTGGAAGGACGTGGGCGGCGAGGATGCCCCCATCGTGCTGATCGGCCGTGAGGCCGGCAGCGGCACCCGCGACGGCTTCGAGAGCATCGTGGGCGTGGCGGACAAGTGCCAGTACGCGCAGGAGCTGACCAGCACCGGCGCCGTGATCACCGGCGTGGCTGCCAACAACGGCGCCATCGGCTACGCTTCCCTGTCCGCTCTGAAGGACACCGTGAAGGCTGTGACCGTGGAAGGCGTTGCCTGCACCGAGGAAACCGTTCTGGACGGCACCTACAAGATTCAGCGTCCCTTCAACTTCGTCACCAACGACAGCGTGACCCCCAGCGATGCCGTGCAGTCCTTCATCGACTTCGCCACCAGCGCTGAGGCTGCCGACCTGATCCGTGCCGCCGGCGCGGTGCCCATGGCCTAAGCGGCACGCGTTCATCCCAATCTCCCGGAATCCCCGGCCCGGCTCTGTGCTCATTGCGGCAGCGCCGGGCCTTTTTCAAAGACATGGGCCAGCGGCCCGTGTTCATGAAAGGAATCGTATTTATGAAAAAGAAGGCCAATGTGAGAGACCTGGTGGAGCTGGTCATGAACGGAGTGTTCTTCCTCATGGGCATGACTGCCATCGCCTTTGTGGCTCTCATCACGGTTTATATGTTTGTGTCCGGTCTGCCGGCCATCGCCAAGATTGGCCCCGTGGACTTTTTGCTGGGCCGCACCTGGGCCTCCACCGCCGCCCAGCCCTCCTACGGCATTCTGCCCTTTATCCTCACCAGCTTCTTCGGTACCCTGGGTGCGGTGCTCATCGGCATTCCGGTGGGCCTTCTCACCAGCGTGTTCCTCTCCAAAATTGCTTCCCCCCGCATGGCCGCTCTGGTCAGCAGCGCGGTTGAGCTGCTGGCAGGCATTCCCAGCGTGATCTACGGCCTGATTGGCATGGTGGTGCTGGTGCCCGCCGTGGCCAGTGTGTTCGGCCTGGCAAGCGGTGCCTGTATGCTGACCGCCATTCTGGTGCTGGCCGTGATGATTCTGCCCAGCATCATTTCGGTGAGCGTTACCGCCCTGAACGCCGTGCCCAAAGAATACGAAGAGGCCAGCCTGGCCTTGGGTGCCACCAAGATCGAAACCTACTTTAAGGTAAGCCTGCCCGCCGCAAAAAGCGGCATTGCCGCCGGCATTGTGCTGGGCGTGGGCCGCGCCATGGGCGAGGCCATGGCCATTATGATGGTGGCCGGCAACGTGGCCAATATGCCCGGCCTGTTCAAGAGCGTGCGCTTTCTCACCACCGCCATTGCCAGTGAGATGAGCTACGCCTCCGGCCTGCAGCGCCAGGCGCTGTTCAGCATCGCTCTGGTTCTGTTCGTGTTCATCATGCTGCTGAACGCCCTGCTGAACCGCATTCTGAAAGGAGGCAGCGAAGATGAGCACTAAACGCAAAGCCTACAACCTGCTGCTTCCCATTGTGGTATATGCCGCCGCCGGGCTGACGGTGCTGCTGCTGGCCGGCATCATTGGCTACGTGCTGGTAAAGGGCCTGCCCAACGTGAGCATTTCGCTGCTCACCAGCGTTCCCAGTGTCATCCGCAACGTGAAAGGCATTCTGCCCTACATTCTGAACACCCTGTATGTGGTAATCCTGAGCGTTGCCATCGTGCTTCCCCTCGGCGTGGGCGCGGCCGTTTATCTGAACGAGTACGCCAAAAGCCACAAGCTCATTGCCCTCATCGAATACACCACCGAAACGCTGGCGGGCATTCCCAGCATCCTCTACGGCCTGGTGGGTATGCTGGTGTTCAACCAGAAGCTGAACCTGGGCGGCTGCCTGATCTCCGGCAGCCTGACGCTGGTTATCATGGTGCTGCCCACCATCATCCGCACCACCCAGGAAAGCCTGAAGACCGTGCCCCAGAGCTACCGCGAAGGCGCCCTTGGCCTGGGCGCCACCAAGTGGCACATTGTGCGCACGCTGGTGCTGCCATGCAGCCTGGATGGCATTGTCTCCGGCTGCATTCTGGCCGTAGGCCGCATTGTGGGTGAGAGCGCAGCCCTGCTGTTCACCGCCGGCACCGGCAAGGTGCTGGCCAGCAGCATTGCCAAGGCCTACACCTCCAGCGGCGCGACCCTTTCCGTTGCACTGTACATGACCGTCAGCGAGGACGGCGATTTTGCGGTGGGCTACGCCATTGCCGCCGTGCTGATGGTGCTGGTGCTCTGCCTGAACGGTCTGGCCAAACTAGCCCGCAAGAAGTTAAAACGTGATATGTAACCGGAGGAACGAGGATTATGGAAACTCCCATTCTACAAACCAAAGACCTGAAGCTGTATTACGGCAATTTTCAGGCCCTGAAGGGCATCAGCATGTCCATTCAGGAAAAGACCATCACTGCCTTCATCGGCCCCTCCGGCTGCGGCAAATCCACCTTTTTGAAGGTGCTGAACCGAATGAACGACCCGGAGCTGGTGCCCGGGCTGCACATTGAGGGCGAAGCGCTGTACCGCGGCATGAACCTGCTGGACAAGAGCGTGGACGTGACCGCCCTGCGCAAGAAAATCGGCATGGTGTTCCAGAAGGCCAATCCCTTCCCCATGAGCATTTACGACAACATTGCCTACGGCCCCCGCCTGCACGGCGTGCGCAGCAAGGCGCAGCTGGATGAGCTGGTGGAAAAAAGCCTGCGCGGCGCGGCCATCTGGGACGAGGTAAAGGACCGGCTGAAGAAGAGTGCGCTGGGGCTTTCCGGCGGCCAGCAGCAGCGCCTGTGCATCGCCCGCGCCCTGGCTGTGGAGCCGGACGTGCTGCTGATGGACGAGCCAACCAGCGCCCTGGACCCCGGCAGCACCATGCGCATTGAAGAGCTGATGAGCGAGCTGAAGGAAAAGTACACAGTGGTGATCGTGACCCACAATATGCAGCAGGCCGCCCGCATCAGCGATGAGACCGCGTTCTTCCTGCTGGGTGAGATGATCGAGAAGGGCCCCACTGAGGAGATTTTCTCCCGCCCGAAGGACAAGCGCACCGAAGATTACATCACCGGCCGCTTCGGCTGAGAAATGGGAGGTTTTTCATGAAACTGCGGGAAAAATACGACAACGACCTGGTACGGCTGAAAGAGTCCGTGCGGGCCATGGGGCAGAGCGTGCAGAACGCCCTGCGTGATGCGGTGGCCACGCTGACCAGTCACGATGCGGCAAGCGCCCGCCGCGTCATCGAGAACGACCGGGCTTTGGACGAGCAAGAGCGGGACATTGAGCACCTGTGCATGACCCTGCTTTTGCGCCAGCAGCCCATTGCCAGCGACCTGCGTAAGGTAAGCAGCTCGCTGAAGATGGTCACAGACTTGGAGCGCATGGGCGACAATGCGGCCGACATTGCGGAGATTGGCCTGTATCTGCCCGCCGAGGCCCCCCTGCCCCAGGTGCTGACCGACATGGCCGGCCAAGCCCTCGCCATGGAGCAGGCCGCTCTGGATGCCTTCCTGAAGGGCAGCCTGGAGAACGCCAAGCAGGTGATCGCCATGGACGACAAGCAGGACGACCTGTTCAACACCGCCAAGAAGGAGCTGGCCCAGCGCCTGGCCAAGAACCCCGAGGATGCGGATGATGTGCTGGATCTGCTCATGATTGCCAAATACCTGGAGCGGCTGAGCGACCACTCGGTAAACGTTGCCGAATGGACCATCTTCTGCCAGACGGGGCTGTACAAAGGCCAGCAGATCGTTTGATTTCGAGTGCGTTTGCCGCACACTCTTCCATAGATCGCAGATCAGCAAATAAAGGGACTCCCCGCACAGCCCGGCTGTGTGGGGAGTCCCTTTTGTGTAAGCAAGTGGGTGCTGCAAGTAAACGGCGGCGGCAGGAGCCTTCCCCTCGAGGGGAAGCCAAACTCTCCGAAACAGAAACGGCTTCCCTTTGCAGGGAAGCCGTTTCATGGAGATCTCAGCAGGGTTCTCAGCCCTTGCCGAAGGCCCCCAGCAAGCGGGCCAGGAAGCCCTGCTTCGGGGCGGCGGGGGCGCGGCGGCGGGCGGCGGCCGCCGGGGCCGTCACCTGCCAGTTGTTGGCAAAGTAGTTGTACATCATCATCTGGCTGTCAATGCGCCGCTCCCCTTCTTTGGGTTTCACGCGGGCATAGCTGCCGTCCGGCTTCATCTCGCGGGCGTTCACATTGTCGTCCAGCTGCATCTGAAGCACACCCATCAGACGCTTGACCAGGGCTGGGTCGTGAATGCGCACACCCACCTCCACGCGGCGCTCGGTGTTGCGGGTCAAAAAGTCGCCCGAGGCAATGTACATCCGCACGTCCTCTCCCTCACCGAAGGAGTAGATGCGGGAATGCTCCAGATAGCGGCCCACGATGCTGCGCACGTGCAGATTCTCGGTGGCGCCGGGGACCCCGGCCCGCACGCAGCAGATGCCGCGCACGATCATGTCGATGTGCACCCCGGCACAGGACGCCTCCGACAGCTTCTCAATGATCTCCCGGTCGCTCACCGAGTTGTTCTTCAGCACAATGCGGGCGGGGCGGCCACAGCGGGCGGCCTCGATCTCCTGCTCCATCTCCTTGAGCAGCACGCTCTTGAAGCACAGGGGAGCCACCAGCAGGTCGTTGGTGGTGGGGGTCAGGCGTTCCACCGCCAGGTTGTTGAACACGGCGGCCGCTTCCTCGCCAATGGAGGAATTGGAGGTGATGAAGGACAGGTCCGTGTACTGCTCGCTGGTTTTTTCGTTGTAGTTACCGGTGCCGATCTGGGTGATGTAGCTGTATTTCGGGCCTTTTTTGCGGGTAATGAGGGTCAGCTTGGAGTGCACCTTGTAGTCGTCAAAGCCGTAAATCACGGTGCAGCCCGCCTTTTCCAGCTGCTTGGACCAGTCGATGTTGTTCTGCTCGTCAAAGCGGGCGCGCAGCTCCACCACTGTGACCACTTCCTTGCCATTCTCGGCGGCGGCGGTAAGGGCCTCCACGATCTTGGACTCCCGGGCCATTCGGTACAGCGTCATCTTAATGCTCACCACATCCGGGTCTGCGGCGGCCTTTTCCAGCATCCCGATGAAGGGCTTCATGCTCTGGTAGGGGTAAGCCAGCAGCACATCGTGGCGCTGCACCTCCTCCGTCAGATCGTACTCAGGCGGGGGCAGCATGGGCCGGGCTTCCGGGTAGCACAGCTCGCTGTGGCCGTCTGCCGCAAGCCGGGCCGCCAGCTTAAACATGCAACTCAGATCCAGCGGGCTTGCCTGCGTAAAGCACTGCACCGCGGGCAGCACCAGCTTTTCGCACAAAAACTTGCTCATCTCCGGCGTAACCGTGGGGCTGAACTGTAGGCGCACCGCCGCCAGCTTGCGGCGTTTTTTCAGCAGCTCGCTCATCACTTCGCGGTAGTCGATGTCATGGTCCATCATGGCCTCTTCCACCGTCAGGTCCGCGTTGCGGGTCACCCGGAACAGACAGGCCTTCTGGACGCTTTCGCCCTCGAATGCCTGGGAGGCAAAATGCAGGATCAGCTCTTCCACCAGGCCGTAGCAGAGGTTGTCGCCCTCTTTCAGGTACAGCAGGCGCTCAAACTGGCTGCTGATGGGCAGAATGCCCATGCAGCTGCTCTCTTTCAGCTGGGCGCACAGGTAAATTTCCTGATTGCGCAGGAAGGGGAACGGATGGCGGTGATCCACCACCTGCGGCGAAAGCACCGGCTTGATCTCCTTCTGGAAGTACTTCTTCCAGAAATGCTCCTGCTCCTTGTTCAGCTTTTCAAAATTCAGGCGCTTGTAGCCCTGCTCTTCCAGGGCCGCCGCCAGCTTGTTCACGATTTTGTCGCACTGCTCCTGCAGAGCCGCCACCTTGGGCATGATGGCGGCCAGCTGCTGCTGGGGGGTCATGTGGGTTTTATTCTCGGTTTTATCCTGCTTCAGCAGGGTCTGATCGTACAGCGAGCCGACCCGGACCATGAAAAATTCGTCCAGATTGCTGCCGTAGATCCCGGCAAACTTCAGCTGCTCGGCCAGCGGGACGTTCTTGTCCTTGGCGAGGGCCAGCACCCGCTGGTCAAAATCCAGCCAGCTCAGTTCTCGGTTGATGAAAATATCCTGTTTTTCCTGCACGCTGCTTCTCCTTTTCCGCCCCGGGCGGGGCGCTCAACGTGCGCCTTACAAACCAGCGCACTGCTGTTTATATTATATCGAATCGCCGAACCCTTGTAAACGCAGCAGATTGTAAAATTCTCTATCCAAAGCGAGAAAATCGGCCGGAAAACGCGCGCCTTCCGCACGTGTTCCGACCGATTTTTATGGTTTTGGGCTGCCGGCTTCCGGGTCCGCGAACCGGTTCAATTCATAAACGCTGCACCCTCGGAAGGAACCTGCCAGATCCACCGGCCGTCCAGGTCGCGCAGGCCCATCACGTCGCCGTCAATGCACCACAGGCCGTTCTCCGCCTCGCTGTAGGTCAGCTGGTCGCCTTCCATCCATAATGTGCCGTCCTCTTTTGCCAGATACATGCGCCGGGTTCGTCCGGTCTCGCTGTCCCGGTCCAGGGTCAGCCACAGGCCCTGCTTTTCCAGCGCTTCGCAGTAGCTCACATCCTGTCCGTTCAGGGCCGTCCGGCTGCCATTGCTGCGCAGCACAAAAATCTCCCCCTCCGGTTTGATGCAGACCAGATACGGGGTCCGCGCACAGCCGCGCGGGGTGCTGTATGGGTAATTGCTCACATTCTCCGTCACCAGCACCTCGTTCCCGTCCGGGGCCAGCACATGCACCGGGGCGTCGTAGCGGTTCACATCCACCGGCTCCTGATACCAGGCGCTGCCGTCCTCAAACACGCCGGCCATGGCGGATTCATAGACGCCGGTGGGGCACTCCAGATAAAATGCTCCCCAGGTCATGGTATCGTCCTGATAGATCTTCACTCGGTCGCTGTAAAACTGGTACCGGTGGGTGGTGTCGCTTTCCTCGATCCGGCCGCTGACGGCATCCAGCACAGAATACCGCTCGCCATCACTGCTCAGCAGCGCCTGCCCGTCGTTCAGAATGCGGTACACCGGCTGCTCGCTCACCTTTTCGCCGTTCGGGCCGTACAGATAAGGCTGCGCGTCCGCGCCTTCCATGCGCACCGCATAGCCCTCGGGCCAACGGTTCTGCTGCAGTGCCTCCCGGTAATCCTTGACCTGTTCAATGTCGTGGTAATCCGTGTCCGGCAGGGTGGCCAGCACGTTCAATTCCGCGTCCACCTGCTCGGCCCGGTCGCCGTAGAACAGGTAATACTCCCCGTCCCGCACCATATAATTTCGCACCCCCAGGCAGCTGGTGCTGCCGGTGTCCAGATCATAGAAGCAGTCGTAGATCATGTCGGCGCTGGGCTGCACCCACTCGCCGCACAACAAAAGAAGCTGCCGCCCCGCCACCGCGGTGGGGATGGCCCCCTTCTGCTCCAGCAGCTGGGTACCGTCTGCATCGTACACCGTATAGTGATTGTCTGCATTGCCCTCATAGTTCCATGTATCCGACACCACAAACAGGTCGGGGGCGTCCGGCTGCCAGTTCCTCAGTACATACACGTCCCCGCCCTCGGTGCGGAACACCTCCTGCCCGGCCCGCAGCACCCGCCACACCGCGGGGTCCTGCTCCTTCCCGGGGAGGCAGCTGCCGTATGCCAGATTCTGGCTGCTGGCAACGACCAGGCGGTTCGGGTCATCCGCCGCCTGCCCGGAAGCATCTGCGGGGCTTTGGGGCGGCTGGGCCGCACTCTCTGAAGGGGCTTCGGCCTGCCCGCAGCCGCACAGCAGTGCCAGAGCCAGGACGCACAGGGCCGCCGCCAGCCGATGCGGTACAAACGAATGGTTCATAGGATTCTCCTCTCCCGGCCCGCCGCCCAAGCGCCCGGGCAGGCCGCCGTCTCCGTTTCGGGGGAACCGTTTTCATCGGCGGGGCCGCTGCCTATGCGGCCTTCTGCCGTGTGAAAGCCGGAACCGCTTTTCCTGATTCCTTTCATCCATCATACCAGATTCCCGGCGCAATGGATACGAATGGGGGCAAATTCTTTTTTCGCCGAGAACAGTGTATCAAAAAACCCCATCAAAACTGCATCATTCCGGGGCCGTCACCGCTGCGCCGCAAAAAAGAAGCAGGCGGACGCCCCGGTGTGTTCCGGATGCATCCGCCTGCTCGGCAAATCATTTCAGGCTTCCAGGGCTGCCTTCAGCTCGTCCGCCTTGTTGGTCTTTTCCCAGGCCACGCCCAGATCCTCACGGCCCATGTGGCCGTAGGCAGCGGTGGCGCGATAGATGGGCTTGCGCAGATCCAGCGCCCGGATGATGGCAGCGGGGCGCAGATCGAACACCTTTTCCACCGCCTGTTCAATGCGCTCGTCCTCCACCTTGCCGGTGCCGAAGGTATCCACCAGAATGGACACAGGCTCGGCCACGCCGATGGCGTAGGCCAGCTCCACCTCGCACTTGCTGGCAATGCCGGCGGCCACGATGTTCTTGGCCACCCAGCGGGCTGCATAGGCGGCGCTGCGGTCCACCTTACTGGGGTCCTTGCCGCTGAAGGCACCGCCGCCGTGGCGGGCATAGCCGCCGTAGGTATCCACAATGATCTTGCGGCCGGTCAGGCCGGAGTCGCCCTGCGGGCCGCCCACCACAAAGCGGCCGGTGGGGTTGATGAAGTACTTGGTGTTCTCGTCCAGCAACTGGGCAGGGATGACCTGACAGATGACATTCTCCATGATGTCGGCACGCAGCTGCTCAGTGCTGACCTCCGGGCCGTGCTGGCTGGAGATGACCACCGTATCCACCCGAACGGGCTTGCCGTCGTCGTATTCCACAGTCACCTGGCTCTTGCCGTCGGGGCGCAGATAGGCCAGCTTGCCGCTCTTGCGCACAGCCGTCAGCTGCTTGGCCAGCTTGTGGGCCAGGCTGATGGGCAGGGGCATCAGTTCGGGGGTCTCGTCGCAGGCAAACCCGAACATCATGCCCTGGTCGCCGGCGCCGCCCACCTCATCGTTGGTACCCAGCGCAATGTCGGGGCTCTGCTCGTCAATGTTGGTGATCACGGCGCAGGTGTCGGCGTCAAAGCCATACTTGGCGCGGGTATAGCCGATGTCCCGGATCACATTGCGGGCCACGCCGGCAATGTCCACATAGCACTGGGTGGTGATCTCACCCATGATGTGCACCAGACCGGTGGAGCAGGTAGTCTCGCAGGCCACGCGGGCGTCGGGGTCCTGGGCCAGAATGGCATCCAGCACGGCATCGCTGATCTGGTCGCAGATCTTATCGGGATGCCCCTCGGTGACGGACTCGGACGTAAACAGATACTTTGACATTTTGTTGCCTCCTTTGGCGTGCGCCGGGCCTTTGCATTGTGCCGCCCGGCTTGCGTGAATGATGGAACCAGAAAGACAACTTGCCGGAAACAAAAGGCGCTCAGAACCCGAAAGTTCTGAGCGCCGCACGCTTATCTCTCGGTTTCCCGCAGGATTTGGCACCTTACATTCTAAAAAATGCAGGTTGTCGGGCTTCACAGGGCCTGTTCCCTCTGCCGCTCTTGATAAGTTGTTATTCTGTTGTATTGTTTATATTAGCACGGAGATTTTGCCTTGTCAAGGCCATTTTCGGCGAAAATTTGTCTCATTCCGCCCGATCAGCGGCGGCCGTGCAGCACGGGAGACAGGGGCTTGTACACCAGGAAGGTAAGTGCCACATCCAGCATGCCCTTAAAGAAGGTAAAGGGCAGGTTGAAGATGACCAGCGCCTTCAGCAGGCTGTCGGTGCCGGGCAGGATGGCATTGTACATTCCCAGAATGGCGTCCATCGGCAGACCGTACACGTTCACGTACATGGGGTAGGTGACGAAGTAGTTCAGCGGCAGGCTGAACAGCGCCATCACCGCCGCGCCGATGAGCGCCCCCACGAAGGCCATCTTCCGGTTCTTCTTGTACTGATACAGCAGGCCGGCCGGAATGACAAAGCTGGCGCCCAGCAGGAAGTTGCACAGTTCGCCCACGCCGCCGGTGGAGCCGTGAAACAGCAGGTTAAACAGGTTTTTAATCAGGCAGACGGCCATGCCGCTGACGGGGCCAAGGCTGTACGCCGCCAGCAGGGCCGGCAGCTCCGACACGTCCAGCTTGATGAAGCTGGGCACAATGGGAATGCTGAAATCCAGGAACATCAGCACGGTGGCCACGGCCGCCAGCATGGCAGTCACACTCAGTTTGCGGGTTTTGCTTTGTACCATCATAATCAATTCCTCCCGGGCGGTTCGCCCTGTTCAAAGTTTGCAGCAACTCCATGCAGCCCCGTTTACCTTGAGCCTTTTTGCGCCGCCGGCGCTGCATGGCCTTGCTCTTGCGAAAGCCCGTTGCGGATTTTTCAGGATACACACAGGCAGGAGGACAAACAAAAGCGCCCTTTTTCATACCAGCAGGCAGAAAAAGGGCGCACGTGCAGTTTCTCTTACTGTCGTTTCTTTCATCCGGACTATACCGTCGGCCCTGGAGTCTCACCAGATCAGCACCTGCTATAAGCAGGTGGTCGCGGGCTATACCGCCGGTGGGGAATTTCACCCCGCCCTGAAACAGACTTTCTGGCTATCATTATAGCGGCCCCTATCCGGTTTTGCAAGCCCATTTTGTGATTTTTTTAGCAAATTCTTCTGTACGGCCGGCCGCCCCCATTTGACTGAAATTTCGTCCGAATTTTATGACTTTTTGTTGTTTTCGTTTGCTTTTCGCGCACACATCCTTTATAATGAAAAACAAATGCGGGTATTTTCCATCTTTTTCACATCGTTTGGCCCCCAGTCGCTTTATTTCTTTAACTCATTGCTGTGGAGAATTGATTTTTATGAAACACGAACACAACCATACGAATGGCAGCTTTTCCAGCTCACTGGGCTTTATTCTGGCCTGCGTCGGCTCTGCGGTGGGCCTGGGCAACATTTGGATGTTTCCCTACCGGCTTGGCCAATACGGCGGCGCGGCCTTTCTGCTGCTGTACCTGGGCTTTGTCGCGCTGTTCGGCTATGTGGGCCTTTCCGCCGAGTTCGGCATCGGCCGCATGGCGCGCACCGGCACCCTGGGCGCTTACCGCCTGTGCTGGAACGCCCGCGGCAAAGAGAAGCTGGGCGGCGCGCTAGGCTGGATTCCGCTGCTTGGCTCCATGGGCATTGCCATTGGCTATTCCATCATCATCGGCTGGGTGCTGCGCAGCCTGTGGGGCAGCATCAGCGGCAGCCTGTTTGCCGGGGACGCTGGCGAGTACTTCGCCCGGGCCACCACCGCCTTCGGCAGCCTGGGCTGGCATCTGGCGGTGGTGGCCATCACCGCGCTGGTGCTGCTTTCCGGCGCGGCCATCATGATTGAAAAGAGCAACAAGGTCATGATGCCGCTGTTCTTCGCGCTGTTTACCCTGCTGGCTCTGAAAGTGGCGTTTCTGCCTGGGGCGGGCGAGGGTTATCGGTTCCTGTTCGTTCCCCGTTGGGAATACCTGGCCGACCCCAACACCTGGGTGATGGCCATGGGGCAGGCGTTCTTCTCTTTGTCCATCACCGGCTCCGGCATGATCGTGTACGGCTCGTATCTGGCCTCGGACGTGGACATTCCCAGCGCTTCCATCCGCACCGCCTTTTTTGACACGCTGGCCGCCCTGCTGTCGGCGCTGGTCATCATGCCCGCGGTGTTCGCCTACGGCATTGCGCCGGACAAAGGCCCCTCGCTGATGTTCATCACCATTCCGGAGATCTTCCGGCAGATGCCCATGGGCCGCCTGCTGAGTGTTGTCTTTTTTGTTTCGGTGCTGTTTGCGGGCATTTCCAGCCTCATCAATATGTTTGAGGCCGTCATTGAGAGCTGGCAGCAGCGGTTTGCCCTGTCCCGCCGGGCCGCGGTGCTTCTGTGCGCCGCCATCTGTGCCGGTGTCGGCGTCTTTCTGGAGGCCGACCCCCTCACCGGCAACTGGATGGACTTCGTCACCATCATCGTCATCCCCTTTGGCGCGGTGCTGGGGGCCTTCTCCATCTACTTTGTGCTGGGTAGGGGCCGCATTGAGGAAGAGCTGAACCAGGGCCGCACAAAGCCCCTGCCCGGCTGGTTCGGCAAACTGGCCCGCGCTTTCTACGTTCCCCTCACCTGCGTGATCTTTGTTCTGGGGCTTGTATATCACGGCATTGGCTGACCCATTCTGTGCATTTTTCAGGCGCAGGCAGCGCTGTATGGCCGTCTGTGCTTTTTTGCGCCCTCTCCCCTTTTGCTGTTTTTTGCCCGCACGGGAAAATTTTCTTTGCAAGTTCCTCAAATTATGCTAGAATAGAGCAATATCGCATCCTGTCTGTGCGGAATGATTTTAGGAAAAGGAGGGGCGCTCATGCGGCCCAGCATCTCAACAGCACACAGCCCGGCTGCCGGCCCGCAGCCGCCCCACGCGATCAGCGCCTTTCAGCGGCGGAAGCCCCCCTTTGCGGGGTGAGTTTCCGCCGCTTTTGCTTTATCTCTTTCCTGTGTAAAAGAATTTCTTTCAGGCAGGCAGTCAAGGCATCACCGCTCGGATCGGAACGCAGAGCGGTGAGCAAAGGAGGAAATACCATTGAAACGCGAGTCCTTTAAATCCCGGCTAGGGTTCATCCTCATCAGCGCCGGGTGTGCCATCGGCATCGGCAATGTGTGGCGCTTCCCCTATGTGGTGGGCAACAACGGCGGCGGCGCCTTTGTGCTGCTCTATCTGTTCTTCCTGATTATGGTGGGCGTGCCCGTGATGACCATGGAGTTCGCCGTGGGCCGTGCCTCCCGCCAGAGCGCGGTGGAGGCCTACAAAAAGCTGGAGCCTGCGGGCAGCAAGTGGCACATTCACGGGTGGTTCTGCCTGGCGGGCTGCTACCTGCTGATGATGTTCTACACCTCGGTTTCCGGCTGGATGCTGGATTACTTCTTCAAGTTCCTCACCGGCACCTTTGCCGGGCTGGATACCCAGGCCGTGGGCGGCGTATTCAGCGATATGCTGGCCAACCCCTTTGAGGTCGGCCCCTGGATGGCCGTAACCGTCATCGTGGGCTTTGCCGTGTGCAGCATGGGCCTGCAGAAGGGCCTAGAGCGCATTTCCAAATGGATGATGCTGGCGCTGCTGTGCCTAATCGTGGTGCTGTCCGTGCGCAGCCTGACCCTGCCCGGCGCCATGGCCGGCGTGGAGTTCTACCTGAAGCCCAACCTGGACCATATGCAGACCACCAGCGAGGCCCTGTCGGTGATCACGGCGGCGATGAACCAGTCCTTCTTCACCCTGAGCCTGGGCATTGCGGCCATGGAGATCTTCGGCAGCTACATGGACAAGAGCCACACGCTGCTGGGCGAATCCATGCGCATTGCCGCGCTGGACACCTTTGTGGCCTTCTTCTCCGGCCTGATCATCTTCCCGGCCTGCTTCTCCTTCGGCATCAATCCGGACAGCGGCCCCTCCTTGATTTTCATCACTCTGCCCAACGTGTTCATTTCCATGCCCGGCGGGCGGCTGTGGGGCAGCCTGTTCTTCCTGTTCATGACCTTTGCTTCCTTCTCCACCATTCTGGCGGTGTTTGAAAACATTCTGGCCTGCTGCATGGAGCAGTTTGGCTGGAGCCGTCAGAAGGCCAGCGCCATCAATCTGGTGCTGATGCTGGTCGCCTCCCTGCCCTGTGTGCTGGGCTTCAACGTCTGGTCCGGCTTCCAGCCTCTGGGCGCGGGCACCGGCGTACTGGATCTGGAGGATTTTCTGGTGAGCAACCTGCTGCTGCCCATCGGCTCCATGGTGTACCTGCTGTTCTGCGTGACCAAGTGGGGCTGGGGCTTTGACAATTACCTGGCCGAAGCCAACACCGGTGACGGTGTGCGCATTTCCCGCTGGATGAAGTACTACTTCATGATTCCCCTGCCCCTGCTGGTTCTGGCCCTGATTGCCCAGAGCCTGGGGCTGCTGCCGTTCTGATTTTTTAACCCCGATCAAGAAAGCTGAACAGGCCGTGAACCACATCGTTCGCGGCCTGTTTTTTGTCGTTTCTGCGGTGAGGCCGCTCTGCGTGCAGGCCGTTTGCCGTGCCGAAGCGATTGGGCGGACGGACCGTTTTGCCGAAAACCGGCCAATCCGGCAGCCCGTGAATTGCCTTTTGTATTCCCATGCGTAGAATTTTGCCCGATTATACTAAATTGCATTGAGTTTTCTCCCTTCCGGCACTATTCTGGTCTCACCTGCCACGAACCACACCGAAACAGTAAGGAGGAACCATGCTACACGAAATCAGGGTGAACGGCTATGCCGCCGAAGCGGACGGCCCCCTTGACCTGGGCACCTGGGGCAGCTACGGAACGGAACAGCTGCATTTTACCTTTGACGCCGCCTGGGACGATCTCACCAAAAGCGTCACCTTTTCCACCGACGGTTATACCGGCGAAGCCGTCACGCTGCTGCTGCCGGAAAGCGGCCGGGTGGAGGTGCCGCAGCAGGCCACCGCGGCCCAGACCGTCTGCGGCCGCATCACGGTGTTGGGCACCTGTGCGGGCGTGCAGCGCATCAGCGCGGACCTGCCCTACCAGACCCGGAACCACTCCGCCGTGCCCGGGCAGGCCCCGCACAGCCTGCCCAGCGCCTTTGAAGAGATCAGCACGGCGGCCGAACGGGCCTGCAGCCGAGCACAGAACGCCGAGGACGCCGCCGCACTGGCCCAGACCTCGGCACAAGTTGCCCAGGCCGCGGCACAGGACGCCGTCCGCGTGGCCGCCAGCGGAAGCAATCTCTCCGTGGACAAAAGCATCACCAACCGCACCGCCTCCAGCGGCAGCGGGCAGGCCCACAACAATATGCCGCCCTATTACACCGTGGGGGCGCAGATCCGTGCTCGCCGGGATGTTCTCATGCTGGAACTGCTGGGCAGCGAATAAACCG
>SFJO01000038.1 GCA_004555865.1 Oscillospiraceae bacterium
CTCCCGATACTTACGCTACGCACTTTACAACGCAGCCAAGTATGTCTGTCACTGGGCCCCGGCTTTTGCTGATTATCTCGCCAAGAAGCGGGCGGAGGGGAAACACTACAATACTGCCATCTCTCACGCTGCCAAAAAATTGGTACGTCTGATATATGCCATGGAGAAATCCAGACAGCCATATTGCTCAGCGCTTTAAGTGCAGCTACTTGAATAGCCAGCAGGGGTCCGACAAGACCTCAGCTTTGCTATACCTTTCTTGAGCCATCTCTTTTTCACCACCACCATTCATTTTCGGGGTTGACTTTTAATAGTTAATCTTTCGGCATAAAACGTTCCCGGATGCGGCGCAGGTCTGCCTCAGTTTCGTGGGGCAGGTCGTAGTACCAGGCCAGGGCCAGTTCGGGGCGAAGCAGGCCGTCGGCTACCAGCTCCCGCTGTTCGGCCCAGACGCGGCTGCGGTCATAGAGCACCCCGTCCCCCCAGTCGATGGTCAGCACGCCGGGGGCGGCGTCGGGGTCGGTCAGCCCGTAGAGGCTGCCCAGCGCTCCGCACAGCGCCAGAGCCTCCCGGGCGGCCGATTCCCACATCGCCTGCAAATCGCGGATGGTCAGGTCGTAATCCACCGCCGTGGCCGCGATCTCGGTGGCGGTGCGGGGCTGGGCCTCCGCTTCGGTCTCGCTGAGGATGCCCCGCCGCAGCCCCAGCAGGCTTTCGCAGCCCCGCAGCAGGTCCTGCTTGCGGGCCAGATAACTCTGCTCCCGCAGGGCTGGGCTGTACACCGTGACCCCCACGTTGGCGGGGTCATCGGGCAGGCCCACAAAAAGGTCATCCCGCAGGGCGCGGTTGCCCCGGGCATCGGGGCGCAGCAGATCCTCCGAGGCGAACACCCGGGAGGCTCCGTTGGCAAACTCGGTGTTGAGCTGTTCCTCGCACCGTCCCAGGGCGTGGAGCAGCCCCACGGCGGGGGCGTAGATGCTCACGGCATCGGTGGAGCCGTCCACGCAGTTGGCCAGCGGGGTACGCAGCACCGCCAGCCCCACCCCCGGCACGCCGGGCAGAAAGAGCTGGGGCACCAGGTCGGCGCAGCATTCCAGCGTGGAGAGGGGCACGCAGCGCCCCAGGGCCTGGCCGTTGAGTTCAAACAGCCGGGTCTCGATCATCAGGCCGTCGTCGCCCGCCGTTCGGCGTTCCAGCAGCGCGTAGCGGGTGCTGCCCCGGGTGTGGCACTCCATGGTGCCCACGGCCAGCAAACGGCCATGGGCATCCCGGGCCAGGGGGGCGTAGCAGTCCCGGCGAATGGGCACAAAATCCAGCGTTTCTCCGCACAGAACGGGTTTGAGCAGACATTCGCCGCCGATGAGCGCATACTGCAAAGCGGTTTTGCGCACGGCGTTGAGGGCGTCCAGGCCGCGGGGCAGCAGCCCTTGGGTGGCACCGTCCAGCCGGGCGTCATACTCGGCAAAGACGGTGCGGCACAGTTTGGCAACGATGAGCGCGGCCAGCCGCGGAGCCGGGTCCTCGCCGGGGCGGGGCGCACCGTAGTACAGGTCCAGCCATTCGCGCAGAGCCGCGCGCATTTTGGCCGATGTCACATCGCTTTTGCCAAACGCTTGTTCCAGATAGGTTTGCAAAAGATTCTCCTTTCCCGCAAGGTGTTGGGTAATGGGCCGCCCCGCACGCCGCGCCGCGGACCACGGCAGGCGGGGCCGTCAGCAGTGCATGGTGCATCCCTCCTTTCCGGGCCGGGCCCAAAAGAAAAAACTCGCGGAAGGGCGCTGTGCCCTCTCACGAGTTTCAACGGTATCATATTACTACCTTTAGTTGTGAAATGCAATGAAATTTTGGGAAATGTTCGGGAAAAATCAGGAAGCTTCGTCCTCCCCGGTGGCTTCCAGGTTCAAATCCAGCACTCCGGCGCGGTGGATCTGGTAGACGCGGCGCAGCACCACGCCGATGGCATCGGCGATCTCGGCGTAGCTTTGGCCCAGGATGTAGCGGCGGCGCAGCACCTCCTGCACATCGGGGGAGGTAATGCCAGCGATGACCCGGGTGACGCGGAACCGGCATTCCACGCAGTCCTCGATCTGCTTCTCCAGTTTTTTCTGCGTTTCTTCGATATGTTCCACCGCCCGGGGCAGCCGGTCCACATCGGGCCCTGCCCCCGGTGTGCCGCCCAGGCAGGCGGTCACCCGCTCGGCAGCGCTGCGCAGCATCTCCAGTTCCCCTTCCAGCAGCCGTTCCCGGCTGACGGCCGCGCGGTACTGGCGCAGCCATTCCACTTTTTCCTTGTAGGTCATGGCGTTCCTCCTTGTGCAAAATCTGTCTTGGTTGTATCACGGCTTTGTTGGTTGTATTTCATCTTAGTTCAACAACCGTTAGTTGTCAATACTATTTTTGCACAAAGTGTTTTTTTGTGTCTTTGCCATACCAAAAAAGGGACTGCCAGCGGCAGTCCCAAAACGGAAGAAATCTTCTTATGTATTTTTACACCCAAATACACCCAAAGACGTGTTTTTTCCTCCACGGGGGTTCGGGCACACCCGAATCAGAGGTGGAGAATCGGAAAAACCGATGGAAAAACAGTCTCTCCAGGCGTTTTTCCCGGTTTTTTCGATTCGACTTCTTCTTTGGGGGTCTCGGGGGCGTGCAGCCCCCAAGCCGTGCCCCGCGCCTCGGAATACGGCGCTTTTTGCCTGCGGGGCCATGTCCCGCAATCGCGCCCACAGAATACAGCGCGATGCAAAAACCAACGCGAAGCGTTGGTTCCGACATACACGGCCCCGGAACCGGGGCCATTGGGCAGGTTTTCTAACTTGCCGCTGCCTTTGGTCGGTCAAAAAGGAACGTATCCCGGGAGCGCGAACCTACCGGGATACTGCCTAGGCGGCGTATACGCCGCCCCTACATGCTACCCGGAAACAGGCAGCCGCGGACCTGAAAGTCCCTCCCAATTCAGCACAGCGGTGCCAGCAACCGCAAAATGGAACTGTGCAGCGTGCCCAGAAATCCCGTGCGGCAGTCTTCCAGCTGTACCAGTTCGCTCTCCCCCTCGATGGAGGCGAAATCGGCGCGGATATCCTCCAGCACCTGGCCACCGTAGAGCAGAGCGCTGCACTCAAAGTGCAGGTAAAGGCTGCGGTAGTCCAGGTTGACGGTGCCCACCGCCGCCACGCGGTCATCGCACAGCCAGGTTTTGGCGTGCAGAAAGCCCGGCACAAAGCGGTAGATCTTGACCCCTGCCCGCAGCAGCGAAGGGAAATAGCTCTTGGTGAGGAGGTAGATGGTGGGTTTGTCGGGGATGCCGGGGGTGTAGATGCGCACATCCACGCCGCGCTTGGCGGCCAGCCGCAGGGCGCTGAGCAGGTCGTTGTCGAGGATCAGGTAGGGCGTGCAGATGTACAGCCGGTGCTGGGCCTGGTTGATGAGTTCCAGGTAGACGTTTTTCGCCACGCTTTCCCGGTCCACGGGGCTGTCGGCAAAGGGCTGCACCAGGCAGTCGGTGGCCACCGGCGGCACCTCGGGCAGGGCGGCGGCCAGGTTGATCTCCTCCTTGGGGTAGTGGGCTTTCCAGAACGCCAGGAAGATGTTGGCGAAGCTACGGGCGGCGGGGCCTTCCAGCCGGACGCCGCTGTCCTTCCAGTAGCCGAAGCGCACCAGCTTGTTGATGTACTCGTCGGCCAGGTTGACGCCGCCGGTGAAGGCGATGCGCCCGTCGATGATCATGATCTTGCGGTGGTCGCGGTTGTTCATGACCAGGTTGAGCAGCGGCACGAACCGGTTGAAGGAGAAGGCTCGGATGCCCTCGGCCCGCAGAATCTCGTCATAGTTGCGGGGCAGCAGGCTCAGGCAGCCCGCATCGTCGTAGATGACCCGCACATCCAGGCCGGCGGCGGCCTTCTGGCGCAGGATCTCGTGGATCTGGCCCCACATCTCCCCCATGCCGATGATGAAACTTTCCACATAGATGCTGTGCTCGGCGCTTTGCAGGG
>SFJO01000024.1 GCA_004555865.1 Oscillospiraceae bacterium
GAAACTGGAGAATGGTCGATATAACCCCTCTTTGAAACTTGCGATGGATATAGCCAAAGTTTTTAATAAGACGGTTGCGGAAGTCTTTACTTTTGAAGACGATGAAGATTGAATAGGCAAAAAGAAGCCCTGTCAATACGCTAACTGCGTACTGACAGGGCTTCTTTGATATTTGAGTCATCTTGCTTTTCGTGACCATTTCTCCCGAGGCTGCCGCCCATCGAGGCGCTGCCGCGCACTATTGGGGCAGGCACATATGTAAGTTGAAACGGGGGTGAGCCATTTGGCTCACCCCCGTTAGTTCTTCACAGAAAATGAGTTGAACTCGGGACTACATCAGGAAGGAACCCAGCCAGTCGCCGCCAAGCTCCTCCTTGGGTGCATTCACAAACAGATCCTGATAGCCGGGAACTCCGCTGTATATGACAGGAGCATCGGGGTTCAGGTCGTTATACGCACTGGTGTGCTGGAAGATTCCCTCCAAATGACGGCCGCAGCGCTCCTCGATGGGATGGCCGTTCTCATCCAAAGGCACGAACAGCATACCCAGGGAGTCATTGATGACATAGAATTTATCCAGGCCACCCAAGATCTGCTCCTCGCTGGAGGCGCCGCGCAGACGGCCCTGGGACGCATTGGCAGTCTCCATCAGGATCGCATGGGCGTCGCTGAAGTCTCCCCACTCCCGGTGAGTCAGGCCGCGCAAATTGACAGGAGAGGGCTCCAGTGCCATATCAATACCCTCCATGATAAGGTTAATTACACCGTTTTGATACAGGCCATCCAGTATAGCCAGATGGCCTGTACCACGATTTTCTTCTCATTTACTTAAATGCCTTGGGGATAACTTCCGCTACATCGCCAATGCTGCTCAGCAGATCCATGGGGATTCCATTCTCCGCACAGATTCCCTGCATCAGTCCATCGGTGTCGCCAGCCTCCACCACAACCGCGTAGTCGGCATGGGCAAAGACCGGAGCGATGAACTTATCAGACAGGTCGCCGCGGCGGGCAGCTCCGCCCGTGTGCATGACAATGATGGTCATACCCGCATCCTCCGCGGCCTTCAGAACTTCATCCAGACGGGCAAGCTCACCGTCCGCGTCAATACCAGCTGCGCCCAGGCCCTTGGAGGAGCCGCCCACAACCACGATCAGGGTCTTAGCATCGCCCAAGGCGTCCGGCCTTGACCGTCGCGTCAGAGGTAATGTCCATCCCCAGCTTTTCAAGCACAGTGGCAATCATGGCGTAGTCGGCGCTCTGCCCGCCGGAGGTCAGAAGGATTGGCTGCTCGGCAATGGCCTCAGTCAGGCCGGTGACCTCGCCGCCGCTGCTCTTATCGTTGGAGGAGGGAGTCTCACCGTTAGAGCCGCAAGCCACCAGGGACAGGGCCATAGCCGCAGCCAGGGCCAAAGAAAGTAGTTTTTTTATGTTATATGGATCTCCTTTTTTGCATTAGAAAAATCTCAAGGTAAAGATATCAATAGCCTACAGCCACACCGTCAGTAAAGAGGTCCATGCCGGAATTATACTCTACACTACCCTGCATTGTCCCATCAGGCATATACATAATCGCAGACGGCAGTGCAATTGCACCCTTTTCCTGAAGATTCTTGTGGCCCAAAGCCTCCAAGCCGGACACCACATCTTCTCCCAATTCCAAGCTGTAGTTAAAGCTGCCAGTAGTAGCCGCAATTCTGGCAGAGTTGACTGCCTCATCAATGTTCATACCGTAATCAATGACATTCATAATGACCTGTGCAATGCAAGGGAATATTTGGACACCACCAGGCGCACCGCAGGTCATGAAGGGCTTACCTTCTGGATCAATCACAACAGTGGGACTCATAGAAGACAAGGGGCACTTACCGGGCTCCAGAGAGTTGGAGTACCCAGTGCCTACGACAAAGTCGCCTAACTGGTCGTTCATAAAGAAGCCATAGCCGTCAACATATACACGGCTTCCCCAAATGTAGTTGATGGTATGTGTAATGGTGACCATGTTGCCAGCTTTATCAGCAACAGAGAAAGAAGTCGTATTCTGGCTTTCAGTATTGTACTCCCAGGGATTACCATGACTATAATCCTGAGCCTTGGCAGGGTCAAACTGTTTCGCAAGCGTCTTTGCATAATCCTTGCTTGTAATGCCGGCTACAGGCACATCAACAAAGCGGGTATCGCCAGCATACTCGGCTCGATCAGCCCAAACCATCTTCTGGACCTCGGCCAGCTGGTGCCAGTGTTCAACAGAATCAAAGGGGTGAACAGGTAAATTCTCCATGATGTTGAGTGTCTCAATGATATAAGCGCCACCAGAGGAGGGGAAGTTGGAGGAATAGACTGTATAATCGCGATAGGTATTCGTGGCCGGCTCATCTTCCCAACATTCATAGTTGGCCAGATCTTCCATTGTCAGCACGCCGCCAGCGTTCTGGGTTGCTTTCACCATAGCCTCTGCAATTGCTCCAGTATAGAAACCATCAGGACCCTGATCGCGCACGATTTCCAGCGCCTTTGCCATCGGCTCGTTATAGATCACATCGCCGACTTCCTTCACAAAGCCAGCCTCATCCAGATATATCTCGCTCAGTTCTTTGTTGGCTGCCATCACATCATAGATCATGGTGGTATATTCCTTAAGTTCAGGGGTCATGATAAAGCCTTCCCGCGCGATATCAATAGAAGGCTGAACCACATCTGCCCACTCCATCGTGCCATACTCCTGAAGTGCGTAATACAGTCCTTCAACCTCACCAGGAACGCCAACGGCCAAACCACCAAACATATTATGGTTTCCAATCACGTTACCGTCCGCATCCTCGACCCACATTTCCGCAGTCTGGAACATCGGCGCCGTTTCCCGGAAGCTCAAAAACACTGTCTCCCCAGTCTCTGCACAGTAGTAGGTCATAAAGCCGCCGCCAGCCAGACCACACATCTCCGGCATAGTAACGGTCAACGCCAGGGCCGTTGCAACGGCCGAATCAACGGCATTTCCGCCTTTTTCCATAATCTGTGTTCCAATTTTAGATGCCTCATATCGCAGGGAAACGACCATGCCATTTTCAGCCGTACCCAAGCGCTCGAAATTAACCGCCTTACCATTCTCGTCCCAACTCTGGTACTCAGCGGGAAATTCCATGTAGGTTGTTTTCTGTTCGGGGGGCACTGTGGACTCTGTGGAACTAGACCCGGGTTTATCGTCACCCGTAGTTCCACCACATGCTACCAGAGACAACAACATTGCTCCAGCAAGCAAAGCGGACAACAATTTTTTCTTCATAGTTCTTTCCTCCCATTTTTATTCCCTTTGGAGCCGCACAACCCGCTCCGCAAGGTTTGTATGAACGATTATAGCTTTCCGCTTCTGGTTCGTCTATTTCTTCTCTTTTTTCTTTTTTACTTTTCGTTTTTTTATCCAATACAGACAATTCCCCTGTCTCAATTCCGTAAAATATGACCCGAGATAAAAACGAGAAAAATATTGCATTTTTGTATATTATGTATTAGATATGACTGCTGCACTTTTTCTACATTACCATTACCCGGCCGAAGGGGCACACCCCTCCCGTCTGCACGCCCAGCGCAAGGAGCTGAGCGATCTGGTGCAGACCCTGTAACCGCATTCTCACCATAATCAAAAAGCGGAACCCACCGGCGTTGTGCGCAGTGGGCTCCGCTTTTTCCTGTTAAGGCATTGTGAGTCCGGGCAGGCTTTGGTTATTCGGCGCGCCGGATCTCAAATCCCATGCTCCGGATCAGGCGCAGCGTTTCCAGCGCGGTGTGCCGGTCATAGTCCTTCTCTTCCTCCGGCAGCTCTTCGTAGGGCACCAGGCAGGGGTGCTGCTTTTTTGCGTCGTCTCGCGCCGGGCCCCACACCCAGCCGTCCTTCAGCCGCTGAGCCGCCCACACCTCATGGGTGTTTCGGGCCAGCTGCTCAGCCAGAGCCAGCACCTCGTCCGGCAGGGTCACGTTCCGGGTGTTTTTCGGGTGGGGAATGTATCGCTCCATGGTCAGCTCTCCTTTTGCGGTCTCATACCAAGATATTCGGGAATTACAGAAAGCATCTCGTAGTCCCACTGCTTAAAGTCGGTGGGAACCGCCAGCATTGCTGCATCCCGGCTCAGCCCAAGCTGCTCCAGCTCCGCCCGGCAGCCATACATATCCCGCACGCAGCCCGCCCAGGCCCCGGCTTCCGGGCCATACAGCCAGCGGCCGATCACGTTATCCGCCTCGGCCCGCCGGGCCTCCAGTTCCGCCCAGGCATCCGGCAGCTTGCACCGCAGCAGGTGGTGGAATTTCAGCGAGAAGTTGTCCAGGTCATCAAAGTCCTCCCGTTCCGCGGCTGCCCAGTCCTCTGGACGGATAGCCCCTTCGCCGGGGCGGCTGTCCACCAGGCAGGGGTGCAGCCGTAGGTGCTCCTGCTTTGCATCCCGCTTGTCCTGGTCAGCCAGCATATAATGGGCCAGCTCCTGTGCGGTGGGGCACCGGTATCCAATCGACAGCGTGTAAGCGCTCCAGCGCCGGTGTTCCTGCCAGGCCAGCAGTGCCTTGTTCTTCTGCACCGCCGCACGGGCCTGAGTGCCTTCGCAGCAGGGCTGCCCGTTTTCCGGGTTCAGCAGCTTGGGCGCGGCAGAGAACAGCTTATAGCCCGCATGCACCACCACGGCCATGGATGAGCAGCGCTTGTACTCATCCTGCTGGAACTTCTTCCAGTCGTCCGGATTGTGATGGGCGTTTACGTCAAAGGCGCGCTGCTCCAGCACGGGCGCAAAGACGTTTTCCACGCTGAACTGTTCTTTCTCGCTTCCAAACGCACGGCAGCTACACCACTCGGTGCGCTGTTTCTCGTTTAGCGCCCAGCACAGATGCGGGTCCCGGATGAGATAGTTCACAAACGTTCGGGCCGGGTTCGTCAGGGCATTCAGGTCCAACCGGCGCTGGAGCCAGCGAGCCGCATCCAGACTGCAGCCGTCCGCCCCCAGGTCCACCACCGCGTAGGTGCAGCCGTTCAGCGCCGGGGTTTCCTGAAACAGCTGTTCCAGGTCCCGACCGTCTGCCCGAATGGAATAAAAGGCAAAGGCTGCATAGGGGTCCTCGGCATCCAGCTGCACCCCAGGCATGGCCATGGCCAGCTCGTTTTTCAGGGTTTCCGGGTCCTGCGCGGCCAGATGCAGCTCCAGCCGCACAGGCTTCCCCTCCGGCCCGCTCATCTGGCCGCACCAGTACGCGGCACGAATGAACTCCCGGCAAAAGAGGGTGTCGCCCAGCACCAGCAGCTTCAGCGTCTGCGCCGGATGGTTCAGCAGGGGCAGATACAGCGGCTGCTGGGTGAGCAGGCGGTAGGCAAGGGCCACGTCCTCCCGCACCACTTTGGTAACCGGTGCGCCCGCGCCCAGCCGCGCCTGGGCCTGCTTCAGGATTTCCCCGGCATTTTCGTCCTGCGAAAAAACCAGAATGTCGATCTCATCCGCCTTCGGGCACAGGGCGCGGTAATCCGTCTGCAGGGCAATGGCTGCGTCCAGATTGGCCACCGGGTCCTGATCCATCAGCAGGTAGGTCACCCGCCCGCGGCCGGGCAGGCGCAGCTGCCGCAGGTCGTCTTCCAGGCAGATTCCTCCCAGCTTCCGGGCACGGGCCAGCAGTTCTGCCCGCTGCTCGTTTTCCTTATCCACATAGGCATCGGTGAAAATCACCGCCATACGGCCCTTCGCTGCCGCTTCGCCGACCAGCCGCACCCCCTGCTCCGCACGAACCAGATCTTCCGCCAGCAGAACCGCCGGTTCGTTCAGCTCAGAAAATACATACTTGCGCCGCCCGCCCTGCAGATGGTACCGAAGCCAGGGGAACAGGTTGCTCAGCAGATCCAGCAAAATGGCGCCGCCCGCAATGGGGGCCAGCAGGTTCTGCAGCGAAATGTACATGCCTGCCAGCGTCACCGCAGCGGCAGAGCCGCTCATCCACTGCCACAGGTCCCGCCCGGCAAACAGATAGTCGGTGTAGCCCTCGTCCATGCTGAAGGTCTGCAGGCTGTGCACGGCGCTGTCCAGCGCTGTTTCAAACAGGTTCAGCCCATTGGGCTCTTTCACAAGTGCGCCGTCGGCCAGATACAGCCCCACCGCCAGCCGCACGCAGAAGATGCTGACAAACAACAGGCCCAGGCTTTTTGCCAATGCCCGGGTGACCTCCTCTTTTTTTCGGACGAATGCGCGCCAAAGCTGTGCCGCGGCGGCCAGCATCAGCAGCAGCGACAGGCCCCAAAGTGCAAAAAAGATCATTTTCATGGTCGTCTTCCTTCCCGATCTGCTTTCTTTTTCGTTCTCAGTATACGGGCTTTCCCATTGTCCGTCAAATGGTAATACAACGTTCACAGCTTTGCCTTGCGGCTGTCATTTTCTTTCGATATAATAGAAATATTATGACATTTTTACTGGTCCAGGAGGCAATATGCTCATCTTCTATTCAAGCGTATTCCTGTTTTTCTGCTTCTCCTTCAGCGGCTGGCTGCTGGAGACCGTTGCGGCCGCCGTGCGCACCCATCGCTATGTAGACCGTTCGGTGCTGTTCGGCCCGCTGTGCATCGTGTACGGCGTTGGCGGCCTGATGATGGTTCACCTGTTGGGGGAGCTGCGCGGCAACTGGCTGTTTCTGTTTTTGGGCTGCGCCATTTACGCCACGGTGGTGGAATGGATCGCCGGCCATCTGCTGGAAGCCATCACCCACACCCGCTGGTGGAATTATTCCAACCACCGGTGGAATCTGGACGGCTATGTGAGCCTTTCCACCTCGCTGCTCTGGGGCCTGATGGGCCTTGCCGTTGTACAGTGGGGCACCCCGCTGCTGCTGTTTGTTTACCGGCTGGTGCCCGCCCTGGTGATGCGCATCACACTGTGGGTGCTGCTGGGCGTGCTGGCGGTGGACGCACTGGGAACCATTCTCACGCTGACCGGCATGGTGCACAAGCTGCCCCGCATTGAAGCACTGGACAGCCGGCTGGCTGCCGTGGCCGTGCGCCTGGGTGAGTGGATTCTGCTGCGCACCGAGCGGCGCATTGTCAAGGCTCACCCGCAGGCCACCTTCTCCCACGTCAAGCCCCCCAAAAGTGAGACCTTTGCCGTCGGATGCAGCTTTTACAAGCTGGTGCTTCTGTTTTTCCTCGGCTCGCTGCTAGGCGATCTGACCGAAACGCTGTTCTGCCGCGCCACGGCCGGTGTCTGGATGAGCCGTTCCAGCCTGGTGTGGGGGCCCTTCAGCATTGTGTGGGGCGGCGCTCTGGCGCTGGCCACCTGGATGCTGTACCGCTACAAGGACCGGCCTGCCAGCTTTTTGTTCGCGGTCGGTACGTTTTTGGGCGGTGCCTATGAATACCTGTGCAGTGTGGCCAGCGAAAAGGTGTTCGGCACGGTATTCTGGGATTACAGCCACCTCCCCTTCAATCTGGGCGGCCGCATCAACCTGCTGTACTGCTTTTTCTGGGGCTTTGCCGCCGTGGCTTGGTTCAAAGTGTTCTATCCCCGCTTTTCTGCCTGGATCGAGTGCATTCCAAGCCGCATCGGCAAACCCGTTACCTGGGTCATTCTGGTTTTTATGATCTGCAATATGGTCATGAGCGGCGGCGCACTGCTGCGGTACAACACCCGCACCCTCGGTATGCCCGCCACTTCCGGCTGGGAAGTGTACATGGACGCCCACTACGGCGATGACGTGATCTCCCGCATTTACCCCAACGCCATCCGAGTGGACTGAGTGCTCCAAGTTTCTTTCTCGCCCGTGCAGCAAAAAAGTCAGACACAACCGTGTCTGACTTTTTCTTTTACTGCATTCTGCCTGTATTCCGGGCGTTTTCAGCCGTTGTTCACCACAGCGCCAAAGCGCTTACGGGCAGTTTCGGCCCACAGGCCCTTCTGCCGCAGATATTCCTCCGCAAATGCGCGCACAGCACCCTTGCCGCCGGGGACCGGGGCAATATAGCGTGCCCGCTCCAGCACGTCCCGGGCGGCATCCGCCGGGCAGGCTGCCAGGCCGCACGCTTCCATCGCTGCCAGGTCGTTCAGGTCGTCCCCGAAAAAGGCAGCTTCGGCCAGCGAAATGCCCATCTCTTCGCAGAGCGCTTTCAGCGCCGCGGGCTTGTCGGTGCAGCCCTGCACCACTCTGGCCACCGGCAGTTCGGCCATTCGGCGGGCTACGATCTCACTGGTTCGGCCGGTGATGACCGCCATCTGAACGCCCGCGGCCGCCAGCATCTGAATGCCCAGGCCATCCTTCACCGAAAACAGCTTGCACACCTCGCCGGCCGGCCCCATGCAGATGCTGCCATCGGTAAGGGTTCCGTCCACATCCAGCACCAGCAAGCGGAGGTTCGGCAAATTCTTGGTCGTTTGCGTCATTTCAATGCATCCTCAAATCGGCTGGGGGTCACGAACACCGGCAGCACGCCCTTGCGGCGGGCAGCCAGATCGGCCAACGCCCCGGCAATGCCCTGGTTGATCTCGGCGGCCTGCTGGGCCTCAAAGCGGCGTTCCATGTCCTGGGTGGTAAAGTTCTTTTTGTCCACGTCGTAGCCGTCCAGGCCGGCCAGTCCCACAGCCGCCGGGCGGCAGCCGTCCAGCAGGGTCAGCAGAAGGAGCGCAGCGTTGTCGGCGTACTTAAAGCCGGGGCGCAGCAGCGGGGCGATGTTCACCACCCACTGGCCCTCCCCCTCGCTCTCGCACAGATTGGAGGTAAGAACCTTGTCCACCTGGGCAAAGCGGGGGTCGTGCTTCCAATAATCATACCGCTTGGGGTTGGAGAAGAAGCACAGATCCGGCAGCGGCTCGCCCTCGGCGGGCAGCTGGTTCACGGTGATGGTCAGGGCGTTGTGCGCCTGCTTCCATGCCGCCACCTTGTCCGCACAGGTGCGGCTGGTGGGGCCGGGCATCACCAGCAGCACGCTGCGGCCCTCCACCCTTTTGGCAAACACGTTCCGGCTGGTGCTGTCATCGCCGGTGCTGGCCAGGCGGCTGGCGTACAGCTTATCCACCAGGTCGTAATCGTACCGCTTGCGCACATCGGAAGGCAGCTGCTCCAGCACAAAGCGCATATCCTTGGCCCGCACGCTGGGCTTGTCCGACAGATAGGTGATGTTGTGTACATGGGCGCTGTAAATGCCCGCCAGGAAATACGGCACCGAATAGCCCCAGGTGCAGCGGCTGCGCATACTGCCCATGTAGTTGTCCACTGCGTCCAGCAGCACATCCAGGTCGTAATGGGCGCCCCAATGGCTGTTCAGGTAGCTGGCCACCAGTTCAGTGTTGGTGTTTCCCGCACCGCGGCCCATGCCGCACAGGGTGGCGTCAATGGTAATGTCTCGCACACCGTCGGCCAGGCGCGCAAACTCCTGGCTGAGCGCAAAGCTCATCTGCAGGTTGTTGTGGCTGTGGAAGCCCATGCGCACGCCGGGGGCCAGGTGCTCGTTGATGAGCCGGAACACCCGGGGCAGATCCTCGGGGTACATACTGCCGAAGGTATCCACGGTGGAGAAGGCATACGGCCCGATCTCGTTCACATCCGCGATCAGATCCAGCAGTTCCTCGTCCGAATAGCCCAGAATGTCCACCGGCTGCACATAGAGTTTGTAGCCTTTTCGCTTGATTTCACGGCAGAAATCCAGTACGTCCTTGCGCTCTTTTTTGAAGAAGCAGGCCCGCACACCGTCAATGCTGGTGCCGTCGTAAGGCTCCAGGTTGGAGATGTGGTAGCGGCTGTAATCCGACAGGCAGACATAGCTCACACCCTCCCGGCGCTGCCGGGGCAGATAGGGGCGGATCTGGGCCGCGTTGTTGTAAATGGTGCTTCCGGTGCGGTGGGTCTCATCCTTCAAAAAGCCCACCTCAACCACGTTCAGGCCCGCGTCGGTCATGCTGCGGGTAAAGCCCTTCACAAAGGTCTCCCCGAACATGGTATCCACCAGATAGCCGCCGTCCCGCAGGGTACAGTCCAGCAGCTGAATGCTCGTTTTCATTGAAGGTTTCCTCCCTTCGGCGCAGCCGGCCCGGCAGGCAGAGGCCCTGCCGGGCAGAATGTCACTTCTTCCGGCAGTCGGGGCCCGCGCCGTGCCCCGGCACCGCCGTTTTTATGCAGGCACCGCCTCAGCCTTCGATTGTCTTATCCAGCCCAAGGCGGCGAATCTCCGCAATTACCTCGTCCAGATGGCGGGGGTAATCCACGCTGATGTTTTCGTACTCGGTCTCGGCAAAGCGCATCTTGTAGCCGGCCTGCATGGCGCGCAGCGGCTCCACGCACTCGGCCAGCTCCAGGCTGGACTGGGGCATTGCGCCAAACTTCAGCAGAAAATCCCGCTTGTATGCGTAAATGCCCACATGTTTGTATACGTCCACCTTGTCCACGTCCTTCAGGCCGCTGGGAATGGGGTTGCGGGAGAAGTACATGGCGTTGTTCAGGTCATCCGTGACCACCTTCACCGTGCTGTCGGCGGCAATCAGGTCCGGGTCCGTGATTTTCTTTTTCAGGCTGCCGAAGTAAACCTCCGGGTCATCGAACAGGCGGATGACCTGACGCACCATCTCCGGCTCCATCAGCGGCTCATCGCCCTGAATGTTGATGAACAGGTCGCCCTCCACCTTGGCGGCCACCTCGGCCACCCGGTCCGAACCGGTGGGGTGGTCGGGGCTGGTCATCACCACGGGAATGCCGTAGCTCTCGCAGGCGGCCTGAATGCGCTCATCGTCGGTGGCCACATACACCGCGTCCAGCTGCTCCACCTTTTTGGCCTGGCGGTACACCCACCAGATCATGGGGCGGCCGCAGATGTCCGCCAAAGGCTTGCCGGGGAAACGGGAAGAACGATAACGTGCAGGAATAACCCCAATGATTTTCATAATCGTGAACTCCTCTTTTTCAATTGCACTGTAAAACGCTGCCTGCACCAAACCACAGCGGGTTCTGCACCGCCAACCGTCCGCCAAACGCGGAACGAACCACGGCCGCACAGCCGCCGTTTGCAGCCCCGAAAACAGGTTCAGGCCGCGGCGGCAACCCGCCCGCAAGGCAGCAGATCAACCCTTTTGGTAGGGCGCAATATAGTCGTAATCCAGCGAAATTTTCTCGTCGGCACACTGCAGATTGCGCACCGAGGCCGTACACAGGCCCACGGCCCGGGCAAAGCGCACCTCGAAGCAGTAATCCAGCAATTCCGAGGGCATGAACCGGTCCAGCACCACGGCATCGGGCAAAAGCTGCTCATAGTCCGTGGTGTCCCGCGGGTGGGTCTTAACGTACAGCTGGTATCCCTTGCAGTAGCGCTCCACCGTGTCGGTCACCAGCCGGTTCTGGGCGTCCTGGCTGGGCAGATCGTGGTCCACATAAAAGCTGCGGGGCAGCAAAAGGCAGGCCGGCTTGTCGGTTTTCGGCAGCTCCTGCCGGACGAACACCCGGCGCAGCACCGCCTTCTTTTCGGAAGAAAGGCCGCCCAGAATGGCAAACAGGTCAAAGGTGCGGGCCTTTTCGGGGTAATAGGCCACCCGGGCCGGGTCGGTCATCTCCACGGCCTGCACACCCCGGTAAGCGCCCCAATAAAGGTAGCCCTTCCCTTCCCGCTGCCGCAGGGCAAAATCCGGCGCGGCGGCCTGGCCGTCAATGTACTGGTTGGGATGGTCCAGATGGTTCCGGGTGTCCTCCCCCAGCACATAGCAGGCCTTGCAGTCCTGTAGCCAGCGGCCGAAGGGCGTCCAGTCGTTGTACACCACAATCTCATCGTAGTGGGCAGGGTTCACCTTCCAGCCGGTGCGGCGCACACCCAGCCGCTGACGAAGCCGGTACAGAACCGCCCCGTCGTTTGCGGGGGCAGGCCAGGCGGAATCCGCCGGGCAGTACACCCGTTCAAACAGCCCGCTGGCCCGCAGCCGGTCCGCCAGGGCTAGCCGCCCGGGAATGCTGTCGGACAAGCCGATCTCGGCCCGGCAGCTCTCCTTCAGGCAGGCGGCCACAGCCTCCAGCACATGGTACTGGGTGCCGCACAAAAACAGTTTGTTCATTCGATCACTCCGCCTCACTCTCCAGCAGCTTAACCGGCGGGAAATGGATGCGGCCCCAGCCGGTGGGCCATTCCGGCATGGTCAGGTCAGTTCCCGTCACCTCAAAGTGGAACTCCACATTGGGCTTGTCCAGGCAGATGGGGCTGGTGAGCGACTTTTCAAACACGTCCAGATAGAAGAAATACTGGCCTTCGCCCAAAAGGCCCGGGTCAAAGCTGAACTGGGTTCGGTAGGTCTTGCCCGGCTCGGCGGCGCCCAGGTTCACCGGATGAGTGATGCCCACGGCACTGCCGTCCCGATAATGCAGGTTCATCTTCATGTTCACGCCATCGAACCGCTCGTTCGCCTTCCAGGTGATCTGGATGACGATGGGCTCATTGTCCGCGAACACGCTGCTCTCCTTGCCTACAAAGCGCAGCTCCTCCACAAACAGGCGGTGGCCGGCGCTGGGTACCTGACGGCCCACGTTCCGCAGGTCATAGTGGGTCACATTCACATCGGTGGTGTCCATGTAGATGGCAATGGCCGTCTCCACGTCGCCGTCGTAGATGAGCTTGCCCTTGTCCAGCACAATGCAGCGGGTGCACAGCTGGCGAATGGTGCTCATGTTGTGGCTTACATACAGAACGGTGCGCCCCTCCTGCCCGGCCACATCGCTCATCTTGCCCAAGCATTTCTGCTGGAACTTCATGTCGCCCACCGCCAGAACCTCGTCCATCACCATGATTTCCGAGTCCAGATGGGCGGCCACCGCAAAGGCCAGCTTCACGAACATACCGCTGGAATAGCGCTTGACCGGGGTGTCAATGAATTCGCCGCACTCGGAGAACTCGATGATCTGGTCGATCTTCGCGTCCACCTCGGCCTTGGTCATGCCCAGAATCGCGCCGTTCATGTAGATATTTTCGCGGCCGGTCATCTCGTTGTTGAAGCCGGTGCCCACCTCCAGCATACTGGCCACCCGGCCCTTCAGGCGGATTTCACCCTCGGTGGGGGCCGTAATGCGGCTGAGCACCTTCAAAAAGGTGCTCTTGCCGGCACCGTTTCGGCCGATGATGCCCAGCGCCTCGCCCTGGTACACGGTCAGGTCAATGCCGTTCAGGGCCATAAACGTGGTGCCGAACAGCCGGGTGTCGGTGCCGATGACCAGGTTCGGGTCTTCCTTGCCGCGCACTCTGGCCCACCAGCTCTGCAGGTCGGCGGTCAGGGTTCCGCCGCCGATCTGGCCCAGCTTGTATTTCTTTTTCAGTCCCGTCACCTGAATGACCGGAACGCGCTCTTCGCTCTGTCTTGCCATGTTCCTGTCCTCCATTACACGGTGTCCATAAAGGTCTTTTCAATGCGGCTGAACAGAATCACGCCCACCGCCAGCAGCACCAGCGTGCACACCGCGCTGTACACAAGGCCCCATACCGAAATGGTGCCCGAGCCCAGCAGGGCCATGCGGGCCGCCTCCACCAGATGGGTCATGGGGTTCAGGCTGACCAGAACGGCCATGCGGGGGCTTTCGGCCAGCTGGCTCATAGGGTACACCACGGGGGTGGCGTACATCCACAGCTGCACACCGAAGCCGACGGCAATGGCCAGGTCGCGGTATTTGGTGGTCAGGCTGGACACAATGATGCCCACGCCCAGGCCCAGCATCAGCACTTCCAGCAGCAGCACCGGCAGGTACAGCAGCCAGATGGTAAAATGCACACAGCCTGGGTCGCTCACTGCAAAGAACACCCAGAAGCACAGGAACATCACCAGCTGAATGCCGAAGTTCAGCAGCGCAGTGAGCACCTGGCTGATGGGCACCGTCAGCCGGGGAAAGTACACCTTGCCCATCACCCCGGCGTTGGCCACAAAGGTATTGGCGGTGTTGTTGATGCAGTTTGCAAACAAGGTCCACACCGTGTTGCCTGCCATATAGAAGAGGAAACTGGGTACACCGTCGGTAGGAATGTTGGCAATGCCGGTAAAGATCACGTTGAAGATGATGGTGGTGATCAGCGGGTTCAGCAGCACCCAGGCGGGGCCTAAAATGGTCTGCTTGTACAGCACGGTGAAGTTTCGCTTCACAAACATCCAGATCAGATCCCGGTACTGCCACAGCTCATGAAGGTCAATGTCAAACCAGCCAGTGCGGGGCCGGATGATCGTTGTCCACGATTCGTTTTGGTTGTTGGCCATTGTCTTCGTTTCCTTTTTATTTTTCATAAGTTCTTATCGCTACACTGCAGTTCCCGGCCGGAACGGCGATGTTCGGACCGGTTTGCTCCGCTCATCGGCAAATGAGCAGATATAAAAGGATTATAGCACATTTTATTGCAAAAGAAAACAGCCCGGCTTTTGCCGGACTGCTTGTTTCGTTTCATTCCCTCACAATGGCCTCCAGGCCCTTCCAGTCGGCCCAGGTGGGGTGCAGGCACCGGCCCAGCTTGTAGCGGTGCCAGTAAAAGGAATTGTTTTCCAGCCGCCCGCGGGAGAGTTTTGCCACCAGTTTGGTGTTTTTCCGGCGCAGGGGGGTATAAAACACCGTGTAGAGCTTATTTTTTCTGAAATAATCCAGCAGCCGCCCCAGCGCCGGGTCCTCATAAATCCAGGCCGCGTCCTGCTCCAGCGTATCCGGCGGCAGGCAGCTCAGGCTGAAGGCCAGGGTCTGCACATATTCCAGTGCATAGAACTGCAGGCTCTTCGGCGGCACATGGTACACGTTCAGGCAGTCGGTCAAAAAGCCGTCAAACATGGCCAGGTGCCAGGGCTTCAGGGGCTGACGGCCGCTGCTGCTCACGCTCTCGGCGTTGTCCCTCTCCCAGAAATAGAGGGGAAGCTGCACCACCGCGCACTGGGCCGCCGCATTCCTCTGCCAGTGAGCGGCCAGATAGTCCCGCATGAAGGGGCGGTCCTCGTAGCCGTCCCGGATGGTCTCGTCAAAGCGCACCCCGTATCGGCGCATCAAATCCAGGTCCAAAAGCTTGCCCCAGGGCGGCGGAAACGGTGCGTCGTTGTACAGGTACGAGGCCTGCCGGGCCGCATAGCGCTGCACCGGGGTGTCCGGCGCGAACGCCCCGTCAGGCAACTCTTTCCGGATCTCCGTGTGCAGCCCCAGCACAAAATCACCGAGGAACCGCTTCTGCACGGCCAAAAGCGCTTCCAGTGCGCAGGGGGCCAGCAGATCGTCCTGATCCATCAGCACCGCATACGGGCTTTTCGCGGCGGCAAGGCCCGCGTTGCGTGCGCTGCACACGCCGCCGTTCGCCTTGTGGATGACCCGAAAGCGGCCGTCCTTCGCCGCCCACTCGTCGCAGATTTCGCCGGAATTGTCCGGGCTTCCGTCGTCCACCAGCAGTGCCTCCCAGTCCGGCATGGTCTGCGCCTGCAGGCTTGCAAAGCACCGGGGCAGATACTTTGCCATATTGTAAACCGGGATTACTACGCTCACTTGTGCCATAAGGTTCCTCGTTTTCCGGGCGGAGCCGCCCTGATTTTATGCTGCCCGGTGCGTTTCAGCCCAGCAGCGGGGTGAGAATGGCCAGCATCCGCTCCATATCCTCCGGGGTGTAGCGCTGGTCCACCGGCAGGGGTAGAATGTTCCGGGCATACGCCCGGCCCACCGGATCATGTTCGGCCGCCGCAGCCTCGGGCCACAGCAGCGGCACATAGACCTTTTTGGCCTGCAGTGCCTTGCGCACCTGCTCGCCCTTTGGCAGCAGCAGCGGATAGGCATACGGCCCCGCCGGTGGATGCAGCGCAAGGCCGTTTACCCCGTCCAATTCCCGGGCCAGCCGGGCATAGTTTTCGTTCCGCCGCTGGGCCGCCCAATCGTAGTCAATGGCCCCCAGCAGGGTCTCCGTCAGGCGGGACATCCACCGCAGGGGCAGGGTTTCCAACCGCTCCTCGTTTTCCGCATAGCTGCCGTAAAAGCGGTTGGCACTGCCGGTGTCCGCCCGGCCCAGCAGGTGGGTCATCCGCTCCCGGGATTCATCCCGCTCCAGCGGCTCTTTCAGGCGGCAATCGGTGAAGAGATAGGCCCCGTCCGGCACGCCAAAAAACTTCCGGCAGGTATAAATGGTGTCCATTCCGGAGCAGGGCGACTGGAAGAATGCCTGCACATTGTCCCAGATCACCCTGCGGCCGTACCGCTCGCTCAGCGCCTGCGCCTGCTCCGGCCCCAATTGGCCGTAGTAGTTCACCAGATACACCCACTCGTCCGGCCCCGGCTCCAACCCAGGCAAGGGCAGAAAATCCTGCCCGATGGGATACTCGGTTGCCCGAACGCCCAGCTCTGCGCAGGTGTTTTTCACCGCGCCGCACAGGTAAGACGGAAGGTGCAGCGTGCGGATGTTCCGCGCCCGCAGCACATACGCCAGGCAGTTTCGGGCGGTGTTCAGCGCCAGCGCACCGGGGTAGCGGGGCTTGGCCGGGCCGAAGCCCAGTTCCAGATAGCCGCCGTACTCGGCTTGTTCACCGCAAATCATATTCCCTCAGCATCTCCTGCACCTGTTCTTTCGGGTTATACATCAATACGTCCAGAATGGAGAGGTTCGGCTGAAACTCCCCGCTTCCCTGCGCATAGCGGATGGAGCGGGTGTCCAAAAAGCTCAGCTGAATGCCCTGCCGGGCAAAGTCCTCTTTGGAATACAGCTGCTGGCCGCCGATGGCGTTGTAATACTCCGTGGCCTCCAGTTCTTTGCAGATGGCCAACACCTTATCCTGCCCGTGCAGCGCGTTGTCCTTCTTCAGAGTGGAAGAAATGACGAACTCCGTGTTCATCTCCAGATACGCCGCCACCGCCCGGATGGAGTACGCCAGAAATTCCGCCAGGTTCGTGCTGCCGCAGGTAAGAATGTCCTCAGCCAGGGGCATGGCCTGCCCGTAACAAGGGGCCTTGCGGTAGGCCAGGCGCAGCTTGTCCAGGCCGCCCTTCACCCACTGCTCCGGGGGCTGCACCCCCACCTCGTTGATCTTTTTAAAGGGGCTGGCCCCCTGCATGGGCAGATTGAAATACTTCACTTCGCTGCCCATCAGAATGCGGTTGCGGTTGATCCAGCCGCCCTTGATGAAATTCACATCGTCGTAGATCACATAGCGGTCCACCGCGTTCATCAGCTGCCAATACCCGATGTATGGAAAAAAGTACGGCTGCATGATTCCAAGCTTCATGATTTCTCTCCTCTTGCCGGCAAACGGCTGCTGCGCCATTGTTCGTTCTGTCGGTTTTGCCGAAAGCGGCAGGTTCACAGCTGCACCGGCGCCTTCTGCCCGGTGGCCAGGGTGTGCAGCCAGTAGCCCAGCCAATACCGCCGCTGATACTGCCGGGGGTTCTGCTGCTCCAGCAGATACAGCTTGCGGCAGCCCGCCGCACTGCATTTGCGCAACGGGCCTGCATAGGGAATGTACACCTTCTCATTCCGGCACACATTCAGCAGGCGGGTCATCCGCGGGTCGGCCAGATACTGCTCGGCATGGCTTGCCTCGCCGTTTGCGGGGCGGTTGGCCTCCAGCCCAATGGCCCAGCCCATGGTGTGCAGGCAGTGGGTCAGCACCCGGCGGCGGTCGGTTTTGTCCTCAATGGGGAAATCCCGGCCGAAAAAATCCAGCAGATAATCGCACAGGCGCAGCTCGTCCCCGCAATAGCTGGGCAGATAGCGCCGGGTCATGCTGTTCACATTGTCCACGCTGTAACAGTACAGCGGCAGCTGGATCACCGCAAAGTCGGCATTCGGCTTTTCCCGGAACCACGCCTTGATGTAATCCAGGCAGAAAATCATGTCGTCGCCGTAATCCATGTCCTTTTTATGGGCAATGCCGTTCTGCTTGACCAAATCCATGCGGAACAGCTTGTTCCACACGTAGTAAAGCCGCGCATCCATGTACAGCTTGCCCACGTCTTTGGCGGTGCAGTGCTGCACCGGCAGGGCCTCGGGCAGGGTCCGCGGCAGCTGGTCAGCACGGTCGCACCAGTTCCACAGCACCATGCTGTCCAGGCTTGTCTCCTGCTGCTTCAGGGCCGCTTCCAGCAGGCCGGGGGCCAGCACATCGTCGTTGTCCACAAAATACAGCCACTTGCCGCAGGCATTCTCCACGCCCACGTTCCGAGCAATGGAGCCGCCCTCGTTGACCTTATGGATGACCTTAAACCGGCTGTCCTGCGCGGCGTACCGGTCGCACACCGCACCGGAGCCATCCGGGCTGCCGTCGTCCACCATCACGCACTCCCAATCCAGCATGGTCTGGGCCAGAATGCTGTCCAGGCAGCGGGGCAGCAGGTCCTCAGCCTTGTATACGGGGATTACAATGCTCACCAAAGGCATGGTCTTACTCACTTTCTCGGGTTGCTGCCCGGTCCTTTCAGGATAACATCACAGATTTCATCCGCACCGGCGGCTCCCAGCTCTTCAAACAAAGGCAGGGTGAGCACCTGGCTGGCCAGATGCCGGGCCACAGGGGTCTCGCTGGAATGGTAGGTCTCCCGATAGCAGGCATAGTCGCTCACCAGCGGGTAGAAGTATTTGCGCGCGCCGATGCCCTCGGCCGCCAGGCGGGACATTACTTCGTCCCGGCTTTCCCCGAACACGGCCTCGTCAAAGGTGACGGGCATATAGGCGTAGTTGGAGGTCAGCCCCTCGCCCTCAGCCAGAAGCAGCCGCAGGCCGGGCACATCTTCGCGTTGGGGGCCACATAGCCCACGTGCTCGGCGTCCTGAATGCCGAAGTCCCGCAGATGGTCCAGGGTTTCGTGCACCTCCGGGTCGTCACAGCATACGCCGCCGCCCTCGATGGTGTGGAACACCTTGGTGGCATGGAAGCTGAACATGGCGGCATCACCGAAGCTGCCCGCCTTGCGGCCGTTTTTCTCCACACCAAAGGCATGGGCCGCGTCGTAGATCACCTTCAGCCCGTGCTTTTTGGCAATGGCGGCAATGGCCTCGGTGTCACATAGATTACCGTATACGTGCACCGGCAGAATGGCGCAGGTGCGGGGGGTAATGCGCTCCTCCAGCTTGGCGGGATCCAGTGTGCCGTCGCTCTCCTTCACATCACAGAACACGGGGGTCAGCCCGGCACGGCAGATGGCATGGGTGGTGGACACAAAGGTAAAGGGGGTGGTCAGCACTTCTCCTTCCAGCCCCATCGCCTTGAGCAGCAGCTCCAGCGCCATGTGCCCGTTGGTAAACAGGGATACCCGGCCGGTGCCCAGCTTTTCCGCCAACTGCTGTTCCAGCTGGCAGTGCTTTTCGCCCATGTTGGTCAGCCAGCGGCTCTCCCACAGGGGGCGGATCTCCTCCACATACTCTTCAAAGGGCGGCATGGAGGAACGGGTAACGTTGATCTGCTGGGGCATGGTTCGTCTCCTTTACTCCGCCTTGGGCGGCTGGGGCTGCAGGGCAGCCAAAAAATTTTCATAATAGGCCTGGCGGCTGAACATCCTGGCCCGCTCCGGGCCGGACTGGGCCATTTTTTCCCGGCGCTCGGGGTCGTTCTTCAGCTGGCGAAAGGCTTCGGCCAGCTGGTCGGCCAGCGGCTCCATGCCGGGCACCGGCTTGCAGACGCCTGCCTCCCAGGCTTCATCCCGGCTCACCAGCAGCGCACCGGAGCCATTCAGATATTCCGCCATTCCGCCGGAGGCCGTGGCCACAATGGGGCAGCCGCAGGCCATGGCTTCGATCACCACAATGCCGGCCGGCTCATCCCAGATGGCCGGGAAGCAGGCCGCATCCGCCAAACGGTAGTAGGGCGGCAGGCTTTCGTTGGGCAGATAGCCGGTGAACTGAATGCGCCCGGCCTGCCGCAGAGGCTCGGCCTCCCGGCGCAGCCGCTCAAAGAACGGGCTTTCGTCCTCGGCCGCAAAGAAGGGGCTGCCCACCACCAGCAGCTTCATGTGGGGGTCATCCAGCCGCACCATGGCCTCGATCAGCCGGTGAACGCCCTTTTCCTCGCACACCCGGCCGCAATACAGCACCACAAAATCCTCGTCGGTATAGCCCAACATCTGCCGCAGACGGCTCTGCTCCTCGGGCGTTTCAGGTTCCGGAGAGAACCGCGCCACATCCACGCAGTTGGGCACCAGCCGCACCTTGCAGTGGCCGGTGGGCTGCCATTGATCCGCCACAAACCGGCTGATGGCCAGAATGCCGCCGTACATATCCTCCAGCTGTTGGGTGGCCCGCAGCTGCATATGCAGGTGCGCCCACATCTTTTCCCGGCCGACCTGATGGGCAATGGCGGCGGGCTCAGTCAGGTCGCCGCCCTCTGCCACCACGCAGTCCGGTTTTTCCAGTGCGATCAGCTTGCGCACATGTTCATACCAGGGGTCCAGAGGGGCCGGGCGGCCCATGCGCCGCAGCTGGCCACACACCGGCCCCCACAGATGCTGGGCCATGGGCCGTGTGGCGGGCAGAAAATGAATTTTTGTATGCCGATACCCTTCCGCCCGCTTCTGGGCCTCCGGGTCCGGCAGGCTGACGCATACCAGTTCTGCCTTGGCCTGGCGCTCATTCTCCTCGATCAGGTGGCTGATGAGCGTTTCCACCGCACCGCCCCGCACGGCCGGAATCGGCAGTGCCGGCGGCGGGATCAGGAAAATTTTCATTTCCGCCTGCCCTCCTTCGCCTTAGGCAGCGGCATACCGCCCCAGCGGGCGCAGCTGAGTTTTTCCGCCACCGTCAGGCAGGGGCAGTGGCGCGCCGCGGGCAGCAGCGCCTTCATGCGGGCCTGTTCCTCGTTCCAGCGGTTCAGAATGGCGGGGTCCTTCATGGTTTTGGCCTGGGCGCACAGGGAGAGGTACCGGTGCCAGCAGGCCGCCACAGCCTGATCCTGCAGCTCCTGCGGCAGGTTTTCCTTTGCAAAGTATTCACAGCGCATTACCAGCGCGGTCACGCCGTCAAAGCGGGCGGGGGTCAGGTCGGTGCGGCAGATGCTGCCCTCCCGCAGGCGGTAGCAATACAGCGGCTCCGGCACGCAGGCCACCCGCTTTGCCGTGTGGAACAATTCATGGGCCACCGCATCGTCCTCGTGGATCAGCCCATACGGGTAGCGCAGGGTCTTCCACAGTTCGGCCTTGTACAGCTTGTTCCAGGCTACGGTATAGTAGGCGCTGGCCTCGCCGTAAAAGCCGGGCAGCAGCTCGTCGCCGGTATGCACGCCCTCTTCCAGCTCCTGGGTGTAGGCAGGCCGGGGCAGGCTCTCACCCCACTCGGTCACATCCTCCGCCCCGCAGATGGCCATATCCGCCCCATACTGGCGGATGGCCGCCCGCAGGGTGGCCAGATATTGAGGCCGCACAAAATCGTCCGAGTCCACAAAGGCAAGATAGGGCGCCTTCGCCGCTTCAATGCCTGCATTCCGTGCGCTGGAAAGGCCGCCGTTGGCCTTATGCAGCACCCGCACCCGAGGGTCATCCTTGGCATATTTCTCGCACAAAGCGCCGCAGTTGTCCGGGCTTCCGTCGTCCACCAGGATCAGTTCAAAATCCCGGAATGTCTGGTTCAGAATGCTGTCCACGCAGGGGCCAAGCCACTGCTCCACTTTATAAACGGGTACGATCACACTGATTTCCGGCATGATGGCACGCCTCCTTTGCTTTGTTGTTTCGTCTTAGTTCTGCCCGGCCAGCTTGCCCCAGGCCCGGGCCAGGCGGTAGCAGCCCATCGGGCTGATGCGGAAAAGCCGCGCCCGCAGCTTTTCAAAGTTCGAGATGTGCGGGCAGGCTGCAATGGCCCCAGCCAGGCTGTCCAGATGCTTTTTGTGGTAGGCAAAGCCCTCCTTCACCCCAGGCTGCGCCAGGGTGCCGCTCTCGGCCGCCTGCACATAGAACACATAGAACACCCGCCAGTAGCAGGCCACCGCCCACTGGGTCAGGTCCGGGCGGTCGCCCCGGGCGGCAAACCAGGTGTACCAATCCCAATACATGGTCAAGTCATCCAGCTTACGGGGCGGGAACAGCGTTGAGGTGATGCTGCCCTCCCGGGTGCGGTAATGGTAGAGCTTGTCGTTCAGGCAGAACACCTTTACCCCATCGTACAGCAGGTGCAGAATGCTGGCATCGTCGCCGAAGAACATCCGCTCATCGTACTTCACGCCCCGCTCTCGGTACAAGCGGGCGTCAAACAGCTTGTTCCAGCTGAGCATTCCGTACATGCTGCCGGTCCGGAACACATCGTAGAACAGGTCCAGTGCATCCTGCAGGCCGGTCAGGCTGCTCTGCACGGTGATGTTCGGCAGCGGCCGGCCGCTCTCGCTCATGCCCTCGGCCCCGCAGGCCGCAATGCGGCACCCCTCGGTCTCATGGGCCTTGATGGCGTTGTACAGCGTCTCATACAGGGTCGGCTCGATCAGATCGTCCGAGTCCACAAAGCCGATGTAATCACCGGTGGCTGCGGCAAGGCCCGCGTTGCTGGCACTGGCCGGGCCGCCGTTCGGCTTGTGGATGACCCGAATGCGGCTGTCCCTTTTGGCCCACTCGTCGCAGACTTCGCCGCAGCCGTTGGGGCTTCCGTCCTCCACCAGGATCAGTTCAAAGTCGGCGAAGGTCTGGTTCAGTACGCTTTGAATGCAGGCCGGCAGGCACTCTTTTGCGTCATAGACGCTGGTAATGATGCTGATAACGGGCATAAAACGCTCCTTACGCTTGGTTTTAAGTGGATGGTTCCCGCAGGCCCTTCAGCTGGCAGAACACCGCCAGCAGCGCCGGGCTGTTCAGCGCAAAGCAGACCCGATAGGGCAGGGCCAGCAGCCGGTTCGGGTCCGTCTGCGCCCGCTTGCGCAGCCGTGCCCGGGCCGGTTTGTCGGCCCAGATCTGCCGCAGCAGGGCCAGCCGGCGGCCAAAGGCCACCTTGCCCGGGCCGGTCAGCAGCCCATACTGCGCCGTGCACACGTTGGTGCGCCGGGCCGCCAGCAGGCGCTGCTGCCCGGCTTCATCCAGCCCGGCGGCCTGTAAAAAAGCCCGGTAGGCCGGGCGGGTCGCCTCCTCGGCTTCCAGCAGGTCGGTGCGCATCCGGCGAGAGAGGCTGCCCGGCGCCTCAGCCTGGTACCAATAGCCCGGGGTACCGTCCACCTGAATGGCCTCCAGCGCCGGGTCCGCCAGAACCCGGAGGTTCAGCTCCAGATCCTCGTTGATGGCCAGGCGTTCGTCAAAGCGCCGCCCCTGCAAAAGGCGGGCCGGGTAAATTTTGTTGTAGAGCACCGCCAGCGTGCCGGTGTCCACCACCAGCTTCTCCAGCTGCGGAGCCAGCTGCGAAAGCGACTCATAGCGGGCGCTCTCCAGCGGCCAGGGGACAGTTCCGTCCGAGAACTCCACCCCGAACAGATACAGGCCGTTCTCTTCCAATGCGGGCAGGGCGCGGGCATACAGCCCGGGCAGCAGCCGGTCGTCCGCATCCACAAAGGTGATGTACCGGCCCTTTGCGGCGGCAAGGCCCGCATTTCGGGCGGCCGAAGCCCCCCGGTTGGGCTGGTGAATCACCTGAATACGCCCGTCCTTCTTAGCCCACTCATCGCACAGCAGGCCCGATTCATCCGGGCTACCGTCCACGATCAGCACCACCTGAAGTGCCTGCACCCCCTGACTGAGGATGCTCTCCAGGCATGGGCCCAATGTCTCCACTGCCTTGTACACTGGAATGATCACGGTAAGCAGCGGCTGTGTGCTGCATTCACCCATGGTGCAACCTCCGTTTCAGGCTGGCCACCGCCAACTTGGCGCTACGGGCCGCGAAATAGCCGGGCCAGCACCGCCGGGCACCGGCCGGAAGGTTCTGCCGCATGGCGGCGCGGAATTCCTTCAGGCCGCCGTCATGGATGCGGTCCCAATAAGGGAAGAAGGTTCCCGCCAGGCGGCAGGCGTCAAAATCATATTTGTCCCCGAAGTATTCTTCGCAGGCCGCCACGGCACTGAGAAAATCGCAGTACTTCTGCACCGCATTGCGGGTGGCGTTGTAGTTCTGGTGGGCTGCATCCGCTCCGGCTACCCGGTACGCGCTGAGCGGTTCATCCAGCACGAACACCCGGCCTGCGTCCAGATACAGCATACACAGGGCAAAATCGGCAATGCTCCGGTTGGCGGTCACGCACGTTTCCCGGGCCGGATCCGGTGTGCGGAACAGATTCCGGGCCAGGCAGGCCGTGCAGGAATAGGTCACGCCCTCCAGGAACAGCTCTGCGGTGGCGTCCTTGCCCAGAATCCGCGGGTCGTGGGGCTCACAGCCATAGGTGTTGCCCGCGTCGTCCGTCTGGAGGATGGTGTGGCTCACCGCCGCATAGTCCGGGTGAGAACGCAAAAAATCCACCTGCTTCTGCAGCTTGTGGTCGTCCAGCCACCAGTCGTCCCCTTCCAGAGTACACACATAGTCGCCCCGGGCTGCGCACAATCCCTCGTACCAGTTGCGGCTGATGCCCACGTTTTTCTCCCGCAGGTTCAGCCGAATGATCTGCGGGTAGCGGCGGGCATACTCTTTAAGAATGTCCCGGGTGCCGTCGGTGCCGCAGTCCTCACTTACATAAATTTCAAAGGGGAAGTCGGTCTTTTGGGCCAGCACACTGTCCAGCGCCTGGGCAATGTATTTCTCCTGGTTGTAGGTGGTAACCAGCACGGTCACCAGCGGGGTATGCTCCACATCGGCCGCCTCCTTTCCTGGTTTATTCGTTATGTGCAGGGCGGCTTTCAGGCGTTCCCGCCTGCGGCCTGCTTGTAAATGGCCAGCATATCCGCCGCATTTTTCTCCGGGTCATGGGTCACGCGGGCGCGGGCCCGGGCCGCCTTGCCCAGCTGCCTTGCCCGGGCCGGGGCCTCCAGCAGCGCCAGAATGGCCGCCGCCAGGGCATTTTCATCCTCTGCCGGGTAGAGCAGCCCCTCCCGCTCGTGGGTGAGCAGGCTGGAAACGCCGCCCACATCGCTGGCCACGCAGGGCATTCCCAGCAGCATGGCCTCCCCCAGAGAGTTGGGACTGTTTTCCATGCTGCTGCACAAAACGTACAGGCTGCTGCGCAGATATTGTTCGCACATGGCCTGTTCGTTCAGCGGGCCGGTGTAGTGCACCGCCTCCTGCAGCCCCAGCTGACGAATGAGCGTTTTGGTGTAGTTTTGGTAGGGGAACATCCAGTCGATCACCGGCCGCAGCAGGGCGCCCCGCTCCAGCGGGGGCCACCCGGCAATGACCAGTCTGGCCTTCGGGTAGCGCTCCAGCACCTTCGGCAGGGCCTTCAGCAGCCGGTGCAGCCCCTTCAGCGGATAGTTGCCCTGGCTCAAGAACAGCACCGGGGCCTCCGGGTCCTGGGCCTTTGGGTCCCATTCCGGGCCGTAAAATGCAGGGCGCAGCGTCTCGCCGCAGGGGTAATAGGCCGCCTTCGGGGCCAGAACCGCCAGCTGCTCCCGGTCCCACCGGGTGCGGCCGGTCACATGGCGCTGGCGGGCCAGCATGGCCTGTTCCACCCGGGCCTGCTGCTGAAAATAGGCCAGCTTTTTGTCCAGCAGTTCTCCGGGCACCACCCGGTCAATGCAGCGCTGCACAAAGCAGCTGCCGCAGTATCGCGCGGGCACGCCGTCCAGCAGATGCTCGGCACAGGGGCCCATCAGCCCCTGTACGCTGAGCAGAACCGGCACGCCGGCCGCCTCCGCCTCGGTTTGCAGGGCCATGGCCGGCGGATATTCGCTGCCCCACAGGTGAACCAGGTCCGGCTTTATTTTCTCCAGCAGGCGGGCAAAGTCCGCCGCTTCGCCCTTGGGCAGCACCACATAGTCCGCCCCATCCAACGTGCAGCGGGCATTCTCCCCCGCCTGGGCGCACACCGTGCACACGGTGATCTCGGCGCGGCGCTTCAGCTGCCCCAGCTGACCCACGATCCATCCGCCCTCGTTTTCTGCGGGCAAACCCAGGGCTTTGCCCACCTGGGGCAGCACCTTGCTTACCAGCCATAGAACCTTCATGGGCAAACGCCCCCTTTCTTTCGTTTTATCGTCCGCTCAGCAGCCGTCGGCGGCATCCAGCAGCGCCTGGGCCACGGCCTCGGGGGTGTTCTCGCGGAACAGCGCCTCGGCCTGGGCAAAGGGCAGCTGCCGCCCGGCATTTTTGTGCAGGAACGCCCGCACCCGGGCGCACACCCGAAGGTCCGTTCCCTCCCGTTCCAGCACGGTGCAGGCCAGCGGGTACCGCTCAAAATACGGCAGCGAAACATCGTCCGGCCGTTTGGCCAGGTTCAGCACCGGCTTGCCGCTGGAGAAGATCTCAAAGATTTTGCTGGGCAGCTGGCTGTTCTCCCGGTTGCCCAGATTGATGAGCACGTCCGCCTTGGCAATCTCCTCCTGGGCCTGCGCAAAGGGAATCTGGCCCAGGATCTGCAGCCGGTCGCCCATCACCCGCCGGCAGGAATCCGGCAGGGTTGCGGCATAATGCTGCCAGCCGTCTCCTGCGAACACCAGTTCCAGATCCGGGTCGTTCATGCAGCGGAACAGCTCCAGCGCATAGTGCGGCGTGCGCAGCACCGGATACAGCGTACCCACAAAGGCGCAGCGCACCCGGCGGTTTCCCGCCTCTTTGGGCACCGGCGGAACCGGCGGCGGAACCATGCAGGGAAACTCCACAACCTGCAGCTTTCTGCGGTAGGCCGCCATGCCGCAGCCCGGCTCGCTCAGATGGGCGGCCATCTGCGGGGTGATCAGCAGCTTGTCCAGCTTCTGGCACAGGCTCAGCTCCACCGCCTCGGCGTCCGGCCCCTGGCTGGCAGGCCCGCCGGTGAGGGGGTCCATCATCCAGGCCAGCTTTTTGCCGCCGATGGCCGCATCCCGCAGCGCCTGCGCGCTGGGGAAGGGGGCGTTCACGCTGAACACCGCATCGTAGTGATACCGCTCGTCCAGCTGTTCCACCATGGCCCGGCAGGCATCAATGCGGCGGGGATGGTGCAGCACGATCTGCCGCACTGCAGCCGCCACCGCCGTGGGGTGCATGGCCAGCCGGGCCAGCCGCAGCGGCACCGGTGAACCGTTTTTGTCGCCATGTTCCAGCGCCTGGTTCATCTTGCGCTCATCGGCAAACGGCAGCAGGAAGGCGCGGCAGCCCTCCGGCGGGTCCGGCGGCAGGGTCTGGCCGTCGTACAATTCCAGCAGATGCACCATATGCCCCATGGCTGCCAGCTGCCCGGCGGTGCGCCGGGCCAGAACCGGATTGGGTGCAAAGGGGTAATCCACCTGATCAACCAAAAACAACAGCTTCATGCAAAAGGCTCCCTATTTCCAGGCGTTTCCGCTCTGGCTGCTGTGCCGTGTGCGGCCGCAAAGGCCCGCCTCGGGGCAGGCCCCTCACACCCGGCAAACATTCGTGTTTCAAATCTGCTGCCCGCACACGGCAGGCATCAGCCGCTTCCCTTGGGCAAAAGCATCCGGCACAGGGCCCGGTACACCGGCCCGCCGAACCGGGTGAGCACCGCCGCCGCTTTCATGGGCCGGGGCAGATACGGGCTGCCCATGGCCGGCCCGAACTCCGCCCGGATGTGCCCGGCCAGCTCCTTCATCAGAGGGCGGTACGGGGCCATGTCTTTCTGGCGCAGCGCCATGCTGTACAGATACAGCATTTTTTCGTAATGGAAGGCCCGGGCGCTCTCCTCGCTGGGGGTGCCCTCCGCTTCGTTCAAAATGGCCTGAGCCACCGTCCAGTGATCCTGCAGGTCCTCCGGTGTCGGGGTGCGGCGGCTGGCCGAGCCTTCGGTCAGCCGATAGCAGTAGGTGGGCGCGGGGTCAAAATACAGCCCGTCCGCCGCCGCAAACAGCCGCCAGTTGGCCCAGAGGTCCTCGTTGTGGCGTACCCCCACCGGCCATTTCACTGCCTCGATCAGGCGGCGGGAATACAGCTTGTTCCACAGCCCCCAGCCGATGGCCTGGTCGTGCAGCAGCCGGTTCAGATGGTTCGGCCCGGCCAGCCAGCCCGGCGCTTCGGCCTTCGGCACAGCCTCCGGCGGCCGGTCGGCAAAGCTCTGCCAGCCGGTGCAGCACAGCGCGTGCCCGGCCTTTGCCCCCGCTGCCAGCCGGGCCAGATGCTCCGGGGCCAACCGGTCGTCCGCGTCCATAAACGAGAAATACTGCCCGCTTGCCGCCCGAATGCCCGTCAGCCGGGCGGCGGCGGGGCCGGCATTTTTCTGGCGCAGCAGCCGGAACCGTGCATCCTCCGCGCAGACCCGGCTGCACTTCTGCGCCGAATCGTCGGTGGAGCCATCGTCCACCAGCAGCACCTCAAACGCCTCAAAGCTCTGCCGCCGAACGCTGGCCATCGCCTCATCCAGCCAGGCCCCAGCATTGTACACCGGTACCACCAGGCTGATCAGCGGGGGCTGCCCCGCTACCGCAGATTCCATCCTCATCGAGCAGACCTCCTCTCCCCGCGCCCGCACGGTCATTCCCGCGCCGGGGCACCGGCATAGGCCGTTTGATAAAACTTCTGAAGCCAGGCCGCCGTGGTGCGGATGTCATACCCGGCGTTTCGGGTGCGCTCCAGCGCGTCCCCGGCCCGGGCCAGCGGGGCGGCGCACACGGCCTCGGCCCAGGCCTCCGGCCGCCCCAGCGGCAGAAAGGTCATGTGCCCGCCGAAGTTCACCGTCCGGTCCACCGTGTCCGACACAAAGCAGGGCAGCCCGGCCGCCTGGGCCTCCACCAGCACAACCGGCAGGCCCTCAAACAGGCTGGGCAGCAAAAAGGCATCCATGGCCCGGTAATAAGCTCCGGTGTTGCCCTGCACCCCGGCAAAGATCACCCGGTCGCCCAGCGGGGCCGCTTTCGCCTTGATTGCTTCCAGCGTTTCGCCCTCTCCCAGCAGCACCAGGCGGGCCCGGGGCTGGCGCTTCAGGATCTGCTCGAAGATATCCAACAGGTAACCGTGGTTTTTCTGCTGGCAGAAGCGCCCGATGTGCCCATAGAGGGGGGCGTCTTCCGGCACGCCCAGCTGCCTGCGCACGGCCGCCCGCTGGGCTTCGTCCGGGCCAAAGGCCGCCGCATCCACGCCGTTGGGCAGGAAACGGAAGGGCTTGCCCCGGAACAGCGCTTTGCCCGCCTCCTGCCCGCAGGCGAACCGGTCGGTCAGGCCATAGGTGAAGAAAAAGCTCATGGCGCGGTCCAGCCAGCCCACCAGATTGTGCTCGTAATTGGTGTTGTGGCTGTGGCCCGCACGCACGGTAATGCCGTTTTTCTTTGCGGCGGCGTTGTAAAACATGCCAAACCCGCTGTAATGCCCGTGAATCACCCGGTATTCCGTGTGCCGGGCAAAAAACTCGTTCAGCTGGTGCAGGTACTTGGGAAGGTTGTTGTCCTGCCGGACGGTGAGCTTGGTGATCCGCCCGCCCAGGCGCAGGATCTCTTCATCGTAAAAGCAGGGCATATCGTAGTGGTACAAAAAATCGAACTGGACCTTTTCCCGATCCATGGCGCGGTAGAGGTTCATGATGAAGGTCTCCATGCCGCCGGTATTCATAGCGGGCACCACCTGTAAAATGCGGATGGGCTCCATGCGTTCCTCCCCTTTCGGCTTCTTGATATAATCAGTAACATTATACGCATCTTGCCGCTTTAATGCAACAAAAAGGGGTGCTTTTCCCACGGAAAGCACCCCTTCTGCCGTATGATTCAGAAAAAATTTACAAACCGCCCGCACCGCTGTCACAGTTCCACATAGTTGCGCACCAGCGCCTGAAGCAGATCGTCCCGATCCACCTTGCGGATGATGCTGCGGGCATTTTTATAGGTTGTGATGTAGGTCGGGTCCTCCGACAGGATGTAGCCCACCAGCTGATTGATGGGGTTGTAGCCCTTTTCTTTCAGCGCGTCGTACACTTCCTGCACAGCAGCGCGGATCTGTTCGTCCTTATCGTCGTAAATGGAAAAAATCGCAGTTTTGTCCGCCATTGTGCAGCGCCTCCTTTTGCGCCCGGCACGGCCCGCCGTGCGCCTGCCGCCCCGCCGGACAGCGCCTTTCGGCGCCCCCTGCAAGGCCCTTTGAAATTTGCTTTTATTATACACAAAATTCCGCCTTCCTGCAACCGCATTTATGTGTCGAAAGTGCAAAACTGTGGTAATCCTGTACCTTTTCACAAATTTTTCGCTTTCGCCGGTCTCTGGCCCGGCGTTGGCAATTGCCGCCCCGGCATGGTACAATAGCACAAAGGCAGCGGCGCGGCCGCCGCCGATCAATCAAATCAGGAGGAGTCTTGTATGATCGTAGGCATCGGCACCGACCTGTGCCGCATTTCCCGCATGGAAAAGGCCCTGGCCAGCCCGGCCTTTTTTCATAGGGTCTTCGGGCCGGAAGAGCAGGCCCTGCTGGAGCGCCGCACCGGGGCCGGGCGGCTGGCCACTGCCGCCGCAAACTTCGCCGCCAAGGAGGCCTTTCTCAAGGCAGCCGGGGTGGGCCTCGGCGGCTTTTCGCTGGGCGACATTCAGGTGCTTCGGCAGGAGAGCGGAGCCCCTTTTTACCATCTGAGCGGCACCGCCGCCGCCTTTGCCCAGAAGCTCACCCTGCACCTGACCCTGAGCCATGAGGGGGAATACGCCCTTGCCTTCGCCCTGTTTGAAGCGGCAGGGCATTGACGCCGGGCCGTTGTTCCGGCACGTGCGTTTTTTGTCAACGCGTTCAAGCACCACCCTGCCGCCCGGGCGGTGCTTTTTGTATAATCCTTCGCAGAAGCGGCCATACTAGGATCAGCCATTCTTCAAATACGGGCGGCCCCGCGGCTGCCCCTGCAAAACGGAGGACAAAGTTCCATGGAAGTACATCGAGGCGAAGTTTTTTATGCCGATCTCAGCCCGGTGGTCGGGTCTGAGCAGGGCGGCATCCGCCCGGTTCTGATCGTGCAGAATGACGTGGGCAACCGCCACAGCCCCACCGTTATTGCCGCCGCCATCACCTCCCGGCAGGACAAGAACCGCCTGCCCACCCACATCGGCATCCGTGCGGCTGACTGCGGCCTTGCACGGGACAGTGTGGTTCTGCTGGAGCAGATCCGCACGCTGGACAAGCGCCGCCTGCGGGAGCGGGCCGGGCAGATCACCCCCGAGGACCAGCACCGGGTGGACGAGGCACTGGAAGTGAGCATCGGGCTGACCACAAGCTGAAGCATCATAAAACGCCGCCGGGGTACAGGTTCGCCCCGGCGGCGTTCTCTGTCTGAAGGCAGCGCCTCAGCGCCCGATGGTCTCCCTGCCCTGCAGCAGCACCGGCTGAAGCTGCCGTCCCTCCATGGCGCAGGCCAGTGCCTTTGGGATGAGGGCAAAATCGCTTTGCAGGCTGTTGGGCTTCTGCAAAAAATCATCCTGCGCAAAGGGCACCAGATACATCTGCTTGCGCACCAGCAGCGCCGCCAGATTGGCCGCACTGCTGCCCAGGCCGTCGTTGGTGGAAGGGGCCAACAGCACCGGCCGTCCGGCCCGCAGCATACTTTTGGCCCCCAGCGTCACTGGCGTGTCGCTCAGGCCCAGATTCAGCCGGGCCAGCGTGTTGCCGGTGCAGGGGGCGATCACCATGGCCCGGGCCAGCCCCTTCGGCCCCAGCGGCTCGGCTTCCTGCAGCGTTTCAATGGGGCGGCGGCCGGTGATCTCCTCAAGCCGCTGCTTCCAGTGCTCTGCCGTGCCAAAGCGGGTGTCCAGCCCGGCGGCGGTAAAGCTCATCAATGGCAGAACCTGCCAGCCCTGCGAGTTCAGGCGTTCCACCTGTGGCAAAACCGCTTCAAATGTGCAGAAGCTACCGCACAGGGCAAACACCACGGTTTTCTCTCCGCTCACATCGCATCTCCCCTTTCCCCTGCGGCGGGCGGGTTCGCCCCGGCCGCCTCCCGCTCCTCAATCATGGAACTGACCGCCCGGGCGATCAGCTCCCCCGCCGTCTCCGGGGCGCAGCGGGCGGGCAGGCTCAGGGCGTGCAGCGCCGTAAGCCCCTGCTGCCGGGCGGCGGCAAAATCCGTACCACCGGGCCGGCTTGCCAGGTCAAGAATCAGCGCACCCGCCCGGAGATGCAGCAGCCGCCCGGCCGTGAGCACTGGGGCCGGGATGGTGTTCACCACCGCGTCAAATCGGGGCAGAGCTTCCTCCAGCCGGTCCAGTGGCAGACTGGCGGCGCCGTCTGCCAGGGCCAGCGCCCGCTGTGCCGCCGAGCGGGCCGCCACCGTCGTGCAGGCCCCCAATGCCGTCAGCCGCCGGGCCACCGCCTGCCCCACCCGTCCATAGCCCAGCACCAGAATGGGGCTGCGCCAGATCGTGTGCGCCCGGTATTCCATCAAAAGGGCCAGGCACCCCTCCGCCGTGGGCACGGCGTTCAACAGGGCCAGATCCTCCCGCTCAAAGCAGTCCAGCAGCTCCACTCCGGCCGCCCGGGCCGCCGCCTGTGCCGCGGGGCTGACCCGCCCCGCAAACGCCACTGCCCCGGGTTTTGCGGCCCGAAGCAGGTTGGTCAGCCCTTCTTTGTCCCCCTCCAGCGGCATGGGCAGCAGCAGATAATCCGCCCGGTACAGCTGCGGTACATCCAAAAGCACAAACCCCATGGCTGCCAGCTGACGCCCGGCCGCCTGCACCCGGGCGTCCTGCCCCACCACCGCAACGGTTTTCATCGTGCCACCTCCATCCGGTTCCTGCTTGCTGGGCCATTCTATGCCGGGCCACCGGGCAGGGTTCTTCTTTCGCACAATGCGCCCGCCGGGCCAGACTGCGCCGTTCTTTTGGACAAATTGCATTGAACCGGTTGATTTGCACCAAAGCGCTGGCATTTTGCACAGCCTGCATTCCAGCTTTTTGCTAAAACAGAAAAATTTTACCCTGCCTGTTTCTTTTACCGCGCAAAAATTATATAATAGGAAAAAGTATGACCGTGCGCGGCCAGGCCCAAACAGGCCGGGCTGCGCCTTTGGCGTTTCTGCTTTTTGGGCAGCGCGCCTAAACTTTATGGCATTGAGGTGACTGACTATGGCATATCATTCCGGCAGCTATCAGAAAGGTTTGCTGGAGGGAGTCCACCGGCTCCACTTCATCGGCATCGGCGGCAGCGGTATGTTCCCCCTGGTGCAGATTCTGGCAACCAAGGGCTACACCATTACCGGCAGCGATGTGAACGAGGGTTCCATCATCGAAAGCGAGCGGAACATGGGCATTCAGGTGTTCATGGGCCACAAAGCCGAAAACGTGCTGGGCGCAGATTTGGTGGTGTACTCCGCCGCCATCCATGACGACAACCCGGAGATGCAGGCCGCTCAGGCCCACGGTATCCGCTGTGTGGAGCGCAGCGTGATGCTGGGCTATGTGAGCCGGCTGTATCAGAACAGCATCTGCGTTTCCGGCACCCATGGCAAAACCACCACCACCAGCATGATCACCACCATGCTGGAGCTGGCCGGCCGCGACCCGGCGGCGGTGATCGGCGGCAAGCTACCCCTCATCCACGGCTACGGAAAGGCCGGCACTGGCAGGGAGATCGTGGTGGAAGCCTGCGAGTTCTCGGAGACGTTCCTGCAGCTGACCCCCGCCATCTCCATCATTCTGAACATCGACAACGACCATCTGGACTATTACGGTACTCTGGGCAAGCTGAAGTTCGCGTTCCGGCGCTTCGCCCTGCTCACCCAGCACACCGTTATCGCCAATCTGGACGACGCCAACACCCGCGACGTGGTGGGCGGCGTGGACCGGCCGGTGCGCACCTTCGCCGTCAACAATCCGGAGGCCGATTACACCGCCGTCAACATCAAGATGTACAAGCCTGGCTTCTACGAGTTTGACGTGCTGGAATGGGGCGACTTTTTCGCCCATCTGCGTCTGGGCATTCCCGGCCGCCATCACATCTACAACGCGCTGGCCATGTGCTGCTGCGTGCGCATTCTGAACCTGACCCCCGAGGACGCCGCCGTGGCTGCCGAGCATTTTACCGGCGCCGCCCGCCGCTTCCAGATTCTGGGCGAGGTGAACGGTGCAACGGTGGTGGACGATTACGCCCACCATCCCACCGAAGTGCGCGCCACGCTGGAAACCGCCAAGAGCTTGGGCTACAACCAGGTTTGGGCCGTTCACCAGCCCTTTACTTACAGCCGCACCAAGGCCCTGATGGACGATTTTGTTTCCGCGCTGGAAATCGCGGATCACGTGGTCATCACCCCCATCATGGGCAGCCGTGAGGTAGACGACGGCAGCGTAAAGAGTGAGGATCTGGCCGCGCGCATTCCCGGCAGCGTGGTAGTCGGCGGCCTGCAGGAGGCTGCGGACTACATCAAGGCCCATGCCCAGAAAGGCGACCTGGTTATCACGCTGGGCTGCGGCGATGTGTACAAAGCCGCCAATATGATGCTGACCTGATGCGCCCACAGGCCGCTGTGTGTTTCAAAATGAGCGCACGGCGGCCTTTTTTGCTCTTTGCAAGAGCATTTTCTGCAAGGGTATTTCGGAACGTTTCAAAGAAGGAGGGATCCGCTATAAAACCGCACAAAAAGCCGCTTTTGGATGACCCGCGTATGTATTCCGCCGATGGCTACTGCATCGACCAGGGCGCTTCCCGGGCCATTCGGTACGGGAAGTGCAGCTCAGCCCAAAACGGCTGCGGGTGGATCGCCGCCTATAACCTGCTGCGCATCGCCGGGAAACCCTACCCGCCGGCCCGGGTGCGTGCCGGGCTGGCGCCTACCCTATGGATGGGTGGGCGCATGGGCACCCGCGTCACCGCCCTGTGGCGGTATCTGCACCGGCGGGGTGTCACGCTCATTCCCACGCTCCGCTCCAGCAAGGCGGCCGAGGGGCCGGGCGGTCTCGCCTTTTATTACACCGGCAAGGGCTTCCACTTTGTTGCCTATGCTTCAGCCGGGCGGCCGCGGCGCTACCGGTTTCTCAATGCCGTATACGGCAGAGACCGGCTGCTGTGCACCCCGCAGCAATTTCGCAAGCAGTTCTTCAAGCACGGCGTGGGGCTGTTTTTCCGGATTGCCGAACCCTGCCCGCCCATGCCGTGGAATCTCTGAGGTTTTGGAAAGAACAAGCGTCCTTCATTATTTTATAATCAAATCTTTAAGAAATCGGGTGTTTTTTATGTGGCTTCCCTTCGCAATTGGTTCTTCCGTGTTTGCAGCACTCACCTCCATTCTAGCCAAAATCGGCATTGAAGGGGTCAACTCCGATCTGGCAACGGCCATTCGCACCATGGTGGTGGTGGTCATGGCCTGGGGCATGGTGTTTCTCACCGGCTCGCAGAGCGGCTTGAGCGAAATCAGCCGAAAAAGCTGGGTGTTTCTGGTGCTGTCCGGCCTGGCCACCGGCGCTTCCTGGCTGTGCTATTACCGCGCGCTGCAAACCGGCGCGGCCAGCAAGGTGGTGCCCATTGACAAGCTGAGCGTCGTGATCACGCTGGTTCTGGCCGCAGTGTTCCTGCACGAGCAGGTCACGCCCAAATCGGCCATCGGCTGCCTGCTGATCGGTGCCGGCACCCTGCTGATGGTGCTGTAAAGCCTTCTTTACCGAATACGAACAAAAATCACCTCTTCCTTTGCCGGAGAGGTGATTTTTAATTGGGCGGGCCGGAACATTGGAGCCTTGCTTCTCCGCCCATCCCTCCCGTCTGGCTTCGACTCCTGCCTTTGTGCAAAAAAGCACCGCTCCCCTTAGCCGGGTGGTCGTAAAACAGTAAAATCAAAAAATGGTGAAAACCTTGAGTTTTCAAGGGGTGCGGCGTGACTTCGGTCACGCCGTACCCCTCTTTCATCCGTTCATTCAGCGGGATGAAGCCCAGCCCATCGTACTTGATGTGGATGTGCTGCACACGCTTTCCGCTGGATTTGTCCGGTGCATCCACATAGATAGCTGACACCAGCTCCCGCAGAGCGTAGCCGTCCAGCTCGTCGATGCCCACATACTTGTGCGCCGTCTGAATGAACTTTTCAATGTTTTCGTTCTGTCGTTCCTGTACTTCAATTTCCTGCCGCAATGTAATACACTCGGCCTCCAACTGATTCTGCTCCGCGTCATAGGTCAGGCTCAGCATATCGAAGCGCTCATCACTCAGCCGTCCGCTGGCGTTGTCCTCGTAAATCCGGATGAACAGCCGTTTCAGCTCGGCGATGCGGTTTTCGTTCCGTTCCAGCCGTTTCCTGCGGACGCGGATCTGCTCACTGCTTTCCAGCCGGAGCTGTTCTTCCATCACAGTACGGAAATGTGCCTCATGCCGCAGAATGTAGCCCGTCACAGCCTGGATGTGTTTCAGGACCAGGTGGCTGAGTACGGCTTCCCGGATATAATGAGTGCCGCACTTATCCTTGTGCTTCCAATGGAGAGAACAGTCGAAGAACGCGCCCTCCGGTCGGTAATTGTTGGTCGCTCCGTAATACAGCTTCTCGCCGCAGTCTGCACAGTACACCAGCCCGGAAAAGATGCTGCTTCGGCCTGTACGGGTCTTGCGATGCCGCTGCTGGCGCACCTGCTGTACCTTCTCAAACACGGCTTCCTCGATGATGGCCTCATGTGTATTGGGGAAGATGGCTTGCTT